>NZ_BAHD01000048.1 GCF_000298215.1 Kineosphaera limosa NBRC 100340 | reverse complement strand
CCAGCCGTTGATTGCCCCGGCGAGACTCACGGATCAAGCCGGCGTCAGCCAGGCGATCCACCTCCCGCATGACCGTGGCGCCGGAGGTGTTCGTTGCTCGGGCGATCTCCGTCAGCGATGACTCGTCCTCCGGGTGAAGCATGATCCACGCGATGATGTCCCCTTGGGCTCGCGATCGCAGGAGGGGGAGCAGGGCCGGCGCTCCATCTTTCATGTTTACGATCCTAGCGTCGCTTTCATGAAATAGTCGACGGTGGCCCTGCTCCCGGTCCGGTCAGTCGCCGAGTTCGGCGCGGCGGCGGACGACGTACTCCTCCAGCTCGAGGCGGATGGCGTCGTCCAGCGGGGGCTGGACGTAGTCGGCGAGCGTGGCCTTGTAGATCTGCCCGGCGCGGGCGTTGGCGTCGAGGGCCCCGCCGCGCATCCAGCGGTCGTAGTTGTCGGAGCTGGACAGGAACGGCCGGTAGAAGCAGTCGCGGAAGCGCTCCATCGTGTGCATGGCGCCGAGGAAGTGCCCGCCGTGGCCGACCTCCTGATGGGCGTCGAAGGCCAGCGAGGCCTCGTCGATCTCCAGCGGGGTGAACTCGTGCCGCAACATCTCGAGGATCTGCACGTCGACGATGAACTTCTCGAACGAGGCGATGAGGCCGCCGTCGAGCCAGCCGGCGGAGTGCATCACCCAGTTGGCGCCGGCCAGGAAGGTCGGCATGAGCGTCATCAGCGACTCATAGCCCGCCTGGGCGTCGGCGACCTGCGAGCTGGTCAGGCCGCCGCCGCTGCGGAACGGCAGGCCGTAGTGGCGGGCGATCTGCCCGGTGCACAGCAGGCCGATGCCGGACTCGGGCGTGCCGAACGTCGGCGAGCCGGTCTTCATGTCGATGTTCGACAGGAACGAGCCGAAGATCACCGGGCAGCCGGGGCGGATCAGCTGAGCCAGGGCGATGCCCGAGAAAGCTTCGGCCATCTGCTGCACGAGCGCCGCCGGGATGGTGACCGGCGACATCGCGCCCATCAGCAGGAACGGGGTGAGCACGACCGGCTGGGCGGCGCCGCAGTACTCGAACAGCGCGTCGAGCATCCGGTCGTCCCAGCGCAACGGCGAATTGCAGTTGATGAGGCTGATGCACACGGGCGTCTTCTCGATGGCCTCGCGGCCGCCGAAGAGGATCTCGCTCATGGCGATGGTGTCTGCCGCGTTGGGCCCGGAGACGACGTTGCCCATGTAGATCTTGTCGGTCAGCGTCATGAGCGCGAGGTTCATGTCCAGGTGCCGGGAGTCCAGCGGGGTGTCGTTGGGCTCGCAGACCACGCCGCCGGCGGAGTCCAGTGCGGAGAACGACTGCGCCAAGCGCAGGAAGTTGCGGTAGTCGTCGAAGGTGCCGTCGCGGCGCACCTCACCCTCGCGCACGAACGGCGGGCCGTAGACGGCGCCGAAGGCCATCGCCTCCCCGCCGATGTGCACCGAGTGCTCGGGGTTGCGGGCCTGCACCTCGAACTCCTTCGGCGCCTTGGCCACCTGCGCGAGCACGAACTCGGGGTCGAGGAAGACCGTGTTGCCCTCGACCTTCTGCCCCGCCTCGCGGAACAGGTCGAGCGCGCGGTCGGACATGAACTCGACACCGATTTCGGTGACCAGTCGGCGCCATCCGGCGTCGAGCTGGGCCATCGCCTGCTCGGAGAGGATCTCGTAGCGGGGCATCCGGTTGACGAACATTGGCGCGGTACTCCTTCGGCCGGGGGTCGGCTGGGCGTGCGACGCTTATCGCACAGTTCGGTGTGTGGTGAGGCATGTATCCATTCCCGGACGGATCGACCCTCCGGCGGCGGGCCGGCATTGACGTGAAGCCACGTCGCCTCCTAGCCTCATCTTGTGGAACTCACGGTCTCACAGTGTGGGGCCAGCCTGACATCGCAGGGCCTCTCTCGTCCAGCCCCCGGTCACGAGCCGGGATTTCGGGAGGGTGAGTGGCCACGACGCCCCAGCGACACCTTGTCGCGGGGCCGGCCCAAGGGAGGGGAACGCACGATGGCGCAGACAGGCACCCAGTCGATCGACCGGGCCGCCGACCTGCTCGCGCGCATCCTCGGCGCGGGCGGCGAACCGGTCACCTTCACGCAGTTGTGTGACGAGGCCGGCTACCCCCGCTCCACGACCTCCCGCATCCTGGCCGCCCTCGAACGCCACGAGCTGTTGCGCCGCGACGGATCGGGCGGTTGGGGGGCCGGCGCCGTCATCGAGCAGTACGCCAACGGTCAGGATCGCCACGAACACCTGGTGCGCGAGGCGATGCCGGTCATGGAGGAGCTCGGCGAGAAGACCGGCGAGACCATCAACTTCGGGATCGCCCTGGGCCACCGGGTCGTTCAGGTCGCCCAGGTCGACTCCGCCTACTTTCTGGGCAGTCGAGACTGGGTCGGGGTCGACCTGCCGGCGCACACCTCCGCGCTGGGCAAGGCGCTGTACGCCGCCGGGGCCATCCCGGCGCCGACCGGGGCGCTGGACCAACGCACCGAGCAGACGATCGCCGATGCCCGCAGTCTCGTGGCCCAGTTCGAGCAGATCCGTCGTCGCGGGTACGCCGTGACGATGGACGAGCTCGAGATCGGCCTCACCGGAATCGCCGCGCCGGTGCGCCGCGGCGAGGTTGTCGTCGCGGCGCTGGGCCTGTCGGGCCCGACGTCGCGGCTGGCCAGCACCATCGAATCCACGGCGCAGGACGTCGTCACTGCCGCCGCCACCATCTCCGCCCGCCTTGGGCGCTCCCGCACGGAAGGTGCAGCATGACCCCTGACGAGATCCTCAAGGAGATGTACGACCAGACGCTGGTCGGCAACGGCCCCCGGGTGCTCGAACTCACCCACCAGGCACTTGAGCAGGGCATGGAGCCCCAGAGCCTGCTCTTCGACTCGCTCATCCCCGCCCTGGAGGAGGTCGGCGCCCGGTTCGAGCGCGGCGACTTCTTCGTGCCCGAGATGCTCATCGCCGGCCGGGCGATGGCGGGGTCGATGGAGGTGCTGCGGCCGCTGCTGGCCGACACGGGTGTCGAGACGATCGGCAAGTTCGTCATGGGCACCGTCAAGGGCGACGTGCACGACATCGGCAAGAACCTCGTCAACATCATGCTCGAGGGCGCCGGCTTCGAGGTCATCGACCTGGGGGTGCAGGTGGCGCCGGAGAAGTTCGTCGCCGCGATCGAGGAGCACCAGCCCGACATCGTGGGCATGTCCGCGTTCCTCACGACGACGATGCCGATGTTCAAGGCCAACCTCAACGCGCTCACCAAGGCGGGCCTGCGCGAGCAGGTCATCGTCATGGTCGGCGGAGCGCCCGTCACCCAGGAGTACGCCGACGCCGTGGGTGCCGACGGATACGCCGCCGACGCCTCCGCCACCGTCAAGCGCGCCAAGGCCCTGCTCGCCCAGCGCCGCGCCGGCGTCCCCGCCTGAACCCCTTCCCCCTGAAACCGCACAGGAGCCCTTGTGTCACAGCCCCTGCACACCGTCCTGCGATCGGCCTCCAAAGAGGTCGTCATCGGCTCGGACAAGCCGTTCTGCGTCATCGGCGAGCGCATCAATCCCACCGGTCGGCGCATCTTTCAGGAGCAGCTGCGCGCCGGTGACCTGTCCGCCATCGAACGCGATGTCGCGGCGCAGGTCGCGGGCGGCGCGAACGTGCTCGACGTCAACATGGGCGTGCCGTTGACCGACGAGGCAGAGCTGCTGGTCAAGGCGATCAAGCTCGTGCAGTCGCTGACCGACCTGCCGATCTGCATCGACTCCTCGGTCGTCGAGGCCCTGGAGGCGGGACTCGCGGCGTACCAGGGGCGAGCGCTGGTCAACTCGATCACCGCCGAGGACGAGCGGATGGAGCAGATCCTCCCGCTGGTCAAGAAGTACGACGCGGCCGTCGTCGCGCTGCCCAACGACCACGACGAGATCCCGATGGAGGCCGACAAGCGGATCGAGCTGACCGAGAAGATCGTTCGGGTCGCCACGCAGGAGTACGGCATCGCGATCGAGGACATCGTCATCGACCCGCTGGCCATGCCGATCGGCGCCGACCCGACCGTGGGTCGCACCGCCCTGGAGACCATCCAGCGCATCCACGAGCGGTGGGGCCTGAACATGACGTGCGGCGCCTCCAACGTCTCGTTCGGGATGCCCGGGCGGCACGCCCTCAACGCCACCTGGCTGCCGATGGCGATGACCGTGGGTATGACGAGCGCGATCATGGACGCCCGCACCCCGCAGATCGTCGAGGCCGTGCGCGCCGCCGACCTCATGCTCGGCAACGACGAATGGGGCATGGCCTGGATCGCCAATCACCGCGCCAAGCTGGCGGCGGAGAAGGCCGCGCAGGAGGCTGCCGCGGCCGGCATCGCATGACCGCCGGGGCCGATCCGACCGGAGGCGACCCGACCGGGGCCGATTCGACCGGGGCCGATCCGACCGGAGGCGACCCGACGGAGCCGACGACGGAGAGTCTGCTGCTGGCCGCCCTCGCGGAGGACCCGTTGGCGGCGACCGTGCTCGGGCCGCTGGATCCGGAGGAGGCGCCGGAGCCGCCGGATCCCGAAGACCTCGACGTCTTCCTGCGTGAAGGGTTGATGCCCGAGCGAGCCGACGTGCAGGGCGAGGCCGGGCTGCTCGACGGCACCGGGCGCGTCGCGCTGCGCTTCGCCCCCTCGGGACGGGACGTGCGGGTGCCGGCCGGGGTGTCGGTCTTCGACGCGGCGAGCTGGAACGGCATCGCCATCGACTCCACGTGCGGTGGCCACGGCACCTGCCGCAAGTGCAAGGTGCGGCTGACCAGCGGCAGCGCGCCGATCACCAGTCACGACGTGCGCACCTTCTCCCAGGGTGAGCTCGACGACGGCTGGCGACTGGCCTGCCTCGTGCGCACCGCCGTCGACCTCGACGTCGACGTGCCGCCGTTGGTCACCCGGCCGAAGGCGTCGACCGTGGGCGTGGGTCGGCAGGTCATCCTGCGGCCCGCGGTACAGAAGCGGTTTCTCGAGCTGGAGGAGCCCACCCTCAGTGACCAGCGCACCGACATCGTGCGCATCCTCGACGCGATCACCGACCTGGAGCCGCGGGTCGACCTGGCGGTCATCCGCTCGGCGGCGCGGGTGCTGCGGGCCGCCGACTTCAAGGTGACCGCGGTCATCATCGACGACCTGCTCGTCGACATCGAACCGGGCGACACGACGGACCGGCGCTTCGCCATCGCCTACGACCTGGGCACCACCACGGTCGTCGCGACCCTGCTCGACCTGTCGACCGGCACCCCGGCGGCCGTGGCCTCGATGCTCAACGGCCAGCAGCCGTTCGGCGGCGACGTCATCACGCGTATCTCGGCGACGATGATGGACGACTCCGCGGCCGGGCGGCTGCGGGAGTTGGCCCACGCGACGCTGAACTCGCTGGCGCAGGAGGTGCTCGCCGAGGCGGGCGTCGCGCCGACCGAGGTCTACGAGGTGGGACTCGCCGGCAACGCGACGATGACCGCGCTGGCCCTGGGCATCGACCCCGAGCCGCTGGGCGTCGCGCCGTTCGTCATGTCCGCCGCGTCGTTCCCGCCGGTGCCGGTCGCCGAACTCGGGCTCACGCTGCATCCGGGCGCGCGGGCCGTGATCTTCCCGGCGCTCGGCGCCTACGTCGGCGGCGACATCGTGGCCGGCATGCTCGCCTCCGGCATGGACCGCGACAAGCGTGCGCGACTGTTCGTCGACGTCGGCACCAACTGCGAGATCGTGCTCTCGGACGGGGAGCGGATCGTCTCGACGGCGGCGCCCGCCGGGCCCGCCTTCGAGGGCGGCGCGATCCGGTGCGGGATGCGGGCCGCGGACGGCGCGATCGAGGTCATCACCCTCGACCCGGCCGCGCCGGCGGGTGCGCCGGAGGGGGTGCAGCTGGGGGTCATCGGCGACGTCGAGCCGCGCGGCCTGTGCGGTTCGGGACTCGTCGACGCCGTCGCCGAGCTGGCCCGGGTCGGGCTGCTCGACTCCTCCGGCCGGTTCATCACCGACGAGCAGGCCGCGGAGCAGCTGCCGGGGTTGGCGGACCGGCTCAGCGCCGTCGGCCAGGAGCGGGTGTTCGTGCTCTACCGCCCGACCCCCGACGCTCCCACAGAACAGTGTGTGTATCTCTCGCAACGGGACGTGCGCGAGCTGCAGTTCGCCAAGGCCGCCATCTCGACGGGCTGGTCGCTGCTGCTCGGCGAACTCGATCTGGAGCCGCGCGACATCCAGCAGGTGCTGCTGGCCGGGTCGTTCGGCAGCTACCTGTCGCCGGCGTCGGCGATCCGGATCGGGCTGGTGCCCAAGCTGCCGGTGCTGCGGATCGTCTCGGCGGGCAATGTCGCCGGAGAGGGCGCGAAGATGGTGCTGCTCAGCGCCCGCGAGCGCGCCGGAGCCGAGGCGCTGCTGCAGGAGGTGAAGTATGTCGAGCTCTCCGATCGGCCCGACTTCAACGATCGCTTCGTCGACCAGCTCGCCTTCCCCGGCTGAGGCGCCGCTCGGCGTCGAGGCCGCCGCGTCCGTGAGCATCGAGGCTGCCCGAGGGGCGGCGAGCGCGGCCAAGGTCGCGCTCGTCGCCTGCGGGGCGCTGGCGCAGCCGGCCGCGGACCTGGCTCGGGCCCGTGGCTGGGCGCTCGATGTATACCCGCTGCCGCCGCTGCTGCACAACCAGCCGCAGCTCATTGCCGGGCAGGTCGAGCGGCTCGTCGACGAGTTGATGCCGACCGGCGAGCCGGCGCGGTATCGCAGGGTCGCCGTGGGATACGCCGACTGCGGCACCTACGGCGCCCTCGACGAGCTGTGCGATCGTCGCGGCCTGCGTCGACTGCCCGGGTTGCACTGCTACGACCTGTTCGCCGGCGCCGAGACGATGGCCGCGACCTTCGCGGCCGAACCGGGCACTTACGTGCTCACCGACTTCCTCGTCGCCTCGTTCGACCGGACGATCTGGCGCGAACTCGGTCTCGACCGCTACCCCGAGTTGCGGGACGACTACTTCGCGCACTACACCCGCTGCGTCTGGCTCGCTCAGGAGCCCACGCCGCAGCTCCGCGCACGTGCGCAGGAGGCGGCGCAGCGCCTCGGCCTCCCGCTGCAGGTCGTACCCACCGGCACGGGCCGCCTCGAAGCGGCGCTCACCGACCTGTTGGATTGACCCCTGCCCACTCGCTCGCGCTGTCTCTGCCCGTGCGTGTCTGTCGGTGCGCGTCTGTCGGCGAGCGAACACTTGCGGGGTTCTCAGGCTGATCGGCCGATTCCGCCGGCGGGGCGACTGTGGAAGCACGCCCGAAAAGCCCGGGCGGGCCACCGAATACGGAGCCCGCGCCGGCCGCTCCCGGGCGAAGACCACAGCGCTTCGAAGGAGCACCCGATGCCCAGCACCGACCGACGGTCCACCCGTCACACCATTGCCATGTCCGCCGCGGTCGTGGCCGTCGGCGCAGGCCTGCTCGCCGGCCCGATCGACGCCGCCACGGCCGCCATGCCCGCCGCCACGGCTTCGACGAGGACCGCGAGGACCGCGACCACTTCGACGGCCGCCACGATGACATCGGCCGCGTTTCCCCTGCCGGCCGGTCCCGGGGACCCGATCCGCCCGCGGCCCGTGCTTCCGAAGGAGATCTCGCCGGCGATCAGGGCGCTGTTCCACCGCCACGAGCTGATCAACACGGCGAGCAAGCTGCGCGCCGACGTCATCTGGGCCTCGACTGCCCCGCTGACCGGGGTGTTCCTCTGGCCCGACAACGCCAGCCGCTCGCAGGAGTTCTACAAGCTGTCCAGCGGCGACGGCTGGTTCCGGCTCAAGGCGCGGCACTCCGATCAGTGCCTGATGCTGGACTGGCGCGGCGGCACGTACACCAACGGCACGAAGGTGCTGCAGCACCCGTACTGCGGCGACGGCTACACCCCGTCGCAGTGGAAGCTTGTGCAGTTGGACCGGTACAAGGAGCCGTGCCGCAACGGGCCGCCGAACTACTGCGGCTTCGTCATCCCCAAGACCGTGCTGGTCAACCGGCGTACCGGGCGCTGCCTCGACGCCCACAATCCGCGCTTGGGTACCCCTGGGGCGCAGGCGGTCCTGCAGCAGTGGGACTGCGCCCGCTACCTCGACGACCCCAAAATCGGCAACCAGGCCTGGGGGCTGCTCGACCTGGATGCGCCCAAGCCGAAGCCGCCGGTGATCCATTGACGCGCGCAGCCTCACAGCCGGCTGGGCCCACCCGAGTCAGGGGTCGGGTGGGCCCAGCCCGCGCGCGGCCGCTGCCGCCCGCTCCATCCGGAGCAGCAGTGTGGCCGACGGCACGACCTTGCCGGTGCGGTACGTGGACAGGCGAGACGCGGATGTGCCGATCCGCGCCGCGAACTCGGCGGCGCGCAGCCCGCTGGCGCGCACCAACTCATCGATTCGGGAGGCGACCTCTGCGCGCTCCTGCGCCTCCTGCTCCCGTCGGGCGCTTTCGAGGGCTCGACTCAACAGCGGACCCGACCCGGGTGGGTCGGCGTATGTCAGGTGCTCCTCCAGGTGCCGGGCGGTGCGGCCCCACGGATGCGCGCGCAGCTCTGCCGCGATGCGCCGCCAGTCGCGGATCGAGCCGCGTTCCATCGCCGATACCAGGCCCTCGTAAGGCCACGTGCCGACCGGATCGCTCGGGTCCGCATCCACGTTGCGAAACGCCAAGGGCATATCAGCGGCACTCGAGCAGATCGTCGGATAGCTGGTGGCAGGCGGTCACCACTGCCGACCAGTCGCGCCAACGGGGTGCTCTCACGAGGACGGCGTCGGGCACGACCTCCTGGAGTCGGGCGGCGGACTCCAAGACTGCGCGCAGATCCGAGTCGAGCCGCGCGAAGTCCGGATCACTGACACTCATGGATCGAGATTATCAGTTCCGATAACTGGAGGGTCGAGCGAAAGCGAGGTCAGGCGGTGACGGCGGCGCGGATGGCGGCGATGTGTTCGGGGCTGGAGCCGCAGCAGGCGCCGACGACGTCGACACCGGCGTCGCGCAGCGAGCGGGCGTGCTCGGCGAGGGCCTGCGGACCCACGGTGTAGACGAACTCGGCCCCCTCCAACTGCGGCAGGCCCGCGTTGGACTGGGTCAGCACGAGCACCCCCTCGGGGCGGGCGGCCACGAGCTGCTCGGCGATGACGCTCATCTCCTCCGGGCCGCGGCCGCAGTTGGCGCCCACGACGTCGGCGCCCGCGGCGGCCAGCTCGAGCGCGGCGTCGGCCGGGCGCACACCCATCATCGTGCGCAGGTTGGTGTCGAACGACATCGTCGCGACGATCGGCAGGTCGGGGCAGACGGCCCGGGCGGCGGCGATCGCGGCGCGCGCCTCGGCCAGGTCGCTCATCGTCTCGATGAGCACGAGGTCGATGCCGCCGGCCACGAGGCCGCGCAGCTGCGCCTCGAACAGCCCTTGCGCCTGCTCCGGGGTCAGCGTGCCCATCGGCTCGAACAGTTCGCCGGTCGGGCCGAGGTCGCCGCCGACCAGCGCGCCGTGCCGGTCGGCCACCTCCCGGGCGATCGCGGCGCCGGCCCGGTTGACGGCCTCCACGTGGTCTTCGAGGCCGTGCATGGCAAGGCGCGGGGCGGTGCCGCCGAAGGTGTTGGTCGTCAGCACGCTCGCGCCGGCCGCCGCGTACTCATCGTGCAGGGCCGCGATCTTCTCCGGCTCTTGCAGGTTCCACAGTTCGGCGCAGTCACCGGCGGGCAGGCCGCGCTCCTGCAGCAGCCAGCCGTAGCCGCCGTCGAACACCGGCGCGCGGTCGGCCAGCAGGGTCGCGAATCGATTCGTCGTCACGGCGCACACAGTAGTTGTCGCCGGGCCCGCAGTGGCCGCCGGCCGCGCGGGCGCATCGGAACGGCGCGGAGTGTCACGGAGCGAGCTTTCACCGGCGCTGCGCCTCGGCGATCATCTTCTGCCGCCATGCCTCGATGGCCTCCACCTGGTTGAACGTGTAGATGTGCAGCCCCTCGATGGCCAGTTGTGGCGTGGCAGCGAGGGCGGCGATGCGGGTGACGAACCGGTCGGAGGTGAAGCCCGGCGCGGCCAGCCGCGCGAACACCCCGCGCTGCTTGCGCAGGAAGCGCACGGAGTCGCCCACTCCGATCTTCGTGGCCATGCCGAGCAGCTTCGTCGGGTCGACCGGGCCGGGCACGCCGACGACGATCGGCAGCGCGATGCCGCGGCGACGCATGCGCTCGGACCACTTGCCGACGGCCTCCGCGTCGAACGTCATGTTCGAGATGACGTGGGTGGCGTACTTGCGCTTGTCCCACATCGACTGGATCGTCACGTCGTCGTCGATGCTCGGGTGCGACTCCGGGTACCCGGTGATGCCGATGTGGGTGAACGGATGGTCGAGCGCGTGCAGGTCGGTGAGGAGGTCGATCGCCCCGGTGTAGTCGCCGGCCGCGTCGGCGGCGTCGCCGGCCGGCACGAAGACCTTGGTGATGCCGGCCGCGCGCAACCGGTCGACGATCTCACTCAGCTCGGTGCGGCCGCTGACCATGCGCGCCGCGATGTGCGGGACGACATCGAAGCCCTCCGCGGCGAACTGCTCGGCCATGTCCAGCGTGGTGCTCAGCGGCTTGCTCGGCGAGGCGGTGACGGTGACCGTCGTCGTCCGCGGCACATGGGTGAGGACCTTCTCCGCGATCGTCGCGGTCGGCAAGACCTCGTAGCGGGCACCGTGCAGCAAGCGCTCCAGCACGGTCGAAGGCAGAGCGTTGCTCATTGTGCAACTCGATTCGTCATACGCACCAGGGGCTTCCAGCGTAGGGCTCAACCCTCCCCCCCGACAAGAGCCTGCTCACACCCGCTTTCGCCCCACCCCCGGGGGGTCGAGTGGAGCCGGGGGACCGGTTCGCGCAGGATGCCACTCATGACTTCTCGCACGGCGATCGCCGAGGCCGTCCGTGAACGCTGGTACGACGTGCTCGACGTGGGGCGCCAGCCGCGGATCGTGCGAGCGTGCCTGCGCTTCGCGGTGTGCTGGGGCGGCCTGTCCGCCGGGGGCGTGACGTTCGCGGCGATGGTGTCGTTGACCGCGGGTCTGACGGTGCTCGTCAGCCTGGCTCGCGCGTTTCTCGGTGACCGGCCCGAGCTCATGCACCTGTTCATCGAGAACGTCAACAGCGTGGTGCCGGGCATCATCGACGACGGCACCAACGGCGGGCTGATCCCGGCATACCTGCTCATCCGCCATCCGGGCCTCAGCCTGACCACGCTGATCTCCGGGATCATCGTGTTTGCGGCGGCGGCGACGATGATGACCGGGCTGCGGCGCACCGTGCGCCAGATGTTCGGGCTCGGCGGCGCGCCGCTGCGGTTCGTACGAGGCAAGGCTCTCGACATGGTCGGCTTTCTCGCGCTGAGCGTGACGATCCTCGTCTCGTCGTCGCTGGTCAGCGGCGTGACATTCCTCAGCGAGCGGGTGCTGGACTGGCTCGGGCTCGGCCAGACCCTGACCGGCGCGCTGCTCGGAGTCGGTGCGGTGCTGCTGGCGGGGGTGCTGGATGCCGTGCTCGTGGCGTTGATCTTTCGGTTTACGGCGCTCGTCCGCGTGCCGTGGAAGGACCTGCGGCAGGGCATGATTCTCGGCGCCCTCGGTCTGGGCGTGCTGCGCCTGGGTGGCACAAGCCTCATCGGCCTGTCGGACAATCCGCTGCTGGCGTCCGCGGCTGCGATCGGCACGATTCTCGTGTGGATGAACCTCGCGGTGCGCTGGCTGCTGTTCGTCGCCGCCTGGACCGCCAATCCCCCTGCCGCGCACGTGCCCGTGCATCCCGACACCGTGCACGCCGACGAGACTCCGAACTACGTGACGCTGTCTGCTCCCCACACTCTGGACTGGCCGCACCACCAGGTCACCGGCGCCCTCATTCCCGCCCCCGACCCCCGCTTCCACCGCAACACCAACGGCAATGGCACGGGTAAAGGCACAGGTCAGGGCACGGGCACCCCTCCCGCCGAAAGTTCTACCTCCGCCGGTCGAGATTCAGAGGATTAGCGCGGCCTGTCGCCCTGAAGTGATGTGCGGCGGAGAGGGTGGAGGCTAGGGAGAAACGGTGCCGCCCGTGGTGTCTTTGGTGACGAAACGCAGCTTCACCTCTTGGCCGGGGCGGATCTGGGCGGCGCGGTTGACCGAATCGCGGGTCAGGACGCCGACCGCCGGGTAGCCGCCGGTCACGGGGTGATCGGCCAGGAAGATGACCGGCTCCCCGCCGTGCGGCACCTGGATCGTGCCGCGGACCGCGCCCTCGCTCGGCAGCTCGACGCCGACGCGGTCGGGTCGGCGCTTCAGAGCCGGCCCGGTGAGCCGCAGGCCGACTCGGTTGCTGCGTAGCGATGCCGTCCAGTACGTGCTGGCCAGTTTGCCGAGGTCGTCGAGCCAGTCGCCGCGGGGGCCGGGCAGCACCTCCAGGTCGACGAGGTCGCCGGTCGGCGGCGCCAGGGTGACGTGATCGACGAAGGGCTGGGGCTCGGAGTTGGTCTGCCCGACAGGCAGAAACGTGCCGGGCTCGACGACCGGGCCGATTCCGGAGAGGGTGTCGCGCGACCGCGACCCGAGCACCGGCTCGACGTCGAAGCCGCCGCGGACGGACACGTAGGTGCGCAGCCCCTGTTCCGGCACCCCGAGCGACAGCACCTCCCCGTCGTGCATGCGTACCGGAGCGTCCTCGTCGATGCGCCGACCATCGATCGTCGGGCCTGTCGGTGCCCCCGTGAGGGCGATCGTCAGGTCGCCGTGGGCGCGCGCCACCAGCCCGCCGAGCAGCACCTCCAGCGCTGCGGGCCCCGGGCCGCCCTCGGCGAACCCACCGGCCAGGCCATGCCCCAACTCCCGGTCGAAGCTGTGCCCGACGAGCCGCCCGCCGAGCAGGTAGGAGGCGAAGTCCGCCGCGCCCGACCGGCTCACCCCGATCGAGGCCAGGCCCGGACGCCCGAGATCTTCCAGCACGACCTGCGGGCCGGTCTTGATCACTTCCAGGCCGCTCACCGCGCGCCCTCCTGTTCGCTCGTCGCCGTCCCGCCGCCGGAGTCGCCCTCGGCCTGCGCCTCCGCTCGTTCGAAGCGCACGCCGTAGCCCGGGCGCAGCAACTCGGGCGGGTTGCGGTCGATGTCCCACATCACCGCGTCGGTATGCCCCAACAGCTGCCAGCCGCCGGGCGAATCGCGTGGATAGACGCCGCTGAACTTGCCCGCGACGCCGACCGAACCGGGTCGCACCTTCGTGCGCGGCTCGTGGTGGCGGGGGACCTCCAGCCGCGGGTCGCCGCCGACGAGGTAGACGAAGCCGGGGGAGAAGCCGCCGAACGCGACGGTGTACTCCGCTGCGGTGTGGGCGGCGACCACCTCGTCCTGCGTCAGGCCGGTGCGCAAGGCCACGTCCTCCAGGTCGGGGCCGTCGTAGACGACGGGGATTCGCACGGTGCGTTCCGGCGGGGGCAGCTGCTCGGAGCCGAGCGGCCGGGCGACCTCGCGCACCTCCCGCCGCAAGGTGCTCACCGCGTCGTTGTCATCGACGGTGACGAGCACCGTCTGCGCGGCCGGCACGACGTCGAGCACGTGCGCCCACACCGACCTGGAGGGGGCGTCGGGGTTGTGCGAGACCGTCGGCACGAGGCGGGCGTCGAGCACCCGCTCATCCAGTGCGGCGCGTAGGGCGATCACCTCGGCGAGATCGTCTACCTCGATGAGAATGGCTCGCTCCCCACTGGGCAGCACGCGGATGTCCACGTCGGTCCTTTCGTGTCAGGTTGTGCCGGTGGTGCTGATGGGGCGGTCGCGGCGGGGCGGGCGCTCCTTTTGCACGCTATCGCCCTGCGCGACCGTGGGCGCGGTCAATGGGGACCTCCGGGCGCGATCGGTGCGCAGCCGGGTCGCCTGGGTTTGCGCGGCCCGGCCGGGGGCCATCGCCAGGCTGGCGAAGGCCGCGCAGCTGGCCAGGATCAGGGCGGTGATGCCGAGCAGGGCCAGGGGACTGTCCGTCGCCATCCGGGCGATGAGGCGGTCGGGGGCCAGGGCCGCGAAACCGAAGGCGATGAGGGTGCCGAAGTAGGCGCCGACCATGTTGGCCCGGTGGCCCCGCACGTTGCGGCGCCGGATGTTGACGATGCCGACGGCGATCGACAGGAGGGTGAAGGCCGCCAGGCCATGCAGCCAGGTCAGTCCGTCGGGCCGGATGCCGAAGGCGCTGACGCAGGTGATCGCCATCGCCGCGGCCCAGACCCGGCCGATGAGGCGATGCGCGGCGTCCCGACGGCGACGCAGCAGGTTGATCGGACCGAGGGTGATGACGACGGTGGCCGCGACCGCGTGCGCTGCGATGACTGCGGTGGTCTCCATGACTTGAAGATAGAGGTACTATCCTCTAAGTGCCAACGTAGATAGCGGCGCCGGATCTCGCTATCCAGTGCGAACTCAGGAGCGAGAAGCTCGAGGTCAAACGGGTGGGGGGAGGGAGCTGCCATGCGGCTCAAGGAACTTGCAGCCACGTCGGAGACGTCGGTGGCGTCGATCAAGTACTACCTGCGCGAGGGGCTGCTGCCGCCGGGGCGGGCGGTGAATGCACGGCTCGCCGAGTACGACGACTCGCACGTGCGGCGGCTCATGCTCATCGCCGCGTTGCGCGGCATCATCGGCGCCTCCATCGAGGACATCGCCGCGCTCCTGCGCCGCGTCGACGATCCCGACACCGCGCTGTTCGACGTGTTGGGAGACGCCCAGTTGCTGGGCCTCGGGCTGCCTCCGTCGTGGGCTGGGCCGGCGGCGACCGATCGGGCCGCCGGCACCGAACCGGCGGTTGTCACTGCGCTCATGGAGGAGCGCGGCTGGTCGGGTGAGGCGCACGCCGTGCGCGCGGCCCTGTCCGAACATGTCGCGCGGATGCAGGCGCTGAACATCCCGATCGCGCCAGACCTGCTGTCGGTCTACGCCGATGCCGCCGACTCGGTGGCCGGTCGGGACCTGGGGCGCCTGGCCGCCACCGAGTCCCGCGACGAGGCGGTGCTGTTCACCGCGGTGGGGGTGCACAGCTTCGGCGGGCTGCTCACGCGGCTCGTGGCCGTGGCTCAGGCCGCGTACGCCGAGCGCTCGACGCAGGGTCCCCGTTAGATCTGGGCGTCAGGTGCCGGCGACGGGTCCGGCTCCGGCGTCGGGTCGGAGTCGGTGTCGTCACCGGCGGGGTTGGCGGCGCGACCCTCCGTGGCCAGCAGCACGACGACCGAGTCTGGTCCAGCCCCCACGGCGGCGAGCGCAGAGTCCGCAGGGCTGCTCGCAGCGGCACGCAGGGACCGGAGGCCGGCCAGCGTCGCCGCGCCGCAGGGGCCGACATCGATCCCCGCGGCGCGCAGCTCCCGCGCGGCCGCGCCGGCCTGCGCGTCGGTGACGGCCACGGCCGCATCCAACCCCCCGCGCAGCGCGGGCCAGGCGGCGCTGGAAGGGGTGCCGCAGTTCAACCCGGCCATCGTCGTCGTGCCGGTGGCCACCGACCGGATCTCCCCGGCACGCAGGCTGGCCAGCAGCCCGGCGGCGGCGGTCGGCTCGACACCGAGCAGCCCGGGCCGATCGTCGCCCCGCCCAGGCCGCCGGTAGTGCTCGATGACCGCCTGAGCCAACGATCCGACTCCGACCGGGACGGCCACCAGGTCGGCGCGCAGCCCCGCGGCGGCCAGGGCGTCGTCGATCTCGCGCGTCAGGGTGGCGTAGCCCCCGACGATCCACGCGGGGATCTGCTCGTACCCCGGCCACGCCGTGTCCTGCACGAGCAGCGCGCCGGTGCGCTGCGCGTCCTGCGCCGCCTGCGCAACCGCCTCGTCGCAGTCGCCGTCGACCTCGACGACGTCCGCGCCCTCGTCGGTGATGGCCGCCGCTGCGACCGGGTGCACGCCGCGCGGCAGGTAGACGCGCGCGGGGTGCCCGAGCAGCCGGCCGGTGCGGGCCAGCGCCCGCCCGTGATTGCCGTCGGAGGCCGTGACGAGCGCCCGCCCGGCCGCCTGCGCCTCTACCGCCTCTGTCTCCGCGGCGCTGTGCGTCTGCAGCGCGCGGTGCACGGCCCAAGAGGCGCCCAGCACCTTGAACGCCGGCAGCCCGAGCCGCTCGGTCTCGTCCTTGACGAACACCCGCCCGACGCCGAGTTCGGCTGCCAGGTGCGGCAGCTCGGTCAGGGGCGTCGGCGCGTAGCCGCGCAGGGACCGGTGAAAGTGCAGCGCGCCGTCGTGGCCTTCGGGGGCCTGCCAGGCGCGCGCTCGGGGGTTGATGAAGACCTCCGGGTGGTGGGGCGCGCTCTCGGGTGTCGTGGCGGATGTCGTGGCCGGTGTTGTGGCGGCGGTCATGACACCGACGCTACGCGCGACCGCAGCCGGGCCCGCGGAGCAACAGCGCAGGATCCGCGCCGCAGACCCCGCCACCTGCACCTGAGACGATGGGCCGGTGACGCGACCAGTGCTACCGGCCCGGCTGCCGGACCAGTCCGGGCGCACGTGGTTCATCACGGGCGCCACGAGCGGCCTGGGCCGGGAGGCGGCGCGGGCGGCCTCGCGTGCGGGAGCCCGGCTCATCGTGCCGGCCCGCAATCCCGAGAAGGCGCGGGCCTTGCTGCAGGAGCTTCCCGGCCCCGCGCGCACCCTCCCGCTGGACCTGGGCGACCTGGCCAGCGTGCGCGCCGCGGCCGTGCTGATCGACGAGCTGATCGACGAGCCGATCGACATTCTCCTCAACAACGCCGGGCGCGTCACGATGCGCCGCGAGCAGAACGCGGCCGGGCACGAGCTCATCCTGGCCACCAACCTGCTCGGCCCGTTCGCGTTCACCAACCTCATCGCCGACCGGGTGCGTCAGCGGATCGTCATCGTCGGCTCCAGCGCCCACCGGGTCGGCCACGTCGACGGGCACGATCCGCACTTTCGGCGGCGTCGCTGGTCAGCGGCTCGCGCGTACTCGCAGGCCAAGCTCGGCGACATGCTGTGGGCGGTCGAGCTGTACCGGCGGCTACGGGCGGCGGGCCGCGACCTCACGGTGCAGCTCGCGCACCCGGGCTGGGCCCTCACCGGCATCCAGAACGTCAGCGCCTCGCAGCGGCTCAATCGGGTGTTCACCCGCGTCAGCGGCATCATGTCCCAGCCCGCCGAGGTCGGGGCCTTGCCGATCCTCATGGCCGCCACCGCCGACCTGCCGCCCTTGTCGTACTGCGGCCCCGACGGCCTCGGCGAGCAAAGGGGCGCCCCCACGCTGGTCGGTCGCGCCTGGCGCGCCCTCGACCCGCAGGCGGCGCGGGCGGTGTGGGAGCTGTGCGTCCGCGACACCGGCACCGACCTGCCCATGCCCAGCGCTGGAGAGGACTGACATGGAGATCACCGTCACCGGCACCGCCCGCGCGAGCGTCCCGCCGGAGCGCGCGACCCTCGCGCTGCGCGCGGCCATCGAATCGACGGACAAACCCGCCGCCCTGGCCCAGGCCTCCGCCCTCGTGCGCGACCTCAGCGCCCGGCTGCGCGCCCTGGAGGCGGCCGACCCGGCGCCGACGACCCAGGTGGTCGTGCTGCCGCTGAGCGTGCAGTCGCACCGGTCGTACACGCCGGCCGGGCAGGAGGGCGAGTGGCGGCACACGGCATCGGCGTCGCTGCGGGTGACCTTCGCCGACCTGCCTGCTCTCGCGGGCTTCGTCGACGACGTCGGCGGCCTGGAGGGGGTGGCCATCGATCAGGTCGAGTGGGCCCTCACCGTCCCGACCCGCGAGCGAGTGGAGGCGGCCGTGCTCACGGAGGCGGTCAGTCGCGCCCGCGCTCGGGCCACGACCATCGCGCACGCCGCCGGGGCCCTCGACCTGCAGTTCGCCCAGATCGCCGACCCGGGGTTGCTCGACAAGGCGCCCGCCGAGCCGGAGGCGCGCTACGCCCTCATGGCCCACTCCGCCTCCGATCGCGGTGGCATCGACCTGGCCCCGGAGGACATCGTCGTGGAGTCGACGCTGCACGTCCGCTTCATCGCCACCTGAGATTCATCGCCTGAGATTCATCGCCTGAGGGTTGACGCCACTTGAGGGTTGATCGCCCCTGAGCCGCGGCGCGCTCGTGCGAACTGTGGCGGGCTCGTGCAGGTCAGCCGCGGGCGGCGCGCCACCCCGCGGCCAGCGCGTCGGACTCCGAGCAGAACCACCGCTCGCCGTCGCTCGTGCGGATCACGGTGTCGTCGTAGGAGCGACCGCCGGGCAGGTGGTAGATCTTCTCGCCCGTGCGGTTGATGTTGCCCTTGATCCGGCAGGACCCCGACGAGCCGCCAGCCCCTGAGGAGGAGGTCGGGCCCGAGCGTGCAGTGGCGGCCTGGGTGCGCGCCGGGGCGGGCCGGGCGCGCGCCGGGTCGGGCTGCGCGAACGGCCGAGCGCCGCTGCACGCCGGTCCCCACACGCCGCGCTGGGCTTCGCGGGCCGTGCGCTGGGCCGACAGGTAGGCCTGGCGGTGCCGGTAGGGGCGGTCGTAGGTGTACTCGCGGCCGTGCCCGGCCCGGATCAGCACTTCGGCGGCCTGGCGCCCATCCGACAGGGCCACGTGCCGCAGCAACCGGCCGAAGCGGTCGCGGTCCGCCTGAGTCGGGTCGGCCGACAACGCCACCCCGCCTGCGACGGCCGCCACCAGCGCTGATCGGGCGTGGTCCGCGCCGCACTGGCCGATCTCGGGGGTGCCGATGCCGATGATCCGCACCCGCTCGCGCGAGCCCGCGACGTGGACCGTCAGCGTGTCGCCGTCGGCCACCGAGGCCACGGCCAGCAGCCCGGCCGCCTGCGCGCCACCCCGACCGGAGCCCGACGTGCCGGTTGATGCGGGCGCGGCTGCCGTCGAGTCGTCCGAACCGCTGCCCGGATCCGGTTCGGTCGCCGCTGTGGGTTCGGTCGCCGGCGGGGATTCGGTCGCCGCTGTCGATCCTCGTCCCGCGGTCGAGCCGTGTCCCGCGGTCGAGCCGTGTCCCGCGGTCGAGCCGTGTCCCGCGGTCGAGCCGTGTCCCGAGTGCGAACCGTTGGCGGAGGTCGTCGGTGGGGCGGCGCCGATCGTGGCGTCCGCGGTGGGTGGCCGGGCGGAGGCGCTGGCCGCCGGGGCGGTGGCGGTTTCGGAGGCGTCGGTCGATCGGTCCCCGGCGAACCGGTCGCCGACCAGCACGACCACCACCATGGCGATCAGCACGACCGCGATCCGCCCAAGTTCCCGCACCCTCATCACCCCTGCCGTCGACTCGCCTCACCAGTCGGCCGGTGCGCCCCAAACTGAGCCGAAATGCCGACTGGACAGCGCAACTGGGCAACGGCGAGCCCATTGGGCCGCCGCAAGCCGGCCTGGGTAACCGACTGGGCAGCCGCCAACCCC
>NZ_BAHD01000049.1 GCF_000298215.1 Kineosphaera limosa NBRC 100340 | reverse complement strand
GAACGGTACAGCGCGGTGAGCATGAGGTGTGCACTCCTTGGTCGAATGATGGGGACGATCTGTCCCTAACAAGGGAGAGTACACCTTAGGGACGCCACGTCCCTAAGTATCATCGGATAATGACCGACACGCCCTCGACGGCGGCGTGCCAGTAGGACGACCGGGAGGTGCCCATGCCGCGGATCGCCGCGACGACGGTGCGCGAGCACCGCGCCGCGATGGAGGCGGCCCTGCTCGACGCGGCCGAAGAGTTGCTGCTCGAGACCGGGACGCTGACGATCGCGCAGGTGGCGGAGCGGGTGGGGCTTTCCCGCAATGGCGTGTACAAGTACGTGCACTCCAATGACGACCTCATCGAGGCCGTGGCCGCGCAGCACCTGCCGCGCTGGTCGGCGGCCGTGACCGAGGCGATGGAGGCGGCCGACTCGCCGCGCGCGCAGGTGCTCGGGTACGTGCGCGCCAACCTCGCGGAGGCCGTGGGGGAGCGGCACTCGTGGCGCGTCGCGTTGTCGAGCGCCTCCCTCTCCGAGCCCGCGCGCGCCCGTATCGCGGCCGAGCACGCGCAGGTCGGGGCGCTTCTCAGGGCGGCTCTGGCCGGGCTCGAAGCGCCCGACGCCGACCTCATGCACCGCGCGATCCAGGGGCTGCTCTCCGCGGGCCTGGGCGCCCTCGACGCCGGCGAACCGCTGGAGCGCGTCAGCGAATTCACCACCGCGGCCGTCGATCGGCTGCTGCCGCCCGACCCCGCCGCCTAGGCAGCCGGTCGGCGTGGTTCGTCACTGGGTCAATCCGGCCGCCGGCCATCACCCCGCAAGCCCAAGGCGTGGTCAGCCAGCACGACAGCCGCTACCTGGTGAGCCCAGCACGCGACCGGGCACGTCGCCCCAGCTCAGGCTAGGCGGCGGATGGTGACCACCCAGTCGTCCCCGTCGCCGGAGGGCGGCGGGCGCAGTCCGGCGAGGTCGTTGCGGGCGCGGGCCGGGCCCTCGACGGTGGCGCCGGTCCGCGGGTTGAACCACGTGACCGCGAACCGCGCACCTTCCAGTCGCGCCCCGTCGACATCCAGGGAGCGGGGCGTCGGCAGGTACACGGACACCCGGTCACCGGAGGCCGAGCGGAGCGCGACCGCCCGGCTCCACCCCTCTCCTTGCCCGGCGGTCAGGGCCGCGTCGTCGGGTGCCATGCCGAGGCCCTTGACCGACTCGAGGTACGTGCGCAGGTGCCGCACCTGCTGCGCGACCGGCGCCGACAATGCCTGCGACCACGTCGGTTGCGGCGAGTTGATCGGGCTGGAGCCGTCATAGAACTGCCAGACCGAGTGGTGCCCGTACGTCGCGCCGAAGCCTCCGCCGAACACCGACCACCACAGCTGGGCGCGTACCTGCTGGGTCGTGGAGTAGCCCTGGGAGCTGTCCCAGCACCACGGGTGGTCTTCGTAGAGCGGCTCGGCGTCGACGACCGGCCGGTCCGGGGCCTGGCTGCGGGTCTGGGCGAGCAGGCTCGGGTAACCGTCGCGCACGCCCTGGCAGTGCGACGTCTGCACCATCTCGAAGTCGGCGCCGTCGACCTGGCCCAGGGAGGTGTGCCAGCCCGCCGGGTGATAGCTGACCAGGCCACGGTCGCCGGTCTCGCGGACGCCCGCGAGCAGCTCACGCCACACAGCAGTATGCGGATTGGTGTCGTCGCCGCCCATGACCCAGACGACCGGCGCGGCCCCCGCGGTGCGCAGCCGCTGGGCGAGGAAGCGCCCGTAACCGCGCGCGTTGTCGTCTCGTAGCGTCACGCCGGCGTGCGCGACCGACCAGGCAGGCAGCAGAGCGACGGTGAGCCCGCGCTGCTGAGCGGCCTTGATGGCGAAGTCGACGTGATCCCAGTAGGTGCCCGTGGCGCGCAGGTGCCCGAAGTCGCCGTCGTAGGGCAGATCGCCCTGGGCGTTGGCGGTGTGCCCGAACGTTCCGTCGCGCCCGGCGACCGCGACCATTTGAACGACCGTGAAGCCCTGCTCGACGCGCGTGTCGAGGTACTGCTCGATCTGGGAGCGGGTCAGCTTCTGCGTGAGCATCCACGCGGTGTCGGCGACCCACACGAACGGGGTGCCGTCGGCTGCCTGGAGCCCCCGGCGGTCGGACGAGATGGCGGTGGGTGGCCCGCTCGTCGTCGCTTGCGCGGGGGCCTGAGCGGCGTCGGAGGTCATCGCGTCCCCGCTCGTGTGGGTCCCGGCCGCGTCGTCGGCGACCGACGTGCAGGCGCCCGACAGGGCCAATGCGGTGACGAGCGTGGAGGTGAGCAGGGCGCGACGGAGCATCGGCTCGACTTTCGGGGAGCGGGCGATGTGACTGCGCCGCAATCTAGTTCATCGCCGGTGCATCGACCGAGCGCAGGTCGCGTGGCGCCGCGCACACACTCCCGCCTGGTCTGAGCCGGTTGCGGATGACCCCCCGGGCTGCCACTCTACGAACGGAGAAACACCTTCTACAGATGTAGAGAACAAGGACGGAGAGTGTGATGAGCCCCCTGCAGCAGCTCCACGGAAAGGCCCGCGACACGATCCGCGGCGGCCTCCTGGCGGCCATGTCTCGCCGCGGCGACGTGACAGGGGTGCTGCTCGATCCGCGAATGGCGATCGACCCGTATCCGGCGTACGACTGGCTGCGTGAGCGCGGTCCGCTGGTGCCGTCGAACCTTGGGCCGATGACGACCACACACGAGCTGGTCAACGCGCTCCTGCGGCATCCGGCCGTGGTCTCCGCCAACGCCCGCCGCGAAGAGTTGATGCTGGCGAGCATGCCGCCGGGCATGCGGTGGCTGTTCCGCGGGCCCGACCGAACCGGCGTGGTCGACCCGCTCGGTGCAGAGTCGATGATCGGCATGGACGGCCCGGAGCACGCGCGGCTGCGCACGCTGGTCAGCTCGGTGTTCACGCCGGCGCGGGTGGAGCGGCTGCGACCCCGCTTGGAGGAGATCGCCGAGGAGCTGCTGGACGCGGCGGGCGGCCAGGGCGACGTCGACGTCATGCACGTCCTCGCCGGGCCGCTGCCGGTGCGCGCGATCTGCGAGGTGCTCGGCGTGCCGCCCAGCGATGCCGAGCGCTTCCGTCGCTGGGGTCGGGCCGGGGCCGTCGACCTGGACTCGATGGCACCGGCCCACGAACAGCACGCCGCGACCCAAGCCCTGGTCGAGTTGGAGGCCTACTTCGACCGGCTCATCAGCGAGCGCGAACACACCGGTGGCGACGACATCCTCTCCGCTCTCATCGAGGCGGAATCAGAAGGCGGTCGGCTGAACCGGCGCGAGCTCATCACCATGGCGGTGTTGCTGTTGTTCGCCGGGTTCGAGACGACGGTCAACCTCATCGGCAACGGCACGGCGGCGCTGCTGGCGCACCCCGAGCAGGCGCAGGACCTGCGGGCGGACCCGAGCCTGGTGCCGGGTGCCGTGGAGGAGATGCTGCGCTACGACACTCCGGTGCAGGTCGTGGCTCGGATCGCGACGCGGGAGCTCCGTCTGGGCGGCGCGCAGGTGCCGGCCGGGGAGATGATCTCGCTGCTGCTCGGCGCGGCCAACCGCGATCCGGCGGTCTTCGACGACCCACACCGCTTCGACATCCACCGGCCCAACGCCCGCCGGCATCTGTCCTTCGCCGCCGGCCCGCACCACTGCCTCGGAGCGTCGTTGGCCCGGTTGGAGGCGCAGGTCGCCTTCGCCGCCCTGCTGCGTCGCGGGGTGCCGCGGCCGGCCGGGGAGGCGGTGCGGCGGCGCACGTACATCCTGCGCGGCTTCGAGCGCCTGCCTGTCGCCCTCGGCTGATGGCACCCGCTCGACCGGCCGCCCGATCGGCCGCCCGATCGACTGCCCGGCTCGGCTCCGGGGGCAGTGCCCAGGAGACCCGGGTCGCGCTGCTCGACGCGGCCCTCGCCATCGTCGCGGAGCAGGGGGTGCAGGCGCTGACGCACCGCGGCGTGGAGGCGCGAGCCCAGGTCTCCCACGGGGTCACGACGTACCACTTCCGCACGCGCGCGGCGATGATCGCGGCGCTGCTGGAGCACATCTGCGACCGGCAGATCGCCTGGGTCACGCGGATGTACGACGAGCTGGGCGCTCTGGCCGACAACCTGCCGACCGCGCCCGCCGACCGGGAGGCGTTCACCGCTCGCATCGTGCAGTTGCTGCTCGCCGAACGCCCCCTGACGTTGGCTCGCTACGAGCTGTATCTGCACGCCGCCCGCGACCCGCAGACGCAGCGACTCGTCGCCGACCTGCGCGCCCGGCACGTGGCGGTACAGGCACAGATGTTCGCCGCGGCTGGCGCTCCCGACCCGGAGTTCGCCGCGAACCGCCTGCTCAGCCTCACCGACGGGATGTTGCTCTACCAACTGTCCGCCCCCGAAGCCGACTTCGAGCAGTGGGCACCGGGCTTCCTCGTCGAGATCACCGACCTCGTGGCCCCGATGTGCCGCCCCGCCGGGGGCTGAATTCCGCGGCTCAGGGTGCTCAGTCGGCAGGGGGTCCCGTGGAGCCGCGGACGACGAGGGTCGGGGTCGAGGTCTTGACGACGACGGGCTCGTCGGGGTTCGCCGAGCGCCAGATGGCCAGTTCGGCGGCCTGGCGGCCGAGGTCGACGGCGTGCAGATCGACGGTGGTCAGGGCGATGCCGGGGGTGCGGCTCAGCGTCGTGTTGTCGTAGCCGGCGACGGAGAGGTCGTGCGGCGCGCGCAGGCCCCGCTCGTGCAGCGCGTCGAGGACGCCGAGGGCCATCTGGTCGTTGTGGGCCAGCACCGCCGTCGGTCGCTGCGCTGAGTCGAGCGCCGAGTCGAGGATCGGGCCGATCGCCGCGGCGGCCGCGTCGCGGCTGTAGTCGACGTCGATGACCCACGGCGTCAGACCGGCCGCCCGCACCGTCTGCTCGAAGCCGATGCGCCGCTCCAGATAGCCGTCAGAGGGGCGGTTGGCCAGGTGCAGGATGCGGCGATGGCCCAGGTCGAGGAGGTGCTGGGTCGCCAGGGCGGCGCCGAGCCGGTTGTCGCAGTCGACGGAGTCGAAGCCGGGCACGACGCGCGCGACGCTGACCAGGCGCAGGCGGCCGCGGTACTTCGCCAACACCTCGTCGGGCAGCAGCAGGCCGGCCGCGACGGCGACATCGACCCGCGCGCGAATCAGCGAATCGAGCGCCCCGCGGTCCAACTCACCACCCGTCGAACCGACCGAAAGCACGAGCTCGCGCCCCGCCTCCGTCGCGGACGCGCGCATCCCGTCGAACATGTCGACGAAGACCTCGTTGCGCAGGTCGAGCAGGAACACCCCGAGGGTGTCGTCGGCCTTGCGTGCTAGTCGCGCGGCCACCGTGTTGGGCTGGTAGTTCATGCGCTTGGCCGTGGCGAGAATGTGCTCTTTGGTTTTCTCGCTGACCCCGTAGGCGTCGCGGAACGCCAGCGACACCAGCGACAACGAGACACCCGCCTCGCGGGCCACCTGCGCCATCGTCACCTTCACCACCGCCACTGCCCTCCTGCTCCTGCGGCCAGCACACACGCCCGGGCGCCCTTGGCGACGCCCTGTCACAGTACCCGCGCGATCGCCCATGGCCAGCGGTGGCGGCGTCCTCTCGAGAAGTCCCGTGAAGCTACGTCTTGACACATTCTTCTAAAGCGCTCTAGATTCTACACATCGACGCGGCGACTACGCATCGTTCCGCGCTCGGCCCCCGCCACAAGACGTCAATGGAGAACCGTCATGACCGACACCCGCACCACGATTCGCGCCGCCGTCATCGGCGCCGGCATGGCCGGCCAGGCGCACGCCTTCGGGTACCGCAACGCGACGATGGCGGCCGATCTCGCCGACGTGCGGGTCGTGCTCGACACGATCGTCGATCCCAACCTCGACCTGGCGAGCAGCGTCGCCGCGCGCTACGGCTTCGAGAAGGCCGTCGCCGACATCGACGCGATGCTCGCCGACCCGACCATCGACGTCGTCAGCGTCGCGCTGCCGAACCACCTGCACGCGCAGGTGCTGCCCAAGGTGATCGCCTCGGGCAAGCACCTCTTCGCGGAGAAGCCGATCGGTCGCACTCCGGACGAGGCCGCGGGTCTGGCCCGCCTCGCCGAGCGCAGCTCCGCGGTGATGGGCGTCGGGTTCTCGTTCCGCCGCCTGCCGGGATTGGCGGCGGTCGCCCGCGCGGTCGCCGACGGCGTCATCGGCGACGTGCACACCGTGCGCGGCTGGTACTACGCCGACTACGCCGCCGACCCCCAAGGAGCCCTCTCCTGGCGCTACGACCAGGAGCTTTCCGGAGGCGGTGCGGTGCTCGACATCGGCGCGCACGCCATCGACGCGGCCCAGTTCGTCGCCGGACCGGTCGAGCGGGTGCTCGACGCGCAGCTGCGCACGGTCATCACGGACCGTCCGAGGCCGGCCGCCGGCGGCATCGGCCACCACGCCGCCGTCACCGACGAGACCGGCCCGGTCACCAACGACGACGTCGCCATCATCACCGCGGCCTTCGCGGGCGGGGCGGTCGGCACGATCACGCTGAGCCGCATCGCGCACGGCATGCCCAACTCCCTGGGCGTCGAGGTGTTCGGCACCCGCGGGCACGCGCTCTTCGACTCGATCGCCGGCGGCCAGTTCCACGTGTTCGAGGTCGGCGCGGCCCCGGCGGCGGTCAACGGCCCGCGGCGCGTCTTCACCAGCCCCGCGCACCCCTACTTCACCGACGTCGCCCCCATGCCCGGAGGCGGAGTGGGCACCGGCTACGGCGAGGCGTTCGTCGCCGAGATCCAGGAGTTTGTGCGCTGCGTGCGCGACAACCGCCCGATGGACACCGACTTCGCCGCCGCCGAATCGATGATGAACGTCGTCGGCGCCGCCTTGTCCGCCGCCCGCCGCGGCACCCCCGTCCCCGTCTAACCACCCCCCTCATCTCCCTGCCGCCGAAAGTCGTGCTTTCGACCCAGATTCAGAGTTCTTACTATTCATCTCGCCGCAAAGTATGACTTTCGGCGGGGTGGGGAAAGAGTCAGTCACCCATGAGTGCCACCATCACCGTCGGAACGGCCCCGGACAGCTGGGGCGTCTGGTTCCCCGACGACCCCCGCCAGGTCGGCTACACCCAGTTCCTCGACGACGTCGCCGCCGCCGGCTACGAGTGGATCGAGCTGGGCCCGTACGGCTTCCTGCCCACCGACCCCACCCACCTCCGGGACGAACTCGACGCCCGCGGCCTCAAGCTGTCCGCCGGCACGGTCGGTGAGAACCTGCACCTGCCCGGCACGTGGGATGCCGTGTGGGCCGAGGCCAGTGCGGTCGCCGCTCTCACCGCGGCGGCCGGCGGCAAGCACCTCGTCGTGCTGCCCGCCATGTACCGCGACCTGCAGACCGGCGCTCCCACCGAGCCCGACACCCTCACCAGCGAACAGTGGGACTCCCTGACCAGCGGCGTCGACCGCCTCGGCAAGGCCCTGCGGGAGGAGTACGGCCTGGCGCTGCAGTTCCACCCGCACGCCGACGCGCATGTAGCAACCGAGCGACACATCACGCGCCTCCTGGAGGCGACCGACCCGACGTACGTCAACCTGTGCCTGGACACCGGGCACATCGCCTACGTCGGCAGCGACAACCTGGCGATCATCGAGGCGCACCCGAGCCGCATCGGATACCTGCACCTCAAGCAGGTCGACCCGCAGGTCATGCAGCAGGTGCGGGCGCAGGACATGTCGTTCGCTGACGCCGTGATCGCCGGCGCCATGGTCGAGCCGCCGCGCGGGGTGCCCGACTTCCCGTCGGTCCTGGAGGCCGTGGCTCACCTGGGCACGGATGTCTTCGCCATCGTGGAGCAGGACATGTACCCCTGCGCGCCCGACGCCCCGCTGCCCATCGCGCGCCGCACCAGCGCCTACCTCGGGTCCTGTGGGGTCGGCGCCGTCCGCGGATTGCGGGCCGTGCACGCCTCTGCATGACGGAGCGGACGCAGGGTAGGAGGATGGGTGCCGCGCCCCTCCGGCTTCGACATCCGAAGCCGGCCCGAGTCCGACAGCCGTCAGGAGCCGTCATGACCGATCAACCGCGTATCACCACCTGCTTGTGGTTCGACCGAGGCGGCTTGGAGGCCGCCGAACTGTACTGCAGCGTCATCCCCGACTCCGAGATCACCGGCGTGACCGGCTCCACGCCCGACATCCCCGGCCGGCAAGAGGGCGTGCCGCTGGAGGTGCACTTCCGCCTCGGCGACCAGCACTACGTTGTGCTCAACGGCGGCCCGCTGTTCCCGCTGACGGAGGCCGTGTCGATCCAGGTGCTCGTCGACGATCAGGCCGAACTCGACCGCATCTGGTCGGCGCTGCTCGAGGGCGGCTCGGAGTCGCAGTGCGGCTGGCTCAAGGACCGCTTCGGCCTGTCGTGGCAGATCGTCCCGCGTCGCTTCGTCGAGCTGATGAGCGGCGAGGACGAGGCGGCGCGCGAGCGCGTGGTGCGCCAGATGCTCACGATGATCAAGCTCGACATCGCTCCCTTGGAGACGGCCGCCGCCGGGTCCGTCGACGCCTGACCCGGCGTCTTTCCGGAGGTCGTTCGGGCTGGGTCAGCTCTCGGGGTGGCCGGGTGAGGTGGGGCTGGCCAGTCCGCTGGGGTGGCTCCATCCCTTCGCGGCCCAGGCGTCTCGGACGGCCTCCCGCAGCGTCTCGTCGCTGGCGAGTCGGATCATCGTCGCGCGCAGATCGGCTTCGGGGGGGACGAGGCGTCGCCATGGCGGGCAGTGGGTGGCCAGCCAGGCGTACCGCTCTTCTTGCGGCAGCAGCGGCTCCGGGGTCGCGTCGCCGAGCACGCCCCAGCGGGAGTCGTAGAGGCTCACCTGTTCGGGTCGGGTGCCGCCGGCGAGCGTGACCGGGAGCTCGGCGCGGGTCAACGTGCGCCGGAGGTAGTTGGGCTCGGTGGCATCGAGGCAGGCCAGCTGATCGTCGTCGAGCAGGGACGCGAAAGTGGACGTCGTGGTGCCCGGGCATCGAAATCCGGTGGCCGCGATGAACCCCGGGCGACTGACGTGCGCGCTGTGCCCGACCGCGAACCCCTCCACCTCCACGGCAAGGAACGGCACCACCGGCGCGACCCCCAGCGCGGCGAACTTGCGGCGCATGACCCCCGGGGAGGCGTTCGACCCGACCGCCAGCACCAGAGTGCGCTGAGCCACCGGCGCGACGCGTGCGGCCTGCAGTAGCTCATCGAGGGCGTCGCCGGGACTCCCCGGCAACCGCATGAAGCGGTCTCCGAGCAGCACCCCAGTGCCCTCCGCCGGAACCCCGGGGTACTGCCACGGTCGGGCAGCCAGGTCATCCTCGGCGTTCTCGGGCGACGAGGGTCGGGAGGCAGGAGGGGGCACCGTCCGAGCCAATCACGTCGACCTTCCGCTAGGCACAACGTGCAGCACTTCGCCCCCTCTGCCGAGCCCGACCCTGCCCCCGGAGCAGCCCACCATCGGTAGGGTCGGGGGTGCCGCGCGGGGTGTCCCGGCAGGGACTGAGATGGGCAGCCGCCCAGACCCGTGGAACCTGATCTCGATCAATGCGAGCGGAGGGAACGCGGCGGCCCACGGGGCTTTCCTCATGCTCGGGAGGATTCATGACCACTCTCGACGACCGCACCATCACCACCGACCTGGCCGACATCGGCGACTTCACCGCCTCCCTTCGGCAAGAGCACGACGACCTGTTCGAGGCGTTCTGGGCGCACCCGTTTTTGCGGGAGCTGCGCGCCGGCACCCTGAGCCGCGAGGCGACGCTGCACTACGTCGGACAGGACCACCACTACCTCTCCGCGTACCTGCGCTGTTACGGCCTGGGCATGGCCAAGTCACCCGACCGGCCGTGGATGCGGCACTTCGTGGACTCCTCGCTGTTTCTGCTGGAGGACGAGAGCCACCCGCATCACGTCATGTGCGAGTCGTTCGGCGTGCAGTACGAAGCGGTGCAGCACGACCGGCTGGCCCCGTCGGCGCAGGCGTACATCGACCACATGATGGAATGCGGCCACGACAGTCTCGGCGTGCTGATGTTCGCGTTGCTGCCGTGCCCCTGGACCTACATCTGGGCCGGCAATCGATACCTCGCGCAGCACGACAACCCGGCCGACAACAAGTTCGAGGGCTGGTGGCAGTTCTACGGCTCGCCCGACTGCAACGACCTGCTGGCCAACCTGCTGCAGCGCTGCGAGGCGCTCGCCCAGGAGGCCGGTCCGGCCGAGCGAGCCCGGATGGCGCGGGCGTTCGAACTCAGCTGCCACCACGAGATCCGGTTCTGGCAGCTGGCCTACACGCGGGAGACCTGGGGCGACTTGCCGCGGTCGATCTTGGCCGGCTGACCCATATCGAGTCGCGGCGCCGCGGCGCTCGGCACGGTGGGCAACATGTTGCGCGTTCGGCCTAGCAGATGCCGGCCCGCCCGGCTGCTCCAGCGAGCAGCCTGCCGTGTGGGCCAGCGAGCGGCGACAATGCCCAGGTGAACATCACGGCGCGGGCGGACTATGCGATCGGGGCTGTCCTGGCGCTCGCGGCGATGAGTGCCGGGCGGGATGCCGGTGAGAACGGCGGCGGTAGGCCAGGCGGCGCCGCGCGGGAGGCCGCACCGCGCGACGCCGCACCGCGGGAGGCCAAACCGCGCGACGCCGCACCGCGCGAGGCCTCGGGGCACGAGGCGGTGCCGGCCGAGGTCATCGCGGAGCGCGCCGATATCCCGCGCAAGTTTCTCGAGTCGATCCTGCGGGACCTACGGCGCGCCGACATCGTGACGAGCACTCGCGGCTCGCGGGGTGGCTACGCGCTGGCCCGGAGCGCGGAGCGGATCGCGCTCGGCGACATCGTGCGCGCCGTCGACGGCCCGCTGGCCCAGGTGCGTGGGCAGCGCCCGCAGGAGACGCAGTACCCAGGCGCCGCGCAACACCTACCGGTCGTCTGGGTCGCGGTGCGGGCGAGCCTGCGCAAGGTGCTCGACGAGACGAGCATCGCCGACGTGCTCGCCGGTCAACTCCCCGCACACGTGCTTGCGCTCGCCAATGACGACGACGCCTGGAGCAACCGTTGACCAGGTGGCAGGGAACGCAAAACCCATAAGCACAGGTAATCCTACCGATAACGTATAGATTTGACTCTGCCCTCCGCGCGGACGTACGGTCGATTCGCCGCGGGTGACCAACCTGCGCGAATCCGGAAAGGAGAGGCCATGCGGTCGATGCGTCAGTACATGCTCGTCGCCACGCTCGTCTCCTTCAGTGCGCGCGTCCGCCGCCATGTCGACCTGCACCGCGTGGCCAGCGCGCTCTGTCGCCACTGATCCTGCGCTGATCGCGCGTAATCCCGCGTCGCCGCGCCAGCATGCGCGCTGCTGATCCGGGCGCACTCCTCGCATTCACCGCACTGGCCGGCACATCAGACGCCCGCGGGTGCTCCCCGCCTGCACACGACTCTGTGTCGCCAGGCCCATCAGTCATGCCTCGAACGCGGACGGGCGTCGCCAGACGCCGCTGCCGTTCTACTCCTTCGCGTCCAGAACCGGAGAGCTCAACCATGACCACCACCGCACCATCCCCGCCACCGGCAGCGCCGGTGATCACCCGCGCCGAACCGGCTCCGCCGCAGCCGCAGCGCCGCCCCAAGGCCACCCAGGCCGTCGAGGGCCGCCGTCGCGGACTGCCGCCACCACCGCGCTGGGTCAGCCTCGTCGGCATCCTGGCCATCTGGCAGTTCGCAGCCGCCAGTGGCGTGCTCCCGCCCGACAAGCTCGCCGCCCCCAGCGTCATCGCCGGCACCGCCGCACGCCTCATCGCCTCCGGCGAGCTCGCGGAGGCCATCGGAGTATCGCTGTCCCGAGTCGGTCTGGGGCTCGCCCTGGGATTGTCGGCCGGCGTTCTCGCCGGCATCATCGCCGGGCTCTCCCGCTGGGGCGACGCCCTGCTCGACCCGCCGTTGCAGGCACTGCGGACCCTGCCTCACCTGGGACTCGTGCCGCTGTTCATCCTGTGGTTCGGCATCGGCGAGACCCCCAAGGTGCTGCTCATCGCCCTCGGGGTGGCCTTCCCGATCTACCTCAACCTCTACTCGGCGATCCGCAGCGCCGACCGCGGTCTGCTCGAGGCCGCGCAGGTCAACGGGCTGACTCGGCGCCAGAAGTTGGCGCACGTCATCCTGCCCTCGGCCACCCCGCAGGCACTCGTCGGGCTGCGGCAGGGTCTGGCCATCGCCTGGCTCTCGCTCATCGTCGGCGAACAGATCAACGCGGAGGCGGGGCTGGGCTACCTCATCAACAACGCCCGCGAGTTCCTGTTGACGGACGTCGTGGTCGTCGGGCTCCTCGTGTACGCACTGCTCGGGCTCGGCACCGACTGGATCGTGCGGATCATCGAAGGCCGCGCCCTGCGCTGGCGAGAAGGGACGACCCTGCGATGATCACTCACTCCACCAGCCACGCGGCCGCCAGCAGCACGACGACCGGCGTGCCGATCGTCCGGATCGAGGGCCTGACCAGGGCCTTCGGTGAAACGGTTGTGCTCGATCAGCTCGATCTGAGCATCGCGCCCGGCGAGTTCGTCGCGCTGCTGGGCCGCTCCGGCTCCGGCAAGTCGACGCTGTTGCGCTCGCTCGCCGGCCTGGACCCCGACGCCGCCGGCACGGTCGACGTCGACGGCACCACGGCCGTCGCCTTCCAGCAGCCGCGCCTGCTGCCCTGGCGTCGGGTCTGGCGCAACGTCACCCTGGGCCTGCCCGCGGCGCTCGACAATCGACCTACCGCGGTGGCCGCGCTGGCCGAGGTCGGCCTGGTCGACTACGCCGACCGGTGGCCGAGCACCCTTTCCGGGGGGCAGGCCCAACGGGTGTCGCTGGCGCGGGCCCTCGTGCGCGAGCCGAAACTGCTGCTGCTCGACGAGCCCTTCGGGGCGCTGGACGCGCTGACCCGGATGACGACCCACCGGCTCGTAGAGAACCTCTGGCGTCAGCACGACCTGGGCGTGCTGCTCGTGACCCACGACGTCGATGAGGCGCTGCTGCTCGCGGACCGCCTGCTGGTGCTCGACGCCGGACGCATCGTCGCCGACGAGCGCAACGACACCCCCCGGCCCCGCACCCGCGAGGCCACCGCCGCCCTGCGAACCCACCTGCTCACCGCCCTGGGAGTCACCGATCATGACTGAAACAGTTGATACAAACGGCCGCGTGTCCGCGCTCACGGGGCGCCGCGTCAGCCTCATTGGGGTGGCCCTGGCCGCAGCCGCGGCGACCGTCCTCGGCGCCTGCGCGCCGAGTACCGGAGGGGGATCGGCGCCCGTGGCGGCGACCGTTCCCGCCACCGTCTCGGCCGACCAGCTCACCGCGACGACCCTCAAGGTCGGCGACCAGAAGGCCGGACTCAAGGCGCTGCTGCAGGCCGCCGGGCAGGACGAGACGGCCTACGACATCCAATGGTCGACGTTCACGTCCGGCCCGCCCCTGCTAGAGGCGGCCGCCGCCGGCGCAATCGACGTGGGCGGGGTCGGCAACACGCCGCCGATCTTCGCCGGAGCCGCCGGCTCGCCGATCGCCGCCGTCTCCGCGAGCCGAGACGACGCCAGGGGCGACGCGATCCTCGTGGCCAAGGGCTCGACCGCGACATCGTTGCCGGACTTGAAGGGGCGCCGGGTCGCGGTGGCCAAGGGCAGCAGCGCCCATGGCCACCTGGTGCTGCAGCTGCGGAAGGCCGGCTTGACGACCTCCGACGTGCAGATTGCGTTCGTCGCACCCTCCGATGGCTACGCCGCACTGGCCGCCGGACGCGTCGACGCATGGGCGGTGTGGGATCCCTACACGGCCCAAGCCGAGCAGGAGCTGGGCGCGCGCATTCTCGTCGACGGCCACGGGGTCGCCAACGGATTGAGCTTCCAGGTCGCCTCACGTGCGGCGCTGGCCGACGGGGCGAAGAACACGGCGATCGAGGATCTCGTGCAGCGCACCGCCCGGGCGCGGCTGTGGGCCAAGGCCCACCCGCAGGAATGGGCCAAGGTCTACGCCGACGAGACCGGCCTGCCGTACGAGGTGTCGCTGGCCAGCGCCAAGCGCAGCGACGACGAGCCGATCACGATCTCCGACGAGGTCGTGGCCGCCGAGCAGGCGCTCGTCGACGCCCTGGCCTCCGAGAAGGTGATTCCCACCGCGTTCACCTTCGCCGACTACGTCGACCGCCGCTTCGAGGCCCCCCTCGAGGCCGTCATCAAAGCCGGCGCCACGAACGCGCCGGTCACCACCGACTCCCACACCACCGACTCCCACACCACCAACTCCGACACCACCGGCTCCCAGGAGGGCTGATCCGATGCCCATCACAGTGCACTGGTTTCTCACCACCTCCGGCGACGGGCGCTCCGTCGTCGGCGCCTACCACGGCGCCAAAGCGCAGGCCGCCTCGCCGGCGGGGCTGCGAGCCCCCGACATCGACTACCTGGCGTTGCAGGCGCAGGCCGCAGACCGGCTCGGATTCACGGGCGTGCTGACGCCGACCGGCACGTGGTGCGAGGACGCCTGGCTGACCACGGCGGCCCTGGCCCGACAGACGCAGCGCCTGAAGTTCCTCGTCGCGTTCCGCCCCGGGCTCATCAACCCCACCCTTGCCGCGCAGATGACGGCCACGCTGCAGCGCCAGACGGGCGGCCGGGTGCTGCTCAACGTCGTCACCGGCGGTGAGCCCGCCGAGCAGGCCCGCTGCGGCGACACGCTGCCCAAAGACCGGCGGTACGCGCGAACCGCCGAGTTCTTGCAGGTCGTCAAGGGTGCTTGGACTGCCCCGGAGGCTGGTCCGTTCGACTTCGACGGCGAGTTCTACCAGGTGCGGGGGGCCACGGTCTCCGCCGCACCCGATCCCGTTCCCGACCTGTACTTCGGTGGGTCCAGCGACGCTGCCCTGCCCGTCGCAGCCGAGCACGTCGACGTGTATCTCACGTGGGGGGAGCCGCCCGCGCAGGTGGCGCAAAAGATCGCCCGGGTGCGGGAGCTGGCGGATCGGGCGGGGCGCAGCTTGCGCTTCGGCATCCGGTTGCACACCATCTCGCGCGACTCTTCCCACGAGGCGTGGGGCGAGGCACAGCGATTTCTCGACGCCCTCGACCCGGCGACGGTGCAGCGGGCCCAGGCGGCCCTGCGCACGAGCGAATCCGAAGGCCAGCGGCGCATGCTGGCGCTGAACCGCGGCTCGACCGACGACCTCGTCGTGGCGCCCAACCTGTGGGCCGGTGTCGGCCTCGTGCGCGGTGGTGCCGGCACCGCGCTCGTAGGCAGCCACGAGGAGGTGGCCGACCGCATCGCCGAGTACCACGACCTCGGCATCGACGAGTTCATCTTCTCCGGCTACCCCAACCTGGAGGAGAGCTTTTGGTTCGGCGAGAACGTCGTCCCGATCCTGCGCTCGCGCGGGTTGCTGCGCACCGACGCCCCGGAGGCGGATGGGGTGCGCCCCGTCGGTGGTCGCGTGGTCGTCTCGACCTCGCCCTTCGGGCACGACGTCGCCACGCCCGCGGGTGCAGCGGCAGCGGTGGACGTGCCCACCGCTGCCACAGCGGCGGTCTCCTGATGAGCGGCTCGTCGGTCGGCGCGCTCATCGGCAACCCGCGCCCGCGCTCGCGGACCCTTCAGGTGGGTCTACGGGCTCGCGACGGCATCGTCACCGCGCTGCGTGCGGCCGCACCCGGTCGGGCGTGGGCGGCGGGCGACGTGCTCGACGCGGCGACGCTGGCGCACCAGGTCTTCGGCGAGCAGTCCGACGCGGTGGCCCGCCGGGTGGCGCAGGTGGCGAGCCAGCGTGTCGTCGTTGTCGCAACGCCGACGTACAAGGCGACCTATACGGGTTTGCTGAAGTCGGTGCTGGACCTGTCTCCGCCGTCGATCTGGGAGCAGACGGTTGCCATCCCCGTACAGGTCGTCGGCTCGCACCGGCACACGCTGGCCGCCGACGTGCACCTGCGTCCGCTGTTGGTGGAGCTGGGGGCGAGCACCCCGACCAGCTCGATCGTCGTCGCGGAGTCGGACCTGCGGGCCGATGAAGGGGCGGGCGTCGTCGAGGCGTGGTTGGCTGCGGAGGCCGGCGGCCGCGCCCTGGTGCGGGCGGTGGCCGCCGGCAACCCGCCGCCGGCCGGTGAGGGAGCGGCAGCCGGCGGGCTATCGCCGCGCAGCGAGCCCGCGACATGGCAACGCACGCAGCAGGTGGGGGCCCGATGAGCCTGCTGTCTGCACCGACCCGTCTCTCTGCCCAGGAGTTGCGACGCGCGTTCGGCGCCTTTCCCACCGGGGTGACCCTCGTCGGTGCTGTCATCGAGGGCGAGCCAGTCGGGGTGCTCGCCAGCTCGTTCACCTCTGTCTCCCTCGATCCGGCGCTGGTTTCGGTCGCGTTCGCGCACACCTCCTCGACGTGGCCCGTGCTGGCCACGCGGGACGTCTTGGGCATCAGCGTGCTCAGCGCTCACCAGGGCGAGCACGTCGCGAGGTTGTCCCGGCCGCCGCGCGAGCGGTTCGACACGGTGACGGTCGGGAGGGGAAACCACGGTGAGCTCATGCTGCCGGGTGCGGTCGCGACCTTCGCCGTGCGGCCGTATCAGCAGGTGGAGGCCGGTGACCATACGGTGGCCTTCCTGGAGGTGCTCGACATGCGCTGGCAGGAGGATCTGCCTCCGTTAGTGGTGCATCGCAGCGGGCTACACCGCCTCACCACGTAGCCGCCTCACCACGTAGCCGCCTTATCGGTAGCGGTCGGCGCCACCGGGACGGCGGGTGACATGGCGGCTGGGGCCGGGGCCGACCGCGCCGCGGCCTTGGCCCGGCGCGAGCCCCACAGCACGCCGCCGACGACGAGCGCCCCGCCGAGCAACTCCAGCGCGGTGGGGCGCTCGCCGAGCACCAGTGCGGCTGTGGCGATCCCGACGACGGGCACGAGCATGGAGAAGGGTGCGACGACGCCGGCGGGGTAGCGCGCCATGAGCCACACCCACAGCCCGGAGCCGACGAGGGTGGCCAGGACGATCGTGTAGGCCAGTCCCGCCCAGGCCGGCACCGCTGCCACGGAGAGGGAGGTGCTCAGCGAGTCGGTGATGCGCTCGCGGCCCTCGAACACCCACGACGCGAGAAACAGCGGCACGGGCGGCACGACCGACATCCACAGCGTCAGGTGCAGCGGGTTCGGTGCCGCGGCCAGTCGGCTCGCGAGATTACCCAAGGCCCAACCGAATCCGCCGAGCACGACGAGCAGGAACGGCCACAGTTCCGTCTGCCCAGCGCGCGAAAGCCCCACGACGGCCAGCCCGCACACCGCGACGGCCACCCCGATGGCCGCCCGCGCGCCGACCCGCTCCCGCAGCAGCAGCGCGCCGAGCACGACGGTGAACGGCGCCGATGACTGCAGCGCGAGGGACGCGAGCCCGGCGGGGAAGCCGGCGGCCATCCCGACGTACAGGCACAAGAACTGGATGGTGCCGAAGCCGAGCCCGTAGCCCACCAGCCAGCCCGTAGCCCACCAGCCAGCGCGTCGGCACCTGCGGGCGCGGCACGAGCAGCACGGTCGGCACGGCAACGATCGCGAACCGCAGAGCGGCGAGGAACAGCGGCGGAAACTGCTGCAGCGAGGCGTGGATGGCAACGAAGTTGACTCCCCACAGGATCGCTACGGCGACGGCGATAGCCATGTGACGTGGGCTCATGCGTCCATTCTGCGTGGGGCTTTGGTGAAGGACCAGCGACCCTTTCTGACGGTGATGGTTAGGCTGCCTTCATGGACGTGCGTCACCTCGAACTGCTGCGGGAGCTGTCCGTGCGCGGCACCCTGGCGGCGGTCGCGCAGGCGACCCATCGCACTCCGTCGGCGGTGTCGCAGCAACTCAAGACCGCGGAGCGGGAGTTGCGGGTGCCGCTCGTCGAGCCGTACGCGCGCGGCGTCCGGCTCACCGACGCGGGCCGCATTCTCGCGGAGGGGGCCGACGAGGTGCTCGCGGCGCTCGCGGAGGTGCGCGCCCGACTGGAGGCGAGTCGCGGCGAACCTAGCGGGGTCGTGCGGATCGGCACGCTGCCCAGCGCGGGGGAGGCGCTGCTCCCGGGCCTCGTAGCGGCCTGCGGGGCTCGGCGATCGACCTGGAGGTGGAGGATTTCGACCTCTCCGAACACGATTACGCCGCCCGCACCCTCGACGCCGACATCGTCATCGCCCACAGCCTCACCGGCGACGTACCCGCCGGCGCCGAGGCGCTGACCACGCGCGTGCTGGCCCGTGAGCCGATCGACCTCATCGTGCCCCGCGACCACCCGCTGGCCGGCCGCCCCGAGGTGCGGCCGCGCGACCTGCGCGACGTCGAGTGGATCGCGGTGCCGCGGGGCTATCCGTTCGACACCATCGTGCAGGCGGTCGAGCAGGCCACCGGCGTCCCCGCCCGCCGCGCCCAACGCCTGCGTGACAACCGCCTCGTCCACTCCCTTGTCGCCGCGGGCGCCGGCGTCGCCCTCCTCCCGCGCTTCACGACCGCCGACGCCACCGGGAGCACGGTGGCCATCCCCCTGAGGGGAGTCCGTGCCCGCCGCAGCATCGTCGCCCTGAGCCGCCCCGACCGCGCCGCCCGCTACGCCGTCCGCTACGTCACTGACACCCTCGCTACCATCGGAGCCGACCTCGGGCGCAATGAAGCAGGAAATGTGTATGAACATGTGCATATTCAAGCTAAGATGAAGCCATGTCACTGATGGAACGACGGCTGCAGCTGCTGCTAGACGCTGCCCGCTACGACAAGATAGCCACAGAGGCGCGGCAGTCAGGGCGCAGCGTGGCCGCCGTCATTCGGGAGGCGATCGATAACCGCTTCCCCGACGACGACGCGGCCCGGCGGATGAGGGGCGCGCGTGAGCTCCTCGAGATGACCGCCCAGCCGGGGGACGTTGCCGGCGAGAGTCCGAGCGAGCTCAAGGAGGCCTACGCGGAGGCGTTGGAAGAGTCGCTGTCGTAATGTCACGCGCACTCTTTCTCGATCCTTCCGTCCTGCTGCTGGCTGTGGGTGGGCCGCACCGGTGGCGTGACTCGTGTCGCCGAGTCCTGGCCGCCGCCGGCGCAGGGGCCGTCGAACTTCACCTCAGCGTCGAGGGCGGGCAGGAGTTTCTCTTTCACCGGCTCCGCCGCGGTCATCGTGAGCAGGCTGTCCGGGAGTTCGACGCAGTCGATGAGCTGGCTTTCTGGCATGACTTCGACGTCGACATCTTGCGCGCGTCGAGGGAGTTAGTGGCGGAGGGGCACGCACGGGGCCGTGATGCAGTGCACGCTGCGACTGCCCTGGCCGCCGACTTCAGCGCGATCGTCAGCTGCGACGCCGACTTCGACGACATTCCTGGCCTGCGGCGTCTCGAGCCCGAGGAGGCGCTGGAGGGCCTCTGAACCTTGCCGTGCTACACCCAGCCGTTGCGCCGGAAGGCGGCGAACAGGCCGACGGAGAGCACGGCGATCAGCACGACACTCGCCCACAATCCTGTGGAGTCCTGAAACCCCCAGTACGGCACGTTCTGACCGAACCAGCCGGTGATGGCGGTCGGCACGGCGATGATCGCGGCCCAGCCGGCGAGCTTGCGCATGACGATGTTGAGGTGGGCGTCCTGCAGCGACAGGTTGGTCTCGAAGAGGGTGGTCACCATGTCACGCAGCGACTCGGTCCACTCGGCGGCGCGCAGCACGTGGTCGTAGAGGTCGTCGTAGGCCGAATCGAGTTCCGAATGACCGGAGGGTCGATGCCGCAGGAGGCCGTTGACGACCTCCCGCATCGGCAGCACCACGCGGCGTAGCTGCACGAGGTCTTTGCGCAGGCCGAAGATCGTTCGGGCGAAATCGGCTCCGGTCTGTTTGTCCTCGAACAGCAGGTCTTCGAGCGCCTCGATCGCGTCGTCGAGCCGCTGGATCGTGTCGAAGTGGCCGTCGACGATCGTGTCGAGCAGCCCGTGCAGCAGCGCCCCCTCGCCGAGCTCGACGAGGTCGTAGTCCTCGGTCCAGCGGCGCACGACCTCCGACATGTCGAACCGGTCGTCGAGGCGCACCGTGACCAGCGCTTGGGGCAGCACGTACCCGGAGACGCGGCTCAGCGACAGTGTGCCGTCGCGGCCCACGACATCGGCGACAGCGACGCCGGTCTGCGGGTCCGAGGCCACTGGCAGGTCGACCCCGGCGGTCGCGTAGGTCTGAAAGAACAGGTACCCGGGATGCCGCACGACCTTCGGCCGCTCGTGCGGCGCCATTGCGTCCTCGATCGACCCCGCCGACAGCCCGAGATCCCGAGCCAGCACCTCCAGGTCGGCCGGAGAGGGGTCAACGAGGTCCACCCAGACGAGCGTGTTCTGCGCGCGCATCTGCTCCGCGAGCTCGGCATGCGGCAGGTCTTCGGCGACCAGCACCCCGTCACGCCACACCCGCACCGCCGAAAACAGTCGATGCCCACCGGGCCATTGTGCGCCTCCCGGCGAGGAGGCCGACCGCGGCCGACCGCTGCCGCAAACAGCCCCGCCGAAAGCCGCACTTCGCGGCGACATGCAGAGCAAGAACTCTCAGAGTCGCCCGAAAGCACGACTTTCGGCGGGGTGGGGGGGAGGCGCCCGCCGGAGTGGGAGGTCCCCGGCGGAACTGGTGGACTACTTGAGTTGGTCCAGGAGGGCGGGCAGCACCTCGTGCATGTCACCGACCACGGCGTAGTTGGCCTTGGTCACCATGGGCGCGTCGCCGTCGGTGTTGATGGCGATGATCGTCTTGGAGGACGAGCAGCCGGCCCAGTGCTGGATGGCACCGGAGATGCCGCAGGCGATGTAGAGGTCCGGCGAGATCCGCGAGCCGGTCTGGCCGACCTGCTCGTGGTGCGGACGCCATCCCAGGCTCGTGACGACGCGGGACACGCCGACCGAGCCGCCGAGGCGGGAGGCGAGGGCGTCGACCGGACCGAAGCCGTCGGGGCCACCGGCGCCGCGACCGGCACCGACGACGATCCGGGCCCCGGTCAATGCCGACGTGTCGCCGCCCTCGCGAGCCTGCACCCGAGCGACCCGCGCCCGCAGGTCCTTCTCGGTCAAGTCGGCCGCGAACGGCAGCACCGCCGCGCCACCCGGAGCGTCCGCCGGGGCCGGCTCGAGGGCGTGACCCGCGACCGTCAGCACGGGGGTGCCACCGGTCAACGACGCGTTCTCGATCGCGGCACCGCCGACGACCTGCCGCTCGACCTCCAGGCCATCGGCCGACTGGGCGGCGATGCCGACGACGTTCGCGGCCATCGGCAGGTCCTTGCGCGCGGCCAGGTGGGCGAGCACCTCGTTGCCGCGCGGGGTCCCGCCGGCCACGACGGCGGCGACATCGCCGACCGCGTCGACCACCGACCCCAGCGCCGCGCCCCAGGCCGCACCGCTGTAGGCGCCCAGCTCCTCGTTGGCGGCCTCGAAGATCGCGGCCACCCCCTGCTCGCGGCAGTCGGCGACGACACCCTCGGTCGCCGACCCCAGCACCAGGGCATACACCGGGTCGCCCAGCTGACGGGCGAACGTCAGCGTCTCCTGCGAGACGAGCCCGACCTGGTCACCGTCGGTCTCGATGAACACCACGACCGCGCTCATGCCGCACCCTCCTGCTCCATGTTGTTGTCCCGGTGCACCACAACGGTGCGGCCTCGCGGGCCGAAGACGATCACGCCGACGGCGGCCGCGAGCGCCCCCACGACCAGCGCCACGACGACGCTCCTCATCGCCCGACCCCCAGGTCGGCCAGCACCTGAGCCAGCCGCGGCGCCGCACCCGGACCCTCACCGAGCACCTCGACCTGGCTCGGCGGGGGCGGGGGCACCCGCAGCGACTGCCGGCCGTTGCCGCGCGGACTCACCGACGTCGTCACGACCTCCACTGGCGCCTTCTTGGCTTTGATCTTGCCGGTGATCGACGGATACCGCGGCGAGACCCCGCCTTCGAGCACCGTCGCCACCGCGGGCAGCCCGACCTCGTAGATCTCGGTGCCCTCGGCGGTGTCGACGCTCATCGTGGCGCGCCCACCGGCGAGCTCGATCGTCTGTGCGCCGGCGACGACCGGGCGGTCCAGCAGATACGCGAGCCGGATGCCGACCTGAAAGTCGCCGGTGTCGGCCGCGTCGTTGCCGAGCAGCACCAAGTCGTAGCTGGTGCCAGCCGCAGAACGCGACTGCACGACCTCCGAGATGGCGGCGGCGACATCGGCCGGGCCGAACCCGTCGGCATCGGCGTCGATGCGCACCCCGTCGGTCGCGCCGACGGCCAGGGCCGCCCGCAACTGCTCGACCGACTCCTCACCGCCCAGCGTCAGCACGGTCACGGTGCCGCCGTCGGCGACCTGCGAGGCGATCTCGACCGCGCACTCCTCGTGCGCGCTCGTCGTGTAGCCGCCGAAGCGGCCGTCGACGCGGGAGCCGTCGGGCGTCAGCACGACCTCCCCGGTGGCGTCGGGTACGCGCTTGACGCACACGAGCACATTCGTCATGGCTTGAGTCCTTCGTCGTGCCTGCGGGTCAGAGGGCCGGGCGCTTGATGCGCTCGTTGTCGGGGTCGAACGCCGGGGTCGCGTCGGCGGAAACGACGGTCACCGGGTACAGCTCCTCCATGTAGGAGACGGCGAGCTGGTTGCCGACGTGCGCCTGGTCCACCGGCAGGAACGCCATGAGCACGTGCTTGCCGAGGCTCGGCGCCGAGCCGGCGGTCGTCACGTACGGGTGGTGGCCGTGGCCGTCGGTCAGCTGCCCGCCGTCGCGGGTGCGGATCGGCTCGCCGCCGAGCATGTACCGCTTCACTCCGGAGGCCGAGGTGTGGTCGTCGACGGTCATCGTGCACAGCACCGTCGCCGGCTCGGCTCCGTTTGCAGAGGCGCCCAGCACGGCCTCCTTGCCGATGAAGTCGGCGTCCTTGTACTTCTTGCGGGTCATGCCGGTCTCGGCCAGGCTGCGCTCGGAGTCGAGCTCGGCCGCGTACGCGCGGTAGCCCTTCTCGATGCGGCCGGTGGTGCCGTAGACCCCGATGCCGGCGGGGATGAGCCCGTGCGGCGCGCCGGCCTCGAGCAGGCGCTCCCACAGGGCGGCACCGCTCTCGAACGGCACGTACAGCTCCCAACCGAACTCGCCGACGTAGGAGATGCGGGAGGCGAGCACCGACAGGTTGCCGACCTCGATCTCGCGGCAGGTGCCGAACTTGAACCCCTCGGGTGACACATCCGCGTCGGTGACCGACGAGAGGATCTCCAGGGCCTTGGGGCCCCACAGCCCGATCGTCGTGAAGGAGGAGGTGAGGTCGGTCAGCGAGGCGCCGTCGACGAGGTGATCAGCGAACCACTTCTTGTCGACCATGCCGTGCGCGCCGCCGGTGACGACCCGGAAGCGGTCGTGGCCCAGCCGCATGACCGTCAGGTCGGAGCGGAACCCGCCGGTCTCATCCAGCACCGGGGTGTAGACGACGCGGCCGATCGCGACATCCATCTGCGCGACGCAGATGCGCTGCACGGAGGCGAGCGCGCCGGGGCCGGTGATGTCGAAGATCGCGAACGCGGACAGGTCGACGAGCGCGGCCGTCTCGCGCATCTGCAGGTGCTCGGCGTTGATGATCGGGGACCACCAGCGCGCGTCCCACTCGTGCTCGCGCGGCATGAGCTGCTCGTCGGAGAACTTCTCCAGCAGACCTTCGTTCGAGGCGTACCACTGCGGGCGCTCCCAGCCGGCGGCCTCGTAGAACACGGCGCCGAGGTCCTGCTGCGAGGCGTGCATCGGGGAGAGGCGCATGTTGCGGCTGCTGCTCCACTGCTCGGCCGGGTGCACGATGCCGTACGTCTTGTTGAACGCCTCCGACGTGCGCGCCTTGACGTGCGCGCGGGTGCGCTGGTGGGGGTAGAAGCGGTTGATGTCGGAGTGGCCGACGTCGATGCTCGGGTTGCCGTGCGTCATCCACTCGGCGACGCACTTGGCGGTGCCCGGGCCCTCCTTGATCCAGATGGCGGCGGCGCTCCACAGACCCTTGACCTCGGGGGTTTCGCCGAGGATCGGGAAGCCGTCGGGGGTCAACGAGAGCAGGCCGTTGATCGCGTAGCGCACCTCGCCGGACTCGTCGCCCAGCAGCTCCGGCATGAGCTCGAGGGCCTGCTCGAGCTGGGGGTCGAAGTCCTCGTCCGTGAACGGCATCTCGGTCGGGGAGAGCTTGGCCTGCTCGTTGGAGGGGATCTCCTCCGGGTCGTGCAGGATCGCGCGGTGGGCGTAGGAGCCGACCTCCATGTCGGAGCCGTGCTGACGCTCGTAGCAGAACGTGTCCATGTCGCGCACGATCGGGAAGCTGATCTCGCCGGGACGGCTCGCCAGCACCTCGTACGGGCCGGCGGAGATCATCTGGTGCACCGCGGGGGTGAGGGGGATGTGCGCGCCGGCCATGCGGGCGATCTTGGGGCTCCACACGCCGCAGCAGATGACGACGGTCTCGGCCTCGATGCGCCCGCCGGTCGTCTCCACGGCCTTGATGTGGCCGTCGACGACCTCCATGCCGGTGACCTCGACGCCGGAGCAGACGGTCAGTACGCCCTTCTCCTGGGCGCGCTCGCGCATCATCGTGCCAGCGCGCAGGGAGTCGACGACGCCGACGCTGGGGGTCCAGAAGGCGCCGACGATGACGTCCTTGTCGAGGAAGGGCACTTTCTCCTGCACGAACTCCGGCGAGACAAGCTCGGCGTCGATGCCCCACGCCTTGGCGCTGGACATGCGGCGGCGCAGCTCCTCCATGCGCTCTTCGCTGCGCGCGACCTCGAACCCGCCAGACTCGGTGAAGACGCCGAGTTCCTTGTATTGGCGCACCGATTCGAGGGTGATGTCGGTCATCTCGCGGGAGTGGTCGACCGGGAAGATGAAGTTGCTCGCGTGGCCGGTCGAGCCGCCCGGGTTGGGCAGCGGGCCCTTGTCGAGCTGCACGATGTCGGTCCAACCCAGCTCCGCCAGGTGGTAGCAGAGCGAGTTTCCGACGATTCCGGCGCCGATGACGACGACGCGGGCCTTCTCCGGGACGGAGGCCATGACCAGTCCTTTCTGGGTGCGTGATACGCAACGAGTCGCGCGATACGCAACTACTGCGCACTAGCTTGGCCCTCCGCGCCCCCGCTGTCAACGCCGAAGTCCACCTTGTGGCCACCGGCTGCGAGCCGACGCACGAAAGCCCGGCCTGCCGTGTGGCGGGCCGGGCTTTCGAGGTGGTGCAAGGGCTACGACGTGGTGTCCGCGCCGGGGCGCGGGGTGTCTTCGCGGATGATCGGGATCGCGCCGGTGTCCTCCATCTTGGTGACGACGACGCTGGAGATGTGGTTCTCCATGTGTCGGCGCATCGTGGGTTGGAGCGTGGCGTTGAACGGTTCTTCGCGCAGCGACTTCCAAAGGGCGACGCACATCGCGATGAGCACGAGCAGGAACGGCCCGGCGATGAGGATGACCCCGGTCTGCAGGGCCGTCAGCCCGGCCTTGGGATCGTCGCCACCGGAGTAGAGCAGGATGGCGGCGACAGCGCCGGTGGCCGCACCCCAGAACACGACGAGCCAGCGCTTCGGCTCCGGCGTGCCGTTCTGGCTGAGCATGCCCATGACGATCGACGCGGAGTCCGCTCCGGTGACGAAGAAGATCGCGACGAGGAAGATCGCGAGCGCGACGGTGATCGTCGACATGGGGAAGTCCGAGAGCGTGTTGAACAGGGCGCTCTCCTGGCCCTCGGCCAGCCGGGCCGCCATGTCGACGCCGCGATGCAGCTGCAGGTCGATGGCGACGCCACCGAAGATCGAGAACCAGATGGCGCTCACCAGGCTCGGCACCAAGATGACGAAGATGACGAACTGGCGGATCGTGCGGCCGCGGCTGATGCGCGCGATGAACATGCCGACGAAGGGCGTCCAGCTGATCCACCACGCCCAGTAGAAGATGGTCCAGCCCGAGAGCCACTCGTTGCCGCCCATGGCTCCGGTGCGGAAGCTCATGGCCGGCAGGTGCGCGAGGTAGCCGCCGATCGACTCGGTGAAGACGCCGAGGATGAAGACTGTCGGGCCGACGACGAACAGGAACAGCGCGAGCAGCGCGGCCGCGATGGCATTGGCGTTCGACAGCCACTTGATGCCGCGGTCGACGCCGCTGACGGCGGAGATGACGAAGCAGGCCGTGAGGAACGCGATGACACCGACCGCGAGCGTGAGGTTGCCGCCGGTCTCGTAGCCGAAGACGTGCGCGAGGCCGCCGGTGATCTGCAGCGCCCCGAGGCCCAGCGACGTGGCCGAACCGAAGAGCGTCGCAAGAATCGCGATCATGTCGATCGCTCGCCCTCCGGGGCCGGTGGCGTGGTGCCCGATGAGCGGGCGCAGCGTGCCGGAGATCAGGTTGCCGTAGCCCTTGCGGTAGGCGAAGTAGGCGATCGTCAGGCCGATGACCGCGTAGATGGCCCACGGGTGGAAGGCCCAGTGGAAGAACGTGTACTCCATCGCCAGGTGAGCGGCCGCCTCCGTGCCCGGCTCCGCCATGTCCATCGGCGGGGTGTTCAGGTGCGTCAGCGGCTCGGCGACACCGTAGAACATGAGGCCGATGCCCATGCCGGTGGCGAACATCATCGAGACCCACGAGAAGGTCGAGAACTCCGGCTTGGAGTCGTCGGGGCCGAGCTTGATGTTGCCGTAGCGAGAGACCGCCAGCACAGCGGAGAACAACACGAAGCCTCCGCTGGCCAGCACGAACAGCCAGTTGAAGTTGCCTGTGATCCAGGCCAGCGCGGCTGCGCCGGCGGCGCTGAAGCCAGCCGTGTTGAACCAGCCGTAGGCCAGCACCAGGAGCGAAAGCGCGGCAGCTACGCCGAACACCGCCCAGTCGATGGGTACCGCACGATCGTCCTCTGAGGGTGGGCGATCGATGTCGGTACGTGCGGGTTCGGTCATTGACCCTCCTGAGCTGAGTTGAGCGTCTGTTGCGCCTTACGCAACCGCGAGCTGGATGTCGCCGCCCATGCCGATGTCACACTTTGCACCCACAACTAGCTATCGGCAATCCCCACGCTCGGGATTTCGCGCCAGCCAAGGCGCGCGCTGACCTCGGCGCACTCCTCCAGGAGGGGGCCGAGCACCTGCTCGCGGCGCGCCTCGTCGAAGCGGAACGTCGGGCCCGACACGCTCAGTGAGGCAACGATCACGCCCCGCGCGTCGCGCACCGGAGCGGCCAGGGCCGTGAGGCCGACGTCAAGCTCATCGATCGCGACGGCGTAGCCGGAGACCTTGGTCTGCGCCAACTGGCGATGCAGGGTCGCCCGGTCGGTGACGGTCGCGGGGGTGTACGCCGACAGCGCGTCGTCGAGGATGTCGTCGACCTCCGCCTCGCTCAGCTCGCAGAGCAGGACCTTGCCGTTGGAGGTCGCGTGCAGGGGAATGCGCTGGCCGACCCAGTTGTAGCTGGAATGCCGCCCCCCGCCGACGATCTGGTCGACGTAGAGTGCGGCGCCGGAGGAGAGCACGGCGACGTTGACGGTCTCGCCAGTCAGGTCGGCCAGGCGACGGGCGGCGGGTCGGGCGGCGTCGGCGAGGTCGAGGCGGGCGTCGGTCGCCCCGGCCAGGCGCAGGATGCCGGCGCCGAGGCGGTACTGACCGCGATCGGCGATCTGCTCGACGAGGTCGCGACGTTCGAGGGCGGCGACGAGTCGGCTGGCGGTGCTCTTGTGCACGCCGAGGTCGGCGGCCAGGGCCGTGACGCCCAGTGAGCCGTGCTGGGCCAGCAGTTCGAGGATCGTCACGGCCCGATCGACGGACTGCACCGTCGACTCGCCCTTCTGGGCGCTCGTGGGGCCTCGCGGCAGGTCCCGCGTCGTGTTCCGCATAACGCAACCTTACGAGCATCTTTCGCTTCAGGCGGCTGAACGCTACCATTTTGTTGCGTAGTTCGCTTCGTGTTCCGTCATACGCACCACGGTCAACCACCGCGGTGCTGGCGGCACGTACTCCCACCATGCGACAGGAAGTAAGGCCGTGACCAGTCCCGTCCCCGGCGCCGCCGCCGTGGCTGCCGTGCAGAGCGCCGCCCGGCAGCGCGCCACCGCCGAATCGCAGCGCGTGCAGGCCAACCCCGAGTACGTGCTCGTGCTCTCGTGCGAGGACCGGCCCGGCATCGTGGCGGGCATCACCGCGATGCTCTTCGAGCACGGCGGCAACATCGAGGAGAGCCAGCAGTTCGACGACGCGCGCTCGGGCCTGTTCTTCATGCGCATCCGTTTCTCCGACCCCTCCGGTGCCGACCCGCAGCAGCAGGTCTCGGTGTGGCGCGAGCGCACGGCACCGCTGGCGCGGAAGTTCGACATGACCTGGGAACTGTGGGTGGCGACCAACCCGTTCCGCACGCTCATCATGGTCAGCAAGGCCGGACACTGCCTCAACGACCTGCTGTTCCGCTGGCAGTCCGGCGCCCTGAACATGACGATCCCGGCGATCGTCTCCAACCACACCGATCTGGAGCCGCTGGCCCGCGCCTACGGCATCCCGTTCCACCACATCCCCATCACCCCGGAGACCAAGGACCAGGCCGAGGCGCAGCTCATGGACCTCGTGCACGAGCACAAAGTGCATCTTGTGGTGCTCGCCCGCTACATGCAGGTGCTCTCGGACCAGCTGTGCCAGGAGATGTCGGGCCGGATCATCAACATCCACCACTCGTTCCTGCCCAGCTTCAAGGGCGGACGCCCCTATCACCAGGCGTTCGAACGCGGCGTCAAGCTCGTCGGCGCGACTGCGCACTACGTCACCGCCGACCTCGACGAGGGCCCGATCATCGAGCAGGACGTGACGCGCGTCGACCACCGCATGGGCCCCAATGACCTCGTCCGCGCCGGTCAGGATGTCGAGGCCGACGTCCTCTCGCGCGCCGTCCAGTGGCACTGCGACTCCCGCGTCCTGCTCAACACCGACCGCACCGTCGTCTTCGACTGAGTCAGGGGCGTCCGGCTCCGCGCGCCGCAGGCGGATCGTCGAGTTCGCCCCGGAGGTCGGGGATCTCGCGGGAAGAGTCCACGTGGGAAGAGTCTCTGTGCGATAACGGTGGCGCGGGAGTGGTTGCCGCAGGTTCTCAGCTGGGACACAGTGAACGCATGCCCGGCGGCAACGCGGCCCCGGTCAGCGAAAAGGGAACCGGATATGGACAATCTCGGCCTTCTCAGTCTCCTGGCGGTGGCGCCGATCGCGGTGGTGGGCGTCTTGCTCGCCGGGCTGCGCTGGCCGGCCAAGTACGCGATGCCGGTCGGTTACGTCATCGCGTTGGCCACCGCCGGTTTCGTCTGGCAGGTGCAGCCGGCGGCGCTGGCCGCCGCGACGATCGAGGGCTTCATCATCGCGTTGACCCTGCTGTACATCGTGTTCGGCGCGTTGCTGCTGCTCGCCACCGTCATCGCCTCGGGTGCCATGGACCGCATCAAAGCCGGCTTCGACAACATCTCCACCGACCGGCGGGTGCAGGCGATCATCATCGGCTGGCTGTTCGGCTCGTTCATCGAGGGCGCGTCCGGCTTCGGCACGCCCGCCGCTGTCGCCGCGCCGCTGTTGCTTGCGCTCGGCTTCCCGGCGATGGCCGCGGTGATGGTCGGCCTCATCATCCAGTCGACCCCGGTGAGTTTCGGCGCCGTCGGCACCCCGATCCTCGTCGGCGTCGCCAACGGTCTGGAAAAGGACAGCGCCCCGATGCAGGCGCGCCTGGCCGAACTCGGCATGGAATACCCGCAGTACATCGCCCTCATCGGGTTCAACGTCGCGGTCATTCACGCCCTCGTCGGCATCCTCATCCCGCTGATCATCTCGGTGATGCTCACCGGCTTCTTCGGCGAGCGTCGCAGCTTCGCCGAGGGCCTGAAGATCTGGCCGTTCGCGATCTACGCGTCGTTGGCGATGACCGTTCCCTACGTCTTCGTCGCCTACGTGCTCGGCCCCGAGTTCCCCTCCCTGCTCGGCGGCCTGTTCGGCCTGGCGCTCGTGATGTTCACCTCCAGCAAGGGCTTCCTCATGCCCAAGGAGACGTTCAGCTTCCCGCCGCGGTCCCGCTGGGAGCAGCGTTGGCTGGGCAACTTCGACGCCAACAAGGTGCGCGAGGGTGCGGGCGAGCGCGGCGAGATGTCGCTGCTCACCGCGTGGGCCCCGTACATCCTGCTCGCAGTGCTGCTCGTGCTGACGCGGATCATCGACCCGCTGCAGTCGGTCCTCACCTCGACGACCGTGCCGATGACGATCCCGTTCGCCGACATCCTCGGCACCAACGTCAGCACCACCGTGCAGCTGTTCTACAGTCCCGGCACGCTGCTCATCATCGTCTGCGCCGTGACGTACGTGCTGCACAAGATGCCCGGCCACGCCATCGCCGACACGTGGAAGGTCGCCGGCAAGCAGTTGCTCGGTACCGCGGTGGCCCTCGATTCGCGGTCCCGATGGTGCGGGTGCTCATCCGTTCGGGCGCCGACTTCAACTACTCCGGGCTGGCCTCCATGCCGGTGACCCTCGCCGAGGGCGTCGCCTCCGTCGCGGGCTCCGCGTGGCCGCTGTTCAGCCCGGCGATCGGCGCCCTCGGCGCCTTCGTCGCCGGCTCCAACACCGTCTCCAACCTGACGTTCGCGCAGTTCCAGTGGACGACCGGCGCGACGATCGGCGTACCGCCCGAGCTCGTCGTCGCCACCCAGGCAGTCGGCGGCGCAGGCGGCAACCCCATCGCCATCCACAACATCGTCGCCGCGTCGGCCACCGTCGGTCTGCTCGGTCGCGAGGGTGACCTCATCCGCAAGACGTTCCTCGTCACCGCCTACTACTGTCTGGCGGCCGGGTCGTTGGGCTACATACGCATCCACGGGTTCGGCGCCAATATCGGTGTCGTCATGTTGATCGTCACGGTGCTCATCGTCGCCGCGACGATCTGGTGGATGAAGCGGCACGACGCCCGCAGACCCGCCGCCGTCGCGGAGTCGAGCCCGGAGTAGCGCAGAGGGCCGCACGGATCAGTAGCCCGGGTCAGCCGCACGGTGTCGCAGTGTCGATGTCGTGCGGCTGATTCGTGCCCGGAGGCGACCGACGACCCTTCTCAGCGAGGTGCGGATCGACACCCCGGCAACGGTCAGCCCCGTTGCATAGCCTGCGACTTCGCCGCCGAGCAAGGGGCGGTACGCGGACAGGCAGGGAGGGCGGCACACCCCGATGACGCAGGAGAAGCGCCCCGGGCGACGCGCGGTCCTGGGGGCCGCCGGCCTGGGCATGCTCGCTGGGGCGGCGTGGTGGGTCGGTCCCGAACGCATCGGCGACGCGCTCGGCGACTTCGTGGAGGGCGCGCAGGGAGTCTTCGACGAGGCCCGCGACGGCCTCTCCGAGGGGCCGGGCCCGCCGGGTCCGCGTCCGAGCCCGACGGCGGTGACCGCGGCGCAACTCACGGACTACACGCGGCTGGCCGGGTCGCCGCTGCGCTACGAGGTGACCGACGGCCCGGCGCGATTTCCCATGGAGCCCGGATTCGCCCGGCAACTCGACGCCAGCCTGCGCTCGCACTGGCAGGCGCGCCGCTGGGGGGTGCCAGGGCAACTCTCGTCGCTGGGCACGCACCGCACCGCGCCGGGCGGCGAGGCGACCTCGTGGCATCACGCGGGCCGCGCCTTCGACCTGGCAGCCGTGCGCACCACGGGCGGCGACACCCTCGTCAGCTGCCGCTACGACCGCTGGGGCGACGGTCCCGATCACGAAGCCCAGGCCCGCGAGTACTGGCGGCTTGCCGCCACGCTGCACCGCGACTTCGCCTACGTGCTGACGTACCTGTTCGACGAGGCCCACCACGACCACATCCACCTCGACAACGCGCTCTCCGGGCAGGGGCGCAGCATGTTCCGCACCGGATCGCGCGTGCAGGTGCACGCAGTCCAGGCGATGTGCACGTACGTGTGGCGCATGCCCGTCGAGGCCAGCGGCCGCTGGGACGGCGCGACGCGCGACGCCACCGCGCAGATCCTCGACAGGGTCGGCGTCGGCGGCCGCCTGACCCGCAGCCAGGACTCGTGGCACGCGTTTCTCACCGCGACCGCCCGCCAGAGCTGAGCCCTCGCCACTGCGCCGGCGAGCCCGGCCCGCTCACACGACGTGGCCGGTGAGCAGCAGCCCGATGAGCGCGACATCCATGACGATGATCAGCGCGGTGAAGAAGACCGCGGCCGTGCGCACCGGCAGACCCGGGTACAGCGGGCCCATGACCCGTCGGGACAGCACGAGCAGCAGCAGCGGCACGAGCGTGACCGGCAGCGCGAGGGCCAGCACCGCCTGGCTCACGATGAGGGCCCACGTCGGGTCGACGCCGGCGGCGAGCACCACCAGGGGCGGCACGACGGCGGTCAGGCGGCGCACCCACAGGGGGATCGGCCGCCGGATGAAGCCCTGCATGACGACCTGCCCGGTGAACACCCCGACGACCGTCGACGCGAGCCCGGAGGCCAGCAGCGTGACGCCCAGCAGGATGCCGGCCAGCTGCCCAGCGTTCTGCGACAACGCGGCGTGGGCTGCCTCGATGCCGCTGGGGGTGCCCTCGGGCAGGTTGGCCCCGATCACCAGCAGCGAGCCGTTGACGCAGCCCGCGACGCCCATCGCCGCCACGATCGCCCAGCCGAGCCGGCGGCGCGGGTCGAGGCCCCGGGCAACGCGGCCGGCCGAGCCAGCCGAGTTAGCCGAACCAGCCGAGTCTGGGTGGTCGACCGGGGTGGGATCGGTGCCGTTTGGGGCGCGGTCGTGAGCCCTGGCGTCGGCGCTGACCGCGGAGTGAAAGTAGAGCGCGTGCGGCATGACCGTCGCCCCGACGATCGCCGTGACGAGGATGAGGCCCGGCCCGTCGAGGGCGCCCGGCACGAGGCCGTCGAGGGCACCGGGCCGTACCCCGGCCATCGCGGCCATCGCGATGACGCCGACCCCCACGACCGCCAGCAGCCCCAGCGTCAGGGGGGTGGAGAACATCGCGGCCCGCGGCCCGACCGCCATGATCAGCAGGCTGCCCACGCCGACGATGCACGCCCCGAGCGGCAGCGGGATCCCGAACAGCAGGTACAGTCCCAGCGCCCCGCCGATGAGCTCGGCCAGGTCGGTCATGATGATGACGAGCTCGGCCTGCGCCCACATCACCAGCCGCTGCGGCCGCGACATCCGCTGCGCGCTGACGGAGGCGAGGGTGCCGCCCGTGGCCAGGCCGAGCAGCGCCGCGAGGTACTGGATGACCGCGGCGGCCAGCGAGGCGGCCACCACGACCCACAGCAGGTCGTACCCCAGCAGCGAGCCCGCCTCGATATTCGAGCCGAAGTTGCCCGGATCGACGTACGCGACCGTCGTCAGCAGCGCCGGGACGAGCAGCACCCGCCACCGCACGGCCCGCTGCTGATACATCACACCTCCGGGTGGTTGTTGTGCCACGCGGTGATGGGCGGTCTCAAGCGCGGCCGGGCTCGCACGAGCGTCACCATGGGCCCAAGTGCCCGATGAGCGTCTCCATTGCGGTTACGATCCGCTGCGCTTGGCTTCGACGTCGAAGCGCCCCGTTTCCCAGCGCGTCATGCGGACGCCTCGATGAGTGTCACGGTGGGGCGGGCCGTGACCGTCGCCTTGAAAGCGTCATCATGTGCTTGGTCCCACGCGTCTGGGCGCACCCGACGGATGCTGACCTCTCGGCCGAGTCGCTCGCCGGCCAGGGCGGCGATCTCGTCCAGTTCGTCGAGATCTGCGGTTCCGACGACGAGGACGTCGATGTCACCGGGGACGGGGCCGGGCCGTTGTTCGTAGCGAGCCGCCC
>NZ_BAHD01000050.1 GCF_000298215.1 Kineosphaera limosa NBRC 100340 | reverse complement strand
GACCGGGATGTTCGAGTCCAAGATCGTGATGGACCCGGTCAATGAGGCCGTGTTCAGCGCCGCCCTGCACGCCCTGTCCAAGCCGCACGTCGACCCAGACACCGGCGAGCACGACCCCCGCACGCCCGGCACGCGGCGCCTGGACGCGCTGGTCACGATGGCCAAACACGCCACGACCCCGGACAAGACCGTCCGCGGCAGCGGGGCCGCCGCACGGATCATCGTCACGATCCCCCTGGCCGACCTCGTCGGCGGCGTCCGCAAGACCAGCCTCGCCGAACAACTCGGCCTCTTTCCTTCACAGGATGAGCAGGCGACCGACCTCGAGCCTGACGGGTGCGCGGCAGGCCAAAAGATGCACGCTGGCAGCGACGGCCCCTGCTGCGGCGGGACGCAGGAGTTGACGACCCACGGGACCGGCGCCGGTGTGCTCGCATCCGGGACGCTCGGGCACCACACGATCCGCTCCAGCGTCGCCGGGTGCGGCACCACCCGGTTCGGGCAGGTGCTCTCGCCCGCGGACGTGCGGATGCTGGCCTGCGACGCCCAGATCATTCCGGCCGTGCTCGGGACCCGCAGCGAACTCCTCGACCTGGGCCACGCGCACCGGCTCGCCAAGCCCGGGCTCGTCACGGCCCTGGAGCTGCGGGACAAGACGTGCACCTACCCCGGGTGCCGAATACCGGCCGCCTGGACCGACAAACACCACCTTCAACACTGGGCCAACGGCGGACCCACCACCGAATGGAACATGGCGTGCGCCTGCCGCCATCACCACACCGTCATCCACCGCCACGGTCACATCGGCACCGTCACGCCCTCCGGCGTGCACTGGACCCGCGCCGACGGCACACCAATCGGCAACCAACCGCGACCCGCCACCGACGCCAGTGACGGCGACGCGAACAGCCACCGGCCCAGCCACGACCACCGCGGCGACGGCGGTGGCGGCGGTGGCGGTGACCTGCCCGAACGCGAGACCCTGCCGAGCGAGCAGCTCACCTTCGCCACGTAGACGGGTGCCGAAGAAGCCGCCAACGCACGACCCCGCGTGATCAAGCAGCGGCCGAAATCGGTGCTCCACCACATCTGAATGGGTGCCCCCGTCGGCAGCAGACCCCGGGGGCACCGGCGAGAATCGGGCCATGCGTACCGAACAGCAGGCGCTGCGGACCTCCCTGGTCGTCGTCCTCGTGCTCGCGGCGCTCGGGGTGAGCTTCGGCATCATGTCCGGCTCGTTCGCGATCATCTTCGACGGAGTGTTCTCCCTCGTCGACGCCTTCATGTCCATCGTGTCGATCGTCGTCGCCGGGCTCATCACCCGCTCCGCGGCCAACCAGCTGTCGCGGCGCACGCAGGAACGCTTCAACATGGGCTTCTGGCACTTCGAGCCGATGATCCTGGCCCTCAACGGGCTGGTCATGCTGGCGGTCATCGCCTACGGCATGGCGCAGGCGATCTCAGCGATCGTCAGCGGCGGACGCGACATCGAGTTCGGCCCGGCGATCGCCTACGCGGCGATCGTGCTGGTACTCACAGCGACCTTCGGCCTCATCGAACATCGGGCGACCAAGCGGATCGGGTCCGCACTCGTGGCCATGGACGTCAAAGGCTGGCTCATGGCCGGCGGAGTCACCGGCGCGCTGCTCCTCGCGTTCATCGTCGGCTGGTTCATCGACGGAACCTCGGCCGAATGGCTCATGCCGTACGTCGACCCGGCGGTCCTCATCCTCGTGTCCCTCGCCCTGCTGCCCGCGCCGATCCCGATGCTGCGCCAGGCGCTGTCCGAGATCGCCCTCGTCGCCCCGCCGGAGTTGCGAGAGGCGGCGCAGCGGGTCGCCGCCGAGATCGGCGAGGAGCACGGGATCCCGGAGCAGCGCGTCTACGTCGCCCAACTGGGCCGCGGCAAGACCGTCGACATCGTCTTCCACGCCCCGCCCGACCTCCCGCCGCGGGCCCTGTCCGAATGGGACGCCATCCGCGCCCAAATCCGCGACCGCCTCGCCGGCGACGACCCGCACTACTGGCTCACCATCACGTTCACCAACCTCCCACCCGCCGACGCAGCGTCGCCCGTGACCCTCCCCAGCGACGCGACATAACGCGTCCCGCGGCCCGACGCCCATCGACCGGAGGGGTCCGGCCCGGCCCCTCAGAAGCTGCGCCGCGCTGCCGACCGGTACCTGACGGCGTGCGTAAGGCGCCGCCCCAGCCGCACTACCGGGGGGAACGCGTGGCCACCGCTCGACCCAAGACCGCGAAGTCTCCGCTGGCGCCAGGGCTCACACTGACCGTCGACCCCGCCTGGCATCTGGCCCGTCGGGCCACCCACGCCGCCACCGCCGCGCAGGCCGCAACGATCCGCCGCGCCGGCACGACGAAGTGGATCGACACCCAACTCGCCCCCGCCCGCATCGACGACGGGCCGACGGAACGCTTCGTCAACAGCACCTTCCGCGTCACGACGCTGGACCTGCCCGGCATCCGCGCCTTCACCGGCAACAAGCTGTGGGAATCGACCCCCTCCCTCGAACGAGCCACCGCCTGGCGGCAACTGACGACCCGCCGCCCCCTGCTCGAGAAGCTCGTCGAGATGTGGCACGACCACCTGCACATCGCGCTCCGCGACGACAACGTGGCTGGGTGGCTGTGCGTCTACGACCGCGAGGTCATCCGCCCCCGCGCCCTCGGCCGGTTCGCCGACCTGCTCTACGCCGCGACCACCCACCCCGCGATGCTGCGCTACCTGGACAACGCCGGCTCCACCGCCGCCGCCCCCGCCGAGAACCTGGCCCGCGAGTTTCTCGAACTGCACACCGTCGGCACCGGCGTCTACCGCGAGCGCGACGTCAAAGACATGGCCAAGCTGCTCACCGGCTTCTCCGTCGACGAGCGCAGCGGCACGTTCGTCTACCGGCCGACCGTGCACGCCGTCGGTCCGTTGAGCATCGTCGGGGTGCGCCTGGCCAACGCCTCCCCCGGAGCCGGACCGGCCGACCTGCGCACTCTCGTCGAACGCCTCGCAGTGCACCCGGCGACCGTCAAGAACGTCGTGACCCGCCTGGCCCGACGGTTCGTCGCCGACGCCCCACCCGCCTCCCTTATCTCCCGGCTGACCAGCGCCTATCTGGCTAGCGGCACCCGGATCGCGCCGGTCGTGCGCACGCTGCTGCTGAGCCCGGAGTTCGCCGGCTCTACCGGGCGCAAGTGGGCGCGGCCGCAGGAGCTCATCGCCGCCGCCTTCGCCGCCGGCGGCCCCCGGTACATCAAGCCCAAGGACGCCGACCCGTGGGCGCCCATGGGCACCTACCTGTGGCTGCTCGACACCCTCGGGCATCTGCCGATGGACCACCCGGACCCCTCCGGCTACCCCGACACCGCCGCCGCCTGGCTGAACCCCGGCGCGCTGCTGGCCCGCTGGAACGCCGCCGAGGCGATCGCCGGACGCTGGGACAAGACGCTGCCGACCCGGCCGTGGGCCACGGCCATCGGGCTGACCACCGCGCAGACCTACGCCCAGGCCGCGACCCGGCTCGTCACCCAGCTCACCGGGTACTCCCCCGCCGCCGCCGACCGCGACGCGATTGCCACCTTCCTGGCCGACCCCAGCGGCCGCCGCGGCACCCCGCCCGCGACCGCGCGGGTCTCCGCCGACGCGCTGCGCTGGCACCTCGACCAGAGCGTGCGGCTCGTGCTCGCCTCCCCGTACATGTCCTTGCGCTGATGGGAGCCCCGTGATGAAGGACCCGCACCTGTGGCGCCTGTCCGACGACATCGTGCCGATGCACATGCACGACTCCGAGGAGGAGGTGCTCGTGCACGCCGCGCCCGACGGCTCCTGCGAGGTGCTCTCGAGCGCCCGGGAGGCCAGCGAGATCGCCGCCGCCGGCGCGTTGGCCGACGCCGACTGCCCGTCGGGGGTGACGCGCCGCACGGTGCTCGCGTCGATGGCGGCACTGGGTGCGTTGGGCGTCGTCTCGGGCACCCCGCGGTACGCGTTCGCGGCCACGCCGACCGCCCGGGACACGCTCGTGGTCATCTTCCTGCGCGGCGCCATCGACGGCCTGCAGGTCGTCGTGCCCGTCGACGACCCGGACTATCGACGCGCCCGGCCGGGGCTCGCGATCCGACCCGAGGACGCGCTGCCCGTCGCCGACGGATTCGGGCTGCACCCAGCCACGCGGCCGCTCCTGCCGATGTGGCAGGCCGGGCAGCTCGCGGTCGTCAACGCGGTCGGCAACCCGAAGGCCACGCGGTCGCACTTCGACTCCCAGCTCGACATGGAGCGGGCCGCCCCGGCGGCGGTGCGCAGCGGCTGGTTGGGGCGGCATCTTGCGGCGACCTCGCGGAGCACGGAGTTGGTGCGGGCGGTGACCGTCGGTTCGCGAGCCGCGGTGTCGGCCGCCGGGTTTCCCACGGCGTCGTTCAGCGGCGACCTCGAGAACTTCGACGTGTGGAGCTGGGAGGGGTATCGCGGCGGGGTACACAAAACCCTCGACCGGTTGCACCGCAGCGCCGGCGGGGCGTTGGCGGCGGACGCCAGCAAGGCGGTCGCCGGGGTGGCGACGCTCGCGCGGGCGCGCGCGACGAAGGCCGGTACCGCGCCCTATCCGGACGACGACTTCGGGCGGGGGCTGCGCGAAGTCGCCCGGGTCATCAAGGCCGGCGCACCCGTGGAGGCGGCCTGCCTGGACCTCGACGGCTGGGACCTGCACCGCAACCACGGCGGCCCGTTCGAAGAGTGGGGGCCGATGCGCCGCCTCGTCGACTCGTTCGCCCGCGGCCTGGCTGCGTTCCGCACCGACCTGGGCTCCCGTTGGGGCCGCACGACGGTCGTGACGCTCAGTGAGTTCGGCCGCCGCGTCGAGCAGAACTCCATCGGCGGCACCGACCACGGCCACGGCAACATCATGTTCGTCGCAGGCGGCAACGTCGTCGGCGGCCGCATCCACGGCCGCTGGCCGGGCCTCGCGTCATCCGCCCTGCTCGACGGCGACCTGGCGATCACCACGGACTACCGCGACGTCGTCGCCGAGATCGTCACCCGCCGCCTACGGACCCCCAACATCTCCGCTGTCTTCCCCGGTCACACGCCCAAACCCGTCGGCGTCATCCGCTGACCTCGCGCCGTGTCCTGTGTGGCCGGGTTGGAGAGGCCGCGCGCCCCTAAACAGGATCGCGGGCGGCCGATGCGGGCTCGGTACAGGCGGGATGTCGTAAAGATCGGCATGCGCTGCGAACAGCAGTGGATGTTGTCGGGCGATCGCGGCGTGAAACTGGCCATGTGTCGTTGGCGGCGCCACCTGGCGTTGCACGAAGAGATCGATCACCGATCGGTACGCTGCCCTGGCCAACCCACACGGACAGGAACAGATCGGGGTTGACTGCCGAGACCCCCACCTCCACCAGATCGGGCTCTGCGAAATCGTCCACGTCCTCGGTGACGAGAAAGCAGGCGCTGGCCGCTTCGGCGTCGGCGAGGATCTGCCGATCCGTAGCGCCGGTGGCACTAAAGCGACCGGCGATGGCGCCCGTTGGTCCAAGAACGCCCCCAAATCGCCGACGCACTGCAGCCGGAGAGATGGCGCGGGGCCGCATGTGCCGGTGGGCTTCCTGCTCGGCGGCACGGCTCCACACGGTGCGGAAACCACTGGGCGGACCGCCGACCATAAGTAGGGTGCGGGTGACGGGCTTGGCCAGGACGTTCGCGTCGAGAAAGACGCAGATCGGACTAGCGGTCACCGAACAGGTCTGCTGCGATCTCGTCCCGGGTTAGCTCCACCACATCGCCCATCGTGTCCCGCCAGAACCTCTCGTACTCCTCGAACGGGATCCGGTTTCGATTACCGACCTTCACCGCGCGCAACTCTCCGGCAGCGATCTTCCGCGAAATCGTCGATCGTGACACACCGAGGGCATCCGCCACCTGCGCCGGGGTCAGCATGCGCCGCTTCGAGGTCAGCGTCACGAGTTCGCCATCCGCAGCCGCTCTCTGCACATAATCGGCGATTTCTTCCAGCCAGTCCGGACGCACCTTGCCGTGCCCGGTGGAGGCGAGCACAACCTCCGGGGTGATGGTGATGCTGCGGGCGACCATGACTCCATCATACCTCGAGGTGCACACTCTGAGAAGCGTAAGTGTGCAAGCGCCGCACTCCGGGTGGAGCGCGCAGGATGAACCCTAGGCAGGCCCCGCGCTGGGGGCCGCAGCCGATGGGCCTGTCGGACGAGGAATCGTCAGCCGGCCAGGTCGGGGAACCAGATGCCGATCTCGCGCTGCGCGGAGTCGAGGGAGTCCGAGCCGTGCACGATGTTCTTCTGCACTCCGGGCCCCCAGTCGCGGCCGAGGTCGCCGCGGATGGTGCCGGGGGCGGCCTTGGTGGGGTCGGTGGCGCCGGCCAGCGAGCGGAAGCCCTCGATGCTGCGGTCGCCCTCGATGACTATGGCGGTCAGCGGGCCGGACGACATGAACTCCACCAGGCCGTCGTAGAACGACTTGCCCTCGTGCTCGGCGTAGTGACGAGCCAGCCGCTCGGGGTCCGCGGTGAGCACGGACAGGGCCACCAGCGTGTACCCCTTGGCCTCGATGCGGCGCAGCACCTCGCCGGTGAGACCCCGCGCGAATCCGTCGGGCTTGACGAGGACGAGAGAACGTTCGGTCATACCCTCACCTTATTCCTGCGGCCCGTCGGTGACGTAGGCATACGTGAGGTCGTCCAGCTTGCGGCCCTGCACGAGTGCGACGACCCACAGCCCGCCGAAGATGAACGTCACGGCTAGCATCGCCGGCAGCGCCAACGCGCTGAGCAGCGTGGCGATCTGGATGACCCAGCCGAGCAGAATCCCCAGCCGCATCCGCACCAGGCCGGCCACGACGACGCACGCCAGGGCCAACGTCAACCCGACGCCGAAGAACAACCCGGCCCGCTCCGGATCCTGCACGCCGAGCAGCGCTCGAGCACCGAACGCCGCGAACAGCAGGATCGGAGCCTGACCGGCCAGCACCACCGCGCACAGCCGGGCCGTCATCTTGCGCGGCACGGGTAGCAGCATGTGACCCGACAGCGGAGCCGCCACCGAGGCCGCGCTCACGACGTCTTTCCCAACAGCATCCGCACCTCCGCGGCGATGAACACCGACCCGGTGGCCACGACCCCGCCACCGACGCCCTCTTCGTCGGCCAGCTCACCGGCGCGATCCAGGGCGTCGGGCAGGTCGCGCACGACGTGCACGCGGTGCTCGCCGAAGAACTCGGTCGCCAAGGCGCCGAGCCGCTCGGGGTCCATGGCCCGCATCGATGTCGTGCGGGTGATGACGATCTCGTCGAACACCGGCTCGAGCAGCTCCAGCATGCCGTCGGCGTCCTTGTCGGCCATGCACGCGAACACCCCGATGGTGCGGCCGAACACGAACGAGTCGACCAGGGCCGCGATGAGCGAGCGCACCCCGGCGGGGTTGTGCGCCGCGTCGACGAGCACCGTGGGGCTGCGCCGCACGATCTCCAAGCGGCCCGGGGAGTCGAAGGCCGCGAAGGCCGCGCGCACGACCTCCTGCTCCAGCGGCTGCTCCCCGCCGCCGACGAACGCCTCCACCGCGCACAGCGCCAGCAGCGCGTTATGCGCCTGATGCACCCCGTGCAGCGGCAGAAACAGGTCGGGGTAGTCGGCCGCCAGGCCCCGCAGGCTCACCTGCTGACCGCCGATGGCGACGTCGCGGGCCAGCACCGCCGGCCCTCCTCCCTCTCCGGAGGCGGTGGTGTCGAAGACGAGGGCCGCGCCCACCTCCGCGCAGCGTTCCCGCAGCAGTTCGGCGACGCCGAGGTCCTGGGCGGCGCTGAGCACGAGAGCGCCGGGCTTGATGATGCCGGCCTTCTCCCCCGCGATGTCTTCCAGTTCGGAGCCCAGGTAGCGCTCGTGGTCCAGCCCGATCGGCCCGATGACCGCGACGCTCGCGTCCGCGACATTCGTGGCGTCCCACTGCCCGCCCATGCCCACCTCGACGACCGCGACGTCGACGGGCGCGTCGGCGAAGGCCGCATAGGCCATGACGACGAGCACCTCGAAGAACGAGAACCGACCCAACCCGTCGGCGACACACCGCTCCTCGGTGAGCGCCAGCAGCGGCGCGACCTCGTCGTAGGTGTCGACGAAGCGTTCCCCCGAGATCGGCTCACCCGAGAGCACGATCCGCTCGCGGATGTCGTGCAGGTGCGGCGAGGTGAACCGCCCCGTGCGCAGGTTCAGCTCCAGCAGTAGGCGCTCGACCATTCGGGCCATGGTCGTCTTGCCGTTGGTGCCGGTGATGTGGACGAGGGGGAACGTGGATTGCGGGTCGCCGAGCAGCTCCAGCAGGGCCTGGGTGCGGGCCAGCGTCGGATCGATGTCGTGCTCGGGGGCGCGGGAGACGATCTCCTCCTCGACCTCACGCAACCGTTTACGAACGGACAGGTCCATGAACTTCCTTGTCGTCGTCACTAACTCCAAAAGTCACCACACATTTCTATGCGGTGCAGCGCGGACGGCGCCGCCTCACGTCGGGTCGCGGCGCATCCAGACCAGGTCCGGCATGTCGGTCTGCGGCTCGCGGTGGTCCTCGACGAAACCCACCGACCGGGTGAACCTCGCGGCCGAGTCGTTGCCGGCCGCGAACGACATGAAGGTCGGCTGATGTCCGATGCGCTCGAGGACCGCACCGAGCAGCTGCCCGCCCACGCCGCGACCCTGCCAGTCGGGCAGCACGTACAGCTTCCAGACGATCTGGCGACCCTCGAGCGGACCGTAGCTGGCCATGCCGACGACCTCGTCACCGGCCTGCGCGACCATCGTGCGCCCTGCCCGAATCGAGGGGATGCAGGCATCCTTCGTCCACCACTTGTCGAGGAAGAGTGGCACGAAATCGGGGTCGTAAAGCTCGCCGTTGGTTGCGGGCCACGTCCGACGACCGATCTCGACGACCGCGTCGAGATCGTTGCCGTCGGCCTCGCGGACCCGGATCATTGCCCGGTTGTCGCTGTTCACCGCTTCGTCACCACCACCCGAATGTCTCGCCCGTCACCGACGACGGCGCTGCTGCCCTGTTCTGCCGGCAGTGCGGCGAGGTCGGCCGCGGCGCCGAACTGCACGGCCAGAGTCTCGGTCATGATGAGCCGCTCGTGCGTCAGACACGCCCGGTACACATCGTCGTCACCGAGGATTGTCAGGCCGATGCGATCGGAGACATCGAGATCGGCCTCCTTGCGGGCCTGCTGCACCGCGCGCACGATGTCGCGGGCCAGGCCCTCGGTGGCCAACTCGGGAGTGACGCAGGTGTCGAGCACCACGAACCCGCCGCCGCTGCTCATCGGCAGCATCGCCGTCGCCTGCTCACCGGCGCCCGGCAGCGCCGCGTCGACCACGGTCTCCAGGGTGTACTCCCCCTCGACCAGGGTCAGCCCACCGGCGACCACCTGACCGTCGCCGTCGACGCTCCAGTCGCCGGACTTGGCCCCCTTGATCGCCACCTGCACGTCGCGGCCCAGGCGCGGGCCGGCCGCGCGCGCGTTGACGCTGAGCCGCTGGGAGACCCCGAACTCGGCCTGCGCGGCGTCGGTCAGCTCGACGAGCGCGACATCCTTGACGTTGAGCTCGTCCGCGATGATCGCGCTGAAGTCGGCCAGGCCCGCCGCGTCGGGCGCCACGACCGTCAGGCGGGCCAACGGCAGCCGCACCCGCAGGTTCTTGGCCTTGCGCAGGCTGGAGCCCACCGAGCACACGGCCCGCGCGCGGTCCATGGCCAGCACCAACTCGTGATCGGCGGGCAGATCCTGGGCCACGGGCCAGTCGGTCAGGTGCACCGATCGGCCTCCGGTCAACCCCCGCCAGATCTGCTCGGTCGTCAGCGGCAGCAGCGGCGCCGCCACCCGACAGAGCACCTCCAGCGTGGTGTACAGCGTGTCGAAGGCGTACGAGACCGACTCGTTGCTGGCGTCGCTGGTGTCCCAGAAGCGGTCGCGGCTGCGGCGCACGTACCAGTTGGTGAGAACGTCGAGAAAGGCGCGGATGAGGTCGCAGGCGCCGGCGATGTCGTAGCCGTCCATCGCGGCCGTGACGTCGTCGACCAGCTCGCGCAGCTTGGCCAGCAGGTAGCGGTCGAGCACGTCCTGGCTGGCGGTCGACCACTTTGCCTCGACGCCGTGACCGCCGTCGGCGGCGTTGGCGTACAGGGTGAAGAAGTACCAGGTGCTCCACAGCGGCAGCAAGGCCTGGCGCACGCCTTCGCGGATGCCCTGCTCGGTGACCACGAGGTTGCCGCCGCGCAGGATCGGGGACTGCATGAGAAACCAGCGCATCGCGTCGGCGCCGTCGCGGTCGAAGACCTCGGTGACGTCAGGGTAGTTGCGCAGCGACTTGCTCATCTTCTGGCCGTCGTTACCCAGCACGATGCCGTGGCTGATGCACGACTCGAACGCGGGCCGGTCGAAGAGCGCGGTCGCCAGGATGTGCATCGTGTAGAACCAGCCGCGGGTCTGCCCGATGTACTCGACGATGAAGTCGGCCGGGAAGTGGTGCTCGAACCAGTCGGCCTTCTCGAACGGGTAGTGCACCTGGGCGTAGCTCATCGAGCCGGAGTCGAACCACACGTCGAGCACGTCCTCGACGCGGCGCATCGTGGACTGACCCGTCGGGTCGTCGGGATTGGGCCGGGTCAGCTCGTCGACGAACGGGCGGTGCAGGTCGACGTTGCCGTCACGGTCGCGGGGCAGCTCGCCGAAGTCGGCCTCGAGCTGGGCCAGCGAACCGTAGACGTCGATCCGCGGGTACTCGGCGTTGTCGCTGCGCCACACCGGGATCGGGCTGCCCCAGAAGCGGTTGCGGGAGATCGACCAGTCGCGGGCGTTCTCCAGCCACTTGCCGAACTGGCCGTACTTGACGTGCTCGGGCACCCACGTGATGTCTTCGTTGGTGCGCAGCATGTCGTTCTTGAACTTCGTGACCTCGACGAACCAGCTGCTCACGCCCTTGTAGATCAGCGGCTCGCGGCAGCGCCAGCAGTGCGGGTAGGAGTGGTCGTAGGTCTCGCGGCGCAGCAGCACCGTGCCCTCGGTGATGCTGCCCTGGTCGTGCTGCTCGGCGCCCGGGGCCTGGTTGCGGGTCGCGGCCTTGAGGTGGTCGATGATCGGGGCGTTCGCGTCGAAGACGAGCATCCCCTCGTACTCCGCAACCGGCGCGGTGAAGCGGCCGTCGGGCCCGACCGGCATGACGGCCTCGATGCCCTCCCGGTCGGTGACGACCTTGTCGTCCTCACCGAACGCACCCGCCGTGTGCACGAGCCCCGAACCGTCGGTGGTCGTGACGAACTCGGCGACGACGAACCGGTGCGCGTTCTCCCACCCGACGTAGTAGTCGAACGGCGGGAGATAGCGGCGGCCAGCGAGCTGGGCGCCGGTGTAGCGGGCGATCTCCTTGGGATTCTCGCCGAGTTCGCGGGCGTAGGCGGCCAGCCGAGGCTCGGCGAGCAGGTAGCGCTCGGTGTTGCCGGTGACGTCGGACTCGACGAGCACGTACTCGATGTCCTCGCCGACCATGATCGCGAGGTTCGAGGGCAGGGTCCACGGGGTCGTCGTCCAGATGAGGGCGAGGGCGCCGGCCAGCGGATCGTCGGTCAGCCCCTCTTCGGGCAGGATGCGCAGGCCGACGGTGACCGCCGGGTCCTGGCGCACCTGGTAGACCTCGTCGTCCATCCGCAGCTCGTGGTTGGACAGCGGAGTCTGGTCGTTCCAGCAGTAGGGCAGCACGCGGAAGCCCTCGTAGACCAGGCCCTTGTCGTAGAGGCTCTTGAAAGCCCACAACACCGACTCCATGAACTCGACGTTCAGGGTCTTGTAGTCGTTCTCGAAGTCGACCCAGCGCGCCTGGCGGGTGACATAGTCCTGCCATTCGTCGGTGTATTTCAGCACCGACTCGCGACACTTGGCGTTGAAGGCCTCGATGCCCAGGTCGAGGATCTCCTCTTTGGTCTTGATGCCGAGTTGGGCCATCGCCTCCAGCTCGGCGGGCAGACCGTGGGTGTCCCAGCCGAACCGCCGCTCGACCCGCTTGCCGCGCATCGTCTGATAGCGCGGCACCACGTCCTTGACGTACCCGGTGAGCAGGTGGCCGTAGTGGGGCAGGCCGTTGGCGAAGGGCGGTCCGTCGTAGAAGACGAACTCGTTGTCGCCGTTCTCCCCCGCCGGCCGGGCCTGCACAGAGGCCCGGAACGTGTCGTCGGCCTCCCAGTACGCGAGCACGTCGCGTTCGATCTGCGGGAAGCGCGGGCTGGCGGGGACGCCGAACGCGGCGCCGGGCACGCCGTTGCTCTGCTGGGCGTCGGCATTCGACGAGGGCGCGCTGACCTTGGGGTAGATCATCGGAGGTGGTGCTCCTGGAGGCTCGTGACGGGCGGGACTACTCACACGAGGACGACGCCCTGCCCGGTCGGGCTACGCCGCGGTACCACCTCGCTTGCCGGGCGCTCTGGCTGTCGCCAGGGTCGCGCCGACCGCTCGTCGCAGGCTGTGACGGGCCCTCCCGTCCGGTTCTACTGAGCCCCCGCGAGGCGCGGACCGTTCTTCCGGAGGCTCGCCGGTGATAGCCGGGTCGATGCCTTGTGTCCCCAGTCTACGGCCCCGCGCAAGTCCGCCGCACGGGCGAGCGGCGGACGGGACGCGCGGGGCAGTCCTGATCAGTCCGGGATCAGTCCGCGGCCTCGAGAAACTCGGACACCAGCGGCGCCAATTCCTGGGCGGACGTGATCAGCCCGAGGTGCCCGTCGTCGTAGAGGTGCAGACGCGCGTGCGGCAGCAGCGTGTGCATCAGCCGTGCGTTGGCCACCGGGATCAGCGGGTCGTCGACTCCGGCGAGGATGAGGGCCTGCTGCCGGATCAGCGGCAGCGCAGGCAGGCTGCTCCACCCCACACCGGCCAGGAGTTGATAGAGGTAGACCCGACCCGACCCGACCCGGGACTGGTCGTGCATCAACGTGGCAGCCCGCTCCGGGCGATTGCGCATCCGCCCGCCGTAGAGCTGCGCCGCGACCGACCCAGCGTAGGCCGGGTCGCGGTACCGACGTCCGGTGAGCATCAGGGCCAGAACGCGCGGGTGGGCCGGCACCATGAGCATGCCGGTGCCCGTGCTGACCAGGACCACGCGCCGACAGCGCCGCGGATTCTGAAAGGCGAGTTGTTGGGCCAGACCGCCGCCCCACGAGATGCCCAGCACGTCGAATCGGTCGTAGTCGAGACGATCCAGGAGCCGGGTCACGAACGCGCTCAGCACCGCGAAGGTGTACGGCAACGCCGGCGTCGGCGACCCTCCGACGCCGGGCACGTCGAAGCGGATCACCTCGATCGCGGGGTCCAGCCGGTCGACGAACGGGTCGAGCAGGTCGAGGCCGGCGCCGATCCCGTTGCAGATCAGCAGAGGTGGCCCGGTGCCGGTGCCCGGGCGGATCGAAATCCGCACCTGCTGGCCGAGCAGCCGCACCCACTCGACGTGGCCGTGCGGGTGACCGTGACCGTGCGGGTGACCGTGACCGTGTGCCTGCCCAGGGCGCTCACACGAAGGCGCCGACACCGGTGATGTCCCGTCCCACGATGAGCGTCTGGATGTTGGCGGTTCCCTCATAGGTGTGCAGAGCCTCCATGTCCGCCATGTGGCGCATCACGTGGAAGTCGAGGAGGATCCCGTTGCCGCCCAACAGGTCTCGCGCCTCGGCGACCACCATGCGCGCCTTGCGGGTGTTGTTCATCTTGGCGATCGCCGAGACGGTGTCGGTGAGCCGATCCTCCTCGATCAACCGCCCGAGCCGGAGGCAGAACAGCTGCATGGAACAGACCTCGGCGAGCATCTTGACCAGGGAGTCCTGCACCAGTTGGAAGCCGACGAGCGGCTTGCCGAACTGCTGCCGCTGCTCGCAGTAGGACAGGGCGATGTCGTAGGCGGCGGTGGCGTGCCCGAGGGCGGCCCACGCGACGGCATTGCGGGTGCCGGCAAGGACGCGCGCCGTGTCCCGAAAACTGCGCGCTGCCGGAAGCCGGTTCGCTTCGGGCACTTCGACGCCGGTCAGGGTGATGTGGGCCTGCCAGACCGAACGCAGCGACACTTTGCCGTCGACGCGCGTAGGTGCCGGGCGCCTCGTCCAATACGGTCAGCCGCGTGCCGCCGAGCGACGTCGGGGCATCCGTGAGGGGTCCGCAGCGCGTCGCCAGCCACTGCGACACATCCGTCCACCACGAGCCTGACTCCTTCTGCGCGCCCGCGAGCCAGCGCTGCGGATCGGCACTCAGGGAGTCGTTGACGTGGTAGCTCGACTTCGGGTTGCCCGGCGGGTTGACCAGCGCCGCCACGTGTCCGCTGTTCGAGAGCACGAATCGCGTCGTGCCGCCCAGCAGTCCGGTGGTGCGGTAGCAGTTCTGCCACGGGGTGATGTGGTCGGCGATGCCGGCCACCACATAGGAGTCGACCGTGATCTGGGCGAGGTCGATGGGGACCCCGAGGACGGTCACCCCGCCCGCGCGGGTGAGCGCGTTCGCCTGGGCCAGGTCGAGGAAGTCGGCGTGCAGGGCGGCGCTCATCCGGGTGGTGTCGGCATTCCAGAACAGGATGTCGAAGGACGGCGGCCGCTTGCCGAGCAGGTAGTTGTTGACCCAGTAGTTCCAGATCAGGTCACGCGGACGCAGCCAGGCGAACATCTCCGCGAGCGAGCGTCCGTCGAGGTAGCCCACGTCGGCCGACCGGCGCTTGGCCTGAGCCAGCAGGTGCGGGTTGGCGAAGGCCGAGACCGTTCCGGCTCCCGCTTGGTCGATGACCGTCACGGCCAGAAACAGGGCGGCAAGCCGGTCCTGCCGACCGACCGCGGCCAGGTAGCCCGCGACCGACGTCGCGAGGATGCCGCCGGAGCACAAGCCGCCGAGCACCGTGGCGGCCGATCCGGTGATCTCCTCGACGGCATCTAGTCCGTCGAGGATCGCGCGGGCGTAGGTGTCGAACCCCCAGTCGGCGTGCCGCGCGTCGGGATTGCGCCACGACATGACGAACATCTGCCGACCCTCCTGCAGGCCGTGCTCGATCATGCTGCGGCCCGGGGCGAGGTCGATGGCGTAGTACTTGTTGATCGTCGGGGGGACGATGAGCATCGGCACTTGATAGACCTGCTCGGTCTGCGGGGTGTACTGGATCAACTCGAAGACATCGGTGCGCAGCACGACGGCCCCGGGGGTCGCCGCGATGTTCTCGCCGACCTCGAAGCCGGTGACATCGACCATCTCCGGTACCCGCGGCGCGGTCGCCAGATCGGTCGCGAGTTGCTTGCCCCCGCGGACCAGGCTCAACCCGGCCGTGTCGATCGCGGCCTTCGCCGAGGCCGGGTTCACCAGCGGCACATTGCTCGGCGAGCAGGCCTCGACGACGTTCTCCAGGAAGAAGCGCACCCGCTTGCGGTCCCGCGGGTTCAGGTCGGCGGCATCGACGAGGTCGTCGATGGTCGCGCCGGTACTGAGGTAGACCTGCACGAGCCGTCGGAGCACGGGATTCTGCGTCCAGCCCGAGTCGGTGAACCGGCGGTCCCCACGCGGCGGGGCCACGCTCGACGTGCCGACGAGGATGCGCGCCGACTCGGTACCCAAGTCGCGCAGCCGGCGGGCCGTCACCACCGGTCGACCCGCCAGGGAGGCCGCCCAACGTGCCGTGGAGGCGCCGGGCAGCAGGTTGCGCAGCGGCCCCAGGGCGGCCGTCACGAGCATGCTGTCGAGCGAATCGGAATGCTCCAGCAGGTCGGCCCCCGCAGCGGTCGGAGAACTGGTCGCGACGGACATGTCAGGCCTGCCCTTCGGTGGCGCTCAGCTCGCGCTTGAGGATCTTGCCGGTCGCCGTCATCGGCATCGACTCGACGACCTGGATGGTGCGCGGGTACTTGTAGCTGGCCATCTGCTCCTTGCCCCACGCCACGAGCTCGGCGGCGGACACGGTGGCGTTCGGCTTCAGAACGACGACGGCCTTGACCTCCTCGCCGTGCGACGGGTGCGGCACGCCGATGACGGCGGCCAGCGAGACGTCCTCGTGGGTCAGCAGGACCTCCTCGATCTCGCGCGGGTACACGTTGAAGCCACCGCGGATGATCAGGTCCTTGGCGCGGTCGACGATGTAGTACCAGCCGTCCTCGTCGCGCTTGGCCAGGTCGCCGGTGCGGAACCAGCCCTCGTCGGTGAGCACCTCGGCGGTCGCCTCGTCGCGGCCGTAATAGCCCTTGAAGATGTTGTGACCGCGCACCGCGATCTCGCCGATCGCGTCGGCGGTCCACTCGATCTCGTCCCACGACCCGGCCGCGACGAGCTTGAGCTCCACGCCGTTGACGGAGGCGCCGATCGAGCCGGGCCGTGCGGGAGCGCCGAACGGCTTGAAGGCTGCGACGGGAGAAGTCTCCGACAGGCCGTAGCCCTCGGCGATGATGACGCCGAAGCGCGCCTCGAACTGGCGGTGGATCTCGACCGGCAGCGCCGATCCTCCCGAGACGGCGGTCCGCAGCCGCGCAGCGATCGCGGCGACGTCGACATCCTCGGTGAGCGCGCTGAGCAGGGCCCAGTACATCGTCGGCACACCGGCGAAGAAGGTGACCTGCTCGTTGAGCATGATCGCCAGCGCGGCGGCCGGCTCGAAGCGAGGCAGCATGACGATCGTGCCGCCGTTGGCGAGGCCGCCGTTCTGGATGACGGTCTGGCCGAAGGAGTGGAAGAGCGGCAGAACGCACAGGTAGGTGTCCGGGTTGTCGGGGTCGGACCCGAACAGGGACTCGCTGAGCAGGGCGTTGTCGCGCATGTTGCGGTGCCGCAGTTCGGCGCCCTTGGGTCGCCCGGTCGTGCCCGAGGTGTAGAGGATGACGGCTGTGTCGTCCTCGTCGGTGACGACGGTCTCGAAGGTCGCGGGCTGACCGGCGAGGGCGCCGGCGAACGTCTGCGCCCCCTCGATCGGCGAGGCCGCGGCCGGGTCGGCGGTGATCAGGAAGAAGTCGCGCACGGAGTCGACCGACTCGAACGCCGTGAAGGCTTCGCGCCCCATCGGCATCTCCGGCGTGCCCTGGAAGGCGAAGAGCGCGACGCAATCCGAGTCCTGCAGGTGGTAAGCGATCTCGCCGGACTTCAGCAGCACGTTGAGCGGAACGACGGTGGCGCCGGCCTTGAGGATGCCGTTGTAGATGATCGTGAACCAGGGCAGGTTGGGGCAGAGCAGGGCGATCTTGTCGCCGGGCTGCACACCGCGCGAGACGAGCAGGTTGGCCACCTGGTTCGCCGCCCCATTCACCTGCGCATACGACAGACGGGTGTCGCCGAGAACGATGGCGGTCCGCTCGGGATAGCGGCGGGTGGAGTCCTCTAGCAGGGATGCGAGGTTGTACGCGGTCATGATGGTGGTCCTCTCCTAACGTGGCATCGGGCTCCGTTGCTGCGATGCCTCTTCGCTCTGGCACAAGTCTGGTGCGGCCGGCGCGCGTAGTCTTTGGCCCCCGGACGCGCGTTCAGGCGCCTCTCATTGTGCGCGTGCACAGTCGTCGCTAGATTTGCATCCATGACGGAGGTCAGCGACGGCCCTCCCGCCAAGCCCGCGCTGGCCCCGGAGGTCGCGATCCTCGCGCGCCACTTGCTCCCCGATTCGGAGGTGCTCGGTCGCCGAGTCGCGGATCGGATCCGCGCCGAGGTCTCGTTCTACCGGCAGGCCTCCATCGTCACGCGGACAGAACTCGATCAGTCGTGCGCCGAGAACGTGCGGCACATCCTGGGGCGGCTGGCCGGCGAACCCGTCCCCGGCAACGACCGCGCCCGGGAGACCGGAGTGCGGCGGTCGGTGCAGGGGGTGCCCAATGCCGCCGTGCTGGCCGCCTTCCGGATCGGGGCCCGGATGATCTGGGAGTTCATGGTCGAGCGAGCCGACCCCGCGTTGGGTGACGTGCTGCTGCGCGCCACGGCCGACATCTGGGCGGTCAGCGACGACCTGTCGGCGACCGTCACCGAGGCCTACCAGGACGCCGCTGCGGAGCGCTCCCGCCGCGACCGACACGTGCGGGCGACGCTCGTCAAGGGGCTCTTCGACGGGGACCGGACCGTCGCCGGTCACCACCTCGAGGGAGCCGCCGCCCTAGGTTTCGGTCGCGGCGCCGGTTTCGTCGTGGTCTCGGCGGACTGCCCCGAGCCCGGCGTCGAGACTCTGCCCGACGTCGGGCGCGCGTTGGAGCGTCGCGGGGTGACGTCGGTCTGGCAACTCGAGGGACACCACCAGGACGGCCTGGTCGAACTGCGGGTCGGGTTCGACGTGCAGCACCTGTGCGAGCGGCTCGCCGAGCTGGCCGAGGCGCGGGTAGGCCTGAGCGCCGTGTTCGCGCAGGTCGCTCGCACACCTGCGGCCCGTCATCAGTCGCGCCTGGCCGCCGAGGCCGGTGCGCCGGGGTCGCGTGACCTGGTCCGTTACGACGACCAACCCCTGGCGGTGCTGCTTGCGAGCGCGCCGCAGGAGGCGCGGCTGCTCGTCGACACGTGCCTGGGCCCGGTCTTCGAACTGGCCCCGGCCGACCGCGACCCGCTGCTGCAGACGGTGCTCAGCTGGCTAACCAATGCCGGCTCCACAACCGCGGTGGCCGGCGAACTCTTCCTGCACCGCAACACGGTCCGCTACCGCCTGCGGCGCCTGGAACAGCTGGTGGGTGCTGACCTGGCCAACCCCGTCGACGCCGCGCAGGTCTACCTCGCCCTCAAAGCCGCTCGCATCCACGGCCTCCTGCCCGATCCCGCCTGACCGACCCTCCCCTCCCCGACGCCACCCGTGAAGATGCGCGGGCGGGGGCGACCTGGGCAGGATGCCGTCATGACTCGGCCGAACAGACCTGACCTCCCGGACGTGCCGTGGATCGTCGACGCAGACGTGCGGGCCGGCTACGGAGTCGACGCCAGTTTCGGGGCGCAGGCGCCGACGGACTTCGAGGTCGTGCGGGCCCGCGACGAGGCGGATGTCGTGGAGGTGCTGCGCTATGCGGCGGCCACCGGCACCCCGATCGTCCCGCAGGGTGGGCGCACCGGCCTCGTCGGCGGCGCCACCGCAACGCCTGGGGCGATCGTGCTGAGCACCCTGGGCCTGAACGACATCGTGGACGTCGACCCGGTGCAGGGGCTGGCCGTCGCGGGGCCGGGCGTCATCGTCGAGGAGTTCAAGAAGGCGTGCGCCGCAGAAGAGCTGTTCTACCCGCCCGACCCGGCCTCGGCAGCCTCGTGCACGCTCGGCGGCAATGTCGCGACCAACGCGGGTGGGCTGTGCTGCGTGAAGTACGGCGTGACCGCCGACTACATCGCGGGGCTGCGGGTCGTGCTCCCCGGCGGGGCGGTGATGACGACCGGCCGCCGGACCGCAAAGAACAGTGTGGGGCCAGACCTGACGGGGCTCCTCGTGGGCTCGGAGGGGACCATCGGTGTCATCATGCAGGTCGTCACCAAGGTGATCCCCGCCCCCGACCCGGCCCTCACGGCGCTCGGCACGTTCCCCACCCTGACCGCGGCAGCGGAGGCGATCGTCGCGTTGCGCCGCGACCCGCACCCACCGTGCCTGTTGGAGTTTCTCGACGAGGCCTCGATCGCGGCGATCCAATCCCTGGCCGACTACGGCTTTCCGCAGGGGTGCGCGGCCGCGCTGCTCGTGCAGGCCGACCGCCCCGGCCACGTCACGCAAGACCTCGCCCGATACGCCGCGATGCTCACGCAGGCGGGGGCCGACGAGGTGGCCGTCGCCGATGACGCCCAGGAGGCCGACGCTCTGCTCGCGGGGCGGCGCGCGCTGCACGTGGCGCTGGAGGCCCAGGGTCCGCAACTCATCGAGGACATGTGCGTGCCGATCCGCGCTCTGCCCCAGCTGGTGACCCGCGGCCGGGAGATCACCGCGGCCCACGGCATCGAGGTCACGATGTCCGGGCACGGGGGCGACGGCAACCTGCATCCGAGCCTGGGCGTGGACCCGCGCGACCCCGATCAGGTGGAGCGCGGCTGGCGGGCCTTCGGCGAGATGGTCGACCTCGCCCTCGAACTCGGCGGCACGCTCTCCGGGGAACACGGCGTCGGGCGACTCAAGGCGCCCTTCCTGCGGCGCCAGTTCGACAACGCCCAGCTGCAGCGGCTGCGCGCCATCAAGGCGGTCTTCGACCCGGCGGGGCTGATGAACCCCGGCGCCTCCTACTCCGCGCCCTGACGCACCCTGACGCTACGCGAACGCCCTGCAGTGGCTTGGGGTCAGGGTTCGAGCAGGGCGGTGCGCCCGAACATCTGCGCTGCCGCTCGCGCGCTCGGCGTCCCGGCGTCCACGTCGGCGCCGGCGGCGAGCAGCAGCCGGGCAATCGCGTCCTCCCCCTTGAAGAACGCCCCGGCCAGGATCGACTGGTCGCGGGCGTTGCGGGCATCGACGTCGGCGCCGCGGGCGAGCAGCAGCCGCACGGTCTGCTCGCTACCGGCGTACGCGGCGAGCATGAGCAGCGTGTTGCCCTCGTGGTCGCGTGCCTCGACCGGCAACCCGTGGTCGAGAAACTCGCCGAGTTCGTCGGCCGCGTCGTCGCGCGCCAGGTCGCCGGCCATCGCGACGACCCGCTCGGCCTGCTCCGGAGACAGCCCGACCGGCCCCGGCGGCACCTGCGCCTCCGACTGCACCTGCGCCTCCGACTGCGGCTGCCGTGACTGCGGCTGGGTGTCCGACTCCGGCTCGGGCGCGGTCAGGGTTTTCAGCACTCGCGCCGGGTTGCCGGCGGCGAGCACACCGGCGGGCAGGTCCTTGGTGACGACCGCGCCCGCCCCGACCACGGTGTCGGCGCCGATGGTGACTCCGGGACAGACGATGACACCGCCGCCGAGCCACACGTTGTCGCCGATGGTGATCGGGGCCTGCGCCTCCCACTTCTCACGCCGGGGCCCCGGCTCCAGCGGATGGGTGGGGGTCAGCAGTTGCACGTTGGGGCCGATCTGCACGTCGTCGCCGATCGTGATGCGCCCGACGTCGAGCGCGACCAGACCCATGTTGGCGAAGCTGCGGGCACCGAACTGCAGGTTGGCGCCGTAGTCGACGGCCAGCGGCGGGAGGATCTCGCTGCCCTCGCCGAACGCTCCGAGCAGCTCGGCCAGCAGCGCGTGCCGCTCGTCGGTGGCGTCCGGATCCATCGAGTTGATCCGATGGGTCAGACTCCGGGCCCGCTGCGCCAGCACCGCCAGTTCGGGGTCGTCCGCGATGTACAGCTCCCCGGCGAGCATCCGGTCCTTCATCGAGCGCGCGTCATCCATCGGGCCACCCTACGAAGGACCGGGCACTCCAGTACGTCGAGGCCGAGCATCGGCGGGCGTCTGGGAGAATGCGAGCCATGAATTCCCCGCTGTCCGCAACCCAGGCGCCCACCGAGCCGCGCGCCGCCACCTCGACGCCCGCGATCCCGGATCGCCCCAGCGTCGACGGCCTCGAGGACAAGTGGGCGCCGGTATGGCAGGAGCAGGGCACCTACTCCTTCGACCGCGAGCGGGCGCTGAGCCTGCCGCGTGAGCAGGTGTACGCCATCGACACTCCCCCGCCGACCGCCAGCGGCAGCCTGCACGTGGGGCACGTCTTCAGTTACACCCACACCGACTGCATCGCGCGATACAAGCGGATGCGCGGGCTCGAGGTGTTCTACCCGATGGGGTGGGACGACAACGGGCTGCCGACCGAGCGCCGGGTGCAGAACTACTACGGCGTGCGCGGCGACACGCAGGCCGCGTACATCGAGGGGTACGAGCCGCCGCAACGTGGTGGCGAGGGCAAGTCGGTCAAGGCCGCCGACCAGCAGCCGATCAGCCGGCGCAACTTCATCGACCTGTGTCACGAGCTGACGACCGAAGACGAGAAGGCGTTCGAGGCGCTGTGGCGCCGGCTCGGGCTCTCGGTCGACTGGAGCGTGACCTACCAGACCATCGATCACCGCTCCCGGGCCGTGGCCCAGCAGGCGTTCCTGCGCAACCTCGCCCGCGGCGAGGCGTACCAGGCGCAGGCTCCCGGGCTGTGGGACGTCACCTTCCAGACCGCGGTCGCGCAGGCCGAGCTGGAGGCCCGCGACTACCCCGGGCACTACCACCGTGTCGCTTTCCACCAGCCCGACGGCGAGCCGGTGTACATCGAGACGACCCGCCCCGAGCTGCTCGCGAGCTGCGTCGCGCTCATCGCCCACCCCGACGACGAGCGCTACCAGGGCCTGTTCGGCACGACGGTGACCAGCCCGGTCTTCAACGTCGAGCTGCCCGTGCTCGCGCACTCGGCCGCGGAGATGGACAAGGGCGCCGGCATCGCGATGTGCTGCACCTTCGGTGACCTCACCGACGTGCAGTGGTGGCGTGAGCTGCAGCTGCCGACCCGCAGCCTGGTGACCCGCAACGGCCGCATGCAGGCCGAGACGCCCGACTGGCTGACCGACCCGGCGGCCCGGGAGTTCTACACGAGCAACGTCGCCGGCACCACGACCTTCACGGCCCGCAAGAACACCGTGGAGGCGCTGCGCGAGTCCGGTGACCTCGACGGGGAGCCGAAGGCGACCCAGCGCAAGGCGAACTTCTTCGAGAAGGGCGACAAGCCGCTGGAGATCGTCACGAGCCGCCAGTGGTACATCCGCAACGGTGGCCGCGATGTCGACCTGCGCGAGGCGCTCCTGGCCCGCGGCCGCGAGCTGGACTTTCACCCCGATTTCATGCGGGTGCGCTACGAGAACTGGGTCGGAGGCCTGGCCGGCGACTGGCTCATCAGCCGGCAGCGCTTCTTCGGCGTGGCGTTCCCCATCTGGTACCCGATCGACGCGGCCGGGGAGACCGACTACGAGCACCCGATCGTGCCCGACGAGGCGCTGCTGCCGATCGACCCGACGCTCGATGTGCCCGCCGGCTACACGCCGGAGCAGCGGGACCAGCCAGGCGGATTCACCGGCGACCCCGACATCATGGACACGTGGGCGACGTCGTCGCTGAGCCCGGAGATCACCGCGGGGTGGCCGGCCGGCGGCACCGGAGACCCGGAGCTGTTCGCGCACATCTTCCCGATGGACCTGCGCCCGCAGGGGCAGGACATCATCCGCACCTGGCTGTTCAGCACCGTCGTGCGCGCGCACCACGAGTTCGACTCGCTGCCGTGGGCACACGCGGCGATCAGCGGCTGGATCCTCGACCCGGACCGCAAGAAGATGTCCAAGTCCAAGGGCAACGCCGAAACCCCGGAGGGCATGCTGACCCAGCACGGCTCGGATGCCGTGCGCTACTGGGCGGCCGCCGCGCGCCTGGGTACCGACGCGGCCTTCGACACCGGGCAGATGAGGGTCGGTCGGCGGCTGGCGATGAAGATCCTCAACGCCAGCAAGTTCGTGCTGGGCTTCCCGGCCCCAAGCGAGGAGCAGGTCGAGCCGTGCGGGGCGACCAACTGCGACGGCGACATCTCGCAGGTCGTGAGGCACCCGCTGGACCGGGCGCTGCTGGCCGACCTGGCCGTGGTCGTCGAGCGCGCCACCAAGGGCTACGAGGCCTACGACCACACCCGCGCGCTGGAGGTCACCGAGACGTTCTTCTGGACGTTCTGCGACGACTACCTCGAGCTCGTCAAGGACCGCGCGTACGGTCGGGAGGGCGATGAGGCCGGTGCACTGTCCGCGCGTGCGACGCTGCGGCACGCCCTCGACGTGCTGCTGCGGCTCTTCGCGCCGTTCGTGCCGTACGCCACCGAGGAGGTCTGGTCGTGGTGGCGCACGGGTTCGGTGCACCGCGCGCCCTGGCCGGCGGCCGACGAGGCCCGGGCCGGCGTCGACGCCGATTCGTCGGGGCAGACGCTAGCGGCCGTCGGTGCCGCGCTGGCCGGCATCCGGCGCGCCAAGTCCGACGCCAAGCTCGGCATGCGCGCCGTCGTGCAGTCGGTGACGCTCGCCGGACCGGAGGCAGCCCTGGCGGCCATCCGCGCGTGCGCCGACGACCTGTCCGCCGCCGGGCGCATCGAGACCATCACCTACGCCGACGCCGACCAGGTGCAGATCCGCGACGCCGTCCTCCTGCCGCCCCCGCCCCGGGAGGGCTGACGCGTTCCACCCCGATACCGGACGTGACCGCGGGCGCCGACCTGGAGGTCATGAGGTCATGGGGGTGTCCGCGGCTCAGGGAACCGGCCAGCCTGCCTTCCCAAAGAGCCTGGGCAAACCATTGCCGCTACCAATCACCCGGCGTAGCATGTTGAACTAGAGGGATTCCGCGTCTAGGATTCGGGTGGCCAATTTGAGTTCCCTACGAGCAGTCTTCGCCTGCACCACGGTCACTGTGACCCTCCTTGCAACCAACACTGTGGCTATGGCCGCCTGGTCGCCCCTCCCCCATTGAGTGACGGCGACCAGGCGGCAACCTCCAGAACTGCTGAACCCGGGCCGCCTCCCCCTAGTTCAGCCTCACTGGTAGACGTTACATCGCAAATGGAGGGCACCGAATCCCTACGCATTGCGATCGACGATGTTCGCCAACAGACCCCTGTCATCACGGGCGCGCACTGGGACAGCACGCGCAGAGCAATGGTCGTTGAGCTCTCCCCAGGGTCGACAAGCGAAGAGCGCGTCATGGCTCGCAAGGGCATCTTGGAACGCGCGGGCAACACGTCGAAATCAGTGATATTCGAAACAACAAAAGCAAACTCGGCGGCAGGAGAGGCGCTCGCCGAGTCAATCTGGAAGCGTGCCGTCGAGGCGGAAGGCAACCTCGCAGGACTAGCGGATGACGCATTCAATTCACGCGGCATCCTGGGCACATACTACGATGCTTCACGCGAGGCAGTCATCGTGGTGCGAGGCCGAGGCCCTATTCCAGGATCGGTACGCCAGCTAGTGGACAAAACCTCGGCGCGATCATCGGCGACGTCGCGAGTGCGGATGTCGCGAGTGCGGATCACGTACGAGGATGGCGAACTGCAAACGCAAAGATCGCGATTCGAACCCGGAGACCAGGCGCCCGGAGGGTCGAAATAGTCCCCGCCAGTGTGGGAATGTTCTGCAGCACTGGCTTCAGCTGGAAGCGAGCAGACGGCGAGAATTTCGGGAATCCCACCTACATACTATATAGCCTACGCCACACCTGGTGATCGAACCTCATGAGGTAACCGAGGCTATCGTGGCACCGTCCGACCCTTCCAAAAAGAGTACAGTGCGTACGCAGCGAAAGACGCGCCGATCACGACCCCAATAGCCATGTAGATCGCAGAGCGGGAGGAAGAAAGCAATATCAGTACAACCAGAAAGAAACCCAGGGCGGCAAGAACTCCCTGCATATTGCGCTGAGAGCGCGACGCTACGTTGGCCGTCAAGGCAGAACCTTCCAGTGGTGCGGTGACGGGACGCCAATGCAGCGCGGCTGGCAGAGTGGGAGGCTAGGAGCGCACTTAGCGATTTTCCCTGGCGAGCGATTAGATGGCACAGCCTGGAGGTCGGCGATCAGGAACATCTCCACCACACATTAGCCACATTAAGGGAAGTCAGAATCTTGCCACCAGCATCACGAGTTGCGATCTCCGAGAGGCCTAGCAAGCCTATACTGGCTCCGCGCACTTGAGAGCGCGATTAACCGCGGCAGGATCGCCGGAGATAACATCAGTCCTCGAGTAGCATTTTCCCTTGTACTCGAAATACCCGAGCGCCTGGCTGCACGTTTCGAGCGGCCGAAGCTTAATCTCCCTGAAGGCCGCCTTGCATTCACCTGGCTTGCAGATAGCGTTCGCCGGAGCAGTTATCCACTTCTTGGGTGCGCACACCCGGACAGTGCCAGCCGAAGTCGCGGTAACCGACAACTCAGAACCCGACTTGAAGTTGTGATTGCAGCGGATCGTATGCGTCGCAGACCCTGCTGTCAACGGCTCTCGCAACTTGTCCTCGCGACTGGCTTCTGCCCGGCTCCTATGTGGCGTCGGTCGCTGTGCGAGCGGGGAGGGTGGGGATGGCACGCAAGGCCGCCGCTCGGTGGCGACTGCCTACCTCCATGGCGGAAACACCATCTCGGCGCCACCCAGCCATCGCTCTCAGTGGACATGACCTTCGCCCCGCGCTGCGGTCAGCCGGGCAGCGTCTACGCTGGCCTACGCCCGCCCAAGCACCCCGCTTCGTGTGCGGACTCAGCCGTCTCCCAAGCCAAGGGGTCAGAGTGCCACAGGACCGTTCTCTGCTGGGCCGCCTACGCAGCGAGCCGGGGGCGGCGCTGCTGCTCGTCGTCGTCACGGTGGTGGCCCTCGCGTGGGCCAATTCGCCCTGGTCGCACAGCTATCACGAGCTGTGGGAGACACATCTCTCGGTGGCCCTGGGGTCGTTCGGGCTCGACCTGAGCCTGCATCACTGGGTCAACGACGGCCTCATGGTCATCTTCTTCTTCGTCGTCGGCCTGGAGGTGCGCCAGGAGTTGGCGGTCGGCTCGCTGCGGGACCGGCGTCGTGCCCTTGTGCCGCTCGTCGCCGGCTTCCTCGGCGTCGCTGTGCCGGCCGCGATCTACCTGGCGATCGCCGGCCGGGAGGCCGCCGCGGGCTGGGGCGCGGTCGTCGGCACCGACACCGCCTTCCTCCTGGGCGCCCTCGCGCTCGTGGGCCCCGCGATGTCGAACCAGCTGCGCATCTTCCTGCTGACCCTCACCGTCGTCGACGACTTCCTCGCCGTCTCGATCATCGGCGTCTTCTACACCGAAGACCTGCAGGTCTGGGCGCTGCTCGTGGCGCTGCTGGCCCTCGTCGCCCTATATCTACTGGGTCGCACCCGGCAGTGGCGCTCTTCCCCCTACGTCGCGATCGTCATCGTGCTGTGGCTGGCCACGCTGGAGTCGGGCATCCACCCCTCGATCGCCGGGATGGTCGCGGGCCTGCTGGTGCCCGCCTACGAGACGCACCGCAGCCACGTCGAAGACGCCCAATCGCGGTTCCGCGACTTCTGGCAGTCCCCGAGGCCGACGCCGCCCGCACGGTGCAGCGGGGCCTGGCGCGCTCGATCTCCATCAACGAGCGACTGCACGTCGCGCTGCGCGGCCCGTCGACGCTGTTCATCGTGCCGATCTTCGCCCTGGCGAACGCCGGCGTCGACCTGCGCGGCGACACCCTGAGCACCGCGATGACCTCCAGCGTCACGTGGGGCGTGATCGCGGGTTTGGTCATCGGCAAGCTGGTCGGCATCTCGCTCGGCACGTGGCTGGCCATCCGGATGCGGCTGGGTCGGCTGCCCGACGGCGTGGGCCCGGGCTCGATCGCAGGTGGCGCCGCCCTCTCCGGCATCGGCTTCACCGTCTCCCTGCTGGTCATCGGGCTGGCGTTCACCGACCAGCGGCTCATCGACGCCGCCACCGTCGGCGTGCTCATCGCCATGGTTCTAGCAGGCCTGCTCGGCTGGGGCATCTTCTACCTGGCGCGGGTGCGCTGGGGTGAGGAGTCCGCCGACCTGCCGGTGACGCTCGTACCGCCGGTCGACCCGGAGCTCGACCACGTCTTCGGTCCCCAGGACGCACAGTGCACCGTCGTGGAGTACTTCGACTACGAGTGCCCGTTCTGCTCGAGCACCACGGGCATCGGCCAGGACCTGCTCGACCACTTCGGCGACCGGGTGCGCTTCGTCGCCCGACACCTGCCGGTGCGCGACATGCATCCGCACGCCGAGCGCGCCGCCGTCGTCTCCGAGGCCGCAGCCCGGCAGGGCAAGTTCTTCAAAATGCACATCAAGCTGTTCGAGAACCAGCACGACCTGTCGGAGGAGACCTACCGCCGGCTCGCGGCCGAGCTGGGCCTGGACCTGGAGCAGTTCGAGGCCGACCTGGCCGACGAGAGCCTCGTCGAGCTCGTCGCCCTGCACGAGCAGAGCGCCCTGGCCAGCGGCGCCCGCGGCACCCCCACGTTCTTCCTCAACGGCTCGCGCCACATCGGCCCCCACGACGCGCGCACGATCATCGCCGCCATGGAAGCCAAGGTCGCCACCGCGGAGGAGCGCCCGGCCCGCCGGCGCTCATAGCGAACCCGACTGTGCCTCGTCCGTAGGCTGGCGGTCATGAGCACCACGGTTCGGGGCGGAGCCCTGGCTCAGATTCTTGCGCTGCTCGTGCTGTGCGCGGTCGGTGCGGAATTGCTCACCGCCTACGCCGCGACGACCGGCAACCCCGCGCGAGTCGCCTTCGAGGTGGTCTTCTTCGCCGCCCTGTACGGCGCGCCGGCGCTCGTGGTCCGCGACGTCGTGCGCCGGAGGGGGTGGGGTTGGCCGAGCCTGCTCCTGCTATTCGCCGCGCTCGGGGTGACCCAGGCGGCGCTCATCGACCAGTCGCTCTTCAGCGTCGACTACCAGGGCTACGAGGGCTGGGAGCAGACGCGTTCCGCAACCCTCGTCCCGGCGCTCGGGGTCAGCGCCTTCAACGTCTTCAACTTCTTCGTCGGGCACGTGATCTTCAGCTTCGGAGCCCCGATGGCCGTCGCCGAGGCCTGGGCACCGGCCCGGGCCGACCGCCCCTGGCTCGGCCGGCTCGGCCGGGTCGTCGCACTCGCGGCCTACCTGGCCACCGCGGCCCTCATCGTCTCCGACGCGCAGTCACGGTCGGGAAGCCCGACGCAACTGGCGACGTCGGCCGTGGTCGTCGCGCTGCTGGTCATCGCGGCGGTCGGGTGGGGGCGCCGGGGTCGCCCACAGTCCGACGATCGGCGCCCGCTGCGGGCGCGCTCCGCCTTCCTTGTCGCATTCCTGGCCGCCGCAGTCATCGCGGTGTGCCCCGAAACCTGGGTGGGCGTCAGCGTCGCCTCGACGACGACAGCCCTGCTCGCCGGGTGGCTGCTGTGGATCTCGCGGCGACGATCGGTCGGCCTGCGGGCGATCGCCGCGGTCGGCCTGGCGTTCCTGGTGGTCCGCGGGCTACTCGCGTTCACCTATTTTCCGCTCGCCGGTGACGTGGCGGCAGGCCCGAAGTACGCCCACAACGTGGTCATGATGCTGGTCGTCGTCCTCGCCGGCGCGCTCGCGCTGCGGCGGCGGACCACCTGACACTCGTCAGTGGCGCCTACTGCGAGCCGCACGGGGCAGAGTCGGCTGACGCAAGTGCCGCAATTTGGAGATCGCGTCCACGATCGAAAGGGCGCTTGGGCGGAACTCCACGGGCACCTGTCCCGCCGCCTCGGCGAGGGCGGGAATCAGCCCCGTGCGGATGCGCTCCACTCGAGAATGCGCCTCATCAGCTCCGAGGCCCAAAGCGGCGCCGGCCCCAATCCAGTCGTCCGCGGTCATATCGCGCGGCTCCCACGATGCCCCGATCTTCATGGACGCACGCAGGCCCTCACCTGGCCCAAGGTAAGGCGCGTACGACGCAGCGTCGTACAAGGGAGCTAGCGCCACACGGGAACCGCGCAGCAGAAGCGAGTAGTTCTTGGCGTGCGCGTCCGTACCGCCCACGAGCACATTGAAGGCCAGTTGCTCGAAGAACGAGGTGGCCACCGGATCCCGGTAGGGGCGGCTCAAAGACCGGAGAAATCGTGCGATCTCTTTGACGCTAGGTCCGCCGTCTTCCTGGTATTTCTGCTCGGGCCGGTAGCTCATGGCCTGCAAAAGGTCCTCCTGATGCAATCGCAGCCACGTCCCGCTCGCGGTCTGGCCGCGGTCGTATCGCGTCACAACCAGGACTCGCGCCCAACCCATCGTTGCGAGTTCGGCTGTCGACGCGCTGATCCCCAGCAAATTGGCCGCTTGCAGGCAAATGCCCTCGTTGACGTGCAGGTCGTCGAATCGAGTTCCGGCTCGAGTCGGCTTGAGGATGTGTGTCGTGGGCATCGAACCGTGGGGCACGGCCCAGCCCCCGTCCGATAAGCGATGCAGCGCCACCTTGTTCTGCGCACCCGCAAGGCTCCATCGCCCAGAAGTGGCACCGACCTCCCAACCGGAATCTCCCGCCGTCAGTTTCTCCATCATGCGCACGAGTTCGTCGTCATCCAGTCGCGGTGCAGTACCAGACCGATGTGCTGCATCGGGAGGCGGTACGCCTCCGGCCAACACCTGAACAGCCCCCGCAGCATCGCGCCCGACATGGCGCAACAGCGCGAAGGGGTTGCGTGCGGATACCCCGAATCTGCGCCCCCACTCGGCACGAACCTCGGCGTTGTCCGGCAGCAGACCCTCCAGCCAAGCCGACACAACCCGATGCTTGTGCTGGCCGACCGCGAGGGGCATGGACAGCGACAATGGCGTCGCATCCGGTGTTCGTGAGTACTCCTCGTCGTATCGGAATGCCAAGGCCCCACCGGAGGCTTGGCTCAGTTGTCCGGCGATCTCACCATCAAGGTAGACCGCAAGGACCGACGTCATCGGTCGACCCTGAAGTAGTGCTCGAAGGGATCGTCAGCCTGTGCCGATCGCTCGGGAGCAATGGCGACCTCGATCCCCAGACCGAGAGCGACAATCACATCGAGAACCTTCTGGACCTCCGCCCGCGGATGCTGTCCCGCCTCCAGGCGCGAGAGCCACGGCCGGGAGACCCCGGCACGTTCGCTCAATTCGGACTGGCTTAGGCCCAATTCGTGCCTCCGGGCACGTAACACAGTCCCAAGCTCTCTGATCGAATCCACGCCGGCCTTCCTGTCGCCGTACCGCTACACCTCGACGATGTAACGGTACCGCGACATCCCAAATTGTTGCCGTTCGACGACAAAGAGACCCGCCGACCACGGCGAGGTGGCATCGGCGCTCCACTAAGCGCTCGGCCTACTGCGGCGAAGGCCCGTAGGTGAGTCGGCGCAGCACCACCTCGGCGGGCCCGCGGCGCCCGGTGCGGGCCAGCCAGGTGGCGAAGACCAGCAGGGCGAGCCAGGTGAGCACGGCGACGAGGACGGCTCCGGCGGAGCTGAGCCACCCACCGACGCCGAGCCCCCAGGCGCACAGCAGCGGGGCGAAGATCACGGACTGGCCGAGGTAGCAGGTCAAGGAGCGTCGCCCGACCTCGACGACCGGCTGGAGCACCGCCGGGGTCGTGCGTAGACGATCGGCGAGGAGTCCGAACACCGCGACGTAGCCCAGGCCGCACGGCAGGCCGGTGCACAACGCGATCATCATGACGGCGTACCAGGAGTCCTGCGACCAGCCGAGCAGCCCCAGGTAGCCGGCGGCGGCGTAGGCTCCACCGGCCCAGCCGATCGTGATGCCGACGATGGCGGTCGTCCAGAGCAGCGGCCGGTGCCGATGTGGCTCCTCGAGCACCTGCGAGCTAGCCGCGACCATGCCCAGCAGAATGCACACGGGCACGATCGGCAACAGCAACCCTTGAGCGAGGGCGACCGAGGCCCACATGCCGAGCCGCTCGGTGATGGTGGCGAGGTAGTCGGGGTTGCCGTTGACGGCCAGCGTCGAAGCCCAGATCGCCCAGCCAGGGGGCGACCCGCCCGCCTCGGCAGGCACATGGCCGGCATCGGTCGCCCAGGCACCGAAGACCGCCAGGGCCGTGAGCGCGCCCAACGCCAGCAGGCCGAGGCTCGCCCACACGAGGACCGTCACCGTCCGCCGCGCGAAGAAGAGGAAGACGAGCACGAGACCGGCCAACCCGTAGGCGCTGACGACATCGCCGAAGAACAGCAGCGCGGCGTGCGCCGCGCCGATCGCGATCATCGCCCAGTGGCGACGACGCAACATGCGTCGCACCCGCCGCTCCGGTACGCCCCGGGCCCTCCGGCTCCGGGCGAACTGCACCATGCCGTAGCCGAAGAGGAACGCGAACATCGGGTACACGCGGAAGTCGACGGCCACGATCGTCACGACCGCGGCGATCCTGTCCGGACCGCCCTCCCCCGCTGGGTGCACGGTCGAGTCCGAGGGTCGTGAGCCCCACAGGTACCAGGGGATGTTCGCCACCGCGATGAGCAGCAGCATCACGCCCCGCGCAAGATCGGGGGCCAGAGCTCGGTGCGCGGTCGTTGCTGCGGTGCGCAGGTCGGTCGCCGAGTCACTCACATTTCCCACCGTACGTGGAGACTGCCGGCCAGACAGCTGCGAATACCCGTATCCGGAGGCCGGTTCCGATGCAGCGTCGCGGCCCGGTCAGGCGGCGTCTTCGCGGGCCAGGGCGCCGGCGGGCAACCCAGAGAGCACGCTCTGGGGCCACCAGCTCGGCAGGTCGGCGGCGCGGCCGACGCGCCGCTGCGCCTTGGGGTAGACGACGAGCCACGGGGTGTTCCAGCCGCCGGCGCTGAACGTGCCGCGCTCCAAGGCAACCAGCGGCACAGCGCGCGCGCCGCCGTCATCGGGGTCGTAGAGCGCGGGCTCGGGGTGCTGCTCGTTGACGTAGAGCAGCAACACATGGCGGGGCAGGGTCGCGTTGCCCACGTAGAGCAGCGCCGGAGCCCCGGGCTGCACCCTGTGCATCACGTGCTCCACGCCGCGGCGCAAGGTAGCGCCGCTCAGCCCCCGCAACATCCCGATCTCGTAGCTCGTGCCGGGCGCGGCAGCACCGTGTTCCAGTTCTGCCAGCGCGCCCCAGGGCGGCGTGCCGAGCGCGATGGGCCATGGCACCTGCCAGCCCAGCCCGCGCGGGCGCAGCGCGTTCGTCCGACTCAGAACCGCGCGTTCCTGCTCGGCGAAACGCTCGTTCGGGGAGCGCCCGTCGACATCCAGGCCGGGCCCGCGACGCCCCTGCGTGATCCAAGTGGTCAGGGCCGGGTCGATCATCATGCGCGCCACGGTGAGGCACGCCGCGCCGCAACTGACGCTGCTCTGCTGCTGCGGTCCCTGGTCTCCGGCAAAGAGGTGGAAGACCCCGGTCAGCCCCATGGTCGCGACCCGCCGGCGCCCACTGCGCTCAGGCGGATTCCTTGCGGTCGGTGCGCTTGCGGCGGGAGGTGGTCTCGCGGCGCACGATCGTCGGGTTGACGTTGTCGAGCACGACATCGCGGGTCACGACGACGGTGGCGATGTCGTCCTCGCTCGGCACGTCGAACATCACCGGCAGCAACACCTCCTCCATGATCGCCCGCAGCCCTCGGGCGCCCGTGCCGCGCAGCAACGCCTGCTCGGCGACGGCCTCGATCGCGTCGTCGGTGAACTCCAGGTCGACCCCGTCGATCTCGAACATCCGCTTGTACTGCTTGACCAGAGCGTTGCGCGGCTCCACAAGGATCTGCACGAGCGCGTCGCGGTCCAGCGGGGAGACCGTCGTGATAACCGGCAGTCGGCCGATGAACTCGGGGATGAGCCCGAACTTCAGCAGGTCCTCGGGCATCACGTCGCCGTAGTACTCGGCCGGCTCCTTCGGCTGGTGCAGCCGTGCCCCGAAGCCCAGGCCGGCCTGCCCGGCGCGCGCCTCGATGAGCTTCTCCAGGCCCGCGAACGCGCCCCCGACGATGAACAGCACGTTCGTCGTGTCGATCTGGATGAACTCCTGATGCGGGTGCTTGCGCCCGCCCTGCGGCGGCACCGAGGCCGTCGTGCCCTCGAGGATCTTCAGCAGCGCCTGCTGCACGCCCTCCCCGGAGACGTCACGGGTGATCGAGGGGTTCTCCGACTTGCGGGCGATCTTGTCGACCTCATCGATGTAGATGATGCCGGTCTCGGCCTTCTTGACGTCGTAGTCGGCGGCCTGGATGAGCTTGAGCAGGATGTTCTCGACATCCTCACCGACATAGCCCGCCTCGGTCAGCGCGGTGGCGTCGGCGATGGCGAAGGGCACGTTGAGCATGCGTGCCAGCGTCTGCGCCAGGTACGTCTTGCCGCACCCGGTCGGGCCGATGAGCAGGATGTTCGACTTCGCGATGTCGACCTGCTCGCTGCCCTTGCGCGGCCCCTCGCCGGCCTGGATGCGCTTGTAGTGGTTGTAGACGGCCACGGCCAGCGACCGTTTGGCCGGCTCCTGACCGATGACGTACTGCTGCAGGAAGTCGAAGATCTCGCGCGGCTTGGGCAGCTCGTCCAGGCCCAACTCGGAGGCCTCGGCCAGCTCCTCCTCGATGATCTCGTTGCACAGGTCGATGCACTCGTCGCAGATGTACACACCCGGCCCGGCGATGAGCTTCTTGACCTGCTTCTGGCTCTTTCCGCAGAAAGAGCACTTCAGCAGGTCGCCACCGTCTCCGATGCGTGCCACGTGGCGACTCCTTTCGTCTGCCCGGTGCTGGGCGTGTGCTGTTTTCGGCGGCCTGCGCTTTTGCCGCTACGGCCGACCGTTCGGCGTGACGCTACCGGTACGGCGAGGCCCGCCTTGTCATTGAACCCCGGCGCGGCAACGGTCAGACACCCCTGTCCGCTAAGGGCGGAATAGCTCAAGGGTGCCGCCACGTGCTTGCGCGCGGGCGGCACCCTTGAGGCTCAGGCCTGTCGGGAGGCCTTGCGGCTGGCCAGCACCTCGTCGATGAGGCCGTACTCCCTGGCCTGCTCGGCGGAGAGGAACTTGTCGCGTTCGATGTCCTCGTTGACCTGCTCGGGCGTGCGCCCCGAGTGGTCGGCCAGCGTCTGCTCCAGCCACGTGCGCATGCGGAAGACCTCGTTGGCCTGGATCTCGATGTCGCTGGCCTGGCCGTAGTCCGAGCCACCGAGGGCCGGCTGGTGGATGAGCACCCGCGCGTTCGGCAGCGCGTACCGCTTGCCCGGCGCGCCGGCGGCCAGCAGCACCGCGGCGGCGCTGGCGGCCTGCCCGATGACAAAGGTCTGGATGTCGGGGCGCACGAACTGCATCGTGTCGTAGATGGCCGTCATCGCCGTGAACGAGCCGCCCGGTGAGTTGATGTACAACAGGATGTCGCGGTCGGGATCCTGGCTCTCCAGCACGATGAGCTGGGCAATGATGTCGTCGGCCGAGGCGTCGTCGACCTGGCTGCCCAGGAAGATGATGCGGTCCTCGAACATCTTGGTGTACGGGTCGGTGCGCTTCATGCCGTACGAGGTCTTCTCCTCGAACTGCGGCAGGATGTAGCGGCTGGTCGGGCTCGGCGCGATGATCCGGCCCTGGGAACTGCGGCTCATGGTGGCTCCAAGGATGGCGTCGACGGGGCGGGTGAAGGTCGGCTCGGTCACTCGGTCCCGCCCTTGCCGGGGGTCTGACCCGCGCTGCTGTACACGTGGTCGACGAAGCCGTACTCCATGGCCTCCTGCGCGCTGAACCAGCGGTCGCGGTCGGAGTCCTTGGTGATCTGCTCGACGGTCTGCCCGGTGTGCTCCGCGATGAGCTCGGCCATCTGACGCTTGATGAACAGCATCTGCTCGGCCTGGATCTTGATGTCGGTGGCCGTGCCGCCGATGCCGCCGAGCGGCTGGTGCATGAGGATGCGCGCGTGCGGCGTCGCGTACCGCTTGCCTTTGCTGCCGGCCGAGAGCAGGAACTGCCCCATCGAGGCCGCCATGCCCATCGCCACGGTGGCGACGTCGCACGGGATCCAGTTCATCGTGTCGTAGATGGCCATGCCCGCGGAGATCGAGCCGCCGGGGCTGTTGATGTACAGCCAGATGTCCTTCTCGGGGTCCTCCGCTGCCAGCAGCAACATCTGGGCGCAGATCGCGTTCGCGTTGTCGTCACGCACGTCCGACCCGAGGAAGATGATCCGCTCCCGCAGCAGCCGCTGGTAGATGTGGTCGTCGAGGCCGCTCTTGGACCGCTCGTCGGCCGCGATCGGGCCGGTGGTCGCAGGGCTGTTGGTCACACTGTCTCCATTCTCGAACGTCCGCCGACCCGTGAACGGGCAGCGGGCGGGACGCACCCGGCATCCCTATCGACACTAACGCCCGGCCCCGACAGGGCACTCCCGGCTCCGGGGCTGTTCGCCGTCAGCGCACAAGCGCGTCGCGCTCCAGCGTGGTCGGCGGGAGCAGGCGGCCCCGGACACCGTGCAGGTGTCCGGGGCCGTGCCCGGGTGCTCCTGGGAGGTGCGGGCTACTTGTTGTCCGCGTCCTCGTTGTTGTCCGCGTCCTCTTGTGCTTTTGCCTCGCCGATGGCGTCGACGATTTCCTGGACCCTGGCCTCGTCGACCTCACCCTCGTCCTCGTCGTCCTCGAAGTCCTCTTCGAAGTCCTCGGCCTCGAAGTCGACGCCTTCGAGATCCTCGTCCTCTTCACCATCGGTGATGGCGTTGAGGTCGACCACGTTGCCCTCGGCGTCGGTCACCTGCACCCGCTCCAGCACGCTGGCCAGCGCCTTGCGACGCGCGACCTCGCCGGCCATGCCGGCAACCTGGTCGCCGTCGTCCATGGCCTTGGCGAAGGTCGCCGGATCCATGCCGTACTGCTGCGCGGCGTTGACCAGGTACTCGATGAGCTCCTGCTGGGTGACCTGCACCTCCTCGGCCTCGACGATCGCGTCGAGTAGCAGCTGGGTCTGCAGCGCCTTACGGGCCTCGCTGTCGACCTCCCCGCGGTGCTCCTCGTCCTCCAGGCGGTCCTCGCCAGCGAGGTGCTGGTGCACCTCGGCCTCCACGAGCGACTCCGGCACGGGGATCGACAGCGTCTCCAGCAGCTGCTCGAGCACCTTGTCGCGCGCCTGCAGGCCCTGCTCGAACCCCTTGGCCTGACGCGACCGCTCGAGAACGGCCTCTCGCAGCTCGTCCAGGGTCTCGAACTCGCTGACCTCCTGGGCGAAGTCGTCGTCCAATTCAGGCAGCTCGCGCTCCTTGACCGCGGTGAGCGTCACCGTGATCTGCGCGTCCTCGCCGACCCGGTCGCCGCCGGCCAGAGCCGCGGTGAAGGTCTTGGACTCGCCGGCGGACAGCCCGGTCAGCGCGTCGTCGAGACCCTCGATCATCGACGCCGAGCCGATCTCGTAGGAGACACCCTCGACCGCGTCGATCTCCTCGTCGTCGATCGTGCCGCGCAGGTCGATCGTCACGAAGTCGCCGTCCGCGGCGGCGCGCTCGACACCCACGAGGCTGCCGACCCGCTGGCGAAGCTCCTCGAGCTGCTCGGCAGCGAACTCGGCAACGTCGGACTCATCAACCGCGTCGACCTGAACGGAGATGCCGGCGAAGTCGGGCAGCTCGATCGGCGGGCGTACATCCAGCTCGGCGGTGAAGACCAGCTGGTCGGTGTCGTTGACGGGCACCTCGGTGATGTCGACCTCGGGCTGGCTCAGCGGCTTCAGCTCGTTCTCGATCAGAGCCTGACCGTAGAAGTCGGGCAGCGCCTGATTGACGGCCTCCTGCAGCACGGCCCCGCGACCGACCCGCTGCTCGATGATGCGGCTGGGCACCTTGCCGCGACGGAAGCCCGGCACATTGATCTGAGATCCGATCGCCTTCAGCGCCGCGTCGACGCTCGGCTTGAGCTCCTCGGAGGGGACCTCGACGGTCATCTTGACCCGGGTAGGAGACAGGGTCTCGACGGCACTCTTCACTTCTGGCACTCCAGCATGGGATCGGGGGTAGGTGGTGGGGTGAGTCCGCGGGTGCGCGGACTCGACAAACCTTCGACTCATGGTAACGGTTCGGGCAACGCCGCCCGTGTCGCCCCGGCGAGGACCCGGCGAGGACCCGGCGGTGACCCGGCGGTGACCCGGCGATGACCCGGCTCCCCGCCGGCCGCACAGCCGACTCCTCAGCGACTCCAAGGGACGATCCAGGGGCGTTTCAGGCTCGTTTGGTCTCGATGAGGTCACGGGATGCTCAAGGAACAGTCAATTCCGTAACGGATCGCCGTAGCTGGCGATGTGGGTAGTGTCGACGCGTTGCTGAGGGGCTTGCGTCGACCCCCGAAATCACCGGGTGGGAGGAAAGCGAGACTCCGATCGTGTCCGAGGGGACTGGACACGGACCAGGACGTCCGCAGGTCAAGGCGCCGGGACAGCGCCGAGATCGCAGGAAGGGGCTCACGGCCTAAGCCGTGAGCCCCTTCTCCTGTCTCCGGGCACCTCGGCTCTCTTTAGAACCTGGGCACAGACTCCGGTGACCGGCGATGGTCGGGCTGACAGGATTTGAACCTGCGACATCGTGCTCCCAAAGCACGCGCGCTACCAAGCTGCGCCACAGCCCGTGACGTGATTCGCGAGGACCAGCGTAACCCGAGCCGGCCGGAGGCCTCGCGCACGCCGCCTGGACCTCGCCAGGGGGTGGCAGGCCGTGAGTTAGACTGGCCGAGGCCCGATCCCCTGACCGCCGTAGCGCCAGGGCGGGTCGTTTGTCCGGCCGGGCGCAACGGTTGCTACGGTCAGGCCAGACACTGCGGGTGTAGCTCAATGGTAGAGCCCCAGTCTTCCAAACTGGCTACGCGAGTTCGATTCTCGTCACCCGCTCCACCACGAAGGCCGGGCCCGACCAGGGCCCGGCCTTCGTTTGTTGCCGCGGGTCGTTCTGCGCGTGGTGCGCCTCCGACTCGGGGCTTTGCGCCTACTACTGGGGCAGCTGCCCGGTGCGCTCGAACGCCGCGAGCAGCGCCAAGCGGCGTTCGTGCCGCGGGTCCCCGGAGAACGGGGTGGCCAGGAAGGTCTCGACGATGGCCTTCGCGTCGCTCTCGCTGGTCATGCGAGCCCCGATGGCCACCACCTGCGCGTTGTTGTGCTGGCGGCCGAGCTGCGCGGTCTGCGGGCTGTAGGCCAGCACGGCGCGCACGCCGGCCACCTTGTTGGCGGCGATCTGCTCACCGTTACCACTGCCGCCGAGCACGATGCCCAGCGATTCTGGCTCCGCGGCGACCGCCTGCGCGGCCGGGACGACGAACCGGGGGTAGTCGTCGTCCGCGTCGTATTCGAAGGGCCCGTGGTCCACGGGCTCGTGGCCCAGGCTCTCGACGTGGGCGATGAGAGCGTTCTTCAGTTCGTAGGCCGCGTGGTCGGCGCCGAGGTGCACGCGCATGGGGGTTCGAGTCTCCTGGAGTAGTCGGTGGGAGTGAGTCGGTCAGTCGAAGATCGGGTCGACGTTGCGGCTGCGCTTGAGCTCGAAAAAGCCCGGGGTGCCGGCGACGAGCACGCAGCCGTCCCAGAGCTTGCCGGCGGCCTCGCCCTTGGGGGCAGGCGAGATGACGGGCCCGAAGAAAGCCACATCGCCGATGGCGATGACGGGGGTGCCCACGTCGTCGCCGACCAGGCCGATGCCCTCGGCGTGACTGGCGCGCAGCGCCTCATCGACGGAATCGGAATCGGCGGCGAAGGCCAGCTCAGCGGGCAACCCGACCTCCGCGAGCGCCTCGGCGATGACCTGGGCGCGCTGCTGGCTGTCCCGAAGCGCCATCCCGCCCGGATGTACGCGGGTGCCGATCGCGTCGTAGAGCTTCTTGACGACCTCTTCGCCGTGTTCGGCCTTGGCGGCCATGATGACGCGCACCGGGCCCCAGGCCGCATCCATGAGCGCCCGATAGTCCGGCGCCAGGTCGCGGCCTTCGTTGAGCACCGCCAGGCTCATCACGTGCCATTCGACGTGGATGTCGCGCACGCGCTCGACCTCCATCAGCCAGCGGGATGTCATCCATGCCCACGGGCAGGCAGGGTCGAACCACATCCGCACCCGCTGCCCACCGGAAGCATCACTCGTCTGGGGGGTCGACTCGTTCGTCTCGGTCATGGCGTCATCGTTGCAGGCTTCGCCCGCCGAGCGCAGGTAGGGGCCCACCGAGCGAGGCCGGACGACCGAGGTCGACGAGCGTCGTCTGCGCCTACGCCGGTCGTTGTCGGTGGTGCCTGCAAGGCTGGCCTTCGACCGGTGCAAGAGCCGGCGATCGATGGGAGCGATCGATGGGAGCGGGGATGAACGACAAGGTGCACGAACTGGTGCGGCGGCACGTCGAGGCGGGCACGCTGCCGGGCGCTGTGACCCTCGTGGCCAGGCCCGGGCGCGACGACGGTGCCACGGGGGACGAACTCGCGCAGGCGGTTGGCGTGCTGTCCTTCGAGGGGCGGCCGATGCGCCCCGATGCAATCATGCGCATCCAGTCGATGACCAAGGCGATCACCACCGTTGCGACGCTGCTGCACGTCCAGGCCGGACGGGTGGGTCTGGACGATCCGGTGCAACGCTGGCTGCCCGAAATGGCCGATCGGGTGGTGCTGCGGGAGCCCGACTCCGACCTGGACGACACGGTGCCCGCGATCCGGCCGGTCACCGTGCGCGATCTGCTGACCAACGCCTCCGGCTACGGGATACAGACCGGCCAGACGCCGCTGGCGACGGCAATGCGCGCGGTGGGCGTCGAGGCGAGCGCCGAGCCACCGGGGATGGCGAGCGACGCGTGGCTGAACGCGCTCGCCACGCTTCCGCTGACCCACCAGCCCGGAGCGGGGTTCCGCTACCACCACTCGTTCTCCATCCTGGGCATCCTGCTGTCCCGGGTCGCCGGCACGGGCCTGGACGAGCATCTGCGGCGGTCGATCTTCGACCCCCTCGAGATGCGCGACACCGGCCTGTGGGTGCCCACCGATCGGTTGGATCGGCTGTCGGCGGCCTACCGGTTCGAGGACGACGCGCTGGTCGAGACCGAACCGGCCGGCGGCGGCTTCTACGCCGGGCCACCGCCCTTCGACGTCGCCCATGGCGAGCTCGTCTCCACTGCGGCCGACCTGTGCCGCTTCCTGCGTCTCTTGACTGACGGTGGCCGCGTTGCCGGCCGGCGGCTTCTCGAGGCCGACCTCGTGGCGCAGATGATCCGCGACCAGGTGCCGGCGCAGGCCAAGACGCCGGACAGTTTCTTCCCCGGCTTCTGGGACGGCACCGGCTGGGGCTACGGGGGGTCGATTCAGCTGGATGGTCCGCACAAGGGACGGTTCGGTTGGGCCGGCGGTCAGGGCACGGACTTCCTTCTCGATCCCGACGGGACGATCGCGATCCTGCTGACCCAGGTCGAGCTCGGGGAGCGGATGTGGCCCGTCCTGGAGGAGTTCCAGGCGGCCGTCTGAGACGCCGCGACCGTCCGCCGCCGCGCCGCGCCGCGCCGTGTCGTGGTGCGTTGCCGTGGTGCCGTGTCGTGGTGCGGTCTCGTGGTGCGGGGGCGCAGCGGTCGGTTGGGCCGGGGGCCCTTTCGGCGCGGACGACGGATGGTTGTCGGTGGCCCGTGCGATCATGCGGCTGCACGGGTCGCTTGGCCTGGTGTGCCTCAACGGTGGGCCGCGAGCGCGCCGAGGACGCCGGTTACGCACCTGTTCGACCAGCACCGATGAGATAGGGAGTTCGCACGTGTCTACCGAGAACCTGACCCGCGAGGAGGCCCGCGCGCGGGCCGAACTGCTCGACGTCGCCTCCTACGACGTCACGGTCGACGTCACGCGCAGCGCCACGACGTTTCCCACGCGCAGCCGCATTCGGTTCACGTGCGCGCAGCCGGGGGCGCAGACCTTCGTGGACTTCCTGGGTGCCTCGGTCGAGGCGATCACGTTGAACGGGCAGTCGTTGGACCCCGCGCAGCACTACGACGGAGCCCGGGTGCATCTGCCTCGGCTGGCGGCCGAGAACGAGGTCGTCATCGAGGCGACCGGTCGATTCATGAACACCGGCGAGGGCCTGCACCAGTTCGTCGACCCGGTCGACGACGAGGTCTACCTGTACACGCAGTTCGAGGTTGCCGACTCGCGCCGCATGTTCCCGGTCTTCGAGCAGCCCGACCTCAAGGCGTCCTTCGCGTTCACGGTCACGGCCCCGGCTCGCTGGCAGGTCATCTCCTGCCAGCCGACCCCGACCCCGGAGCCGGCGGGAGAGGCGGTCGTGCCGGTGCACCCGCCCACGCAGGACGGCGCCGACGACTCGGCGCAGCGTGCTCCCGAGCCGATCGCCACCTGGCGCTTCTCCCCCACCCCGGTGCTCTCCAGCTACGTCACGGCGCTCGTCGCCGGCGCGTACGAGGTGGTCCGCGACGAGGTGAGCACTCGCGACGGCAAGGTCGTGCCGCTGGGCCTGTTCTGCCGGGCCTCCCTGCGCCAGTACCTGGACCACGACGAGCTGTTCGACATCACCAAGCGCGGCTTCGCGTTCTTCGAGACCGAGTTCGATCTGCCGTATCCGTTCGAGAAGTACGACCAGATCTTCACGCCCGAATACAACATGGGCGCGATGGAGAACGTCGGGGCGGTGACGTTCAACGAGATGTACGTCTTCCGCGCCAAGGAGACGCAGACGCGCATCGAGCGCCGCGCCCTGACCGTGCTGCACGAGCTGGCGCACATGTGGTTCGGCAACCTCGTGACGATGGTGTGGTGGGACGACCTGTGGCTCAACGAGTCGTTCGCCGAGTGGGCCAGCACCACGGCGCAGGCCGAGGCGACCCGCTGGACCGACGCCTGGACGACGTTCGCCACCGCCGAGAAGGCCTGGGCCTACCGGCAGGACCAGCTCTCGTCCACGCACCCGATCCTCGCGCCGATCCGCGACCTCGACGATGTCGCCGTCAACTTCGACGGCATCACGTACGCCAAGGGCGCCTCGGTGCTCAAGCAACTTGTCGCCTACGTAGGGCGCGACGCCTTCCGCGAGGGGCTGCGCGCCTACTTCCGCAAGCACGCGTGGGGCAACACGACGATCGGTGATCTGCTGACCGAGCTGACCGCCGCTTCCGGCCGCGACCTGAGCACCTGGTCGAGTGCGTGGCTGGAGACCGCCGGCGTGAACACGCTGTCTGCCGCCGTCACCACAGACGACGAAGGCGTCATCACCGACGCGAGCGTGGTGCAGACCGCCGCTGCGAGCCACCCGACACTGCGGCCGCACCGGCTCGCGATCGGCCTCTACAACGTGCGCGGCGACCGCCTGGAGCGCACGCAGCACTTCGAGATCGACGTCGACGGCCCCAGCACCCCCGTGCCGCAACTCGCCGGGGTACCCATGCCCGACCTGCTCCTGATCAACGACGACGACCTGGCCTACGCCAAGATTCGGCTCGACGAAGGCTCGCTGCGCACCGTCCAAGCCTTGCCGGACGGCTTCGCTGAATCGCTGCCTCGGGCCCTCGTGCTGGGCGCCATGTGGGACATGACCCGCGATGCGCAGCTGCCGGCGTCGCGGTTCGTCCCTTACGTGCTCGACACGCTCGCGCACGAGAGCGATTCCACCCTGCTGCGGGTGCTGCTCTCCCAGGTCGAGTCCACGGTGAAGTTCTACAGCGATCCCGCCACTCGCCCGCAGGCCGTCGAACGCACCGCGGCGCGGCTGCGCGGGCTGGCGCTGGACGCCGCCCCCGGCAGCGACGCGCAGCTGCAGCTCGTCACGGCCTTCGCCAAATGGGCGCAGGCACCGGCCGACCTCGACCTCGTCGCGGAACTGCTCGCGGGCACCCGGGAGCTGCCCGGGCTGGCCGTCGACACCGAGATGCGTTGGACGCTGCTGACCTCACTGGCCGCGGGCGGTCGCGCCGACGCCGACGCCATCGAGGCGGAGCGCCAGCGTGACGACACGGCGACCGGCCGCGAGCGCGCCGCCCGGGGGCTGGCGAGCCGCCCGACAGCCGCCGCGAAGGAGGAGGCGTGGGAGTCGGCCGTGGTGCGTTCAGGCCTGGCCAACCAGACGGTCGACGCGATCGCCCAGGGCTTCGGCCTCGTCCACGACGCGCAGCTGCTGGCGCCCTACGTGAGTCGATACCACGAGGCGTTGACCGGAGTCTGGTCGCAGCGCACGCACGCCATCGCCGAGAGCATCGTCGAGGGCTTCTACCCGCTGGCGTTGGCCGACCAGGCACTGCTCGACGCCTCGCAGCGCTGGCTCGACGCCCACCCCGACGAGCCGCAGGGGTTGCGCCGCCTCGTTGCCGAGAACCGCGACGCCGTCACCAGGGCGCTGGCAGCCCAGGCCGCGGACAGCGCCGCGTCGGCGCCGCAGGGCTGAGCGGGCCGCCGCGATGAGCCAGCCTCCGGAGGCGACCGGCAGCGGGCCGCACGAGCGCGGCTCGACGGGCGGCATCGAGCGCGCCGAGCGCCGCATCCTGACCACACCGGTCGTCGCGTGGGCCGCCTACGACGTCGGGTCGGCGGCCTTCAACGCGGTCATCACGACCTTCGTCTTCACGGTCTACCTGACGAGCTCAGCATTCGGTCCCGCCGATCAAACGAGTTCGGCGTTGGGGCAGGGGCTCGCGGTTGCCGGGCTGGTGATCGCGTTGCTGGCACCGGTCACCGGGCAGCGGGCCGACCGGGCGGGTCGGCGCACGTTCTGGCTCGGCGTCAACACGGCGCTCGTGGTGCTGTGCTCGGCCGGGCTGTTTTTCGTGCGGCCCGACCCGGCCTTCCTTTGGCTGGGGGTGGCGCTCGTCGCGTTGGGCAACATCTTCGAGGAGTTCGCCGGGGTGCAGTACAACGCGATGCTGCCCGCCATCTCCACGCCTCGCACGATCGGGCGGGTCTCCGGGCTGGGCTGGGGCGTCGGCTACCTGGGCGGCATCGTGTTGCTGGGCATGATCGTCGTCGGCTTCATCAACCCCGAGGTCGGCTGGTTCGGGGTGACCTCGCACGACGGTGAGAACATCCGGGTGGCCATGCTGCTGGCCGCAGCGTGGACGTTGGTGTTCTCGATCCCGGTGCTGCTCGTGGTGCGCGACGCCAAGCTGCCGCACCGCGCGCCGGCGAAAAAGCTGGGGCTGCTCGCCTCCTACAAGGCGTTGTTCGGCACCATCGCCAGCCTGTGGCGCTCGGACCGGCACACCCTGTACTTCCTGCTCGCCTCGGCGGTCTTCCGCGACGGGTTGGCCGGTGTGTTCACGTTCGGCGGGATCATCGCGGCCGGCACCTTCGGCTTCGACCCGGGTCTGGTCATCGTCTTCGGGATCGTCGCCAACGTCGTGGCGGGCATCGCGACGATCAGCATCGGGGCGTTGGACGACCGGCTCGGGGCCAAGCGCGTCATGGTGTTCTGCCTCGTCGCCATGTGCCTGGCCGGGCTCGGCATCTTCCTGTTCCACGACCAGGGACCGATGGTGTTCTGGGTCCTCGGCCTCATCCTGTGCATCTTCGTGGGGCCCGTGCAGTCGGCCTCCCGCACCTTCCTGGCGCGCCTGATCCCACCGGGCCGCGAGGGCGAGGTCTTCGGCCTCTACGCGACCACGGGCCGCGCGGTGAGCTTCCTGGCACCGCTGCTCTTCGCCGCGGCCATCGAGATCGGCCGCCGGGTCGTCGAGCCCGGGCAGGACGCCCAGTACTGGGGGATCCTGGGCATCATCTTCGTGCTGTTCATCGGCCTCATGCTGTTGCTACCCGTGCACCCACGCCAGCAATCGCTTGCTGCCGAAGAGAGCTGAGCCGCACCTCAGGGCCGGCGGCCCCGGTGCACGCCGCGAGTCAGGCGACGGGCCCAGCGCGAGGCCATCAGCTCCTCCAGCAGCATCGGCTTGCGGTCCGGCCCGGCCAGCGGCAGCAGCCAGTTGGGGTACTCGGTCGAGGTGCCCGGTTGGTTCATCGTGCGACGATCCCCCACGAGATCGGGCACGGAGACGCCCAGCAGCAGCGCCGGGGAGAACGACAGGTACTTGTGCAGCCCCTCGATGATCTCCTCCAGCTGGCTGGCCGACGGATCGATCGCGAGCGTCGACAGCTCGGCCTGCTCCTCCAGCAGCCCTCGATCACGCAACGCCACGAGCATCTGTTCGCGCCCCGCGATGTCCTCCGCGAGCTCCTCGACCATCGGTCGAGTGAAGAGGCCCAGCTCGTCGCGAACTCGAATGTGCTCGCCGGTCAGGTACCCGGCCGTGGGCGGCAGGTCATGCGTCGTCACGGACGCCAGGCACAGCCGACGGTACTGCTCCGGGCTGCGAGGCCAGCCGTCGTCGTTCCGCTCGAACCACAGGATCGACGTGCCGAGCACACCGCGCTCCACGAGGAAGTCGCGCACCCACGGCTCGACGGTGCCCAAGTCCTCACCCACGATCACCGCGCCGGCCCGGTGCGCCTCGAGGGTGAGGATGCCGATGAGCGCCTCGTGATCGTAACGCACATAGGTGCCTTCGGTGGGCTCTTGACCCTCCGGGATCCACCAGAGTCGGAACAGGCCGATGATGTGGTCGACCCGGAGCCCGCCCGAGTGGCGCAGCGCCGCCCGGATCATGTCCCGGAACGGCCGATAGCCCAGTTCGGCGAGCCGGTCCGGTCGCCACGGCGGCTGGCTCCAGTCCTGGCCGCGCTGGTTGTAGGGGTCCGGCGGGGCGCCGACGGTGACCTGCCCGGCCAGTGCGTCGCGCAGACCCCAGGCGTCGGAGCCGTCGGGGTGCACCCCGACGGCGAGGTCCTGCATGATGCCCAACGTCATTCCCGCATCCAGCGCCTCGCGCTGCACCGCGGCCAACTGCTGGTCCACGATCCACTGGCACCACATGACGAAGCCGATCTCGTGCAGATGCTCCATCCGGACCTGTTCGACGGCCGCCGATCGGGAGTCCTGCAGTTCGGCCGGCCACGGCTCATCGTTCAGTTCGTGCAGCACGCACCAGGTGGCGTAGTCCACCAGCGCCTCCCCCTCGGCCTCCATGAAGGCCTCGAACGAGCGTTGCCGGCGGGACGAGCGCGGGTGCGCGTAGACCAGGCGAAGGGCCGCCTTCTTGGCCTCCCAGCACGCATCCCGGTCGATGCGCTCGGAGGTGTTGCGCGCGCGCGCCGGCACGGCGATCGCCTCGATCTGCGCGCGCACCGTCGCGTCGAGGTAGGCCACCTCGGGGATGTCTTCGACGCGGATGTACAGCGGGTTGACGAAGCGCCGGGAGGTCGGCAGGTACGGCGAGGCCTCCATCGGGCCGGAGAACTCCGCGGCGTGCACCGGGTTGATGAGGGTGAAGTCGGCGCCCAGGTCACGGGCCGACCAGACCGCCATGTCGGCCAGGTCGCAGAAGTCGCCGACGCCCCAGGAGTTGGCCGACCGCACGGAGTACAGCTGTGACATCAGGCCCCACGCGCCGTCGCTGTCGACACCGGGCGGTGGGGTCAACGAGTGGGGAACGACGACGAACGTGCCCGACGCCGCCTCCTGCTCGCCGTCGATGAGCGCGTGCAGCGTGTGCCAGCCCAACGGCAGGTCCGCGGGCAGGTTGAACGTGGCCACCCCGATGAGCTGACCGTCGATCCACCGCGGGTCGACCCAGACCATGGCCTGCTCGAGGACCAGCCGACCGCCGGATTCGGGTTGCACCCACGCCTCGAGTTGCGCGCCGTCTGGCACATGGACCCGCACAGTGCCCCAGGTGCCCTGCCGGTGCAAAGTCATCGGCGGCACCCGCCTGCGCCAGGGCCGCTCATGCGCGGCCCACAGCGATTGGGAGGCTGCCTGATCGTCGGCGGCCTCGACGCCGAGCGCGCCCAGAACAGCCCGGATGGTCGTGGCCGAAACGAGGATGTGGTGCCCCTGCCAATCCCAGTACTCGGTGGCCACGCCGTAGACGTGAGCCAGTTCAGCGAGGGCGGCGGAAGGCGCTTCGTTGGTCACTGGGTCCCTTTCCATGGGTCTGGTGGCCCGATGATCCTATGCCGCCACCGATCGTGGGGGTGGCCGGGTGAGAATGGCCCGCATGAGGTTGCCGATGACGCAGGCCACACCCGACCCTGTCGTGGAGTCCGTGTCGGGTCTGTCGTGGGAACGGGTGGGCGATTGGCTGCTGGATGCCCCCCTGAAGATCCTGCTCATCATCGTCGTCGCGGTGATCGCCCGCTGGCTGGCGCACCGGTTCATCGCCGGGCTGGTGCGGGCGCTCGTGGCCCGCCGCCAGGCGACGACGGAGTCGGGCTCGATCGTGGTCGTCGACCCGGTGCCCACCGCGCAGCTACCCGTCATGCGGCGGCAGGCCCGCAAAGCGGCGCGAGCGCTGACCCAGTCCGGCCTCGTCGACACCGACCGCCAGCGACAGCGCGTCGAGACCCTCGGCTCCGTGCTGCGCTCCATCACCTCCGTGGTCATCTGGTCGATCGCGGTGCTGATGATCGGCGCCGAACTTGGCCTCAACATGACGCCGATCCTCGCGTCGGCCGGTGTCGGTGGCGTGGCTCTGGGTTTCGGCGCGCAGAGCCTGGTCAAGGACTTTCTGTCGGGGATGTTCATGATTCTGGAGGACCAGTACGGCGTCGGCGACATCGTCGACACCGGCGACGTGGTCGGCACCGTCGAAGAGGTCACTTTGCGGGTGACGCGGGTGCGCGACATGCAGGGTGTCGTCTGGTACATCCGCAACGGCGAGATCGTGCGCATCGCCAACAGGTCGCAGGGCTGGCAGACGGGATCGGTCGAGGTGCAGGTCGCCTCCGACGAAGACCCGGAGCGGGCTATCAAGGTGATCCGCGAGTCCCTGCAGGGGATGGAGGAGGAGAAGCCCTGGTCGCGGGTCATCCTGGAACCGCCGCGGGTCGCCGGTGTGGAGTCGATCACTGGCGGCACGATGACCATCTCCGTGTTCGTCAAGTGCCTGCCCAACGAGCATTGGGCGGTGCAGCGTGAGATCCGCGAGCGAACCAAGATCGCGCTGGCCAAGGCCGGTATCCGCGGGCCGATCCTCATGCCCGGCGGCTTCCCGATGGGGGCCGCGGATCCGACCAAGCCTGCCAACCCGACGTAGCCCGGTGCGGCGGTCTGGGCGCCGACCCTGGGAGGATGGGCGTGTGAGCGAGCAGCCGACGACGTACTACGAGGCCATGGGTGGGCACGCCTTTTTCGACGCGCTCGTCGCGCACTTCTACCAGGGTGTCGCCGGCGACGCACAGCTGCGGGCGCTGTATCCGGAGGAGGATCTGGCGCCGGCGCAGGAGCGTCTGCTGCTCTTCCTCGAGCAGTACTGGGGCGGGCCGACGACCTACTCGGACGAGCGGGGCCACCCGCGGCTGCGCATGCGGCACGTCCCCTACGCCGTGACCCCCACGATGCGCGACAAGTGGCTCGAACACATGCTCGGCGGGCTGGATGTCGTGGGTCCCCAGTTCGACCTGCACCCGCAACTCGACGCGGCGCTGCGCGACTACCTGACCCGCGCCGCGGACTCCATGGTCAACTCCCTGGAGGGCCAGCCCGCGCCGATCCACCGGATGGCGACTCCTCCCCCTTCCGCGATGTGAGCCACCTCGCAGTCCGGCATGTGGAAACTACCCGAATCGATTCGATTGCGGGTTGCTGAGCCAGCAGACTGGTGACTCGTGACGTCTTCTTCGACCCGGACAGCCCAGACCACCCTCCGCAGCGACGACTCTGCCCAGGCACAGCGTGAGGGGGTGCTCCTGCACGCGCCGGACGGCCCGGACGCCGCCTGGTGGCGGCACGCGGTCATCTACCAGATCTACCCGCGCAGCTGGGCCGACTCCAACGGCGACGGCATCGGCGACCTGCCGGGCATCACCTCCCGGCTGCCCTACCTGCGCGACCTGGGCGTCGACGCGGTGTGGCTCTCGCCGTTCTACCGCTCGCCGATGGCCGACGCGGGCTACGACGTGGCGGATTACCGCGCCATCGACCCGATCTTCGGCACCTTGGGCGACGCGGACGCGCTGCTGGCCCGCGCCAAGGAGCTGGGCCTGCGCGTGATCGTGGACCTCGTGCCAAACCACTCCTCCGACGAGCACGCCTGGTTCCAGGCGGCGCTGGCCGCCGGCCCGGGCAGCGCCGAGCGGGAGCGCTACATGTTCCGCGAGGGCAGCGGCCCGACCGGTGATGAGCCGCCGAACAACTGGCGCTCGATCTTCCACGGCACCGCCTGGACCCAGGTGGAGCGCGGCGACGCCGCGACCGGCGCCAAGGGCCAGTGGTACCTGCACCTGTTCGACTCCAAGCAGCCCGACTTCAACTGGCAGAACCCGCAGGTCCGCGAGGAGTTCCACGACATCCTGCGGTTCTGGCTCGACCGCGGCGTCGACGGCTTCCGCGTCGACGTCGCCCACGGCCTCGTCAAGAAGGACGGCCTGCCGCCGTGGGAGGCCGAGACGGTCATGATCGACGACCACCAGGGCGAGGGCGAACTGCACCAGAGCCAGCCGACGAACGCGGCGCCGATGTGGGATCAGGACGGCGTGCACGAGATCTACCGCGGGTGGCGCCAGGTGCTCGAGGAGGCCAACCTCGGCGGCGACCCGGCGGGCGACAAGATCCTGTGCGCCGAGGCGTGGGTCGAGCCGATCGAGCGACTCACCGACTACACCCGCTCCGACGAGATGCACCAGGCGTTCAACTTTCCGTTCCTCGTCAGCCCCTGGAAGGCCCCAGAACTGCGTGCGGTCATCGTGGAGTCGCTGCGCGCGGCCGACACCGTGGGCGCCCCGACCACCTGGGTGATGTCGAACCACGACGTCGTGCGCCACGCCTCCCGACTGGGGCTGCCGATCGGGCTGCCGCGCCCGAACGGCATCGGCCCCAACGACCCCCAGCCCGACGCGGTCGCCGGGCTGCGTCGGGCCCGCGCCGTGACGACCCTCATGCTCGGCCTGCCCGGCTCGGCCTACCTGTACCAGGGTGAGGAGCTCGGGCTGCCGGAGTCGAGCGAGGTGCCCGACGAGGCCCGCCAGGACCCGGCCTGGTTCCGCTCGGACAAGACCGAACTGGGCCGCGACGGCTGCCGCATCCCGATGGCCTGGGAGGCGGACGCGCCGGCGCTGGGGTTCAACGACACCGGCGAACTGTGGTTGCCGCAACCGGCCGCCTACCGCGAGCTGGCCGTCGACCAGCAGATCGGCGTGCCCGGCTCCACTCTGGAGCTGTACCGCACGCTGCTGGCCGGACGCCGCGAGCACGACCTGGGCACCGGCGGTCTGCGCGCGCTGCCCGGCGACGACGACCAGGTCGTCGCGTTCGTCAACGAGGCCCACGACGGCGCCCGGGTGGCCCTGCTGCTCAACCTCGGCGCCACGTCGGTGGCGCTGCCCGCCGGTCGGCTCCTCGTGGCCAGCGACGAGCTGGACGACGGACGCCTGCCGACCGACACCGCCGCCTGGGTGCTGCTTGACTGACCCCGTGACCATGCCCGACTCCGGCGCCGGACCCGGCCCGCGCTCCCGCGCGGCCGATCCGGCGCCGGCGCCGTTCGCACCCGAATTTCGGGCGCTGACCACAGCCCTGCTCGCGCTCATCACGATCGTCGCCTTTCAAGAGATGGCGATCTCGACCGTCATGCCGACGATCGCCGCCGATCTGCAGGCGGCGGGCGGCTACGCGCTGGCGTTCAGCGTGATGTTCACGGCGCAGTTGCTGGCGATCGTGTTGGCGCGGGCGTGGATCGAGACGCGCGGCCCACTCAGCGCGATGCGGCTCGGCCAGGTGTTCGTCGTGCTCGGCGGACTGCTGGCCGGGCTGGCGCCGAACCTGCCCGTGTTTCTGGCCGGGCGCGTCTGCACGGGGCTGGGCGGCGGATTCGTCATCGTCGCGATCTACGTGACGGTCGGCGCGGTCTACCCGGTGCGGCTGCGGCCCAAGATCTTCGCGTGGATCTCCGCCGCCTGGGTGCTGCCCTCGATCCTCGGCCCGTTGGTTGCGGCCGGATTGGCGGCCCTGTGGTCGTGGCGGCTGGTGTTCCTGCTCGTCGTCCCCGCCGTCGGGTGGATCCTCATCGCGCTGAGCCGGGTCGGGCACCTGACCACCGCTGCCGAGAACCCCGTCGCGCCGGATCAGGGCACGTTGAGCGAGCGTGCCGACCCGACCGCGCAGGCCTCGCAGGCCTCGGATGCAGCCGCCGGTGCCGCCTCGACGTCGCCGCCCGCTGGTCGCCGGGCGGGTTCAGCGGGGTCGGCGGGTTCAGCGCGTTCGGCGGCTCGGCGAGCGGTCGTCATCGCGGTGCTGGTGGCCGCGGGGGCGGGGCTGTTCCAGTGGGCGGGCACGCGGCTCGTGCCGCCGCAGCCGCTGCCGGTGGCGGGGCTGCTGATCGGTCTGGCGCTGCTGGGGGCGACGCTGCCCAGACTGCTGCCGCCGGGAGCCCTGGCCTTGCGCCGCGGGCTGCCCTCGGTCATCGTGGCCCGCGGCCTGTTCACCGGCGCCTTCAACGGATCGGTGGCCTTCGTGCCGCTGTACCTGGTCTCCCAACGCGACCTCAGTCAGGCGAGCGCCGGGCTGATCCTGGCGCTGGCGTCGATCGGTTGGAGCCTCGGCGCGTATCTACAGGGCCGCGAGCGGCTCGCCGATTCCGGCCCGGCACTGGTCGTGGTGGGAGCCTTGTGCGTCACCGGCGGCGTCGGCTCCTTCGCGTTGCTCGCGCTGACGGGCGCGCCCACCCTGCTTGCGGTGCCTGCCGGCGCCCTGCTCGGCATCGGGATGGGCCTGGGCACGACTGCGCAGTCGGTGCTCATGCTGGCCCTGGCTCCCCGCGCCCAGCACCCCGCCGCATCCTCAGCCCTCATGCTCTCGGACACCCTCGGTGCCGCCCTGGGCATCAGCGTCACCGGCACCGTCTACGCCTCCCTGGCCAGCAGCCCCGGCGACGTGCTCTTCCCCGCCGTCTGGGCGACCTCCGTGGCCATCGGCATCGTCGCACTCCTGGCCGCCCGCCGCGTCATCGCGCGCTGACCGCCGGTGGCCGGCGGTCAGCGGGCGATGACGTGGCCAGCCGGGGTGGACAGGCGCCACCACGGGGAGGCCCGGTACAGGGTGGGCGGTGCGGGTGCGCCGGCCGGCGTCCCGGAGGAGGAGGTGTCGGAGGGTCCCGTCAGCAAGCCCAGGGCGTGGGCGCCGAAGGCGAGGCCGGCGGGACCGCCGGCGAGGTCGGGGGCTGGGCGCGTCCAGACGCGGCGGCGCAGTTCGTCGACGGCCAGAG
>NZ_BAHD01000051.1 GCF_000298215.1 Kineosphaera limosa NBRC 100340 | reverse complement strand
CCGCGACACCGAGCAGGAAGAGCACGTCGGCCAGCGTCGCGGACTCCATGAGCCGTGCGATGACTGCGGCCAGCGCCAGCACGCCGACGCCGATGGCCGCCAGCGCCGGCATCGGCGACTCCGGTTCGCCGGCCTGCCGGGCGCGGCGGCGTGCCACGAAAACACCCACGTGCGCGCACAGCATGAGGAGCGCCGCGACCGTTCCGACGATCACCGCGTTGGGCAGCTGCATGGCCCACCCCCTTCGCACCGCTGCCCCCCTATCGACCGGGCCAGCGCGAATCGTCGTGAATCTGGCTCCGCCGTGCCCGCCTTCGTCGCCGCGCGGCCGCAGGAGGGCCCCGGTTAGGCCTCAGCCGCCTCCGACCTGCGCTTTCTTGGTCGATCGACCGAATCACGAGGCCCTGCCTCTGGCTTACCCTGGCTGCTATGGCACAGCTGCTCGGGATGACGATCGCCATCAACGCCGGTGACATCGACGACGTCCTCGACTTCTACACGCGCGTGTTCGGGCGCGGCCCCGACACCGCCCCGATGGACGACTTTCTCGAGTGGCAGATCTGCCCCGGCACGTGGCTGCAGCTGTCCACCGGGCACGATCGGCCCGGCGCCAACAACGCCCGCATGCGGTTCGAGGTGCGCGACATCGACGAGGCGGTGGGACGCATGGCCCAGGCCCAGGTGCCGATCGGCGAGATCGTGCGGGTGCCCGAGGTCGTGGCGTTCGCCAACTTCTCCGACAACTGGGGCAACGCCCTGGGCTTCTACCAGCTGCTCTCGGCGCGCCAGCTGACCACCGCGGAGGAGCGCCGCCTGCAAGAGGCCGAGCACGCCGCGCGCCAGGCCGCCCGCGATTCCGCCGATCAGCAGACCGAAGCCGCCGAAATCATCGATGAGCGCGCCGCCAAGCTGCCGCCGATCCCCGCGGACGGCTCTGTACCCGGCCAGACCGGGCCGACCCGCGCCGGCTGAGGCCGCTCGCGACGCCTGCCAGAGAATAGAGTGTTCGTTTTTGCTCACCAGACCGCGCAAAAACGAACACTGTAATCCGGGACTGGGGTTCAGGCTTCGGTGCCCTTGCGTTCCAGGGCGCGCACGAGGGTGACCAGCAGCGCATTGACGGGCGTCGGCACGCCCAGGTCGGCGCCGCGGCGCACGACGTACCCGTTGAGGTGGTCGATCTCGGTGGGCCGGCGCCGGGCCAGGTCTTGCGCGGTCGAGGAGCGCTGCGCCGGCATCGAGGTGGCGAGCGAGGCCACCGACGCAAGCTGCTCGGCCGCGAACTCGACGCCGTCGGCCGCAGCGACCGCCCGGCATTCGGCGACGATGTCCGCGAGCGTCTGGGGCACCCCGTCGACCTCGGCCAACCAGCCGTAGGGACGATCGGTGATCGCGGAGAGTGCGTTCCAGGCGCAGTTGGCGACGAGCTTGCCCCACAGGGCGGCGCGCACGTCACCGATCGCCACGGGGATGCCGGCCTCTTCGAACAGCGGCACGACCCGCGCGGCGCTCGGCGCGACGGCCAGATCACCGCGACCGTGGTGTCGCACGTGACCGGGGCCGGCCATCTCGGTGGCGACGTAGACGACGACGGGTTCGACCTGCTGGCCGGGCAGTTCGGCGGCAAGGCGATCGGCGTTGTCGACGCCGTTCTGCAGGCTCAACACGAGCGCCTCAGGCCGCAGCTGCCCCGCGAGCTCGCGGGCCGCGGTGGTCGAGTCGCCCGATTTCACCGCGACCAGCACGAGGTCGCAGTCGGCGAGCGCCGCGGCGTCGGTGGCGGCCTGCACCGGCACCAACTCGTCGAGTGACGCGGTCTGCACCCGCAGCCCCTCGCGCATCGCCTCGACGTGCGCGGAACGCCCCACGAGGGTGACGTCGTGCCCGGCCCGGGCCAGCATCCCGCCGTAGTAGCACCCGACCGCGCCGGCTCCCATGACCCCGATTCGCATCCGAATCCCCCTGTCGCTCGCTGTGACTGCCGTTGGCGCCGAGGCGACCGCCAACGGGCCGCCCGCAACCCGCACGCTACTCGGGTGGCCGAAGGCCCGGGCACCCTGACCGGCCGGTGGTTGCGGCGGGCTAACAGCGCCGACCGACCCGCTGGGCGTAGGCATCGAGGACCTCCAGGATGTCGGGCGCCCGCCAGACCCGATTGCGTGACCTGCCGGTGGATTCTCGAACGACGCCGGCCGCCACGAGGTCGCGCAGATGCACCCGCGCGGTGACGGTCGATGCACCCAGGTCGGCGGCGAGCACGTCGGCGGTCACGACCGGGCGGCGCACCAGCACGTCGAGCGTCCGCCAGATGGCCGAGTCGCTGCGCGCACGAATCGTGCTCGCCCAGTTCGTCCGCACTGCGGCGAGCTCGTCGAGCAGCACCGTGGCGGACTCGACTGCAGCCAGGGCCGCGCGCGCCACGCAGGCGACGATCGGCTCGGGGTCTCCCTGCCGGTACGCCGTGAGGGCCGCGAAGTAGCGGTCCCGTTCCACGAGCAGCCCCGCAGAGATGGGCACCGTCACGTGCGTGGTCACGCCGCTGTGCCGCAGGTGCGCATGCAGCAGCGCCCGGCCGGTCCGCCCGTTGCCGTCCGCGAACGGGTGGATGGTCTCGAATTGGGCATGCGCCAAGGCCGCGTGCACCAGCGGCGGCAGGTCGTCGCGGGCCAGAAACCGGGCCAGGTCCGCCATGGCCGGGGGCACATCCTCCGGCTGCGGAGGCACGAACTCGGCACCGACGGGCCCGAGGGCGGAGCCTCCGATCCATACCTGCTGGAGGCGCAGCCGCCCCGCGATGGCCGGCCATGATCCCTGCATGAGAGCCCGGTGCATCGCCAGGATCGCGCCGAGCGCATCGTCGGCGAGAGTGTCGGAAGCCGCCAGGGCCGCCTCCATCGCTCGCACGTTGCCCAGGATCATCGTGGGATTGACCTTGGCGTTCTCCCCGATCTCGGCTTCGGCGATGGCGCGCGCCGACGCCGTGAGGTTCTCGATGCGGCTGGAGGCGGCCGACTCCGAGCGCAGCAGGAGGGAGTTGTACGGCGTCAGCGTGCGGCCGGCGACGGCATCGAAGGAGGCCATCGCCCGGGTCGCCTCTTCGGTCTCGGCCATCAGGCGGGACGGCAGAGCGACGGGCGAGGGCGCGATGTTCGGCAGCACCGCTACCTCGTACGGCCCTGTTGCCGCGGCGAGCCGACGCCGCGAGACGGTCATCGCCGACTCGACCGGGCGCCAGTGGAGCGTTCGTGAGCCCGCAGCAGGCCACGTATCCCTTTCCATGATCCCATCATACGAAAGGCTAAGTACCTAGCCTTTCGTAACGCTCCCCACAGTGGAGCCTTCTCTTGACACCTCTTCGGTTCAGTGGTTCATTAGTCATGTAATGAACCACTGAAGGAGCCGAGCATGTTCGACGGGCGCGAGCCGATCTACGTGCAGATCGCGGAGTCGATCCGCGGCGAGGTGCTCTCCGGGGCCCTCACCGACGGCGACCAGGTGATGTCGACGACGCAGTACGCCACGACCTTCCGCATCAACCCGGCGACCGCCGCCAAGGCCTTCGCCGAGCTCGTCGACGAGGGCGTGCTCCTCAAGCGGCGCGGCATCGGGATGTTCGTCGCTGACGGAGCCGCCGACCGGCTGCGCGGGCAGCGGCGCGGCACGTTCTTCGCCGACCGCCTGGACCCCGTGCTGCACGAAGCCCGCCGCCTCGGCCTGAGCACCGCGGAGATCGTCGAGCACGTCGAGTACACGCTGAGCGACTCCACCCCACAGCTATCCACGCAAGAGCTATCCACGCAAGCCAGCGCAACCGGGAGAGGACGATGACGACAATGACCCAGCCCCACACCGGCCGATCGCAGACCGGGGGCAGCGGCGGCTCCGGTGCCGACCCGAGCGGGCTCGACGTTCACACCCGCGACCTGAGCCTGCGCTACGGCAAGACCCGCGCCCTCGATGACCTCGACCTCGACCTCGGCGCGGGCCGCATCCACGGACTGCTCGGCCGCAACGGCGCCGGCAAGACGACGCTGCTGTCCATCCTGGCCTCGCTACTGCCCTCCGGAGGCGGAGTCGTCGAGGTGGGCGGTCGCGATCCGTTCGAGGACGAGGAGCGGATGAGCCAGATCAGCCTCATTCGCGAGGGCGGCAACACCGTCGGCGACGAGACGCTGAGCTGGAACCTCGACCTGCACGCGGCGATTCGCCCGACCTTCGACCGCGACTGGGCCGGTCACCTGGTGACCCAATTCGGACTGAGCCCGGACGCCAAGCCGGACAAGCTCTCCCGCGGCCAGCGCTCCGCAGCCAACGCGATCCTCGGGCTGGCCGCCCGGGCGCCGCTGACGATGTTCGACGAGGTGCACCTGGGCATGGACGCACCCACGCGGCAGCTGTTCACCGACCTGCTCATCGCCGACGTGGTCGAGCACCCGCGCACGATCATCCTGTCCAGCCACCTGATCAGCGAGATCGAACACCTGCTGGAGACCGTGACCGTGCTGCACCACGGACGGCTGCTGCTGTCGGCGGAGGCCGACGACGTGCGCCGCCGCGGGGTGACGATCACCGGCCCGGTCGCCGCGGTCGACGCGCTGGGCCGCCAGCTGTCCGTGGTCGCCATGCGCGACCTCGGCCCGACTCGGCAGATCACGGCCTACGGCGAGCTCGACGAACGGCTGCTGGCCGATGCCGAGCGCGCCGGCCTGGAGGTCAGCGCGGCGCCGCTGCAGGACCTCTTCATCCATCTCACGGCCGACCCGACGGCCGGCAACACGTCCGGCAACACAGCCACGTCCGATCCGGAGGCACTGTCATGACCGCCACCACCCCGACCCGCACGACCTCCGGCACTACCCGCTGGCTGCGCCTGGCCGGCTGGCAGGTCTGGGGCTACGTGATCATCCTCGGCTGCTTCCTGCTCGCGGCGGCCGTCATCGCCGCCGTCGTGCTGACCGTCGTCGCCCGCAGCACGACCCCGACGATCTCGGCGCTGCAGTTCGCCCAGCAGGCGGCGCCCTGGTTCCTCTTCGGCGTCGCGATCCACTACTGCACCAGCTGGCTCGGCCCGCACGTGGTCGCCGGGCTGCCGCGCCGCAGCTTCGTGAAGGCCGCGGTCGTCGCGGCGGCCGGGGGTGCGGCACTCGGCGCCCTGGGCCTGGTCGTCCTGCTGTTCGCGGAGCGCTGGATCTACGGCCTGCTCGGCTGGAGCGCCGGTGCCGACTCGGGGCGGGTGCTGGCGACGCAGGCGCCGCTGCTGCCCTACCTTTGGGGACTCTTCCTGCTGCTCTTCCTCGCCGCCCTCACGGGCCTGGTCGTCGGCCTGAGCTACGTGCGCCTCGGCACGGTCGCGACGTTCCTGCTGCCGCTGACGCTGTCGCCGCTCCTGCTCGGCGGCCTGTTCGCCTTCGACACGGCCACCATGTTCGTGCCCGCGGTCATCCGCATCGAAGGCCTCCCGGTCAGCTGGTTGACTGGTCCGGGCAGTGGCGTCGCCGGCGCGCTCGTCGGCCTCGCCCTGGTCGGCGCCGCGCTCGTCGCGATCCATCTGCAGGCGCGGCGCATCCCCATCCGCAGCCCGCGCGCCTGAGCCCCTGCCGCCATCACCGACGAGCGCCCCCGGCACGAACGGGGGCGCTCGTCGTGTCGCCGCCGACGCACTCGTTCAGTCGATGAGGGTGAGCGAGAACCGGGAGGGCTCGACGGCGACGAGGGCGTGGCGGGCGCCGGGGGCCATGACGACCAGGTCGCCGACAGACAGCGTCTGCGTCTGCCCTTCGAGGGTGAAGGCGATGGCGCCGGCGAGCACCTGCACGATGGCGTTCTTGGGGGCGGAGTGCTCCGTGAGCCCCTGCTGCGTGTCGAGGGCGAAGTGCACGACCCGCACCCCCGGCTCGCTGACGACGACGCTCGTCTGGCGGCCGCCCGCCTCGATCGGCACCTCACCCGTCACCCCTGTGCGAAAACTGCTGTGTTCGATAGCCATTCGTACTCAACTCCTCGCTCCAGCGTCGGGCCCGCCCCGCTGGGACCGCACCGACGCACGCCTTTGTTTCAGTTCGGCGACGGACTGCCACACAACTCTGCGCAAAGAACCGTTTGGATGCTAGGTTTCCGTCGCTTAGTACGGACGGTATCGGGTTAATTCGCCCTCGACTCGGGCGACCCGACGCGCAACGAGAGGCAGGGCAGCCATGGCTAGCTCACCGGACCTGCGGCCCGGCGCACAGGACTCGAACGGCTCGGCCGGCGGCGGCGACCGCAGCCAGATGCTCATCGGCAAGGGCTGGGTGCAGGCCGTCGCCCTCGTCATGATCTTCGGCTTCTTCGTCATGGGCATCCTGGCCTACCGCACCTACACGGCCTCGATGCCGATGCCCACCAAGGTCGTTGCCCAGGACGGCCGGACCGTCTTCACCGGCGCCGACATCACCGCCGGTCAAGAGCTGTTCCAGGCCCGCGGCCTCATGCAGTACGGCTCGATCATGGGCCACGGCGGCTACCTGGGCCCCGACTTCACCGCCGATTACCTGCGCCGCTCGACCGAGTACGTCGAAGGGCAATACCGCACCCAAGGGGTGCAGGACCCGCGCGGGACGGTCATCAGCGAGTTCCGCGCGAACCGCTTCGATCCCGCCTCCGGTGATCTCGTCTACACCCCGTCGCAAATCGCGGCCTACGAGCAACTCGTCGCCCACTACACGAACTTCTTCGGCCCCCAAGCCCGCAGCAATGGCCTCAAAGCCGACGCGATCACCGACCCGACGCAGATCCGGCAACTCACGGCGTTCTTCTCCTGGACCGCCTGGGCCAGCGCCGCACAACGCCCGGGCCACGACTACAGCTACACCAACAACTGGCCCATGGAGCCGCGCGTCGACAACCACCCGACGGCCGACCTCATCGTCTGGTCGACGCTCTCGCTGATCGCGCTCATCGGCGGCACCGGCCTGCTGTTCGCGATCTATGGGCGGTGGAGTCGCAAGATCGGCTGGCATTCCGAAGAGGCACCGACCATCCACTTCCGGCAACCCGGGGAGGTCGGGTTGACCCGATCGCAACGGGCCACGGCGTGGTTCTTCTTCGTGGTCGCCCTGCTCTTCCTCATCCAAACTCTGCTCGGCGCCCTCGCGGAGCACTATCGCGCCGACATCAGCAGCTTCTTCGGTCTCGACTTCATCGTCGACCTGCTGCCCTTCAACCTCGCGCGCACCTGGCACTTGCAACTGTCGTTGTTCTGGACCGCCGCGTCCTTCCTGGCGGCCGGCATCTTCCTCACCCCGTTCATCGCCAAGAAGGAGCCGAAGTACCAGCACGTGCTGGCCTACATCCTGCTCGGCGCCGTCGCCTTCGTCGTCTTCGGATCCCTGGCCGCCGAGGCCCTCTCGATCCACGGAGTCTCGTGGGCCAAGGGTCCGCTGTTCGCGCAGCAGTGGGAGTACCTGGACCTGCCGCGCGTCTTCCAGGTGCTGCTCACTGCAGGCCTGTTCATCTGGATCGCCATCATCTACCGCGGCATCCGCTCGCGCCTGAAGGGCGAGTCCAAGGGCAACATGCCGTGGATGTTCTTCTTCGCCGCGTTGGCGATTCCCGCCTTCTACGCGGTCGGCCTGCTGGCCCGCACGGATTCGCACCTGACGGTGGCGGAGTTCTGGCGGTTCTGGGTCGTGCACCTGTGGGTCGAGGACTTCCTCGAGTTGTTCACGACCGTCATGGTCGCCTACATCTTCGTGATGCTCGGGGTCGTGCGGGAGAAGATCGCGCTCGGCATCATCTTCCTCGACATCATTCTTTACTCCTTGGGCGGCGTCATCGGCACGATGCACCACCTGTACTTCTCCGGCACTCCGGTCGAGCACATGGCGCTCGGCGCCTTCTTCAGCGCCGCGGAGGTCATCCCTTTGACGTTCCTGACAGTCGAGGCGTGGGCCTTCATGCAATTGGGAGCCCGGCAGGAGTCGCGCACCGACGCGCCGTTCCCGCACCGCTGGGCGGTCATGTTCCTCGTCGCCGTCGGCTTCTGGAACTTCCTCGGAGCGGGCGTCTTCGGCTTCCTCATCAACCTGCCGATCATCTCCTACTACGAAATCGGGACGGCCCTGACCGCCAACCACGGGCACGCCGCGATGATGGGCGTCTACGGCATGCTCGGGGTCGGATTGGCGATCTTCGCATTGCGCTATCTCATCCCCCGCGACAAATGGCCCGAGAAGCTCGTCAAGGTCTCGTTCTGGAGCCTGAACATCGGCCTGGCGTGGATGGTCTTCGCGACGCTGTTGCCGCTCGGCGTGCTCCAGCTGTACCAGTCGGTCGGCAACGGCTATTACGAGGCGCGCTCCCTGGGTTACCTCACGAACACGACGAACACGCTGTTGGAGTGGGGCCGGTTGCCCGGCGACCTCATCTTCATCTTCGGGGGCTGCCTCCCGTTCCTGTGGGTCGCCTTCCAGGGGCTGCGGCACTTCCGGCACGGCAAGACCGTGGAGGAGTTTCCCGAGCAGGTGCTCTACACGGAGATCGAGCCCGGCAAGAAGTCGAAGTGGTGAGCCTGTCGTGAGCCCGCCCTCGACCGCGGTCGTGCTGGTCTGCCTGTACGCGGCGTGCCTGCTCGTGGTGGCGGTCCTCTTCGACCGGTTGGGCGCCCGCAGCGCCCTGCGGTCGGCGGCGTGGCGCACCGGCAACTTCATCTACCACGAGGATGCCGACGCCTGGCGCTGCCACGAGGACCAGTGGTTGTGGCCGGCCTCGTTCGACCCCGACAAGCGGGTCATCCGCTACGCCGGGCAGCACGCGATCTGCGGTCGCTGCCCGGCCAAGGCGGAGTGCTCGCCCACCCCGGGCCCGCGCGAGCTGACCCGTCAGGTGGACCCGTGGCCGCACAGCGAGGCGGGCCGGTTCCACCGCGGCGTGAGCCTGGCCATCGCGGCCGTCGCGCTCATGATGGTGCTGGTGATGCTGCTGTTCGGGGCCACCGACGGCGCTGACGTCATCCTGCTGGTCGCGGCACTGGCCCTGACGGCCGCGGTCGGCATCCCGCTGGCACGGCATCTGTGGAACACCCCCGACGGCTTTCCCCAGCACCTCGTGCAGGAGGCCAGCGGCGCCGGCGACCCCGTCGGTGCGCCCGGCCCGCTCGCGACCGCCGACGTAGACGCCGTGCTCGCGCGGCACCGCCGCGCCGGCACCCAGCTGCCGACTCCCCGCTACCGCAGCGACCGGCTCAGCAACACACCCAGCGACACACCCGGCGAACGACCCACCCAGCAAAGGAAAGCCTGAATGCCCTACTGGAGCGTGCCGGTCGCGGCACTCGTGGTCGCGATCGGGATTCTGGCGTGGCTGTCGATCAAGGTGGTGCCGCAGTACGAGCGCGGCGTGGTCTTTCGGCTCGGGCGGCTGCGGCCGCTGTACGACCCGGGGCTGCACCTGCTGATCCCGGGAGTCGATCGGATGCAGCGGGTGGACACCCGCATCGTGACGTTGACGATCCCGCCGCAGGAGGTCATCACCAAGGACAACGTGCCGGCACGGGTCAACGCCGTCGTGCTGTTCAACGTCATCGACCCGATCCCCGCGATCATGGAGGTCGAGAACTACGCGGTGGCCACCAGCCAGATCGCCCAGACGACGCTGCGCTCGGTGCTCGGCCGCGCGGACCTCGACACGCTGCTGGCCCACCGCGACGACCTCAACGCCGCCCTGCGCGAGATCATCGAGAACCTCACCCAGCCGTGGGGGGTCACGGTGCGCCTCGTGGAGATCAAGGACGTCGAGATCCCCGAGCAGATGCAGCGTGCGATGGCCCGCGAGGCCGAGGCGGAGCGGGAGCGGCGGGCCAAGGTCATCAACGCCCGCGGTGAGCTGCAGGCCAGCGAGGAGCTGCGCCAGGCCGCCGACACCCTCAGCCGCAGCCCCGCTTCCCTGCAGCTGCGGTATTTGCAGACGCTGCTGGAGCTGGGCGCCGACCAGAACTCCACCGTCGTCTTCCCGCTGCCCATGGACATCGTCGGGCCGCTGCTCGGCAAGCTCGGCGTCACCGCCCCGGCACCGGCCCCGCCGCCCTCGACGCAGGTCACGGAGCCTGAGAGCAGCGCCGCCACCCCCTGACAGCCGCCGATTTCGTGCTGCGGGCAGGTCGCGGTACAGTTTCTTTCCGTTGCGCTCGGCGCGACGAGCACCCGTAGCTCAACGGATAGAGCATCTGACTACGGATCAGAAGGTTTGGGGTTCGAATCCCTACGGGTGCGCCAGCAACACCACGACACCAAGACGCCCCGACACTGCACGCGCAGGTCGGGGCGTTGGCGTCTCTGTGGGTGGGCGCCCGACCGTCCTGTGGGTGGGCAGGCCATTGTCGCCGCTACTGGATGCCGTCTAGCCTGGTCGCAGGGCCGTTTCGTATTTCTATTCGAAGTGGTGGCACGCGGCCCGGCCCTGACGGTGAGTTCGCGCGCGATCCATCGACCCGCGTCCACGGTGACGCTGCGTCCGCCACTTGGGTGTGCGGAGCTGAGCCATGAGCGCTGAACCGGTCCCGACCAACGACATCCCCGACGGCGCTGTGCTGGTCAGCGTTGCGGGCGACGATCTCGACGAAACGTGCCTGGCGTGGGCGGCTGCGGCGGCCCAACGCACGGGCCGTCCCCTGCACGTGGTGCATGCCCGCGACGAGGCAGCACTGATGGGCCCCGATCCCGCGATGGGCGGCTGGGCCGTTCACACGATCGAGGTCCCCAAGGGCGATCCCTTCCTCGACGACACCCTGCGACAGGCCCGTGAGCGCTGGCCCGAGCTGGAGATCTCCGGCTCCGCTCCGTTCGGCCGCCGCGAGAAGGTGCTGCTGGACGCCAGCCCCAACGCCTACATGAGCGTGGTCGGCGCGCCCAAACGCACCGGCCTGCAACGCTTCTTCCTCTCCCGACCGTCGCTGGCGGCGGCGATGCACTCGGCCTGCCCGGTCGTCATCGTCCCCCACGGGGTGCGTCCCGAACCCGATGGCCCGGTCGTCGTCGCGGTCGACGGCAGCGGGCACAGCCGCTTCGCGCTCGACCGCGCCTTCACGGTGGCCCGGACTCGCGGCGACCAGCTCATCGTCGTCACGACCTTCACCCTGCGCATGGAGGAAGGGGTCGTCGTCACTGAGGCCGGCACCACCGCCTCCTGGGAGTCGGCGCAGGAGCACGCTCGCGCGGTCACGCAGGAGATGGTCGAGCAGGTGCGACAGAACTACCCGGAGGTCGAGGTGGAGGTGAAGGTGCTGGGCGGTCACCCCTCCTCGGTGATCACGGCGATGTCGAAGGAGGCCGGGCTGATCGTGCTCGGCAGCCGTGGCCGCGGCGGATTCACCGGCATGCTGCTCGGCTCGACGACGCACGAGGTCATCGAGACGGCAACCTGCCCGGTGCTCGTCGCCCGACGCAACGAAGCCGCGTGACGAGCTGGCGCGAGCTGCCGATCTGGCACGGCGACCAACGACTGACGGCCACCGGACAATGACGTCCGGTGGCCGTCGCAGGGCACCGCTCAGGCGTGCCGGTCGGCGTTCGCGTGCACGGCGTCCCGCACGTACTGGGCCAGGCCCGCGGCGATGTCCTCATACGTCTTGGTGAACCGCTCGTCGCCGACGTACATCTCCGCCAGGTTGCGGTGAAAGTCGTGGTCGAGGTCGTAGAACCGGTCGGCGATGTGCCGCCGGTGTGCCTCGGCCGCGTCCATGGCGGCCTCGCTCGTCGCCGGCTGACCGGAGGTCAGGGCCGCGACGAACGCCGCGTTGATCGCGTCACCCTCGGCCTTGATCGCCTCCCAGTCGGCCTTGGTGTAGGCCGCCGTCCGCTTCGCCGACTGCGCCCACTGCGGGGTGTCGCCCCAGCGCTCCTGCGCCTCGGCCTGGTACTCCTCCTTGAAGCCATCGCCGAAGAGCTCCCTCATGTCGGCCGTCGTCATCTGCTCGTTGCTCATGTCCTTCTCCAATGCGTGGTCGATGGCCGTCACGAGTTCGCGCAACTCGTCCAGCCGGTGCATGACCGCTGCGCGTTGACGGGTCAGGTGATCCCGCACGCTGGCCGGGTCGGCCAGCAGCTGCGCCACCTCATCCAGAGAGAAGCCCAGCCGCCGGTAGACCACGACCGTCGAGAGCCGCACCAGGTCGTCGTGGGTGTACACCCGGTAGCCGGCAGGGCTGCGCTCGCCGGGGACGACCAGGCCGATCTCGTCGTAGTGGTGCAGGGTGCGCACGGTGAGATCGAAGAGGTCTGCCACCGCTCCGACGCTCATCCGCGCGCCCTGTGCTTGCGTGGGAAGACCTTGTGCTTGCGTGGGAAGCCCCTGCGCCTGCGTGGGAAGCCCGCCTGTCTCGGTCATGACTCCACGGTGACGCCTCACGTCACGTGAGGGTCAAGCGCCGCGCACAACTCCCGCTCCCCTCCCTCGAAAACAGGACAAAAGGGATATCGAGCGGCCCGAATCGTGGGAGTGTGCAAAATACCGGGTCGAAGGGCCCTACCGCCGCAACGCACCTGGCCCTACTTTGTGAGCGTCATCACAATCGGTTCGGGCAACGACCACACCGCAGTGGCAGAAATCCCGTACCGTGGTTGGCACTGTAAGCGCCCACCCTGGTCAACCAACCGGGACCACACGGCCGCTACTCGCCACCGCGAGGTGGTGGCTGCGACCCGGTCGGCTCGTGGGCAACTCACCGTCGAGATGCGCAGGAGCGAGGAGCCATGACCGCGACCACCACCACTACGAACATCCCCACCACCGGTGGCACCAGCCACGCCGAGCTGGCCCAGTGGGTAGCTGAGGTCGCCGAACTGACGACCCCCGACCGCATCGTCTGGTGCGACGGATCCCGCGCGGAGTGGGACCAGCTGACCAGCGACCTCGTCGACTCCGGCACCTTCGTGCGCCTGGAGCAGAAGCCGAACTCGTTCTGGGCCGCCTCCGACCCCACCGACGTCGCTCGCGTCGAAGACCGCACCTACATCTGCTCCCCCGATGAGCAGGGCGCGGGTCCGACCAACAACTGGATGGACCCCGACGAGATGAAGGGGCTCATGAGCGACCTGTACCGGGGGTGCATGCGCGGGCGCACGATGTACGTCATCCCGTTCGTCATGGGTCACCTCGAGGCCGACATCCCCATGTACGGCGTCGAGATCACCGACTCTGCCTACGTCGTCGTCTCGATGCACATCATGGCGCGCGTCGGCTCCGCGGTCCTGAAGCAGATGGAGGAGACCGACGCCGGCTACGTCAAGGGCCTGCACTCGGTGGGTTACCCGCTGGAAGAGGGCCAGGCGGACGTGCCGTGGCCGTGCAACGACACCAAGTACATCGTGCACTTCCCGCACGAGCGCACGATCTGGAGCTATGGCTCCGGCTACGGCGGCAACGCCCTGCTGGGCAAGAAGTGCTACGCGCTGCGCATCGCCTCGGCGATGGCCCACGACGAGGGCTGGATGGCCGAGCACATGCTCATCCTCAAGCTGACCAACCCCGAGGGCAAGGTGCACTACATCGCGGCGGCTTTCCCGAGCGCCTGCGGCAAGACGAACCTGGCCATGATCGAGCCGACGATCCCCGGCTGGAAGGCCGAGATGGTCGGCGACGACATCGCCTGGATGCGGTTCCGCGACGGCAAGCTGTACGCCGTCAACCCCGAGAACGGCCTGTTCGGCGTGGCGCCAGGCACCGGCAAGGCGACCAACGCCAACGCGATCCTGGCCATCGAGGGCGGCAACTCGATCTTCACCAACGTCGCGCGCACGCCCGACGGCGACGTCTGGTGGGAGGGCATGACCAAGGAGGCGCCCGAGCACCTCATCGACTGGCACGGCAACGAGTGGACGCCGGCCGACGGTGAAGCGGGCACCCTTTCCGCGCACCCGAACAGCCGGTTCTGCACCCCGATCGTGCAGACCCCCTGCGCGGCACCGGAGTTCAACGACCCCAACGGGGTGCCGATCTCCGCGATCCTGTTCGGCGGCCGCCGCAAGACGACGGTTCCGCTGGTCACGCAGGCCCGCGACTGGGACCACGGCACGTTCATCGGCTCCACCGTCTCCTCGGAGACGACCGCCGCCGCTGCGGGTGCGGTCGGCGTGGTGCGCCGCGACCCAATGGCGATGCTGCCCTTCATCGGCTACAACGCCGGCGACTACCTGCAGCACTGGGTAAACCTCGGTAAGGAGCACGCCGGCGCGATGCCGGAGGTCTTCCTCGTCAACTGGTTCCGCCGCGACGCCGACGGTGGCTTCGCGTGGCCGGGCTTCGGCGAGAACAGCCGCGTGCTCAAGTGGATCGTCGACCGGCTCGAAGGCAACGTCGATGCGGTCGAGACCCCCATCGGTCTGGTTCCGGCCGCGGGCGACCTGGACACCGACGGCCTCGACGTCTCGGCCGAGCAGCTCGAGGCCGCGACCCGCTTCGACTCCGAGGAGTGGCGCGCCGAGGTGCCGCTCATCGAGGAGTGGTTCACCAAGTTCGGCGACAAGCTCCCGCCGGAGCTCTCCGCCGAGCTCGACAACCTCAAGAAGGCCCTCGACTGAAGTTTCGCTCCCGCGTAGGCCGCTGACCACGGCCTACGCACCTTTCGACGGCGGCGCGTCCCCCTTGTGGGGGCGCGCCGCCGCTGCATGTCGTGGGGCCGCCTCCACCTCAAGGGGGAGGCGGCCGAGCCGATCCTGCGCCGATCTGCGGCAGGCTCCCCCTCCGGTTTCGCCCGTCGGGGGGATCTGCTGCGGCGGGGGTTCGCGGAAAAGTGGAGGTCAAGCAAGCACTTACGCCGCAACCGACGTGGAGAGGCCAGAGCCATGACGCAGCAGACCACGACCACCGCTCTCGACAGCACGACCGAGCCCGCCGCCGCACCGGCCGACGAGCGCGCGGAGCGGCGGGCGGAGCGACGCAGCCTGGCGCGCACGTTCGGGCTCGACATCGTCGGCCCCATCGCGCTCTACCACCTGCTGATCCGCCAGGGCGTCGACATCGTCCCGGCCCTGGTCATCTCCGGTGCGCTGCCGGCAGTCGGCATCGGCCTCGACCTGGTGCGCGGGCGCCGCGTCGGCGGCCTGAGCCTGCTGGTGCTCGGCGGCATCGCGATCTCCGTCATCGCCGCGCTCATCACCGACGACCCGCGCTTCATCCTCCTGGAGGGGGCCGTCACCTCCGCCGTCGCCGGCACCTTCGCGCTCGTCACCCTGGCCACCCGGCGCACACTCATCGAGTTGTTCGCCACCGGCGCGGCCCCCGAGGACACCGCCAAGGGCGCGCGGCTGGCCGAGCTCTTCACTCGTCCCGATGTCCGGGCCATCTCCCGACAGGTGACCGTCGTCTTCGCCGCGGTCTTCTTCGCCTCCGCCGCCGCGCAGGCCGCCCTCGCCTGGTGGGCTCCGGTCTCAATCGCGTTCGCCTACAACCGATTCGGGTTCATCCCGTGCCTGGCGGTCATCGCCGGCGCCTCGTGGTTGCTGTTCCGCGCCGCCCGCACCCGCGGCGACCTGCAGTTTCCCGAGTGGGACGCGACCCGAGCTCGCTGAGGTGACGTCACAGACACCGCTGCGATGACGAAGTGGTAACGAGGTGGGCCGAGCTGTTGTTCGGCCCACCTCCTTGCTGTTGCGTTGGCCTTCCTGCTCCACTGCGGCTTGAGACCCAGGTCGTCGCCAGACGAACCGACCATTGGGGTCCTTCGCATGTGGTCCTTTCTCGTAGACCGCTGGGCCGACGTGGCCTACCGCTCCTTTCAGCACGTCAGCCTCGTCGTGCAATCGGTGGCGCTGGCGACCCTCATCGCGATCGTGCTCGCGGTGATCGTCACGGCAGTCGGCGGGTTGCGGTCGACGGCCAACGCGGTGACCGCCGTCGGCCTGACGATCCCCTCGTTCGCCCTCCTGGGCCTGGTCATCCCGATCGTGGGCATCGGCGTGCTGCCGTCCGTCGTCGTCGTGACCTTCTACGCCATCCTGCCGATCCTGCGCAACGCCGTCGTCGGGTTGGACTCCGTCGACGAGACTCTCGTCGAGTCCGCGCGGGGCATGGGATTGGGTCCGGTCACGACCTTCCTGCGGGTGCGTCTGCCGCTGGCCTGGCCGGTCATCGTCGCCGGGCTGCGGGTCTCCACGCAGATGTCGATGGGGGTGGCCGCCATCGCCGCCTACGCGCTCGGGCCCGGCTTGGGCGGGTACATCTTCACCGGCCTCAGTCAGATCGGCGGCGCCAACGCCCTGAACTACGCGCTCGTCGGCACCATCGGCGTCGTCATCCTCGCACTGCTGCTCGACGGGCTGCTCGTGCTGCTCGCGCGCCTGACCACCTCCAGGGGGATCCGTGTCTGAGACCACCGCCGAATCCAGCGAGTCAGCGCACGCCGGCGCGCCCAACGAGGTCAGCGGCGCCGCCCTGCACCTGGCCGAGGTCACCAAGCTCTACCCCGGGCAGGCCAAGCCGGCTGTCGATGCGCTGAGCCTGGACATCCCCGCCGGCGAGATCGTCATGTTCGTCGGCCCGTCCGGCTGCGGTAAGACAACCTCGCTGAAGATGATCAACCGACTCATCGAACCGACCTCCGGCACCATCACGATCGACGGCGACGACATCAAGAACCACAATGTCGACGAGCTGCGCCGCACGATCGGCTACGTCATCCAGGGCGGCTCACTGTTCCCGCACCTGACCGTCGCCGCGAACGTCGGACTCGTGCCGGGGCTGCTCAAGTGGGACAAGAAGCGCATCGCGGCCCGCACCGACGAACTGCTCGACCTGGTGGGCCTCGACCCCGCGCGCTACCGCAACCGCTTCCCCCGGGAGCTCTCCGGCGGCCAGCAGCAGCGAGTCGGCGTAGCCCGCGGACTCGCCGCCGACCCGCCCGTCGTGCTCATGGACGAGCCCTTCGGCGCCGTCGACCCCATCACCCGGCAGCGCCTGCAAGACGAGCTGCTGCGCATCCAGCGGGAGGTGCGCAAGACGATCGTGTGCGTCACCCACGACATCGACGAGGCGATCAAGCTCGGCGACCGCATCCTCATCCTCACCGAGGGCGCGCACATCGCCCAGTACGACACCCCCGAGACCATCCTGGCCGCCCCCGCCAACGAGTTCGTCGAGGACTTCGTCGGCTCCGGCTCGGCCCTCAAGCAACTGAGCCTCGCCCGCGTCGACGACCTCACGCTGGTCAGCGTGGTCACCGCGACCCTCGGAGAGAGCGTGGCCCAGGTCCGCGAGCGCGCCGCCAAAGCCGGCGAGACGTGGATCGTCGTGCTCGACGATCGCTCCCGACCGCTCGGCTGGGTGCGTGATCGGGCGCTGCGCGGCGAGCGAATCGGCGAGCCGCAGGGGCGTGCGGCGGCCGTGCTGGACCGTCGGGCCACCCTCAACGACGCCCTCGACACGATGCTCGCCGACACCTCCGGCGGCGCGATCGTCACCGGCGACCGCGACGAGTTCATCGGGGTCGTGACGTTCGACGCCGTCACCGACCACATGCGCAAGATGACGAACGCCGCACAGGAGCGCGCCGAGGCTTCAAGCGACGCACCCGAGGGCGAACCCGGGGACCGGCCGTGACGACGACCACCCAGCCGGACATCCAGGCCGCGCCGGGCCGCGGACACCTCGGCATGCTGCTCGGGCTGCCGATCCTCGTGCTGCTCGTCGGTGGCGGCTGGGTGATCTGGCGCGCCACCGCCGACCTCGACGACATCGAACTGCGGGCCCTGGCCTGGAGCCAGGTGGCGACCCTGACGTGGCAGCACATCGTCATCACCGTCGTCTCCGCCTTCTTCGTCATGCTCATCGCCATCCGCTAGGTGTCGCGCTGACTCGGCCCGGTCTGCGCCGCTTCGCCGGGCCCGTCGTGGCCGTCGCGAACTTCGGGCAGGCGGCCCCGGCCATCGGGCTGCTCGTGCTGCTGGCGATGTGGCTGGGCTTCGACCGGAGCACGACGATCATCGGGCTGACGCTGTACGCGATCCTGCCGGTGCTGCAGAACACGATCACCGGGCTGCAGGGCGTCGACCGCACCCTCGTCGAGGCCGCCCGCGGGATGGGCATGTCCCGCGCCGCCGTGCTACTGCGGGTCGAGGTGCCGCTGGCCGTGCCGGTCATCATGGCCGGCGTGCGCACCGCCCTCGTGCTGCTCGTGGGCACCGCGACGTTCGCGACGTTCGTCAACGCCGGTGGCCTCGGGCAGCTCATCACCACCGGCATCCAGCTGTTCCGCTACCCCGTGCTCGTCAGCGGAGCCCTCATCGTGGCCCTCCTGGCGCTGCTCGTCGACTGGGCCGGGCGCGTGCTCGAAGTGCTCGCCCGACCCAAGGGACTCTCATGACGAACCGTCGCGATACGCGCCGTCGGGCCGGTCGGCCGCTCCGGCTCCGGCTCCGGCTCCGGCTCCGGCTCCGGGCACGCAGCCTCGTCGCGGCGGGCCTGACCGCCGGGCTCCTCGGCACGAGCGCCGCGTGCGGCCTCGGCACCGCCGGGGGCTACTCCCCCACCGGCCGGCTCGCCGGGCCGATTGCGCAGGTGCCGTCCCTCGACGGGGCGACCCTGGCCGTGGGGTCGAAGAACTTCACCGAGCAGCTGGTCTTGGGCAAGATGCTCGTGATCGTGCTGCAGTCCGCCGGCGCCACCGTGCGCGACTACACCAACATTCCCGGCTCGGCCAGCTCCCGGCAGGCGCAGGTCGAGGGTCAGGTCGACGCGATGTGGGAGTACACCGGCACCGGCTGGGTCAACTACCTGGGCCACTCCGAGCCGATCCCCGACGAGCAGCAGCAGTTCGACGCGGTGCGCGACGAAGACCTGCAGCGCAACCAGCTCGTATGGCTCAAGGCCGCGCCGATGAACAACACCTACGCCTTCGCCACCAGGCAGGACACCGCGGAACGTCTCGGCATCAACGACCTGTCCGAGCTCAAGGACGTGCCGCGGGACCAGCGCACGTTCTGCGTCGACTCCGAGTTCGCGGCCCGCAGTGACGGCTTCCAGCCGATGCTGGCCTCTTACGGCCTCACCTACGGTCAAGACGTGACCGATGCCGACGTGCGGCTGATGACCGAGGGCGCGATCTACGCCGCCATCGACTCCGGGCAATGCACCTTCGGTGAGGTCTTCACCACCGACGGCCGGATCAAGTCGCTCAACCTCTTCGTGCTGGAGGACGACGAGAACTTCTTCCCCAAGTACAACGTCTCCGTGGTGCTGCGCGAGCAGGCGCTGCAGGAGCATCCGCAGCTGCGCGAACTGCTCGAGCCCATCACCGCAGCGCTGACGGACGACGTGCTCATCGGGCTCAACGCCCAGGTCGACGTCGACGGCCTGGAGCCGGTCGATGTCGCCTGGGCCTGGCTGCAGGAGGCCGGTTTCCTCACCGCGAGTTGAGGTCGTCGCCTCGGTTTGCCCGACGTCAAAGGCGCCCGTTGCCCAGGCTGATGGCCAGGGCCCGCTGGGAGGCGCGCGGCCGCACCGACGACCCGCACGCGGGCAGCACTCCGTACGCCGACGAGGCTGAGGCGGCAGAGCTGTCGACGACGGAGGTCGTGGGACGCCCAGCGAGGCGACGGCGCCGGACGGGCAAGGTCAGCTGGGGCAGGTGCAGGCTCATCAGATCTCCTGAGTGGTCGTCGATGGAATCTGGCTGGGGTCGGCCAGGCCTGAGCTGGACTGATTCGCTGTCGTGGCGCTCGATCCGTCGGCTTGACCCTGATCGACTTGCCCGCCGGGGCGACCGAACTGACCGCCCCGGCGGCCGAACTGGCCGGGATCGAGCTGGCCGCCGGGACCTCCCTGGCCCGGCGGCACGTGGTTCATGCGTCCCATGCCCATGCGCCCCTGCCCGGCGTCGGCTCCCGTGCCCTGCGGCACGGCGGCGGCTACCCCAGCGGTTCCCACGGACGCGACGGTGATCGCCAAGGCGGCGACGATCGCGGTCTTTTTGCCGCTCCACCGCGGTGGGCGCAGGGCCGGGGAGACCGGCACGGTGACCTGCGGGGTGCTGTCGCTCGGCAAGTCGGTCGGCGCGGCGGTCGGCTCGGAGGTCGGCGACGCGGACGAGAACTTCGACATGAGTGGCTCCTGGGGTGACGTGGTCGTCGACGGGCGCTGTGGGGTGCCCAGCCGACCTCTTCGTGGTCGATGACCTCGACTGTCCGCCCGTTGTCTATGCAGTGTCTGTGCGTCATCTAGCGCGTTACTTAGGACCTCGCGCCGCTCATGCTTTTACTGTCCATGTAGGCATGGCCTGCTGGATTTGTAACTTTCGGTCAGTATCTTGAGCGCATGATCGAGATACCACGCGTCCGTTCGGACGGCCGGCGGCCCCCGTTGTCGCTCGCCCTCCAAGGCGGCGGCGCGCACGGCGCCTTCACCTGGGGAGTGCTCGATCGCCTCCTGGAGGCGGATCGGTACGAGTTCCCGGCCGTCACCGGCACGAGCGCCGGGGCCGTCAACGCGATCGCGCTCGCTCACGGACTCCTGGTCGGCGGCGCCGACGGCGCCCGCGACACCTTGGATGCCGTGTGGCAGGCGGTGGGCTCGCAGGCGCCGACCGAGTTCATGATGACCGGCAGCACCGATCGCCCCACGCTGACGCTGCTGGCCAAGACCGCCCTCTCCATGAGCATGTCGATGTCGCCCGCGCAGCTGAACCCGCTGGGCGTCGACCCGCTGCGCGACATCCTCACCACGCACATCGACTTCGAGCGGCTGCGCACCGACCCGGCCGCGCCGCGCGTGCACCTCGCCGCCACCCACGCCGACAGCGGCCGATTGCGGATCTTCAGCAACGCCGAGCTCAGCGTCCGCTCGGTACTCGCCTCGGCGTGCCTGCCCACGCTCTCCAAGCCCGTCGAGATCGAGGGTGAGCCGTACTGGGACGGCGGTTTCAGCGCCAACCCGCCGCTGCAGCCCTTTGTGGCCGACGGCCGATCCGACGTGCTGCTCGTGCTCATCGTGCCGACCCGGCACGAGGGCGTCCCCGAGCGCACGGCCGGCATCCGCGCCCGCCAGCAAGAGTTGGCGTTCACCACCGCCTTCCTGCGGGAGACGGAGATGGTGGCTGCCGCGACCGCGCGCGCCCAGGCCTCCCGCTGGCCGTTCCTGGGTGACCTCGAGAAGACGCTGCGCCGCATGCGCTGGCACCTCATCGACGCCGGCCCGCACCTGGGCATGCTCGACCCGCAGACCCGGGCGATCCCGCATCTGCCGTTCCTGAAGTCCCTGCGCGACACCGGACGCGAGTTCACGCAGGACTGGCTGATCCGCCACGGACGGTCTGTCGGACAGCGTGCGACCGCCGATCTGGCCACGCTCAGCTCCCTCGCCGGCTGACTCTCATAGCAATCACACAGGAATGACATAGCAATCTCCCCCTCTGGGGAGGTGTACTGAGGTCATGTCGAGTTCATCCGCGAATGCCGCGAAGAGCCCCGCGTTGACCCGCCTGGACGGCTCCCCCGTGCGCGTCCTCGTCGTCGACGACGAGGTCAACCTCACCGAGTTGCTGAGCATGGCCCTGCGCTACGAAGGCTGGGACGTCCGCTCCGCCGGCACCGGCAGTGGCGCGGTACGCACCGCGAAGGAGTTCAAGCCGGACGCCGTCGTGCTCGACATGATGCTGCCCGACTTCGACGGGCTCGAGGTGCTGCGCCGGATGCGCGAGGCGGACCCGAACATCCCGGTCCTCTTCCTCACCGCCAAGGACGCCGTCGAAGACCGCGTCGCCGGCCTGACCGCCGGCGGCGACGACTACGTCACCAAACCGTTCAGCCTCGAGGAGATCGTCGCCCGCGTCCGCGCCCTCATGCGCCGCACCGTGATCGCCGCCGTCGACGCCGACCACGTGCTCGTCGTCGGTGACCTGACCCTCGATGAGGACTCACACGAGGTGGTCCGCGGCGGCGACGCGATCAGCCTCACCGCCACCGAGTTCGAGTTGCTGCGTTACCTCATGCGTAACCCCAAGCGGGTGCTGTCCAAGGCGCAGATCCTGGACCGCGTGTGGAACTACGACTTCGGCGGCCAGGCGAACGTCGTCGAGCTGTACATCTCCTACCTGCGCAAGAAGATCGACGCGGGGCGCGAGCCGATGATCCACACGATGCGCGGCGCGGGCTACGTGCTCAAGCCGGCGACGTGACCGACCCGCAGCGCCCCGTCCTCGACGACGCGCGGGGCGCCCCTCCCCCTCCGGTCGCCGCCGAACCCATCGTGGTCGGCGGCGCCACTGGTGTGCCCGCACCGCGCGGCGGCCCGCTGCGCGGCTGGACGCTGCGCCGAAAACTGGTGTTCTCGACCGTCGTGCTGTTCGTTCTGGTCACGCTGCTGACCGGCCTCGGCACCTTGGTGACCATGCAGCGTTCGCTGGAGTCGACCCTCGATCAGCAGGTCGTCTCGCAGGCGAGCCGGTTGCGTCCCGATCTGGACGGCGACATTTTCGGAGGCGGTGGTGGCGGCGGGCGTCGGCCCCCACCCGGGCTCGGCGGCGACTTTCTGTTGCTGCAGGTCAGCGATGGTCTCGCCCGACAAAACCTGGCGTTCACCCGCGACGGCACGCCGACCCAGCTCACCACCCAACAAATGACGGCGCTCGTGGGCGCTGGACTGAGCGGGCGCCCGCAGACCGTGGACCTCGGCGGCGACCTGGGCCGTTACCGCCTCGTCGCGACCACCTCGGGCTCGACGACCACGGTCTCCGGGCTGCCGACGGCCCGGGTCGATGCGCAGGTAGATCAGTTGCGCGACCTCATCCTCGGCCTCGGCGTCGCCGGTCTGCTGGTGCTCGGGGCGGGCACGACGTTCCTCATCCGCACCAGCCTGCGCCCCTTGGAGCGGGTCGCCGCCACGGCCACTCGCGTCTCCACGCTGCCGTTGTCGACGGGACAGGTACGCCTGGCGGAGCGGGTGCCGGTCGCCGACACCGACCGCCGCACGGAGGTCGGCCAGGTGGGGGCCGCGCTCAACGGCCTGCTCGACCACGTCGACTCCGCGCTGAACGCCCGGCACGCCTCCGAGCAGCGGCTGCGGCAGTTCGTCGCAGACGCCAGCCACGAACTGCGCACACCGCTGGCCTCGATCCGCGGCTACGCCGAGCTCTCGCGCCGCGAGCGCGAGCCGGTGCCCGCCAGCATCCGGCACGCGCTCGACCGCATCGAATCGGAGTCGGGCCGCATGGGTTCGCTCGTCGAAGACCTGTTGTTGCTGGCGCGCCTCGACGCGGGCCGGCAGTTGCAGGCCGAGCCGGTCGACCTCACCCGGCTGCTGCTCGACGCCGTGAGCGACGCCCAGGTCGCCGGCCGCGACCACCGCTGGCAACTCGACCTGCCCGACGAGGCCGTCGAGGTGACCGGCGACGAGGCGAGCCTGACCCAGGTTGTCGTCAACCTGCTGGCCAACGCCCGGGTGCACACCCCGCCGGGCACCACGGTCACGGCCCGGGTGCTGCGCTCCGACGTGCAGGGCATCCCCGGCAGCGCGTTCCCCTCCTCCGGCGGGCCGCACGGCGACGTCGTGGTGGAGATCGTCGACGACGGCCCCGGGATTGACGCGGCGCTGCTGCCCAACATCTTCGGCCGCTTCACCCGCGGCGACACCGCCCGCGTGCGCGCCGGCGGCTCCACCGGGCTGGGCCTATCCATCGTCCAAGCCGTCGTCGCCGCCCACCACGGCCACGTCGACGTCGAATCCGTCCCGGGCCACACCGTCTTCCGCGTCACCCTGCCCACCGGCTGAGGCGTCGGTCGAGCCACAATCGTCGCGACGTCGGGGCAGAGTTCGACGGATAGTCATCTCGGCGCCCGGCTGGCGCTGCCACGCCGATGGTGGACTGTGCGCATGCACCTGAGCACGCAGCCTGCACCGGAAGGAATTCCCATGTCTGCCTCCACCGACCTGCTCATCGTCGGCGCCGGGATAATCGGCCTGGCGCACGCGTTCGAGGCCCATCGGCGCGGGCTCAGCGTCCGCGTCGTGGAGCGCGACCTGGCCCCGAACGGCGCCTCGATCCGCAACTTTGGGCACGCCTGCATCACGGCTCAGGGCGGCGACCTGCTCCCCGTGGCCTATCGCTCGCGCGAGGGGTGGCTGCGGGCGGCCGAGTCCGTCGGCTTCTGGGCACCGGCCGCCGGGGCCGTCGTCGTGGCCCGCAGCCCCCTCGAACTGGGCGTGCTCGAGCAACTGCACGCCCAGCGCGGCGCTGCTGCCGTCACGTTGCTCACGCCCGAGGGTGTGCGGGCCCGACTCGGCACGGGCGCCGATGAGGCGATCGTCGGGGGCGCCTTCCTCCCCGCCGATCTGCGTGTCGACCCGCGGACGACGGCCGCACAGATCGCCGACTGGTTGGCCTCTCGTGACGGCGTCAGCATCGAGTGGGGCACGACGGTCGGTGGCATCGACAACGGAGCCGTGACGACCTCGCGGGGCGAGTTCCACGCGGCGCGCGTGCTGGTCTGCGTCGGCCACGACCTCGACTACCTGTACCCGCGTGTTGCCGATGCTTACGAGGTGACGCGCTGCGCCCTGCAGATGGCGTTGGCGCCGGCCCCGGCCGGCTACGCGCTGGACTCCGCCGTACTCAGCGGCACGTCGATGACGCGCTACGACGGATTCACGACGATGCCCGGCTACGCCGCGCTGCACGCCGAACTGGTCGCCAACCAGCCGGAGCTCATCGACATGGGCGCCAACGTCATGGTGACCCGACGCCCCGACGGGACCCTGCTGCTCGGCGACAGCCATGTCTACTCGCGCACGATGCCCCCCTTCCAGGACGAGGACATCACGCGACGGCTCGTCTCGGAGATCTCGACGCTGCTGGGCCGGCCGCTGACCATCACCCAACGCTGGCAGGGCGTGTACGCCTCCAGCCCGCAGACCTCCCTGCTCATCGAAGACATCGACGCCGCGACGCGCTGCATCACTGTGACGAGCGGCATCGGCATGACCCTCTCCTTCGGCATCGCCGCACAGACCCTGGATTCCCTCGAAGTCGGCGCGCCCGCTCGCCACGTCGCGAGCGTGTAACGCCGGCGGCTCCACTGGGCGCGGCCTGTCCGTTGTCCAGGCCGTTGGCACTCCTGCGCTCCTGCTTTGCGCGCGCCATCAATCGGGTGGAGGCGCGAGGAGGCACGCCGGCCCTGTCGATGCTTCGATGGGTTCAGCCATGGCAGCGGCGCCGCGGCTCGACCGACCACCTGAGAGGCGACCAACCGCCATGTCGCAACTGGAGATCACCCTCACCGTCGACGGCCAGGAACACCGCGTGCAGATCGACGTGCGCACCACACTCATCGACGCGCTGCGCGAACGGCTCGGCGTCACGTCGGTCAAGAAGGGGTGCGACCACGGCCAATGCGGCTCCTGCACCGTACTGTTCGACGGACAGCGACGGCTCACCTGCCTGTCGCTGGCCGCCGCGTGCGACGGCGCGCACCTCACGACCGCCGCCGGACTCGGCGAGAACGGCGAACTGCATCCCCTGCAGGAGGCGTTCATCGAGCGCGACGCCTTCCAATGCGGCTACTGCACGCCGGGGCAGCTGTGCTCGGCGCTTGGCATGCTCGCGGAGGCCGACGCCGGACACCCGAGTCATGTCACGGCCGGCCTGAGCGGGACCCCGCAGCTGAGCGAGGCGGAGATCCGCGAACGCCTGTCCGGCAACCTGTGTCGCTGCGGCGCCTACCCCAACATCGTTGCCGCGGTCCGCGATGTGGCGGAGGCCCGATGAGGACCTTCGAGTACGTGCGCGCGCAGTCGGTGGGTGAGGCCGTGGAGGCCCTCTCCGCCGACCCGCAGGCTTCCTATCTCGCCGGCGGCACCAACCTCGTCGACCACCTCAAACTCGGCGTCGCCACACCCTCGCGCATCGTCGACATCTCCGGGCTGCCGCTCGATGAGATCGAAGAGACCGAGGGTGGGCTGCGGGTCGGCGCCACCGTCTCGAACGCGGCCCTGGCCGCCGACGAGCGGGTGCGCCGCGACTATCCGGTGCTGGCCAGGGCGATCTTGGCCGGAGCCTCGGGCCAGCTCCGCAACCAGGCGAGCACCGGCGGCAACCTGTTCCAACGCACCCGCTGCACCTCCTTCCAGGATGTGTCGATGGCCTGCAACAAGCGGACCCCAGGCGTCGGCTGCTCCGCGCTGCACAGCTACGCAGGGCAGAACGCGCTGTTCGGGGGGTCGGCGCACTGCGTCGCGGTCTACCCCTCGGACATGGCGACGGCGTTGGCGGCGCTCGACGCGCACGTCGTCGTCGTCGACGCGGCCGGCGAACGGCGCGTGCCGCTGCTGGACCTGCATCGCCGCCCCGGGGACAGCCCCGAACGCGACACCACCCTGACCCACGGGCAGCTGGTGACCGCCGTCGAGCTGGGGCGGCCGGCGCCCCGATCGGCCTATCGCAAGGTGCGCGATCGCGCCTCCTACGCGTTCGCGCTGGTCAGCGTCGCGGTGGTGCTGCGCGATGACGGCCCGCGGATCGCCTGGGGAGGTGTGGCGACCACGCCCTGGCGGGCGGGCCTGGCCGAGGAGGCCCTGCGCCACGCGTCCCTGGACGCGCCACTGGACGCGCCCCTGGACGAGGCGCTGGTGCGTCGCGCGGTCGACTCCGATCTCGCTGCGGCCGCCCCCAACGAGCACAACGCCTACAAGGTCGACCTGCTGCGAGACGTGACGACGCGGCTCGTGCTCGACCTCGCGGGGCAGGAGCAGCGATGACGGCCTTCACGCCCCACGAGACGGGCCGGGGGCTACCCCGCCGCGAGGCGCTGCTCAAGGTCACCGGCCGCGCCCCCTACTCCGCCGAGGTCGGCCCCGCACAGGGCGTGCACGACGCCTGGCACGCCGCCCTCGTGCTCTCGAGCATCGCCTCCGGTCGGGTGACGGCGGTCGACGCCGCGCAGGCACTGGCCCAACCCGGGATCGTCGCCGTGCTCGACCACACCAACGCCCCGCGGCTGGCGGGGGACGACGACGAACACCTCGTGCTGCAGTCCGAGCGCATCGAGTTTCGGGGGCAGATCGTCGCGATCGTCATCGCCGAGTCCAGCGAGGCAGCCCGCGAGGGCGCGCGGCTCGTGCGCGTCGCGCAAGAGGCCACGGCCGCGCGGACGCGGTTCGACCTGGACGCCGAATTCGAGGCCGAGAGGGAGCCGCACGGCGATGACGCCGCCCGCACGCTCGCCTCCCTCTCCGGCGCGGCACACGTGGTCGACGCCACGTATTCGACGCCGCCGGAGCACAACAACCCCATGGAGCCGCACGCGATCGTCGCACGCTGGAACGACTCCCCCGGCGGCGGCCCGCAGCTCGAGGCCTGGCTGTCGACGCAGGGGGCCACGGGCGCGGCCAAGACGCTGGCCACCACGTTCGGCATCGACGCCGACCAGGTGCGGGTGCGCGGGGAGTACGTCGGCGGCGGCTTCGGCAGCAAGGGCGTGGTGCACGCACCGGATGTCGCAGGTGCGCTCGCGGCCCGCGCGCATCCGGGTCGCTGGGTGCGGCTGACCGTCACGCGCCAACAGATGTTCGTGCTCACCGGATACCGGGCGCCGACGATCGAGCGGATCCGGCTCGGAGCCGACGCCGACGGCCGTCTCCTGGCCCTCGACATGACCGCGTACACGCAGGTCAGCACCGTCAAACAGTTCATCGAGGGCGCCACCGGCGTGCCAGCGATGATGTACGGCGGCGAGCGGCGGACGCTGCGGCAGAAGGTCGCGACCCTCAACGTGCCGGTCACCTCGTGGATGCGCGCGCCCGGCGAGATGCCGGGGGCGCACGCGCTCGAATGTGCCATGGACGAGCTGGCCCGCGCCTGCGATCTCGACCCGGTCGAGCTGCGCATCCGCAACGACGTCGCCACCGATCCGGCCACCGGAAAACCGTTCAACGGCCGCCGACTCGTCGACTGCCTGCGGCTGGGCGCAATGCGTTTCGGCTGGTCGGAACGGCAGGCGGAGCCGGGTACGACGCGCGACGGGGAATGGCTCGTCGGCCTCGGCGTGGCGTCGGCGACCTACCCGGCCCTCATGCAGCGCGGCAGCGAGACGTCCATCGAGGCGCTGGGCTCGGGGCGTTATCGGGTGCGGATGGGGTCGGCCGACATCGGCCAGGGGGCGTGGACCGTGCTCGGCCAGATCGCCGCCGACGCCCTCGGAGTCGGCATCGACGACATCGACCTGCAGATCGGCGACAGCGCCGGGCCGCCGGCGACGGTGGCGGGCGGATCCAGCGGCACCGCCTCGTGGGGTGCCTCGATCATCGGCGCCGCGCAGGCCTTCCGCGAGAAGTTCGGGGACGATCCGGGCCAGGGCGACGAGCTGCGCGCCGGCGGAACGCGGCCTGAGGAGTACAAGAAGCACGCGATGCACTCGTTCGGGGCGCACTTCGTGCAGGCGCGGGTGCACGCGGTGACCGGCGAGGTGCGGGTAGCGCGGATGCTCGGGGTGTTCTCGGTGGGCCGGGTGCTCAACCCGATGCTGGTGCGTAGCCAATTCATCGGCGGCATGGTCATGGGCATCGGTGCCGCCCTGCACGAGGCGGGGGTGCGCGACGAGCTGGGCCATGTCGCCACCGGTGACCTGGCCAGCTACCACGTGCCTACCCACGCCGATATCGCCGACATCGACGCGATCTGGCTCGACGAGGTCGACCCGCTCATGGGCCCACTCGGGGCCCGCGGAGTCGGGGAGATAGGCATCGTCGGAGCCTCCGCCGCCGTCGCGAACGCCGTCTTCGACGCGACCGGCATCCGGGTGCGCGACCTGCCGATCACGCCGGCCACGCTCGTGCCGGGACTGACCGGGCTGACCGGGCGCTGAGGCACTGGGCTGCTTGTGGCGCCGCTCCCACGACGTGTCAGAGGCGCTACTTCGGCGCCGACTTGGGGGCTGTCGGGCTGCCCGCGCCGCTGGCCGCCTGACGCAAGGCGCGCGGTGGCGCGGCGAACCAGCGGCGGCAGGCTCGAGTCAGGGCCGCCGGGTCCGAGAGGCCGACCTGCGCGCTGATCTGGCGAAACGGCAAGTCCGTGGACACGATGAGGTAGTAGGCGCGGTCGCGGCGCACCTCGTCGAGCACCTGGGCGAAGGTCGTGCCCTCGGCAGCCAGGCGACGCTGGAGGGTCCGCGGGTGCAGGCCGAGCAGCCCCGCAACCGTGCCGATAAGCGGCACATTGCTGCTCAGGGATCCGGCCAGGACCCGGGTCACCTGCCCGGAGGTCGTGGCGGCGTGGGTGGCGGCGTTGGTCTCCAGATACTGCACGGCCATCCGGTGCAGCAGCTCATCGCCGGTGCGCAGCCGCTGCTCGGGCAGGGTGGCCGGCACCCGCAGCAACCCTCGCCCGGTGCGGAAGCGCACCGGGGCCCCGAAGACCTGCGCGTACACCGACTCCGTCGCCACCGGTGGCCCCGGCAGGTGAACCCCACGCAATCCGTAGTCGCCTCCGGTGAACATGCCGGCGATCCGGTGCAGTAGCCCGAGCCCCAGCTCCAAGCCCAACGGCATGTCGGCCGGCGTCAGTTCGACCGCGATCACCCCGGGCTCACCGCGCGGATCGGGCAGCAGCTGCACCCCGGCTGTCGAGGAATGCACGAACAGGAAGCGCTCCGCGCTGTGCAGCGCCTCCCCCATGGTCGGCGCACTCTCCAGCACCACCGCGAGCGGGCCGAGTACCTCCAGATCCTGGCGCTGCGACAACAGGAGGCCGAGGTGCGGGCAGTCCAACTCCGCTCCGGCCAGCGCGAGCGCCGCCGCGAACCGCTCAACCGGCACCAGCGCCTCGTCGTCACCCAGCACCGCCGGGTCGAGCCCCGCTCGCTGCAGGTACTCGGCGGGCTCACCGCCGAGTTCGGTGACCAGCGGCGCGAATCCGCGCAGCGCGGCGGCTCGGATCATCGCGGTCACCTGACCATCAGACCCGGCGCCCGCCGCCAGGGTCAACCGCGATCGCCGCCAGCGGTCAAACGGCCCCGCCGCCGGCAGCACTCACGACGGGTGTCGCGAGAAGTCAAATAACTGTCGCGTGAAGTCAAGTTCTGGGCCGGCTCGGTGGCGTTGATACCGACATGACCGAAAACCGTTCGCACAGCCCGTCGCCCACCTCGACCACCCAGACCACCCAGACCACCCAGACCACCCAGGCCCACACACCCACCGAGGCCAGCAAGCCCACGCAAGCAGCGCCGGCCAGCACCCCCGTGCCCGGCCCGGAGCCGCGCCCGGTCATCGGCACGCTCTACGCCATGGACTCCCACGCGCCCATCCAGAGCAGCATGGCGCTGGCGAGCGAGTACGGGGAGATCTTCCGGCACCGCATCATGGGCCGACCGCCGTTGTACATGGTGTCCTCGCAGCGGCTCGTCGACGAACTGTGCGACGAATCCCGCTTCGACAAGCGGGTGCACCAGCCGCTGGAGAACATTCGCGCGTTCGCCGGCGACGGACTCTTCACCGTCCACACGCCGGAGGAGAACTGGGGCAAGGCGCACCGCATTCTCATGCCGGCGTTCTCGCCATTCGCTCTCAAGGGCATGTACGACGGCATGGCCGATATCGCCGAGCAGCTCATGCTCAAGTGGGAGCGCCTCGGCCCGCAGGCCGACATCGACGTCGTGCACGACTTCACCCGGCTGACGCTCGACACCATCGCGTTGTGCTCCTTCAGCTACCGGTTCAATTCCTTCTACAGCGAGTCGATGCACCCGTTCGTCGGCGCCATGGTCGACGCGCTGGAGGAGTCCGGGCAGCGCGGCCGGCGGCTGCCGATCCAGAACCGGCTCATGCTGGCCACCCAGCGCCGTTACGACGAAGACATCCGCCTCATGCACGAGGTCGCCGACCAGGTCATCGCCCACCGCAAGGCACACCCGCTGCCCGACGGACAGACCGACATCCTCGACACGATGCTGTCGGCGCAGGACCCCACAACCGGCGAGCGGCTCTCCGATGAGAACGTGCGCTACCAGATGGTGACTTTCCTCATCGCCGGCCACGAGACGACCTCCGGGCTGCTGAGCTTCACCCTCTACGAACTGCTGAAGAACCCCGACGTCCTCGAGGCGGCTCGCGCCAAGGTCGACGAGGTGCTCGGCGACCGCTTCCCGACGTACGCCGACCTCAGCGAACTGGGCTACCTCGACCAGATCCTGCGCGAGAGCCTGCGGCTGTGGCCGACCGCCCCCGCATTCGGGCTGCACTCGCTCGAGCCGACGACGATCGGCGGGCGCGACGGCGGCCCCAGCTACGCCATCGAGCCGCAGGACACGGTGCTCGTGCTCACCCCGTCGCTCCACCGCGACCCGGCCGTGTGGGCCGACCCCGAGCGCTTCGACCCGCAGCGGTTCTCCTTCGAGCGCGCCCAGCAGATCCCCGCCAACGCCTGGAAGCCGTTCGGCAACGGGCAGCGCTCCTGCATCGGCCGCGGGTTCGCACTGCAGGAGGCGCAACTCGTGCTGGCGCTCATGCTGCAGCGCTTCGACATCGCCCTCGCCGACCCGGACTACGAACTGGCGATCAAGGAGACGCTGACACTCAAGCCGGAGGGACTCTTCGCACGCTTTACTGTGCGTCCGGGCCGCAGCGCGGACCGGGTCTCCGCCCGCCGACCGGAGGCGGAGCCCCGCGCGAACGGCCAGGCCGGTGGCGAGACCCAGAGCGCCGCGCAGACCCTGCCGCCCGAGCAGCAGCACGGCACGCCGGTGCGGATCCTGTTCGGCTCCAACGCCGGCACGAGCGAGGCGTTCGCCCAGCAGGTCGCGCAACAGGCGACGCGACTGGGATACGCGCCGCGCGTGACGTCGTTGGACGAGGGGGTCGACGACCTGCCTACCGACGGGGCGCTCGTCGTGGTCAGCGCCTCCTACGAGGGGCAGCCGCCGGACAACGCCAAGGCCTTCGTGCGCTGGCTCGACGAGCAGCCCGACGGCGCGCTGGACGGCGTGCGGTTCGCGGTCTTCGGCTGCGGCAACACGGATTGGGCCCGCACCTACCAGGCCGTGCCGACGCACCTGGACGAGGCGCTCGCCCGCGCCGGAGCCACCCGACTCGTCGACCGCGGCGAGGCCAACGCCCGCGGGGACTTCTTCGGCGACTTCGACGCCTGGCACGAGGGCCTGTGGCCCGCGATCGGCGAGGCGCTGGGCATCGACGCGACCCCCGCGGCCGACGCGCCGCAGCTGTCCGTTGACATCATCGGCCCCGGCCGCGAGCAGCTGCTGCGCGCCTCGGACCTGCAGCTCGGGCAGATCGTCGCCAACCGAGAGCTGGTGGACACCAGCGTGCCCGGCGCCCGCAGCAAGCGGCATCTGGAGATCGCGCTGCCCGCCGGGCAGACGTATGAGACCGGCGACTACCTGGCCGTGCTGCCGCTGAACCCGGTGCCGGTCATCGACCGCGCGCTGGCCCGCTTCGACCTCGCCTACGACACGCGGCTGCAACTGAGCGGCGCCGCCACCTCGCTGCCCGTCGATGCTCCGGTGTTGGCCGGCGAGCTGTTCGGCTCCTATGTCGAGCTGTCGCGCCCGGCCGGTCGCCGCCAGATCGAGCAGTTGGCCGCGGCGTGCCCGTGCCCGCCGGAGAAGGCGCAGTTGCTCGCCCTCACCGACGAATCGACCTACTCCGCGCAGGTGCTCGGCAAGCGGCTGTCGGTGTTGGACCTGCTGGAGCGGTTCGCCTCCATCGACGTGTCGCTGGCCACCTACCTGGGCATGCTGACTCCGCTGAGCCCGCGGCAGTACTCGATCAGCTCCTCGGCCCGCTGGAGCCAGGACCACGCGACGCTGACCGTCGCCCACCTGTCGGCCCCGGCACTCTCCGGCGAGGGTACGTACGAGGGGGTCGCCTCGACGTTCCTCGCGAACGCCCGGCCAGGCGCGCAGATCCCGGTGACCGTGCGGCCCAGCAATGTCGACTTTGCGCCGCCGGCCGGCCTGGCCACCCCCATGATCATGGTGTGTGCGGGCACCGGCCTCGCGCCGTTCCGCGGCTTCATCCAGGACCGGGCCTTGCGGGCCCAGAGCGAAGGCGTCACTCCGGCTCCGGCCCTGCTGTTCTTCGGCTGCGACGGCCCCGATGTCGACTACCTCTACCGCGACGAACTGGCCGCGTGGGAGGCCGACGGCATCGTGCAGGTGCGCCCCGCCTTCTCCGCGGCACCGCAGGACGGGCCGGAGGGGCCGATGCGCTTCGTGCAGGATCGGCTGTGGGCCGACCGCGCCGACGTCGCCGACCTCGTGCGTGCCGGCGCGACGCTCTACGTGTGCGGCGACGGCCAACGCATGGCTCCGGCCGTGCACGACACGTGCGTGCGGATGTACGCGCAGGCCACCGGGGCGTCGGAACAGGACGCCGTCGCCTGGGTCGAGCAGCAGGAACGCGAACACGGCCGCTACGTTTCCGACGTTTTCGCCTGACCGTCGCTAGCCCACGGCCGTCGCGCATGCGACGCCATGACTGTGTCGGCGCGCGCCCACGTGGTGGGCGAGGGCGTGCCGGGTCCACGCCGCACCGCGGCCGCGGATTCGCTGAGGACGTAGCGACTTCTCGACGTACTCAGGGGTTCCCGCCTCACCGCACTCTTCGCATCGCCGCAGGTCAGCGATGTGGGCGCGTTCGGGCAGGCTTTCCGAGTACGTCGAGAAGTCGCTACGTCTGCCGAGCCGCAGGCTGAGCCGGCTTGATCGCACCGCCCGAACGCCGACAGAGCTGCGCTTGCACCTGCGAAACAACGAATCGACGGCTGCGAATCTACGAGTCGAGCAGTGCGCAATCTACGAGCGGGCGGCCCCATCCGGGTCCCATCGACGCAGGGCAGACCTCATCCGGGAGCGATAGGGGCGACACAGGGGACGCATAGCCTTCGGGCGGAACGTGCTGGTCATGGACATCGCCATCACCCAGCGCGTCGCCGAGAGGCTGCGCATCCCCCGCCTTGGTGGGCTGTCGCGCTCCGCCGACGACCCCACCCAAGAACCCCGAACCGGGCGCGACGAGTCGAGCGGCAGCACGCCGACGTCGGTCGGCGCCGTCGATGCCTCCCGGTGGCGCGACCGGCCCCGGCGCGAGCAGGTGACCTTCGCGGCGCTCCTGCTCGGCACGCTCGCGTTCTGGCTCTACGGGCTGAGCGCCAACGGCTACGCCAACTCCTTCTACACCGCCGCGGTGCAGGCCGGCTCGGTCGACTGGCAGGCGTTCTTCTACGGCTCCTCCGACGCCGCCAACAGCATCACCGTCGACAAACCGCCGGCCTCCCTGTGGTTCATGGCGTTGTCGGTGCGGCTGTTCGGGCTCAACAGCTGGGCGATCCTCGTGCCCGAGGTGCTCATGGGCGTCGCAACCGTTGCCCTCGTCTACTACGGCGTGCGGCGCTACTTCGGTCACGCGGCCGGGCTGCTCTCCGGTGTCGTGCTCGCGCTGACCCCGGTCGCCACGTTGATGTTCCGGTTCAACAACCCCGATGCGCTGCTCGCCCTGCTGCTCACCGCCGCCTGCGTCGCGACGATGCGCGCCGTCGAGAAGGCCAACCCGCGCTGGCTCATCGCGGTCGGCGTGCTACTCGGGTTCGGCTTCCTCACCAAGACCCTGCAGGCCTTCCTCATCCTTCCCGTCCTGGGCCTCGTCTACCTGATCGTCGCCCCCACCACGCTGCGCAAGCGCCTCCTGCACTCCCTCGCCGCGCTGGCCGCGATGATCGTCGCCGGAGGCTGGTGGGTCGCCATCGTCGAACTTGTCCCCGCCTCGATGCGCCCCTATATCGGCGGCTCGCAGACCAACAGCTTCCTCGAGCTGACGTTCGGCTACAACGGCCTGGGCCGCATCAGCGGCGACGAGGCCGGCTCGGTCGGCCCCAACATGGGCACCGCCTCCATCTGGCGGATGTTCTCCTCCTCGGTCGGCGGGCAGATCTCCTGGTTCATCCCCAGCGCCCTGCTGCTGCTCGTCGTCGGCCTGTGGCTGACCCGCAAGGCCCCGCGCACCGACCTGACCCGCGCCGCCTACCTGGTGTGGGGCGGCTCGATGGTCGTCACCGCGGTGGTGTTCTCGCTCATGGCCGGCATCTTCCACGAGTACTACACCGTGGCCCTCGCCCCGTACATCGCCGCGGTCATCGGCATCGGGGCGGTCGCCGCCTGGCGTCGGGCCGGCAGCAATCGCGCCCGCACCGGCTCCTACGCCCTGGCCGCCGCCACCGCGATGGCCGCCACGTGGAGCTTCTTCCTGCTGACCCGCGTGGAGGCCTACGGTCCGCTGCGCTACATCGTCTTCGGCGTCGGCATGACCGCGGCCCTGCTGCTGCTCGTCAGCACCAGGCTGCACACCAGGTTCGTGCCGTTCGTGCTCGCCGCCGCGCTGCTGTCCAGCCTCGCCGGCCCGGCCGCCTACAGCATCACGACCGTCAACTCCGCGGCCACCGGCTCGATCGTCACCGCCGGCCCGAGCAGCGGCTTCAGCCCGGGTGGAATGGGTGGCGGCATGAGTGGCGGACCTGGCGGTGGCACGGGCGGCACGCCACCCACCGCTCCCCCGAATGCCACCGGCAGCACGACCAACGGCACCACGACGAACGGCACGAGCCGCATGGGCGGCATGGGCGGCCTGCTCAACGCCACGGAGGCGAACACCGAGGTCGTCGCAGCGCTGCAGGCCAACGCGAGCGACTACACGTGGGTCGCCGCGGCGATCGGCAGCCAGAACGCCGCCGGGTTGCAGCTCGGCAGCGGCGAGCCGGTCATGGCGATCGGCGGCTTCAACGGCTCCGACCCCAGCCCGACCCTCGCGCAGTTCCAGGAGTACGTGGCCAACGGGCAGATCCACTACTTCCTCGCCGGCGGCGGGTTCGGCGGCCAGAACGGTGGCTCCAGCGCCTCCTCGGAGATCTCCACCTGGGTGCAGGCCAACTTCACGACCGTCGACATCGGCGGCACCACCTTCTACGACCTGACCGCCCCGGTCAGCTCCGCGAACTGACCCCGACCAGCCCCGCCTGAACCAACCACTGTCTGAACGAAACAGCCGAAAGGAACGCACCATGAGCACCACGATCCGGCCGGTCCTCGACGTCGTCGTGCCGGTCTACAACGAGCAGGCGGGGCTGGCGGCGTGCGTCCAACGGCTCACCGCGCACCTGGAGACGCATTTCCCCTACCCGTGGCGGGTCACCGTCGCCGACAACGCCAGCACCGACGCGACGCTGGAGGTCGCGCGGATGCTCGCGGCGCGCGACCGGCGGGTCCGGGTCGTGCACCTGGAGCAGAAGGGCCGCGGCCGGGCGCTCAACCAGGTGTGGTCGGCCTCCGACGCGCACATCCTGGCGTACATGGACGTCGACCTGTCGACGGACCTCGACGCGCTCTGGCCGCTGGTCGCACCGCTCATGTCGGGCCACTCGGACCTGGCGATCGGCACCCGGCTGGCGCACGGGGCGCGGGTGGTGCGCGGGGCGAAGCGGGAGTTCATCTCCCGCAGCTACAACCTCCTGCTGCGCACCGGCCTCGACGCGGGCTTCTCCGACGCCCAGTGCGGCTTCAAGGCGATCCGCGCGGATGTCGCCGCGCAGCTGCTGCCGCACGTGCAGGACACCGCGTGGTTCTTCGACACCGAGCTGCTCGTCATCGCCGAGCGCGCCGGCCTGCGGATCCACGAGGTGCCCGTCGACTGGTTCGACGACCCCGACAGCCGCGTCGACGTCGTCCAGACCGCCCTGGACGACCTGAGGGGGATGCGTTCGGTACGCCAGCGCCTGGCCAGCGGCGACATTCCCGTCGAGGCGATCGCCGCGAGCATGGGCCGCGGCCAGTTGCGTGGCGGGCTCGGCCGCGACGCCTGGCGGTTCGCCGGAGTCGGTGCGGCCAGCACCGTCGTGCACCTCGGGTTGTTCGCGGCGCTGGGTACGGCCGGACTGGCCCTGCAGCTCGCGAACGCGCTCGCGCTCGTCGTGGCGACCATGTTCAACACCGCCGCCAACCGCCGGTTCACGTTCGGTGCGCGCGGCCGGGAGGGAGCGTTGCGGCTGCAGGTACAGGGCCTGGCGATCTTCGCGCTGACCTGGGCGTTCAGCGCGGCCGCCATCGCCGGGCTCGCCGTGGTGGCACCGAGCGCGCCCACGTGGGTCGCCACCGGCGTCGTCGGGGCCGCCTCGGTGGCGGCGACCCTCGCCAAGTTCGCGCTCTTCCGGTCGCGGCTGCGCCCCGCCGGCAAGGGGCACTTCCTCCTCGAGCCGCAAGCGGCCCCGGCCATGGGGACCGTGGCGGCGGTCGACACCGCGGTGGCCGCAGAGGCCGCAGAGGCCGTGGAGGCCGTGGAGGCCGTGGGCGCCGATCCTCGCGGTGGGGGCGACGGCGGGCGCGGGCAGTGCGAGCCTGCGCCGGACTCGCCAGTCACGGCGCGCCCGTTGACTTCCGTTGCGTGAGCAGCCGCCCCATCGCTGTGGATCGTTGGCCGGGCCACCCATGAAGCCCGGCGCGACGGGGCACGCCCCAGCGCGACGGGGCACAGCCCAGCGCGACGGGACACAGCCCAGCGCGACGGGACACACCTAAAGGGGACGGGACACACCTGACAAGACGTGTCCAGACGGGTCCAGCTGTGTGCCGTTGCGCTGGGCTGTGTCCAGTTCGGCTTGACGGCGGGACACAGCCCAGCTCGTCGGCGCTGAGGGCGAAGGCCCACGGTCAGGAACCGTCCAGGAGTCGCGCTGACGATGAAGGGGTGTGGTCCCTGCCCCGTGTCGATGCGTTCGATCTGTCGATCCTGACGTTCTTCGTCGACCACCGCAGCGACGCGCTGACCGCGGTCCCCATGGCCCTCGGCCTCCTGGGCACCTCCGCCGCGATGGGTCTCGTGGTACTCCTGGGGGTCGTCATCGGCGTGGCCCGCAGGGCGTGGCGACACCTGGCGGCGGTAGCCCTGGCGGTTGTCGTCGCCCGATTCGCCACCGGGCTGCTCAAAGACCTCATCGAACGCCCCCGACCGCCGGACGCGCTCGTGCTGCTCCCGGGCGGAGGCTTCGCGTTCCCCTCGACCCACGCGGCGTTCACGTCGGCGGCGGCAGCCGCGCTCATAGCGGTGACGCTGTGGCGAAGCCCACAGCGGCGCCGGCTGATCACCACAGGGTTGGCGGCGCTCGTCGCGCTCGTCGGCGTGAGCATGGTGTATCTCGGCTCACACTGGGCCAGCGACGTACTCGTCGGCTGGAGTCTCGGGGTGCCGATCGGCCTCCTGACCGGGCAGCTGCTGCGGCCCACGCCGGCCTCCGGGCCGATAAACAGCGATGCTCCCGCGGCGAACCACGGGAGCATCAGCGGCGGAGGTGGAGGGATTTGAACCCTCGATGGGGTTTAACCCCCAAACCCGCTTAGCAGGCGGGCGCCATAGACCGGACTAGGCGACACCTCCAGACCGTCGAAACGCCCGGCGAACCGGGCGACAACAGCAGGGATCAGGCTACCTGCCATCACCGCTCGATCACAAAACGCCCCCTGTCCCGCATCTTCGCAGGCGATGCACAGGGGCCGCGACGATACTGGGGGTTGCTCGAGGATCACCGGCGGGGGCAGTGCTGCTCGGTGAATCACGGCACGACCAGGCGAATTCACCTGCACGGGAGCGCCAATCCTGCCGAAGAGCATTACGGGAGAACAGTTCTCACCTTCCGACGGGTGCCGGTGGCGCGCGCGGACGCGTGAGAACGCGACGAAGGACACGGATGAGCCACCTGCCCCACGATCGCTATCAGCGACCGACGAACATCCCCCGGGCCGACTCGGGGGTCGGTCGCGCGCCGGCGCGCGCCGGCGGGCAGCCATCGAGCGCGGGCGGAGCAGGCAAGCCTGGCTCGGGCGGCGGCGGGACCGGTGGAGGACCGCAGATTCCGCGCGGTGCCACGGTGACGATCCGGCCGGCCGAGCCGGACTCCGGCTTCGGACGATTCCTCGGGCTCACGGCGCTGGGCACGGTGCTGCCGGGCTCGGGGCTGTTGCTGGCCGGCTTCCGCAAGACCGGCGGCACGCTGCTGGCGATCTTCGTGGCCTTGGTGCTGGGTGCCGCGGCTTACCTATGGGTCAAGGGCCCGCAGACCGCGGTGGTCTCCCTCGCGGTCGACGGCGACTTCCTGCTGTGGCTGACCATCGCCGCCGTCGCCGGAGCCATCGTGCTCGTCGCCTCCATCATCTGGACCGGCATCGTCACGTGGCCCCGCCCTGCTAGCGGCCTCCTGCACTCCCTCAGCTCCCTGTGCGTGCTCGCCCTGTGCGCGATCGTCGTGGCTCCCACAGTCGTCGGAGTCCGCGACATCGTGGTGCACCGCGACCTCATGCAGGCCCTGTTCAACCAGCCGATCTTCACCCGCACCGGCGTGCTGCCCGACGTCGGCCAGGCCGACCCCTGGGCCGGGCACCCGCGGGTCAACGTCATGCTCATCGGCTCGGACTCCAGCCCCGACCGCCCCGGCGTGCGCACCGACTCGATGATGCTGGCCAGCATCGACACCCAAACCGGCAACACGCTGCTGTTCGGGCTGCCCCGCAACCTCGAGCGCGTGCCCTTCCCCGCGTACAGCCCGCTGCACAACATCTGGCCGGAGGGTTTTCGCTGCGAGAAGGACTGCCTTCTCAACGACGTGTGGATGCAGGGTGAGCAGCACAAAGACCTCTACCCCGGCGACCCGATGCCCGGCATCACCGCCCTCAACGAGGCCGTCACCGGCGTCACCGGGCTGACCCCCGACTACGACGTGGTGGTCAACATGGCGGGCTTCTCATCGCTGGTGGACGCCATGGGCGGCGTCGACATCACCGTCCGTGACCGCGTGCCGATCGGCGGCAAGGTCGAGCACGGCCAGATCGTGCCCGGCAGCATCCGCGGCTGGATCGAGCCCGGCGCCCAGCACCTCGACGGCTACCACGCGATGTGGTTCTCCCGCGGCCGCGCCACCACCGACGACTTCGACCGGATGCGCCGCCAGCGCTGCATGGTCGGGGCCCTCGTCAAGCAGGTCAACCCCGCGATGATGCTCGAGCGGTATCCGGCCATCGCCAAGGTGGCCAAGGACAACATCTACACGAACATCCCGCAGGACCAACTGCCCGCTTGGGCGGTGTTGGCCACCCGCATGCAGCAGGGCACCATCCGCAGCCTGCCGTTCAGCAACCAGGTGATTCGGGTCGGCAACCCCGACTTCGAGCTGATGCACGAGATGGTGCAGGCCGCCGTCGACGGTCGCCCCATGCCGGGCGACGAGCCGACCGCCACGCCGGGCGCCACCGGCACTGCCACCCCGACGCGCACACCGACGCCCACCGCGACGCCCACCCCCGGCGCAACCACGCCCGGTGCCACGACCACCACCCCACCCGACACCCTCACGGACATCGCCGCGGCCTGCTGAGCCCCACTCGCCGCAGGCCAGAAGAGCGACCCCGACTGCGGTCGAGCTGACTCGCAGCAGCCCCGGCGCCCGCTACGTGCGGCGGCGGGTGCGCCACCAGGTGATGAGCATCGCCAGCACGATGGCCAGGGAGATCGCGCCGGCCCACACTGCGTACTGACGTAGGAGTGGGACGGCGCGTTCACCGATAGCCAGGCCCAACCCGAGGAAGGCCAACTGGGTCACGAGGGCGACGGCCAGGTCGACGATGAGAAACGTGCGCAGCCGCACGCCGGCGGCGCCGATGCCGGCGAGGACGACCTCCCGAGCGATGGGCAGTGGCACGTAGGTGACGGCAACCGCCAGAACTTTGTATCGCCGGACCAGCGACTCCGCCCGCGCGATCCGGCGGCGCGCCCTCGGCGTGGACCCACCGAAGCGCTCGAGCACCGCGGGCCCCCACAGCCGGCCCGCCCACCAGAAGATCGCGTGGAACTTCATGATCGAGACGATCGCCAGCGGCACCGGCCACCACAGCGTCGCCTCACCGGTGCGGGCCAAGACCCCCAGGGCCACCAGCGCGAGCCGCGATCCGCTGATCGCCGCCAACGCCTCCGGCGACATCGCCAACAGCACCGGGCGCAGCGGCAGGAAGATCAGCCCGTAGGCCACCGTGAGCGCCAGCGCTGCCGAACACCAGTAGTCCTGGCTGCGCCAGCGCCCGTCTCGCGCACGCCAACGACCCCCGGCGACATCGTCGCCGGGGGTCGTTGGGAAGTCTGCGTCTGAACGCTTGGTCAGAGCGTCAGAGAGGACGAACCGCGTCCGCCTGGGGGCCCTTCGGGCCCTGGGTGACCTCGAACTCGACGCGCTGCGCCTCGTCGAGCGAACGGTAGCCGTTCGTCTGGATCGCGGAGTAGTGGACGAAGACGTCGGGGCCGCCGCCGTCCTGAGCAATGAAACCGAAGCCCTTTTCGGCGTTGAACCACTTGACGGTGCCCTGTGCCATGGGGAAAAACACTCTCTATCTTGATCGGCCGATGGACCCCACACATCGTGGTGTCCAGGCTGCCGCACTCACCCCACGCGATCGGGACGGACGACGATCTACTCATCGCCGCCGACCGTGAAACTCGAAAAGAACATCACGTACTGCGAGGACCTGCACATGCAACCGCGCCCACGGTAGCACGGCAGCCCACGAGGGCCAGCGGGCCGCAAGTCCCACTGACCCGTTCACGTCTGCCCTGGTCATCCCGTGACTGCCCCGGGGCGGCACGGGAACAGCCGCGGGGCGCAACCGGGAGGAGGGCGGGCCAGTTCAGGCCCGCACAGCCGTTCCCCGGTGGCGCACACCCACATTCGGCGTGTGGACCTCGACGAACTCACCCAAGTCCGGCCCCTGGCCGTTGCAGCCGCACGACTCTCGGTGAGTCACCTCGCCCGCCAGGCGCAGCGTCTGCGCCGGGGCCTGTGGGTCGGAGAGGCGACGCACCAGCAACTGCACCGCTCGGGCGCCGATCGCGAAGCTCGGTTGCGCGATGGTCGTCAGGCGGGGGTGGAAGACATCGCCCCACGGAAAGTCGTCGAAGCACACGACCGCCATCTGCCCCGGCACCGAGATACCGGCCTCCTGCAGGGCGCGCAGCGCGCCGATGCTCATGGAGTCGTTGCTGATGAAGACCCCCGTCGGGGCGGGCCCGCTGGCGAGCAACTGCGCCATCGCCCGTCGCCCGCCCTGCTCGGTGGAGCCGCCGCTGACCACGAGCCGCTCGTCGACCCGCAGGCCCCGGCGCCGGTGCGCGAGCCGATAGCCGGCCAGCCGTTCGCGCGTCGTCGCCAGGCCCTCGCGGCCCGTGATGGCGGCCACCCGGCGGTGCCCGATCTGCAGCAGGTGCTCGACGACGGAGGAGGAGCCGGACTCGTTCTCCACACCCACCTGATCGACACGCATGTCTTGCAGCCGATCGATGACGACATAGGGCACCGAGTGCTCCTGCAGCAGCCGCAGCGTCGCCGAATGCCATCGGGCCGTAGGCGCGACGAGCATGCCGCCCACGTGGTGAGCCAGCAGGTTGGCGACCGCGCGCTCCTCCCGGTCCTCGTCGTCACGGGTGTCGGCCAGCAGCAGCTGCATCCCTTGCCGCAGGCACTCCTCCTCGATTCCGGCGACGAGCTCCTGCCCGTACATGCTCGACACCCACGACATCGAGAGACCGATCGTCGTGGTCGAGCCGGCGGCCAACGAGCGCGCCACCGGTTTGTGCGTAAAACCCAGCTCGTCCATCGTGGCCAAAACGCGCTGCTTGGTGGCCCCCGCCACCGGGCGCGTGCCATTGATGACGTGCGAAACCGTGCTTACGGACACACCAGCTTGCTTCGCCACCATCGTCATCGTCACCGCGGACATGTCCCCCATCTTTGCGCAAGCAAGGCCCCTAAATCGTGTCTTCAGCACCCACAAGGGCCACCTTTTTGCGCAAGGGCCTCAGGTTCTACAACCTCGGCAAGAGATCCAGCTCAGCGCCCACGCGCTCCTGTCGATTGATACCCTAGGGGGTATCGACCAGTCAGGACGAAGCATGGTCGAGAGGAGACGGAGAGGGCTATGTGTCGACAAGTCACGTGCCGCGCGTGCGGCAAGCCGACGTGGAGCGGCTGCGGCCAGCACATCGAGCAGGCCCTGCGGGATGTGCCGACCGGGCAGCGATGCGCCTGCGGGGGGACCGGCGGCCGACCGCGCTCCGGCACCCACCCGCCTGCGGCCGCCGACCTCCGGTCGTCGAGTTCCGCCGGCTATCAGGGCCTCGCCGCATCGCGACGAACGCCGGAGCGAGAGCCGGAGCCGGAGCGACGTCGCGGACTGCTCGACCGACTCAAGGACGCCTGGCGGTAGCACGGAGCCGAAACCACCGAGCCGAAACCACCGAGCCGAACCCACTGCGCCGCAACGACCGAGCCGCAGGTGAGCGGAGGGCGTGGGATTCGAACCCACGATGCCGTCACCGACATAGCGGTTTTCAAGACCGCCGCACTAGGCCACTATGCGAGCCCTCCCGAACTGCCCCTCTACGGTAACGCGCCCGGCGAGCTGCCTCTGCTCGCGCCGCCGGCGGCGTGGCCATAGAGTCGGGACAACGCAGTCGACGAAAGGAAAACCCAGTGAAGAGGCTGATGTTCATCGCCGGAGTCGCGATCGGCTACGTTCTCGGCGCGCGGGACGGGCGGGGTCGTTACGAGCAGATCAAGTCGCAGGCCGACTCGCTCTGGCACGACCCGCGAGTGCAGGAGAAGGTGCACACGGCGAGCGCCACCGTCAAGGAGAAGGCGCCCGAGGTGCAGGCCAAGCTCGCCGAGGCGGCCGGGCAGGCCAAGGACGCGGCCATGGACAAGGTCAGCCAGCACAAGGACGACAGCTCGTCGGGCAGCGGCACGACTTACCCCCCGGCCCCACCGCCCTCCAACTGAGCTGATGCTCAGCCAACTGGGCTGACGCTCAGCCAACTGGGCTGACGCAACCCGACACCGGGCTCGACCTCACTGCGGGAGGTCGAGCCCGGTGTCGTGCGTTGCGAGCCCGCCGCGCAGGGTGGCCAGCACCGGCAGGTCCGCCAGCCGCTCCGGGTCGGTGGTCAGCGGGTCGTCGGCCAGCACGACGAGGTCGGCGAGCTTGCCCGGGGTGATGGTGCCGCGCCGATCCTCCTGGCCGGCCATCCACGCGGCATCCAGGGTGTAGGCGCGCAGCGCCGTGGCGGCGTCGACCGCCTCGTCGGGGCCGATCGTCTGGCCACCCGAGGTGCGCCGCAGCATCATCGAACTCATCGCCGCCAACGGCCGGCCGTCGGCCACCGGCCGGTCGCTGGAGCCGGGCACCCGGCAGCCGGCGTCGAGAAACGAGCGCTGCCGATACAGCATCCCGGCGCGCTGCGGCCCCATGTTGGTGGCCATCGAGTCGCCGATGTCGTGCAGGAAGCGCAGCTGCGGCACCGGAGTCACGCCCAGTTCGGCGAACCGGCGCACCTGCTGCGGCGACGTCACGCCGGCATGTTCGACGCGGTGCCGGGCGCTCGGGCGCGGCCAGCGCCGCTGGGCCTGCGCGAAGGTTTCGAGGGCCAGGTCGACCGCCGCGTCGCCGATCGCGTGCGCAGCGACGTTCCAGCCGCCGCGATGGGCCGCCAAGATCGCCTCGCGCATGCGATCCGCGTCGTCCTGCAGATAGCCACGGTTGGCGGGCTCGCCGCCCGGCTTGTCGTACGCCTGCGTCATGGCGGCCGTGCATGCCAACAGCGAGCCGTCGAGCCAGATCTTCATCGCGCCCAGCGAGAGGTCGTCACCGCCGAAGCCGGATCGCAGACCGAGATCGATCCCGAACCGCAGGTCGTCGTCGGGATGCCCGTCGAGCGGATGCAGTGCGTCCACACAGGGCATGAGTTGCACCCGCACGGCCAGCTCACCGGCGTCGATCGCCGCTTGGTAGGCGGCCGCTTCGGACGGCGACTTGCCCAGCCAGCCGCGGCCGATACCGCATTCGGTGACGTGCGTCAGACCCTGACCGGCGTACACGCGGGAGGCCCGGGCCACCGCCTGAGCCAGCTCGCCCAGCGGGTACGGGGTGACGTGCGCGACCACGATGTTCTGCGCCTGCTCCTGCAGCACCCCCGTGACCCGGCCCTGCTCGTCGGTGCAGATCACCCCACCCTCCGGGCAGGGGGTCGAGCCGTCGAGAATGCGCAGCGTGTCCGCCAGGCCCGTGGAGACCACGGCGACGTGGCCGGAGCGGTGCTTGAGCCAGACCGGTCGTCCACCCGCGACGCGGTCCAGCTCGTCCCGATCGGGATGGTCCCCGAGCAGATTGTCGTCGTAGCCGGAGCCGACGACCATCTCCCCCGGCTCCAGGCCCTCGGCGCGCTCGGCGACCAGGGCGTACAGCTGCTCCAGTGAGGTCAACCCGACGAGGTCGATCTCCGCCAACGCCAGGCCATACCAGGCCATGTGATTGTGCGCATCGCCGAATCCCGGCACCACGCAAGCCCCGTCGAGGTCGACGACCCGCCTCGGACGAAGACCCGCCAGCTCCTCGTCGCTGCCCACCGCCACGATCCGGTCCGCCAGCACGGCCACCGCACCGGGCAACTCCCCGCGACCCGGCCAAGACTCCTCCACGGTGTGCACACGTCCCCCGCGCAACACCAGGTCGACATCCATCGGGGCTCCTTTCCCGGTCGCTCGGACGATCCGGCGGGTCGGTTGTTGCTGTCGTCGGGGCTGGCCGCCCAGGATCAGGCCAGGTGGTGCCTGCGGGTCAGTGGCAGCTCACTGGCATGGTGCATCGGGAGCCGACGCGACCGTCTTTCACGCCGATAGTGGTCTTGCGGATGCCGAGCACCGGATCCAGCAGCAGTACTCGCGCCGGCGGCGGCGAGGCGCGAGCGGCGGGCAGCGGATGCAGTAGCTACCCTGCCGCCCGGGTTCAGTACCGCAGAGCGTTGGCCGCGATCAGCGCGATCATCGTCGCACCGGCGAGGACGGCGGCCGCGGGCGCGGCGGTGATGCTCCAGGTCAGGCCCAGGAGGAGGCCGATGGAGCCGATCGCGGCCAGGGTCAGGCCGAGCAGGGTGAAGAAGCGCACTCCGAAGGCCGTCGCGAACGGGATGAAGTGCAGCCCGACGGCGGCAGCCACGAGGGCCGGCAGCGCCTGCGCGAAGCCCGCGGGCTCCAGCACCGCTCGACCGGCGGCGATGACGGCGAACATCGCCGCGCACGCGAGGAGATAGATGAGGCCGGCGCGGCGGTGCGGCCTCGTCACGTCCATGGCCCCACCGCGTGCCCTGCCCCGCGGGCGGCGCAGATAGACGGCCCAGATCGCCAGCACCAGCAGCGGGGCCCAGGCCACGAGGGCCACCGTCGGCAGCGGCGCCGGCAGCTGCGCCCGGTTGGCCAGGACGAACACCGTGCCGCCGACGAGGCCCACCGTGGAGCCGATCGCCCGAAAGGCGAACGCTCGACGGGCCTCGTCGTCGGATCGACGAGCCTCGTCGTCGGATCGACGAGGCGCGCGGCCGGTGGTGTTCGGACCGGTCATGCTGGGGTCTGCCTGCATCATCATGTGCTCAGTCTGTGCGGCCGCGGGCCTGTCGGAGCCCGTGGAACGTCACGACCGAGCCATGACATCTGTAACCGCTCACGACCCGCAGCCCTACGCCGCAGCTGCGCGAGAGCCTCAGATCCACAGCTCCGGCTCGGCGAACATCGCCTCGTAGGGGTCCTCGCGGCGCCCCAGGGAGCGGTGCTTGGCCGGGATGCCCGTAGCGACCGAGTTGGCCGGGACGGGCTTGACGACCACGGAGTTGGCGCCGATCTGGGCGTGATCACCGATGGTGATATTGCCGAGCACCTTCGCGCCGGCACCGATCGTCACACCGTTGCCGATGGTCGGGTGGCGCTTGCCCTTCTCCAGGGTGCGACCGCCGAGGTTGATGCCGTTGTAAAGCATGACGTCGTCGCCGATCTCCGACGTCTCGCCGATGACGACACCCATCCCGTGATCGATGAAGAACCGTCGGCCGATGGTCGCGCCCGGGTGGATCTCGACGCCGGTGGTCGCCCGAAAGACGTTGGAGAGCACTCGCGCCGGCAGTTGCAGCTTCTCGTGCTGCCACATCTCGTGTGCCACCCGGTGTCCCCAGATGGCGTGCAGGCCGGGGCTGACGATGGCCATCTGCGCCCGGGAGGTGGCCGCCGGATCGCGGGCGATCGCGGCGTCCAGGTCCTCGACGATCCCGTCGCGCACGCGCCGCCACAGCGGCCGGCCGCGCCCGGCGGGGTCGTCCTTGGCGGCGCAGTCCTGCGAGACCTTGGCGCCGTCGACGCCGACGGTCGCCTCGTCGTAACGGTCGTCGCGCCCAGCACCGGGGAACGTGCCGCTCAGGGCCTGCTCGACCAGACGCAGAGCGGGTCGGCGCCGACGGGGGGTTTCGGAATCCTGCAGCTGAGCCTGTGACACGAGTGGTCATCTCCTTCGATGGGGCGGCTCTGATCGTGCGGAGGGAGTGCCGTGGCCGCCGACGTGGAGCCGGCGGCCACGACGATGATCAGTCGACGATGCCCTCGAAGAGGATCGTGGACAGGTACCGCTCGCCGAACGAAGGGATGATGACGACGATCAGCTTGCCGGCGTTCTCCGGGCGGGCAGCGACCTGCGCGGCGGCGGCCAGCGCGGCACCGGAGGAGATGCCCACCAGCAGACCCTCGTCGGTGGCGGCCTTGCGGGCCCACTCGACGGAGGTGGCGGCGTTGATGTCGATGACCTCATCGACGACATCGGCGTTGTAGTTGTCCGGCACGAAGTTGGCGCCGATGCCCTGGATCTTGTGCGGGCCGGGCTGGCCGCCGTTGAGGATGGGGCTCTCTTCCGGCTCCACGGCGATGATCTGGACCTCAGGCTTGCGCTCCTTGAGCACGGAACCGACACCGTTGATGGTGCCGCCGGTGCCGATGCCGCCGATGACGATGTCGACCTTGCCGTCGGTGTCGTTCCAGATCTCCTCCGCGGTGGTCTCGCGGTGGATCTTCGGGTTGGCCTCGTTGCTGAACTGACGGGCGAGCACGGCGTTGTCGCCGGCGCCGATCTCCTCGGCCTTGTTGACGGCGCCCTTCATGCCCTCCGCACCGGGGGTCAGCACCAACTCGGCGCCGTAGGCCTTGAGCAGCGCGCGCCGCTCTTTGCTCATCGTGTCGGGCATCGTCAGGACGACCTTGTAGCCGCGGGCGGCGCCCACCATCGCGAGCGCGATGCCGGTGTTACCGCTGGTGGCCTCCACGATGGTGCCACCCGGCTTGAGCAGTCCGGAGGCCTCGGCGGCGTCGACGATCGCGACGCCGATGCGGTCCTTGACCGAGCTGGCGGGGTTGTAGAACTCGAGCTTCGCCGCGACCGTCGCGTCGGTGTCGATGATCCGGTTGATCCGCACCAGCGGGGTGCGGCCGATGAGGGCGGTCACGTCGTTGTAAATGGTCACTGGTGGTGAGCCTTTCGCTGTCGTTCTGCTGAGGCGGTCGCGCCGTTGCGTCGCGAGATTGCGTCGTTCACAACGGGTAACGAACCGTGATGTTATGAGTATTCCAAGGTCAACTTATGACACGGCCCTGGGATCACCACGCGCAGTCTCAGCGGTCGAACGGGCGCTGCTGACCGACTCGGCGACGCCGACACTCCACCCGACCGCACCGCCTCCCGAGCGCCGCCGTCAAACGCCTTGAGCGGCAACGAAACCCCAGCCCGTCTCAGGCTTCGTCACCAACGACAGGCCGAGAGGGCGGCCCCGTCCGTATGCTGGCCCCCATGTCAGCGCTGCAGCTGGTGGCCATCGTGTTGAGCCTCGTTGTGTCCACCATCGGATGGGTCATGCTCTTCCGGACGGTCTACGGATACGTCCGCCTCTTCCGGGTGGGTGCCCCTGACCCGACCCGGACGAACCAACCGGGCAAGCGCACGGTGACGCTGCTGCGCGAGTTCCTCGGGCACACCCGAATGGCCCGCCTGCCGCTGGTCGCGATCGCGCACTGGATCACAGCAGTCGGCTTCCTCGTGCTGTTCACCACGCTGATCACGGCGTTCGGGCAGCTCTTCAAGGCCGACTTCGCGTTGCCGCTGATCGGCCACTTCCCGCCGTTCGAGTGGCTCGTCGAGGTGCTCGCCTGGACGATGCTCGTCGCGATCGTCTACCTGATGGTGCTGCGGCAGGCCCGCCACCCGCGCGCCACCAAGCCACCGCGACGCTCCCGCTTCTACGGCTCCAACTGGTGGCAGGCCTACTACGTCGAGTTCACCATCCTGGGCGTCGGCCTGTGCATCCTGGCGCTGCGCAGCCTTGAGGCGGCCCTCGCGCCGTTCGCCGACCCGCAGATGAGCGTCGCGCTGCACTTCCCCCTCACCGGCTGGACCGCCGGCCTGTGGAGCGGCCTGGGCGAGGAGGGCATCCGGCAGGCGATCTACCTCTTCGCGTTCCTGAAGATCATGATCTCGTTCGCGTGGATGATCACCGTGTCGCTGACGCCGACCATGGGCGTGGCCTGGCACCGCTTCCTCGCGTTCTTCAACATCTGGTTCAAGCGCAACGCCGACGGTCGCACCGCGCTGGGCCCGCTGCGCCCGATGGTCGTCGACGGCGAGCCGGTCACCGCGGCCAACCTCGAAGACGTCATGGAGAAGATGGCGGAGGCCGAGGACGAGGACGCCGAAGTCGCCATGGGCGTCGGCAAGATCGACCAGTTCTCGTGGAAGGGCCTGCTGGACTTCACGACCTGCACCGAGTGTGGCCGCTGCCAGAGCCAGTGCCCGGCGTGGAACACCGACAAGCCGCTGTCGCCCAAGATGCTCATGATCACGCTGCGTAACCACGCCTACGAGCAGGCCCCCTACCTGCTGGCGACGGAGGCGGAGCGCGCGGCGCTGCCCGAGCACCAGCGGCAACTGGCCAACGTGGGGCTGGTCGGCTCCACCAACTATACCCTCGATCACCCGCTGACCGCCTATGACCACCTCGGCCCGGAGGCGATCATCGACGAGGACGTGCTGTGGTCGTGCACGACCTGCGGCGCGTGCGTCGAGCAGTGCCCCGTCGACATCGAGCACGTCGATGCGATCGTCGACATGCGTCGGCACAAGGTCCTCATCGACTCCGCGTTCCCGGCCGAACTCGGTGGCCTGTTCAAGAACATGGAGTCGCGACAGAACCCGTGGGGCATGGCCAGCAAGCTGCGCCTCGACTGGGCCAAGGGCCTGGACTTCGACGTGCCGGTCGTCGGCTCGGATGTCGAGTCGCTGGACGAGGTCGACTACCTGTTCTGGGTGGGTTGCGCCGGCGCGTACGAGGACCGTGCCAAGAAGACCAGCCGCGCCGTCGCCGAGCTGCTGCACACCGCCGGGGTCTCGTTCGCGATCCTCGGCGAGGGTGAGGCGTGCACCGGTGATTCCGCTCGCCGCGCCGGCAACGAGATCCTCTTCCAGATGCTCGCCGCGCAGAACATCGAGACCCTCAACGAGGCCGGCGCCAAGAAGATCGTCGTGACCTGCGCCCACTGCTTCAACACGATCCGCAACGAGTACCCGCAGGCCGGCGGCAACTACGAGGTCGTGCACCACACGCAGCTGCTGAACCGGCTGGTGCGCGAGAAGAAGCTCGTGCCGGTCGCCCGCCCCGGGCAGGCGTCGGCCCAGGATGTCGCCTCGACGGCGCCCAGCGTCACCTACCACGACCCCTGCTACCTGGGCCGGCACAACAACGTCTACGCCCCGCCAAGGGAGCTGCTCGGCGCCCTGCCCGGCGTCCAGCTCAAGGAGATGCCCCGCTCGGGCGAGAAGTCGTTCTGCTGCGGCGCCGGCGGCGCCCGCATGTGGATGGAAGAGAAGCTCGGCACCCGCATCAACGAGGACCGCACGGCCGAGGCCGTGGGGACCGGGGCCGACCGGATCGCGATCGGCTGTCCGTTCTGTCGCGTCATGCTCTCCGACGGGCTGACCGCAGCCCAGGCCAGCGGGAAGGCCCGCGCGGAGGTCGAGGTCGTCGATGTCGCGCAGATGCTGCTGGCGGCCGTGCGGGCGCCGGAAGGCGCCCCGCCGGTCGAGGCCGGCTCGGCGGCGCCGGAGGTTGCTGGCGGTTCGGCCGCGACCGCCGCGCTGCCGGTCGACCGGGCCGAGGTGTCGGTGCCCGGCGGTGGATTGAACTCCAATGCGGAGGTGGACCACATCCCGCAGCCCGCCCCCAGCGCCAGCGAGCGCGCTGAGGCGCGGGCGGACACGCCGCAGCCGTCGGGGGCTGGCAGCACCGCCGCCCACGCGTCCGACGCGGTCACGGCGATGCGCGCCCACACTCCGGAGACCGAGGAGGCGCCGGCCGCTTCGGAGGAGGCGGGTGCCGGTTCGAGCCAGGCGGTGTCGGCCTCCGACGCATTGGCGGCCATGCGCGCGCAGGCGGCCGGCGGCGAGGACCCCGGTTCAGTGACCCCATCCGGCGGCGGCAGCACGGCGGCCCACGCCTCAGACGCCGTCACCGCGATGCGCGCTCACTCGCCCGAGCCCGATGGCGCGTCGACGGGGGCGCCGCCCGCCGGCGGTCCGGTCTCGGCCTCGGATGCGTTGGCAGCGATGCGCGCGCAGCAGGCCGGGCAGGGCACCTCGGCGCCAAGCACGGTCTCGGACCCGGCGGCGGACGCTGCCTCGGATGCGGCGCCCTCGGGCAAGGAGCCGGCTGCCACGGTCGCGGCCGACAAGCCCGCGCCGGAGA
>NZ_BAHD01000052.1 GCF_000298215.1 Kineosphaera limosa NBRC 100340 | reverse complement strand
CGGGAAACACTATCGAACATAATTTGTAGTAGCAACGCTACTAATCGCTGAATCCCGGTGCGGCACAATAAAATTCAAATTGACTCGACCGGCCATGAGTTCCATTGGGCCGCAAGCGAACCCAGGGTGCAACACAGCACCTTTGCGACATGATCTACGTCACATCTGAACGCTATTGATCCTTTTATCGATCCCCTGTCACGCGCCCCCAGACTCCCTGCCCTCGACGGGCACGACCGAGAACCACGGGAGTTGGCGAAAGCCACCGTCAATAGGGTCGGATTACCGGAGTTTGCGACGTCACGACGGTCATCGGCACTGACCCGGCAATGCGCCTGAGTTCCTTTTCAGCCTGCGCCACGTCGCTACTGACCTCCACGAGCACCGAGTTCGTTTCCTCGTCGGCGTCGACCAGGGTGACCTTTACGCCCTGCGCTGCAAGCGCCGGGATATGGTCAACGATGAGGCCGAGCAGGCCTCGCTGAGCGTCCTATCGACCGTTCCTGAACGAGGATGATCGCTCGCCGCGATCGCCCACCTCAGGCCGCGCCAACCGGGCTGGCAGCGGCGGCCACCGGGCGGCTGGCGCGGGCACCCGCGCGGATGCGCCGCTGGCAATCGGTCGGGATGCCGCCGAGCCGGCCCAGCACCTCCAGGGTCGCGGTCGAGCGGTTCATGGTGATGAAGTGCAGGCCGGGGGCGCCCTCGGCGAGCATCCGCTCCCCCAGCTCGGTGGCGATCGCGACACCCTCGGCGCGCAGCGCGGCCCGGTCGTCGGCCAGCGGCTGGAGCCGAGCGATGACCGCCGCAGGCAGCGGCGTACCCATGAGCTGCGACATGCGCGCGATCTGCGCGAAGTTGGTCACCGGCATGAGACCCGGCACGATCGGCAGCTCCCGACGGGCCGCCACCTCGTCACGTAGACGCAGGTAGGTGTCGGCGTCGAAGACCATCTGCGTCACGGCGAACTGGGCGCCGGCGTCGGCCTTGCGGACGAGCACCTCGACGTCGTGACCCAGGTCCGGCGACTCCGGGTGCACATCGGGAAAGGCCGCCACCCCGACCGTGAACGAGCCCAGCGAGCTGATCAGCCGCACGAGGTCGTCGGCGTGGCTCAGGCCCTGCGGGTGCGGCGCCCAGGTGGCGCGGGCGTCACCGGGCGGGTCGCCGCGCAACGCCAGAACGTTGTGGATGCCGGCCGCCGCGTACGCGCCGATCACCTCACGTAATTGCGCGACCGAGGCCCCGACGCAAGTCAGGTGAGCCATCGGCTCCAACGTCGTGACCTGCGCGATCTGCTCCGTGATGCGGACCGTGCGGTCCTGAGTGCTGCCCCCGGCGCCATAGGTCACCGAGACGAACGCGGGGTCGACCTGCTCGATGCGACGGATCGCCTCCCACAGCGTCGCCTCCGCGGCGTCGTCCTTGGGCGGAAAGAACTCGAAGCTGAACGCGGGGCGATCCGAGCGCAGCAGATCGGGGATGGATGGGCGATGGAGCATGCGGTCAGCGTAGGCGAGGCCGCACACCGTAGGCTGCGGGCACCAGCATCCGGAAGGACCCACCGTGAGCCGTGTACGCGACCTGCACGACCTGCGTCGTCGCGTCCAGACCGAAATCGAGACCGAGCTGGCACACCAGCGGGAGGTACTCGCCGAGCTCGGGGACGACGGACTTGGCCTGCTCGAGGTCATCACCCAACTCCTGCAAGGCGGCAAACGCCTGCGGGCCGCGTTCTGCTACTGGGGATACCGCGCGATGGGCGGGCAGCACGACGCAGCAGCCCTGCGGGCGGCCAGTGCGATGGAGTTCTTTCAGGCGGCCGCGCTGCTGCACGACGACGTCATGGACGACAGCGCCGTCCGCCGCGGCGCCCCCACCGCCCACGTGCACCTGCGCGACGCGCACGCCAAGCACGGCTGGCTCGGCGACTCCGGCCGCTTCGGCCAGGCCGGGGCGATCCTGGCCGGCGACCTGTGCCTGGTCTGGAGCGAGGAGATCATGGCAACCAGCGGGCTGGGTGGCGACGAACTCGCTCGCTCCCGGCCCGTCTTCGACCGCATGCGCACCCAGCTCATGGCGGGCCAGTACCTCGACATCCTGCATTCCGTGCGCGGCTGGTCGTCGCTGGGTCACGAGCAGCGCATCGCCGCCGCCCGGCAGGTGGTGCGCTACAAGAGCGCCAAGTACTCCGTCGAACAACCTCTGCTCATCGGTGCCGACGCGGGGGGTGTCGGCCCCGCGGACCGCGAGCACCTGTCGCGTTTCGGGCTCGACATCGGCGAGGCCTTTCAGCTGCGCGACGACATCCTCGGTGTCTACGGCGACCCGCAGGAGACCGGCAAACCGGCCGGCGACGACCTGCGCGAAGGCAAACACACGGTGCTGCTGGCGCTCACCCTGGAGCGCGCCACACCGGCCCAATCGCAGCAGCTGAGCGCCGGGCTGGGCGCGGATCTGACCGACGAGGAGGTGGCGCAGCTACGCGAGGTCATCAGTGACTCCGGCGGGCTGGACGCCCTCGAAGAGATGATCGAGGCCCGTACCACCAGGGCCCTCACAGCCCTGGATTCAGTGCGCGGCCTCAGCGACGAAGGTCGCGACGCGCTGCTGGAACTGGCCCGCCTCTCGACGGCCCGCACCACCTGACCCCTGGCGCGACCAGGGCACCGCGATGTTTCAGCGGCTTCTCCCGCATGCCGCGCGACGACACCCCGGCGCTCGAGGCGTATCCAAGTGCGCCGTCAGCGCGGCCGGGTCGTGGGTCAGGGGGCCCACCCACAGGGTCTTGGCAGACGTAGCGGCTTCTCGACGTACTCGTGACGCGACACCCATCACACCATTCGCATCGCTGCAGGTCAGCGCCCTGGCGAAATCGGTCGGCTTTCCCGGGTACGTCGAGAAGTCGCTACGACCAGACGGAAGCGCCCAGCTCGGGCCTTGTGGTGGGCTCAGGACTGGCTCAGAACACGGCCCGCCTGCGGGCCGGGCTTGTCTGGTGCATTCTCCCGCGAAGCAGCGTCGGCAGGCTCCTCGGGAGGGTGTCTGAATCCCCTTAGAAGGCGGTCTCCATGGCGCGGCGGCGGATCTCGGTCTTGTGCCCGGCCAGCAGGCAGCCGATCGGGGTGCCGTCCTCGGGCAGCGTGTCGTCCCGGGTGAACAGCCAGCGCACCAGCTCGGCGTCGCTCATGCCGCCGTCGGCGAGCACCATGACCGTGCCGCGCAGCTGGGGGCGGGGCCCCTCGTCGGTGACGAAGGCCGCCGGGATCGCCACCGCGTTGTTCGGACCGCGGCGCACCCCGACGAGTTGGCGCTCCTTGAGTTGACCGCGCACATCCGAGAGCGAGATCCCTTGCAGTTGAGCAGCCTCCGGCACGGACAGCCACTGCGACACGAGTGCGTCGAGGGAGTCGTCGGCCGCGGCGTCGGCGGCGAGAGCGGCCGGGGGGCCGGCGGGATCGGTGGCGGAGTCGTGGCTGGACACGCCCCTACAGTGCCACACCGGTCGCCAGCGACAGTCGGATCGACAGTTAGATCGACCGTTGGATCCGGGTGCGGAGCGGGAGCGGATCAGCGGTCGGACGAGGCAGGGCGGGGCGCGCCGGGCGAGGCCGACATCCCCGACCCCGACGGCGCCTTTCGCTAGATTCGCGCGCGAAGACCTCGCACCCGCAACGGCGCTCACGCCCCCCGCCCCGGCTCCTCCTACGGACCGTCCACTTCGGAAGGAACCCCCGTGCCGATCCCGTTCGCCGGCGCCGTCGTCGCCCCGACTCTGCCTTTTCCCGAGACCTACGCAGCGATGCAGCGGCCGCCGGCGGTGACCGCACCCGCCGCGACGCAGCGCTGGGGCCGCTATGTGGTGCGTCCCGGCGACACCCTGCTCGCTTTGGCCCTGTCCCGCGGCACCACCGTGGAAGAGATCGTCGCCCGCAACATGCTGGCCAACGCGGAGGCGACGCTGCGGCCCGGCCAGGTGCTCGCCCTCCCCGGCGGGACCCTGCTCGGACCGACCGGGCAACCGGCCCCCACAGGGGGCGGCAGCACCGCGACCAGTACGGCCCGCTCCGGCGACGGCAGTCACGTCGTACGCCCCGGACAGACGCTCTCGGGCATCGCCGCCCGGTACGGGCAGACAGTCGGTTCGCTACGGTCGGCCAACGGCCTGAGCTCCGACATCATTCGCCCCGGGCAGCGCCTGACCATCCCGCAGGGCCGCGCCGCGGCACGCGTGGCGGCCACCGCGTCTCGTGCGGGCGCCGCGGGCACCCGCACGATCGTCGTACAGGTGCGCCCCGGCGACGGCCTCGGGCTCATCGCGCAGCGGTACGGCGTGTCGCGCGCGAGCATTCTCAAGGCCAACAACCTCTCCGCCGACACGACCCTGCACCCGGGACAGCAACTCCGGATCGTGGGCACGCGGGTGCAGGGCACGGCTCCGGCCTCCCAACGCCTCTCCGACTCGGCGGCAGCCAATCGCGCCCACCTCAACCGCAAGGACGTGCCGAGCCGCACGCAGACTCGCCGACTCGTGGCGGCCGAGGCGCGCCGCCAGGGGGTCGACCCGGTGCTCGCGGTGGCCATCGCCTACCAGGAGTCCGGTTGGACCCAGCGGGCCGTGTCGCACAAGAACGCCATCGGGGTCATGCAATGCCTGCCGAGCACCGGCGGCTGGGTCTCCGGGCACGTCGACCGCGACCTCGACCTGCTCGACACCCACGACAACATCACCTGCGGCGTAGCCTTGCTGCGCAGCCTGGGCCGCAGCGCCCACAACCTCGACGAGGTGATCGGCGCCTACTACCAGGGCCTGACGTCGGTGCGACAGAACGGCTACTACCGCGATACCACGCGCTACATCCTCAACGTCAAGGCCCACATGGAGCGGCTCGGCTGAGTCGGCTCTCGAGTGAGGGGCCCCTGCTCCCTGGGAGCTTCCAGTGTTCTTGCTGAACAGAGCCGGGGATGCGGGTGGCTCCCGCGGGTCGCACCATGGGAGCAAGCGGAGCCCGCCTACACTGCCAAGGTGGCCCTGGCCGAGCGCACTCTCATCGACCGCGTAATCGACGGTCGATACCGTGTCGTGCGCCATATCGCCGACGGCGGCATGGGATCGGTGTACGCAGCCGTCGATCTGCGCCTCGAGCGCGACGTCGCACTCAAGGTCATGCGCGCCGACCTGAGCCGCGACCCCACCTTCGTCGAGCGATTCCGCAAGGAGGCCCGCTCGGCCGCGCGGCTGAATCACCCGCACGTCGTCTCCGTTCACGACCAGGGGGAGGACGAGGGCGTCGTCTTTCTCACGATGGAGCTCGTCGAGGGCCCCACCCTGCGGGCCTGGCTGCGGCAGGCCACCGCGCTGACCCCGCGCGAGGCGCTGGGGACGATGGAGGAGGTGCTCTCGGCGCTCGCGGCGGCCCATCGGGCCGGCATCGTGCACCGCGACATCAAACCGGAGAACGTGCTGCTCTCCACCGAGGGCGTCGTCAAGGTCGCCGACTTCGGCTTGGCTCGCGCCGTCGCCAGCACGACCGCGACCGCGCTGACCGGCACCCTCATGGGCACCGTCGCCTATCTGGCGCCCGAGCAGGTCGAACGCGGAGTCGCCGACGCCCGCAGCGACGTGTACGCCGCGGGCCTGATGCTGCACGAGATGCTGACCGGCCGGCAGGCCGTGCACGGCGACTCCCCCATCCACGTGGCCTTCCAGCATGTGCACGGCCGCCTACCCGCACCCTCCGAGCACGCCCCGGGGCTCCCGTCCGCCCTCGACGACCTCGTCGGGGTCGCTACGCGCCGCGACCCTGACGCCCGGCCCGTCGACGCCGGCGAATGGTTGGAGATGCTGCGGGCCTCCCGCGACGGCCTCACCGCCGAGCAGCTCGACACCCGACCCACCACGGCCACCAGTTCGACCTCCGATACGAAAGAGGCCGCTGCGACCAAGACGAAGGCCATGACCCGGCGAAGTGGCGGCACAAGGAGGCGCACTGCCAAGACGACCGGTGCCCCAGGTGCGGCAGGTGCGGCGGCAGGTGCGGCGGCAGCCTCCGGCGGCGCTGTCGGTGCCTCACAGAGTGGGCCGGGTCCGTCGTTGTCAGCCACGAATGACACAGACCCCGGGGGCAACCTCAACAAAACAGGGATCCTGGCGCGCGCCACGCAGGTCATCAAGGTCGACCGCGGCGACCGTCCTGCCTCGCCCACTGCGGCTGCCTCAGCTTCCCCTGACAAAACGACCGGCAAGTCCACCGACAAAGGCACCGACTCGGCCGCCTCGGCCACGTCGATCGGCGAGGCCATGGTCGCGATCGGGGCCGCGGGGCACGACCCGGGCAAGGACGGGCGCAGCGCTCGTCGCGCACCCTCTCGTCGTCGTCGGATCGCGATCGTCGCAGCGCTGATCGTCGCTTTGTCCGGCGGCGGCACCTGGTACGCGATGGCCGGCCCCGGATCAGAACGCCCGGTCCCCCCAGTCGCGGGCACGACGCAGTACGCAGCCTTGGCTGCCCTCGAGGGCGTCGACCTGCGCACGCAAATCGTCGAGGAGTACTCCGAGACGGTACCCAAGGGCGAAGTGATCTCCACCGAACCCGAGGGCGGTCAGCCGGCGTGGCGCTACTCCACGGTCACGCTCGCGATGTCGCTGGGCCCGGAGCGATATGCGGTGCCCGATGTCACCGGCAAGACCCCGGAGGAGGCCGCGCAGCTCATCAGCGACACGCGCCTGACGGTCGGCCCGACTCGGGAGGCGTACCACGACACGGTCGAGGTGGGGCGCGTCTACCAGACGACCCCGAAGATCGGCACCGAGCTCAAGCCGGGCACCGAGGTGCGGCTGGCGGTCAGCCGCGGCCCGGAGCCGATCGAGCTCGTGGACTGGCGTGGCAAGCCGGTCAGCGACGCCGAGAAGGCCCTCGAAGAGGCCGGTGTGGCGGTCGTGCGCGGCGGCGAGGAGTTCAGCAGCAGCGTCCCGGCCGGGGCCATCCTCACCCAGTCGCCCGGGCCCGGCACCGTGTACCGCGGCGACACCGTGACCTTCGTCGTGTCCAAGGGGCCAGATATGGTCGCGGTTCCGAACGTCCGTGGCGAGAACGCCAACCAGGCCCGACGCGAGCTGGAATCGGCCGGCTTCACCGTCCGCATCGAGCGCATCGCCGGCGGCCTGTTCGGCACGGCGCACTCCACCGATCCCGCCGGCGGCCAGCGCGCCCCCCGCGGCTCGACCATCACTCTCAGGATCGTCTGACGCGGCCAGACGCGGGATTCAACAGAGGCGGGATTCAGCCTCGGTCAGCCGCCGGCTCCACCGCTCACTCCTGGTGGGCGAACCGCTCCTCGCGCCACACGTCTCCGGTGAAGTGATGCCCGCGCTGCTCCCAGAAGCCGCGGCGCGGCTCGTGGTGAAACTCCAACGCCACCAACCACTTCGGCCCTTTCCAGCCGTACAGGTGCGGCAGGATGAGGCGCAGCGGCCAGCCGTGCTCGGGCGCCAACGGCTGCCCGTTCATGTGGGTCGCCAGCAGCGCCTGCGGCGCGAGGAGGTCGTCGACAGTGACATTGCTGTGATATCCGTACGAGGCGTAGGCCAACGCGTATGGCGCGGTCTGCGCCGGCGGGAAGCGCTCCAGCAGGTCGCGGCAGCCCACTCCGGCCCAGTGCACATCCGCCAAGGTGCGGCGGGAGGCGCAGTGGTGATCCGCGACGAACTCGGTGCGCGGCAACTCGCCCAACTCACCCCAGGACAAGCGGTGCTCAGCACCGTCGGCGGTGGCCCCGCTGATCGTCAGCCGCCAGGTCTGCAGATCGACCCGCGGCACCCGACCGTAGTGATTGGGCCGGCGCGCCTCGACCAGACGCTGCCCAGGTGGCAGCGGGTGCGGGTGACCGGAGTCGCTGCTCCGCTCACCCGACCCGTCACCAGGGCTGTCGTCGTGATCCACCACACTCCCAGGCTAAGCGCTGTTCGTTAAGCCGCTGTAAGCGGCCCGAACGACGCGGTCAGCGAGCGGCGAGCATCTCCGCGACGACGAACGCCAGCTCCAGGCTCTGCTGGTGGTTCAGGCGCGGGTCGCACAGCGTCTCGTAGCGACGCTCCAGGTCGGCGTCGCCGAGGTGCATCGCGCCGCCGAGGCACTCGGTGACGTCGTTGCCGGTCAGTTCGACGTGGATGCCACCGGGGATCGTCCCGAGCTGGTGGTGCACGTCGAAGAAGCCGCGCACCTCCTCCACGATGTCTTCGAACCGGCGCGTCTTGTACCCGCTGGGCGACTCGAACGTGTTGCCGTGCATCGGATCGCACACCCAGGTGACCTCGATGCCGGCGTCCGTGACGCCCTTGACGATCGCCGGTAGCGCCTCGCGGATCGTGCCGGCCCCCATGCGGGTGATGAGCGTGAGCCGACCCGGCTGCTCGTCGGGGTTGACCAGGCGGGCCAACTCCACGATCTGCGCGGGGTCGGCGGTCGGGCCCACCTTGATGCCGACGGGGTTGCTGACGCGGGAGATGAAGTCGATGTGCGCGCCGTCCAGGTCACGAGTCCGCTCGCCGACCCAGACGAAATGCCCGGAGGTTGCGTACGGCAGCCCGGTGCGCGAGTCGATGCGGGTCAGCGGCTTCTCGTAATCCAGCACCAGCGCCTCGTGGCTGGCCCACACGTCGACGCGGCGCATCTCCTCGAAGTCGACCCCGCAGGCCGCCATGAAGCGCATCGCCTTGTCGATGTCGTGCGCCGTCCGCTCGTAGCGGGCGTTCGCGGAGTTGGCGATGAACCCGCGGTTCCACTCGTGCACGAAGCGCAGGTCGGCGAAACCGCCCTGGGTGAAGGCGCGCACGAGGTTCAGCGTGGCGGAGCTCGTGTGGTAGGCCTGCAGCAGGCGCTTCGGGTCGGGCTGTCGCGCGGAGTCGGTGAACTCGAAGTCGTTGACGAGGTCGCCACGGTAGGCCGGCAGGGTCGTCGCGCCGCGGGTCTCGGTGTCCTTGCTGCGCGGCTTGGCGAACTGCCCGGCGATGCGCCCGACCTTGACCACCGGCATGCTCGCGCCGTACGTGAGCACCGCCGCCATCTGCAGGATCGTCTTGATGCGGTCGCGGATGTTGTCGGCGGTCGCTGCCGCGAACGTCTCCGCGCAGTCGCCGCCCATGAGCACGAACGCCTCGCCATTGGCGGCGTCGGCCAGCCGCTGGCGCAGAATGTCACACTCGCCGGCGAAGACCAGCGGCGGCAAGGACGCCAGGGTCTGGGAGACCTCCTCGAGAGCCTGCGGTTCGGGCCAGGTCGGCTGCTGCTTGGCTGGCAGATCGGGCCAGGTCAGCGGAGAAGATGCGGTCACGAGGGTCAAGGGTAGGCAACCCACGCGCGGTGGCCGAACTCGACCACCGTCCGGACGCCGCCACGAGCCCCGCGCGAGGGCGGCCCGTCGGTGGCGCGTCGGTGGCGCGTCGGTGGCGCGTCGGAGTCGCGGGCTCGCCCGGTCAGCCTTCGACGGGCGGCTCGTCCAACCCGTGTTCGATGGCGTAGCGCACGAGTTCGACCCGATTGTGCAGTTGCAGCTTGCCGAGGGTGTTCTGCACATGGTTCTGCACCGTGCGGTGCGAGAGCACCAGTTGGGCGGCGATCTGGCGCGCCGAGAGCCCCGTGGCGACCAGGCGCAGAATCTCGGTCTCCCGAGGGGTCAGCCGCGGGACCGGAGGGGAGTCGCGCCGGTGAGTGCCGGAGTCCTCCTCGCGGGCCATCCGTCGGTACTCCCCCAGTACCAGCCCCGCCAGACCCGGGGTGTAGACCGCGCGACCGCGGGCGGTCGCGTCGACCGCGGCAAGGAACTCCTCGCGCCGCGCCGACTTCACCAGGTAGCCGGTGGCCCCTTCGCGCACGGCGGCCAGCACGTCGGCGTGCTCGGCGCTCGCCGACAGGATGAGCACCTTTGTCTCGCACTGCGCGTCGCGCAGTCCGCGGCAGACCTGCGGGCCGTCGAGCTCAGGGAGGTTGAGGTCGAGCACGAGGACGTCGGGGCGCAAGTCCACGACGCGGGCCAGCGCCCGTCGGCCGTCCGGCGCCGTGGCGACAACCTGGTAGCCGGCCTCGGTCAGATCGCGTGCCACCGCCTCGCGCCACATCGGGTGATCGTCGGCGACGACGACGGTGATCTCGTGTGTCTGGGTCATGACCCTCCCGTCAGTCCCATCACGGACCGCTTCCTATCTTTGCTGCTCCGCGGGGTCACCGTGCGGCATCCGCAATTCCCAACTGGTGCCGGCCTCGGGGGCGCTGCGGCACGTCGCGTCGCCGCCGAGGTCGTGCAGCCGGCCGACGATGCTCGCGGCGACGCCGAGCCGACCGGCCGCCTCGGCCTCCGCCAGGCGTCCGTCGGCCATGCCGACCCCGTCGTCGCGCACCGTCACGACGACCTCCTCGTCCTCCTCCTCCACGAGGATCCAGGTACGGGCATCGGGGCCGGCGTGCGCGGCGACATTGTCCAGCGCCGCCGCCACCGCAGCCACCAGCGGATGTGCCCGCCGCGCCGGCACGACAACTGGATCCGCCGGCGCCGCGATCTGCGCGCTACTCCCCCGCTCGTCGGCCACGGCGCGTTCGTCGATCAGGGCCCGCAGCATCCCGGTGAGATCGGCAACCCCGTCCAGCGGCACCGGCTCCAGGGGGCGGCCGGTGATCAGCCCGCGCAGCCGCTGCTCCTGCCGACCGGCCAGGTCACCCAGGTCGCGGGCGGCACCACCGAGTTCGTCGCCGCGACGATGGATGAACGCCAACGCCTGCAGCACCCCGTCGTGCACGGTGCGCGCCAGCCGCTCGCGCTCGGCTTGCTCCGCGCGCAGCCGCAGCCCCTCGCGCAGTGCCTCGTCGCCGCTGCGGGCCGCGCGAGAGGTCAGCCCGGCGACCAGGGCCATGATGAACAGCAGAGAGACGTTGTGGATCGTCCCCTCGGTCGGGGTGCCGATCTCGATGACATCGGCGACCACGATGATCGCCCACGCCGCCAGCGCGGCGACCGGCCCGCGCCCCACCCCCGCCGCCAGCACGATGGCGCCGGCCCAGATGCCGGGGATCGTCGAGGCGCCGGCGTGCCGGATCTGCGGATCATCGATCCATATCGTCGACAGGATCGCCGCGACCGCCAGACACAGCTCGATGACCAGTTGCCGGTCGTTGCGTCGACGGTGCACGAGCAGCCACAGCGTCCAGGCGCCGAGGATCGCGAGCACCACCCAGCCCCCCGTCGGGCGACGCAACTCATCGAGTCGACCAGCTAGTTCGTAGCAGGCGTAGAGCAGCGCGAACAGCCGGTAGAGGTCGACCGCATCCCACAGCGAATGCACCGAGGGGCTCTGGGCGTCGGCCCCGCGGATCGGCGGCAGCAGCGTGCGCACCACCTCCCCCGCTCAGCCCGTGGCCGCCGTTCGGGGCGTCCCCGAGCCCTCTGCTGCGTCGCCGCGAGGAGTGGGCGCGGCGTCGTCATGCTCGTCGGGCGTCCGTTCCGGTCCGTGTAGGTCGTCGGGCCCGTCGTCCGGCGTGTCGTCGGGCGTGTCGTCGGGCGTGTCGTCACGGTCGCGGCGCGCGCGGGCCCGGTCGACCGCGGAGGTGACGAACTCGTCAGCCCTGGCCCACGCCTTCTCCGACTCGGCCTTTGCGGAGGCGACGAACTCATCGGCTCGCACCCGTGCCCGCTCCGACTCGGCCTTCGCCGAGGCCACGAACTCATCGGCCCGCACCATCGCACGCTCCGACTCGGCCTTGGCGGAGGCGACCAGCTCGTCGGCGCGCACCCGCGCCTTCTCGGTTTCGGCTCGGGCGGACACCACGAGCTCCTCGGCCTTGGCGCGCGCCCGCTCGGACTCGACCCGCGCGGCGGCCAAGAGTTCCTCGGCTTTCTGCGCGATCGCGGCCTTGCGCACGGCCGCATACTCGTTGACGTATTCCTGCCCGGACAGTTGCGCCAGCGAGGCCATCACCTCGTCAGTGATCTGGCGCAGCACCGCCCGGTCGTCCGACCGACCCGCGTAGGGCGATACGTCGATCGGTGTGCCGAAGCGCACCCCGATCGGCGTGATGTGCGGGATCTTCTGACCGGTGGGCTGCGCCTTGTCGGTGCCGATCATGGCGACCGGAATGATCGGAACGCCCGCCTCGATCGCCATCCGCGCGATGCCGGTCTTGCCGCGGTAGAGCCGCCCGTCCGGTGATCGCGTGCCCTCGGGGTAGATGCCGAACAGCTCGCCGCGGGCCAGCACCGCCAGGCCGGCGTCGATAGCGGCCCGCGAGGCCTGTCCGCCGGTGCGGTCGATGGGGATCTGGCCGGTGCCGCGGAAGAAGAACGCCTTGAGCCGGCCGATGAGGCTGCGGTCGGTGAAGTACTCCATCTTCGCCGGAAAGGTGATGCGCCGGTCGACGACCAGCGGCAGGAACAGCGAATCGGAGAAAGACAGGTGGTTGCTCGCCAGGATCGCTGGTCCGTACCGGGGCACGTTCGCGGCCCCTTCGACCCGGGGGCGGAACAAGACGCTCATCAGCGGCCCGAGCAGGATGTGCTTGAGCACCCAATAGAGCATGGACACCTCGCTGGGTCGGTAGAAGTCGGGCCTGCTCGCGGGCCCGGGACGAGGGCGCGCGGGGCAGGGAAAAGTTCGGTGCGTGACGGGCGCACTCTAACGCCCCCACCCGCCGGGCTTCCCGGCCTAGCGCGCCAACGTGACAGAATCGAAGTGTGCGCGTCGACGAGGAGGGGACATGACGCAGGCTGTCGGCCGGTCGGTCGATCTGAGCCCGTTCACTCACGACGGCAGTGACGTCGGGGTTCTCGTCTGTCACGGCTTCACGGGGTCGCCGCAAGGTGTGCGGCCGCTCGCGCAAGCCTTCGCAGCTGCCGGCTACTCCGTGCGGGCGCCGTTGCTGCCGGGTCACGGCACGACGTGGCAGCAGCTCAACGACACCACGTGGCGGCATTGGTACGCCGGTCTGGAGTCGGCCTTCGTCGAGTTGCACGCTCGCTGCCGGGTCGTCGTGGCGGTGGGCCTGTCGATGGGCGGCGCCTTGGTCACCCGCCTGGCCCAGCTGCATCCGGAGTCGGTGCACGGGCTCGTGCTCATCAATCCCGCGTTCCGCGTCGACGACCCCCGCATGCACGCCCTGCCGTTCCTGAGTCGGGTGCTGCCCTCGTTGCCCGGCATCGGCAACGACGTGCACCGCGCCGACGGCGAGCCGGAGTGGTCCTACGACCGGATTCCGTTGCGCGCGTTGAGCTCTCAGGTGCAGTTGTGGCGGCGAACGGTCGCTGGGCTCGGCGACGTACAGGTGCCAGTGCTGCTGGCGCACTCCCTGGAGGACCATGTGGTGCCGGCCTCCAGCTGGCGGCTGTTTCTCGGCGCGGTGGGTTCCGCAGATGTCACCGTGCTCGAACTGCCCGACAGCTATCACGTGGCCACGCTCGACAACGACGCCGAGCTGCTCGCCGCGGAGTCGCTGCGGTTCGTGGAGCGGGTGGCCGCCGCCCATCCGACGCGGGCCGCCACCGACGATCGGGAGGCTGCGGCCGATGCCTGACCGCCCCGAGGATCCCCGCGACGAGCCGGCCCTGACCGAAAGCGACTACGCCGACCGATTCGCCGACATCGTCGCCAACTGGCACCACGACCCCGGCCACCGTCGCGACCCCAACGCCCCTCCTTTCGAGCCCGTCGAGCAGCACCTCGAGCCCGGCGAGCAGGGATCCGGCGCCACCCCGGATCGGCCGAGGGACGACGCGACCGACGATCCGACCGGCCCGCTCGCCGCAGATGCCGACCCGCCCAGCTCGGCGTCGTGGCGCGAGTCCGATCGTTCGGTCTCCGCCGTGTTCGGCCAGGGGGCGGAGCAGCCCGGCTGGCGCAGCTACTCACCCCCGGAGGAACCGGACGAGGACTTCGTCCCCCCGCCACCTCGCCCGCTACCCGCGGGTGACCTGGGCTTCTGGGGAGCACTCATCGGTCTCATCGGCGGCCCCCTCTGGCTCGTCTACATCGCCGTCACCAGCGGCCCCCGCCTCTATGCGGGCCTGGCCATCGCCCTTTCCGTTGCCGGCTTCGCCATCCTCGTCGCCCGCCTCCCAAAGCGCGAGCAACGCGACGAGGACGACGACGACGGCGCCATCGTCTGAACCCCGCCCCACGTGGCAGCGATGCGAAAAGGGGCTGAGCGGTTGGCGGAAGCCGAGTCAGATGCTGTCGCGGTGCGGGGGGCAGGGCGCGGTGCCGCGTCGGGCGCTGTGAGCCGCATCGCCGGAGCTGGAGGCGTCGCCCGCCACACCACCAGCCGCCTGCACGCGGGCCAGGTCGGCGGCGCCGATGAGGCCGGCGTCGTTGCCCAGCGCGGCGGCGACGACCTGGGCCTCGGGGCGGTATCCGCGCCCGGTCAGCTTGCGGCGGAACGTGTCTCGCGCCGGGGCGATGAGCAGATCACCGGCCGCACTCACACCGCCACCGATGACAAAACGGCCCGGGTCCAAGGCGGCCGCGATATTGGCCAGCCCCACGCCGAGCCAGTGGCCGACCTCCGCCAGCAACTCCCGCGCCGTCGGGTCCCCGGCTTTGGCCGCCTCCGTGATGAGCGGGCCCGTCAGCTGGCTGGGGTCGTGGTCGACGCGCGCCGCCAGATCCTGCACGACCGGAGAGCCGGCCAGGATCATCGACCGTGCCTCCCGCACCAGCGCATTGCCCGAGGCGTACTGCTCCCAGCAGCCGCGGTTGCCGCACTCGCATCGCTGGCCGTCCGGCACCACCTGCATGTGCCCATACTCAGCCGCGATCCCCCACTTGCCACGCTGCAAGCGGTTGTCGACGATGAGGCCGCCACCGATACCCGTGCCCAACGTGATCATCACCAGATGGGATTCGCCGCGCGCCGCGCCGTAGCGCCACTCCGCCCAGGCCGCCGCGTTCGCGTCGTTCTCGACGAAGATCGGCCGCCCGATCCGGTCGCTCAGCGAACGCCGCAGCGGCTCGTTGCGCCACGATAGGTGGGGGGCGAACACGACCGTCGCGCCGTCGGCGCCGACGAAGCCCGCCGCACCGATACCGACCGCCGCCACCTCATCGGCATCCCCGCCGGGTTTGTCGGCGGCCACCCCGTCCATCAGCTCGTTGAAGACCGAGACGATCGTGTCCTCCACGATCCGCGGCGACTTCGACCGCTCCGGGGTGTCCCGCCGGGCCCGGCCGACGATGCGCCCGGACTCATCGACCAGCCCACCGGAGACCTTCGTGCCGCCGATGTCGATGCCGATGGCGAACTTCTGCCCCATCAGCGAGCGTCCGGCCTGGCCAGAGCGGCGGCGCCGATGACCCCCGCGTCGTTGCCCAGATGGGCCAGTGCCCACGTGGCCTCCGGGCGGTAGCCGCGACCGGAGAGGTTGCGCCGGTAAGCAGACTGCGCGGGCTCGAGCAGCAGGTCACCGGCTTCGGCGACCCCGCCGCCGAGCACGAACATGCTCGGGTCCAGGATCGCGGCGATCGACGCGGCCCCCTCTCCGATCCATCGGCCGAGGTCCTGCAGCAGCTCGATGCTCGCCGCGTCACCACTTTGCGCGGCCTTCGTGATGTCGGGCCCCTTGAGCTTCTTGGGGCTCCCTCCGGAGGCCTCGGCCAGGCCGGCCGCGAGCCCCGGTGCCGTGCGCATGAGTTCGCGCCCGTCGCGGACCAGGGCGTTGCCGGAGGCGTACTGCTCCCAGCAGCCGCGGTTACCGCACCCGCACAGGTGCCCGCCCGGCACGACCCGCAGGTGGCCGAGTTCACCGGCGATGCCGAACGCGCCGCGCATCAACTGACCGTCGAAGACGACCCCGCCGCCGACCCCCGTGCCGATCGTGATGAGCACCATGTCGTTGACTTCGCGCGCCGGCCCGTACAAGAACTCGCCCCAGGCCGCAGCGTTCGCGTCGTTCTCGATGACGACCGGCAGCTCGATCTGCTCCTCCAGCATCGCCTTCATCGGGGCGTCTCGCCACGCGATGTTCGGGGCGAAACGCACCATCGAGCGCTCTGCGTCGACCATGCCGGCGCAGGCCACCCCGACCGCCTCGAAGTCGTGCTGGGCTCGCAGCCGACGGACCAGCGAGCTCGCGGTCGCCACAATCGCGTCCGGCTCCTTGGCCGGCGTCTCGGAACGCTCGGAGAGCAGGATCGTGCCGTGCTCGTCGACGACGCCGGCACTGATCTTGGTGCCGCCGATGTCGATGCCCACCGTTGTCGTCATCTTGAGGTCAACTCCGATCCCGTTCGTCCATCGCGGCGACTTTGCGCGCCGCGGCGCGCAAACCCTCGGCCACCAGTTGCGCCGCGTCAGCCACCCGCTCCAACAACGCAGGGTCCAGGGCACCGGCCGCCGTCCGACAGATCGGGCAGACCGTGCAGGCGCGGGGCGCTTTGCAGCCGCATTGCCCGCACCCTACCTGTGCCTGCGCGCCCGCGGTCCTCGCAGCATCCGGGCCATCGAAGTCCGCCCCGGCGCGGGTTGACCCGGCGGTGCCGTGGGCCTCGCTCTGCCCCTCGGCCGCCTGGTCACCACCAGTCTTGGCCGTGGGCACGTAGGCACCGAAGGCCCCGGTGAGAGCCTCGATGAGCAGCCGCCGCTCCTCCTCCAACCGCGACGGACCGGACTCCTGCGATGGCGGCGAGTTGGCCTCGAAATGGCCGCCCGCCGCCTCATCGTCGGGTACGTCACCGTCGTCGGCCTCGAGTGAGGCTGAGCTCATCGGGTGGTTCCCTCCACCTGCGCCTTGAGGTCGGTCAGGGCCGTTTCGACGATGGAGCGCTCGGCCTTGCGCCGCAGCATCCCCGGCAGCGGCATCCGCAGATCCACCGCGAGCCGATAGGTGACGCGCGTTCCGCCCGGCTCGGCGACCAACGTGTACGAGCCGTCCATGGCCGTCAGGTTCTGCGCACGCACCAACTCCCAGGAGACGACGCCCGTGCTGTCCTCCTCGACATCCCAGGTGTAGCGCAACACGTAGTCGTCCTTGATGACCCCGGCGTCCAACAAGAAGCGCGCCTCGTCCGCCCACCCCTCGTCCTCGGTGAGCACCTCGACCGTCTGCAGCCCCTTGACCCACGTCGGGTAGGACTCCAGATCGGCGATGACGTCGAGCACCGCCTCGGCGGGCGCCTCGATAACTACAGCGGATTCGGTGTGCTGGGCCATGCTGGTAGACGCTACCGGGCGCGGACCGTCGCGCGTGTGCCCCGCCCGCGACGGCGCCCTCGGGGAGCCGAAGCGCCGTTGCCCACCTGTGGGGTCTCCCACCCATGAGGTGCCTGTACCACCCATCACGAGGCGCCCGTCGGGCTCCGTGGTGATGTCGATCAGCCGGTCGGTCGGTTACCGTCGAGATAACTAACGCCGTGGCCAGGCCCTTGCGCATCGGCCGCGGCACCGCAGAAGGACATGGAGTGTCGCCATGCAGGAGATCATCGTCGATCCCATCGCCCAGCCCACCACGATGAGCAACCTCGGCCAGTTGGCCAGGTACAACGCCGACGAAGGCTCCGAGGGCGTCGCCTTCTCCGTACGGGACGGCGAAAGCTGGCGCGACCTGACGTACGGACAGTTCGCGGACAAGGTCGAGGACATCGCCAAGGGACTGATCGCGGCCGGGGTTCAGACTGGCGACCGGGTCGCCCTCATGAGCCGCACCCGGTTCGAATGGACCCTGTGCGACTTCGCGATCTGGACCGCCGGCGCCGTGCCCGTGCCCGTCTACGAGACCTCCTCCGCCGAGCAGGTCTCCTGGATCCTCTCCGACTGCGAAGCCGTCGCGATCATCACCGAGCTGGAGCCGCACACCCAGCGCGTCGCCTCGGTCCGCGACGACCTGCCCGCTCTCAAGCACGTGTGGCAGATCGACGCCGGGCATCTTGAGGAGCTGGCGGAGGCCGGCGCCGAGGTCGATGAAGCGACGCTGCGGGAGCGGGCCAACGTCGCCACGCGCGACGACATCGCGACGATCATCTACACCTCCGGCACCACGGGTCGACCCAAGGGCTGCGAGCTGCGGCACGGCAATTTCCTCGATCTGTCCGAGAACACCAAGCTGGCAGTCGGTGACGTCGTGGCTCCCGGGTCCTCGACGATCCTGTTCCTGCCGCTGGCGCACGTGTTGGCGCGGCTCATCGAGGTGCTCGCGTTCTACTCCCGCGCCCGCATCGGGCACTCGCCGGACATCACCAATCTCATGGACGACCTGCAGTCCTTCCGCCCGACGTTCCTGCTGTGCGTGCCGCGGGTCTTCGAGAAGATCTACAACGCGACCGATCAGCGCCTGGCCGCCGAAGGCAAGGGCCGCCTCTTCCGGCTCGCCGCCAAGACCGCCATCTCTTACAGCCGCGCCCTCGACGAGGGCGGAGCGTCGCTGCTCCTGCGGGCGCAGCACAAGCTGTTCGACATCATCGTCTTCTCGAAGCTGCGGGCGGTCATGGGTGGCCAGGTCCGTTACGCCGTGTGCGGCGGCGCCCCGCTGGGCCCGCGCCTGGGGCACTTCTTCCGCGGCGTCGGCATCAATGTGCTCGAGGGCTACGGCCTGACCGAAACGACGGCGCCTACCAACGTGTGCGTGCCGGGTCACATCCGCATCGGCACCGTCGGCCAGCCACTGCCCGGGGTCGGCATCCGGATCGCCGAGGACGGCGAAATCCTGGCCAGCGGCGTCGGCGTGTTCCGCGGCTACTACAAGAACGAAGAGGCCACCCGAGAGACGTTCACCGAGGACGGCTGGCTCAAGACCGGCGACATCGGTGAACTCGACGACGACGGCAACCTCACGATTACCGGGCGCAAGAAGGAACTGCTGGTCACGGCCGGCGGCAAGAACGTCGCCCCGACCGTGCTCGAGGACGTCGTGCGAGCACACCCCCTCGTCTCCCAGTGTCTTGTCGTGGGCGACCGGAGACCGTACATCGCAGCCCTGGTCACCATCGACAGCGAGATGCTGCCCGCCTGGGGCAAGGCGCACGACCGGCCGAACATCACGTTGGAAGAGGCCTACGACGACCCGTACGTGCACGAACACCTGCAACAGGCCATCGACCGCGCCAACAAGTCCGTCAGTCGCGCGGAGTCGATCCGCGAGTTCCGCGTCTTGCGCACCGACTTCACCGAGGCCGGTGGGTACCTGACGCCGTCGATGAAGCTCAAGCGCCCCGCCATCTACCGGGACTTCGGCGACGAGATCGAGGCGCTGTACGCCAACAGCCCTTCCACAGTGGTCTGAGCCGGGGGTCACCGGGGTCACTGCGGTCTGAACCTGAACCTGAACCTGAACCGGGGTCACCCTGGTACCGGTCGACGTCACGACGGTCCGGACCCCGCGAGCCTGACAAGATCGGCCTGCCAGGCGCCCCGCAGTTTCGCGGTTGCCACGCCGGGGCCGCCGGGGCGATCAGGCCCGCCTGCTGCCATGGCTTCGGCGGGGGCGGTTGGACCGGCCAAGTCGGCCAGTGTGAGGCAGGCAAGCCAAGCCTGCGCGTAACCGTCGAGCCGCTGCGGCCCCTCCAGCGCCAACTGCTCGTCGGTCGGCAGCTCAACCGGCGGGCCCTCCCGCCGCACCCGGTCGAGCAGCTCCGGGGCAATCAGGTGAACGTCCGCCCCGATCTGGCCGTAGGCGACGAACTGGGCAAATCCCTCCGCCAGCCACGCCGGCGCAGAATGCCGCGCGGTCTGCGGATCGGCCCACACCGCCACATGCACCGCCTCGTGGATCAGCAACGCCCGGCGCCCGGGCGAGCTGGCAGTCGCCCACGCGTGCGGGTCGAGCACCACATACGCCGACCCGTCGGGCGCCGACACCGTCATCGCCGGAGCCACCCCGTTGCGTGCCGCCGCCGGCCCCTGTGTCGCTGCCCCCTTTCCCGTGCTCGCCCCCGCCGCCGCGCTCGAGCCCAAACCCCCGTCGGTGCCCGTTCCCGTGCCTGTGCCCGTTGTGCCCGTGCCTGGGTCTGTGCCCGCCACGGCGTGCCACTGCGCCCGATCAGCCGGGACGACGACGAGGAGGCGGTGCGACCACGGCCGATGCCACTCGCGCGCCACGGCCTGCACCGCCTCGACCCCGATCTGCCCGACTTGCGCGAGTGTGGCCGCGTCGCCGACACCCACCACCGCCACTTCGCCGCGGGCCTCGCCGGCCTCCGCAGCCTCCGGGGCACCGGCAGCGTCGCTCTCCGGCGTGATGCTCCTCGTCGCGCCCCGCGCGACCGCCGGCACCGCCTCGACCCGGACGCGCACGTCGGCGAAACTCCACACCGGTGACCCCGCCAGGGCCGCACGCACCCACGTCGGTACCGCCTGCGCGGGTGCCGTGGGTACGGGTGCCGTCTGTACGGCCGTCGCCGCAGCGTCGCCGCGTTCGGCCGCGGGCGGCCCGACCCTGCCGCCGACGGCGACAACGACCGCCACGATGACGACAACAAGCACCACGACGACTGCGGCCAGCGCCCCGGGACGGACTCGTGGGGTCGGCGACCTGCCCGAGGGCCCGGTCAAGGCCGACCCGCAGCGGCGTGGTGACCGTGCGCCATGAGCGTCAGCCGACCCGCTCGCCGGCCCACGGCTCGGGCCAGGCCCGCAACCGAACGGCCGCGCGCCCATCGAGCATGCCGGCCGCGACGAACGCGTCGATGGCCCGCTGCTCGTTGTCGTCCAGGGGTAACCCGGGAGCGGCGTCGAGCAGCACCGGAACGATGCACTCACCGCAATGCCGTTCGCGCACCGGGCAGGTCGCGCAATCCATGAGCATGCTGCCGGACCTGATGTCACGCATGGTGCCCTCCTCGTTGACTGATGCCGGATCGGCTGCTGCCGGCGGCCAGGCCACCGACACGACTCGTCGTTGTCGACGTTGCCCGAAACGCTAGATGGGACCACTGACAAGCTTGCCCGACCGGCGCGGCCCGCGAATGTTGTCGGTGCTCGCGCCTACGGTCTGGGCCATGTCGTCGACCCCCACTCCGACCCTGCCGATCCACCCCGCCCTGGCGCCCGCCGGTCGGACGGCCCAGGCCAGCCGCGCGCACGGCGTGCAAGCGACCTTCGACGACCTGGGCACCCCGCTGGCGCAGGTAACCTTCGTCGTGGTCGACCTGGAGACCACTGGCGGCAGCAGCATCGAGTGCGCCATCACCGAGATCGGCGCGGTCAAGGTGCGCGGCGGCGAGGTGCTCGGGCAGTTCCAGACGTTGGTCAACCCGGGCGAGCCGATCCCGGCCGTCATCAGCGTGCTCACCGGCATCACCGACTCGATGGTCGCCGGCGCGCCCCGCATCGCCACGGTGCTGCCGAGCTTTCTCGAGTTCGTCGGCAACAGCGTCCTCGTTGCTCACAACGCCCCGTTCGACGTCGGCTTCTTGCGGGCGGCGGCCGACCGGCTCGGCATCGACTGGCCCGGCTATCAGGTGCTCGACACCGTCAAACTGGCCCGTCAACTCGTCGGCCGCGACGAGGCACCCAACCACAAACTCGCGAGCCTGGCGCGGCTCTTCGGCGCCACGCAGACCCCCGACCATCGGGCGCTGCACGATGCGCGCGCCACCGTCGACGTGCTGCACGCCCTCATCGGGCGCGTCGGCAACCTCGGCGTGCACACTCTGGAGGAGCTTCTCGCCTACTCCGGGCGGGTCAGCGAGGCGCAGCGCCGCAAGCGTCATCTGGCTCGCGATCTGCCGAGCGCACCGGGCGTATACCAGTTTCGTGACGAACGGGGCAGGGTGCTCTACGTCGGCACGTCCGTCGACATCCGGCGGCGCGTCAGCACGTACTTCACGGCGTCGGAGCAGCGCTCGCGCATGGCCGAGATGGTCAATCTCGCCGAGTCGGTCACGCCGATCGTCTGCGCCACCCCCCTGGAGGCCGCCGTGCGGGAGTTGCGGCTCATCGCGCAGCACGAGCCGCCGTACAACCGGCGCTCCCGGCGGCCACACCGTCGGCCCTGGGTCAAGGTGACCATCGAGGCCTTCCCTCGGCTGTCCATCGTGCGCGACCTGCGCCCCGACGGCGCCTGTTACGCCGGCCCGTTTGCCTCGGTGCACGACGCGCAGGCCGCCATCGACGGGGTGCACGACGTGCTGCCCCTGCGGCAGTGCAGCAAACGGCTCTCCCGCACCCGCGCGTCACCTGCCTGCATGCTCGCCGACCTCGACCGCTGCCTGGCACCCTGCACGCTGGGTGCGGCCACGGCCGGTTACGGCTCCGTCGTCGAGCAGCTGCGCGAGGCGCTGCGTGGCAGTTCGCGCGAAGTGCTCGGGCTGCTCGGGCACCGCATGCGGCAGCTGTCGCAGGACGAGCGTTACGAAGAGGCGGCGCTCGCCCGCGACCGCCTCCGCTCCCTGTCCCGCGCGATCGACCGGGCCCAGCGAGTCGCCGCCCTGACGGGGGTCGCGCATCTCGTCGCCGCTCGCCGACACCCGCTCGGCGGGTGGGAGATCGTGTGCGCGCGGCATGGGCGCATGGCCGGGGCCACCCGCACACCCCGCGGCGCCGACCCGATGCCCTATATCGCCGCGTGCACGGCTACGGCCGAGGTGGTCGAGGCGCCCGCGGTCCCCGCGGCGACCACCCTCATCGAGGAGACCGAGCTGTTGTTGCGCTGGCTGGACACCGATGGGGTGCGCCTCGTCGAGGTCGACGGCGCCTGGACCTGCCCGCTGGGCGCATCCGCCGCGTTGCTGGAGCCCCGGCGCACGACGCGGCACCCGGTCGACTGGTGAGCACGGCTACAGTGACGAGGTGATCTCAGCCATCGTCCTCATCACCGCCGATGTCGCCCGGATTCCCGAGGTCGCCGAGGCTGTCGCCGAACTCGACGGCGTCTCCGAGGTGTACTCCGTGACCGGAGACTGCGACCTCATCGCCATGGTCCGGGTGCGCGAACACGACCAACTCGCCGACGTCATCGCCGACCACATCAACAAGGTGCCGGGCATCACGTCGACCCGCACCCACATCTCGTTCCGCACCTACAGTCGGCACGACCTCGAGGCGGCCTTCGCCATCGGGCTCGACTGAGGTCTGTTTCGCGGGGCGCTGGGCTCGGCGAGGCTAGCCGCGCCCGGCCTGCTGGGTGATCCGGCTCCACTGCTCCAATGTCTGCGTGGCTTTCCCGGAGTCGATGGCCGCGGCCGCCGCGTCGATCCCGCGCTGCAGCGCCGCGTCCAGACTCTCCTGGTCGCTGATCCGTTGCCCGTCGGCCACAGCCAGGGCCATCCCGGCGTTGAGCAGCACTGCGTCGCGAATCGGTCCGCGCACGCCGTCGAAGACCTGCCGCACCACAGCGGCGTTGTGCTCGGCGTCTCCGCCGCGCAGCGTCTCCAGCGGTGCGTTCTCCAGGCCCACGCGCGTGGGATCGACAGTCAGCCGCACGATCCGACCTTCGTCGACCCACCACAGCGCTGAGGTCGTCGTCAACGTCAACTCGTCGAGACCGTCGTCGCCCCGAAACACCGCGGTGCGCTTGCCGCGCGAGGCGAAGACGCCCGCCACGAGGGGCGCCATCCGCGCATCCGCCACGCCGACCGCAGCGAACTCGGGCTGCGCCGGATTCGTCAGGGGCCCGAGCACGTTGAACACCGTCGGCACGCCCAACTCGGCGCGCACCGGCCCGGCGTACCGCATCGACGGGTGGAACTTCTGGGCGAAGCAGAACGTGATGCCGGCCGGCTCGGCCACGGCCGCCACCTGCTCCGGCTCCAAGCTCAGGTCGACGCCGAGGGCCTCAAGACAGTCGGCGGTACCGGAGCGGGACGAGGCGGCCCGGTTGCCGTGCTTGACGACCCGCACCCCGGCGGCCGCCACGACGAGCGCCGCCATCGTCGAGATGTTCACGGTGTTCGCCCGATCGCCGCCGGTGCCGACGATGTCGATCGCCGGGCCGGGCACCTCGATGCGGTTGGCGTGGGCCAGCATGACGTCCGCCACCGCCAGAATCTCGGCGCTCGTCTCACCCTTGGCGCGCAGCGCCACCAGGAAGCCCGCGATCTGCGCCGCCGAGGCCTCCCCCGACATGATCCGCTCCATCGCCCACGTCGCCTCGTGCGGCGCCAGGTCGGCTCCGCCGAGCAGTGAATTGAGAACCTGACCCCACGTCGGAGTCACGTCGACGCCGGAGTCGTGCGTCGCCGACACGTGCGTGGGCACCTCAGTGCGCGGAGTTGTCCGAGCCCGCGCCGATCGCCTCGCGGCGGCGCGCGACTCGGGCGATGGCGTCGGCCATGGCCATCGGGTCCAGCGGCTGCGGCACCGCGTGGTCGGCGTAGGACCAGGAGGCCAACCACGCGTCCTGCGGGCGGGCGGTGAGCACGATGACCGGGGGACACTGATAGATCGAGTGCTTCAGTTCCCGACACAGACCCAGGCCACCGTAGGGGGTGGCCTCGCCGTCGAGCACGAGAATGTCGTGGTCGCCGCTCTGCGCGGCCAACATGACGGCATCGGCCGTCGCGCACTCGAGCCACGACTCGACCTCGACGTCTCGGCTGGGGCGGCGCCCGACGGCCATCCGAACTGCCTCGCGCGTCGTTCGGTCGTCGCTGTACACCAGCACGCGCACGCGATGGGTGGCCTGGTGGCTCCTGCTCTCACCGGTGTGCTCGTGAGCGCCCTCTGCTGCCGTCATGGGCCGATCCTACCCAGGAGCTGCCCCCGCCCGTGCCGCGACCCGGTCGCGGAACACCGCGTGTCCCTCGCCCGTTGGCGGGGTGAACCGGGAGACGAGCGGGAGCCCGAGCGACAAGCCCCGAGCGGCAGGCACGGGGGCGGCTCACCGACCAGACGGCGCACGAATCTGGGGGATGTCACCAACCTGCAACGCGCCCAATCGGTCCCCAACGGCACATAGCCGGGCCAGTTGTGGCCATAATGGCGCTCGTGGCGACCGTTTCCTCACCTTCATCGCACCCGCCGGCGCACTCGGGCTCTGGTCATTCGGGCTCTAGGGCGATCCCCGGGCACGGCCCTGTGACCAGACCGAACATGGCGGCCGTGGGCACCATCGTGTGGCTGTCCAGCGAGTTGATGTTCTTCGCTGGTCTGTTCGCGATCTTCTTCACGCTGCGCGCCGTGCGCCCCGATCTGTGGGCCATGGAGACCCCGAAGCTGAACGTGCCGTTCGCGACCGTCAACACCCTGATCCTCGTGATCTCCTCGGTCTGGTGCCAGATCGGTGTGCACCGCGCTGAGCAGGGCCGGGGGTCGCGCATCGGCGGCATCTTCGACCTGCGCGGGTGGGGTATGCGTGAGTGGTACGTACTCACCTACATCTTCGGCGGCATCTTCGTGGCCGGTCAGGTGTTCGAGTACGCCGAGCTGACGATGCACGGCGTCACGCTCTACTCCAACGCCTACGGGTCGGCCTTCTACATGACCACGGGCTTCCACGCGATCCACGTGGCCGGCGGTCTGGTCGCCTTCCTGCTGATCATCGGCCGAAGTTTCACAGCCCGCACCTACACCCATCGACAAGCCACCGGCGCGATCGTCACGTCGTACTACTGGCACTTCGTCGATGTCGTCTGGATCGCGCTCTGGGCCACGATCTACCTGCTCAGGTAGTACGTTCGGCGTTCCAAGTCGTCCCCTGACCCCGCTTCCGCCCGACGCTCCCAAGGACCCGCATCGTGAACTCACTCGCCGCCCGTCGCCGCCATCCAGCGGCACTTGTCGTGCTCCTGATCATCGGGCTCTTCGCCACCGGTGGGATCTACACCCTGCTGACCCCGACCGCCGGTGCGGGGACGCGGGCGATGACCCAGGCAGACATCAGCGAGGGGCAGCGCATGTTCCTCGCCAACTGCGCCACCTGCCACGGGGCGCAGGGCCAGGGCACGCCCGACGGCCCCAGCATGGTCGGGGTCGGCGCCGCCGCCGTCGACTTCCAGATGGGCACCGGCCGCATGCCGTTGGCTGCACCGACGGTCCAAGCGATGCGCACCTTCCCGGTGAAGTTCAACCAGCAGCAGATCGACCAGATCGCCGCGTACGTCCAGACCCTCGGCCCGGGCCCCGAGATCCCCGACGAGCAGTACGCCAGCGGCGTCGGCGGCGACACCGCTCGCGGCGCCCAGATCTTCCTCGTCAACTGCGCGATGTGCCACAACTTCGCGGGCTCCGGTGGCGCCTTGACCCGCGGCAAGCTGGCGCCCAAGCTGCACAACATCGAGGGCAAGCACATCTACGAGGCGATGCTGACCGGTCCTCAGTCGATGCCGGTGTTCAATGACACCAACCTCTCGCCCGAGGCCAAAGCCGACGTCATCGCCTATCTGCACGAGCTCGACAAGCAGGAGAGCCCCGGGGGCCTGGGTCTGGGCAATATCGGCCCCGTCGGCGACGCCTTCTTCTTCTGGCTGATCGGTATCCCGTTGATGATCGGTGCGGCGGTCTGGCTTGGCCGCAAGGCCGCATGAACACGCCCTCGTCCCTGCCCTGCGGATCCAGGAGAACGCACAGTGAATGACAACGCGACCCCGCCCAGCGACGCGGGTTCGGCCGTGAGTCTCGACCACGGCCACGTCGAGGGAACCGGAGAGCGGCTGCCCGCCCACTTCGAGAACCCCGGTCTACCGCCGCACCAGCCGCGCTGGTCGGATGTCGACGAGGGCGCGGCCAAGCGGGCCGAGCGCCAGGTGCTCACCTTCTTCCTCATCTCGATCCTGGGCACGCTGCTGTTCGTCTTCTCCTACTTCGCCTTCTCGATCGACCAGCTGATCTTCCTGCCCTGGTTCGGACACATCAGCATCCTGCACCTGGGGCTGGGCATGGGCATGGCGCTGAGCCTGCTCGGCATCGGCATCGGCGCCGTGCACTGGGCCAAGACATTGATGCCCGACACCGAGACAGTCGAGGAGCGTCATCCGCTGCGATCCTCCGATGAGGCTCGGCGCGGACTGGTCGACACGCTTGTCGAGGGCAACAAGACCTCTCAGCTCGGACGGCGGCCGATGATCGGCATCCTGGGCGGAACCGCCATCGGCCTGTTCGCAGTACCCCCGGTGCTGCAGGCCGTTGGTGGCCTATCCCCCGAAGGCATGCCCGGCGGAGAACTGCACCACACGTTCTGGCAGCGCGGGATGCGCCTCATGCGCGACCCGGAGATGACCCCCATCAAGGCCACCGACGTCACACTGGGCTCGGCCTTCCACATCCTGCCCGAGCACATCGACGCCTCGCTCGAGCAGCTCGAGCAGCTCGGCTACGTCACCGCGCAGGAGCGCCAGAGCGGCGACTTCCAGCACGACCAGCACCTTGGCTACCTGGAGCGCAAGGCAAAAGCCTGCGTGCTCCTCATGCGACTGCAGCCGGAAGACCTCAAGGTCGAGAAGTCCCGGGAGTGGGGCTACTACGGCATCGTCGCCTACAACAAGATCTGCACCCACGCGGGCTGCCCCGTCGGCCTCTACGAGCAGCAGACCCACCACCTGCTGTGCCCATGCCACCAGTCCACTTTCGACGTGACGCAAGACTGCAAGGTGATCTTCGGCCCGGCCAAGCGGCCGCTACCCCAGCTGAAGATCACCGTCGACGACGAGGGTTACCTCATCGCCGATCAGGGTTTCGCTGAGCCCGTCGGACCGAGCTTCTGGGGGATCCACCGATGAGCACCTCAGCTCCCGCCAAGGAGAACGCGCAGGCCGAGCGCCCCATGGGCCCGGCGACCACGCCGCCCGGCAAGGTCGCCCAGTGGTTCGACGACCGCACCGGCCTGGCCAAGCCCATCCGGTACCTCATGCACAAGGTCTTCCCCGACCACTGGTCGTTCATGCTCGGTGAAGTCGCGATGTACTCCATGATCATCTGCCTCATCACGGGCGTGATCCTGACCCTCTGGTTCGTGCCGAGCATGGGGCACATCGTCTACGACGGCTCCTACGGCCCGCTGAACGGCATCGGCATGTCCGAGGCCTACCGCTCGACTCTGGACATCTCGTTCGAGGTCAAGGGCGGCCTGCTGATGCGGCAGATCCACCACTGGGGCGCGTTGTTCTTCATCGGTGCGGTCATGCTGCACATGCTCCGCGTGTTCTTCACCGGCGCGTTCCGCAAGCCGCGCGAGATCAACTGGGTCATCGGCACCGTGCTGCTGCTGCTGGCCATGGTCGAGGGCTTCGCCGGCTACTCCCTTCCCGACGACATGCTCTCCGGTGTCGGCATCCGCGTGATGGAGGGCTTCGTCCAGTCCTCACCCGTGGTCGGTACGTGGCTCTCGTTCGCGCTGTTCGGTGGCTCGTTCCCCGGTGAGCTGATCATCCCCCGCCTCTACATGGCGCACATCCTGCTCGTGCCCGCGCTGCTGGTCGGCCTCTTCACCGCCCACATCGTGCTGGTCGCGGTGCACAAGCACACGCAGTTCCCTGGCCCCGGCCGCACGAACGAGAACGTCGTGGGCTTCCCGGTGATGCCGGTGTACGCCGCCAAGGCCGGCGGCTTCTTCTTCATCGTCTTCGGCGTCATCGCGCTGATCTCCGCTCTCGTGGCGATCAACCCGGTGTGGCTCTACGGACCGTACGACCCCTCCCCCGTGACCGCCGGTCTGCAACCCGACTGGTACATGGGCTTTGCCGACGGCGCGCTGCGCCTGCTGCCGGGTTGGTTGGAGTTCACGCTCTTCGGGTTCACCTTCTCGATGAACCTGGCGCTGGGCTCGATCATGCTGCTGCCGGTGATGTTCACGATCATCGGGGTGTACCCGTTCGTCGAAGCCTGGGTGACCGGTGACAAGCGCGAGCACCACCTGCTGGACCGTCCGCGCAACGCTCCGACCCGTACCGGCATCGGCGCGGCCGCGATCACGATGTACCTGGTCATGTACTTCGCGAACGCCAACGACCACTTGGCCGTCAAGCTCGGCCTGTCGATCAACGACATCACGATCTTCCTGCGGATCGCGTTCTTCGTCGGCCCGATCGTCGTCTTCATGATCACCAAGCGCATCTGCCTCGCCCTGCAGCGGCAGGATCGCGAACGTGTGCTGCACGGCAACGAGACCGGTCGCGTGGTGCAGACGCCCGACGGCAAGTTCTTCGAGGTCCACGAGCCGCTCGACCCGTACGAGCGTTGGGATCTGGTGGGCTACGAGGCCCAGCGACCGCTCCAACTCACCTCCGGTGAGGACGAGCACGGCGTCGCGGCCCCGTCCGCCGGCAACGACAAGCGGCGCGCGGCACTGTCGCGGTTCTACTTCTCCGACCGCGTCGAGCCCGTCACGCCGGCAGAGCTCGAGGCCGCCCACGCCAACGGGCACCACGAAGAGATCGACAGCGCAGACAGCGACCGTCGCTCGGTGACCAGCGGCTCCTCGCAACACTGAGGACCGCGCCACGCGACGAACCACGCAGAAGGGGCCGACACCACCAGCTGGTGTCGGCCCCTTCTGCGGTCCGCGGGCATGATGGTCGTCAACATCGCCGCGACGCAGAGCACCACGCACCGCACGACGGAGAGGACGACCGATGTTGCCCATGAGCCGACAGGATTTCGAGGAGCTCGTGGCCGACGCTCTCGATCAGGTGCCCGCGGAGTTTCTCGACCTACTCGACAACGTCGTTGTGCTCGTCGAGGACGAACACCCCGAGGGTGAGGAACTCCTGGGGCTCTACGAGGGCACCCCGCTGATCGACCGCAGTGAGTTCGCGCCCCCGGTGCTCCCCGACCGCATCACGATCTTCCGCGGACCGACTCTGCGGATGTGCCGCGACGCCCAGGAGGCGCGCGAGGAGATCGCCATCACGGTCGTGCACGAGATAGCTCACCACTTCGGCGTCGACGACGAGCGGCTGCACGAACTCGGTTGGGGTTAGGAACACCCCTGGGAGCCTCTCAGGCCGCCGGAGCGCTCTCCTGCGGCCGTGCGGCCGCGTCGGTGGCTGCCGGGACGCTGGGCGACGGCGTAGCGGGAGACGGAGAGCTGGGGGCGGGCGTCGCCTTGCCGGTCTTGGACGGCGACGGCTTGGCCGTGGCCTTCTTCGCCAAGGCGCTGCGCGCCTTCCACTGGTCGTAGGAGACCAGCCACACGCCGACACCCTCGTGCATCTTCATCTTGCGCGGGGAGTTCACGAAGTCGACGACATCGCCGACAACGCTCGCGTTGAACATCTCCCGAGCGGCGCGCGGACCCATGTTCACACAGCCGTGCGAGACGTTGCGCCGCCCCTGGGCCCAGACCGACCACGGAGCGGAGTGCAAGAACTCGCCGGTGTTCGTCACGCGCATCGCGTAGTCGACCTCGGTGCGGTAGTAGTTCGGGTCGTCCTTGGGCACGCCCAGGGTCGCGGCGTCCATCACCATGAACTTCTGCTTCTCGGTGATGATCTTGGTGCCCGAACGGGTCTGCCAGTTGGCGGTGGCCTGGCCGTTGCTCACCGGATAGGTGCCCACCACCTTGCCGTTCTCCCGCACGGTCATCGAATGTCCGTTGACGTCGACCGTGGAGATCCGCGCCCGCTTGGCGATCGTGAAGGCCGCACCCTTGTCCTCGGTGATCCACTTCTTCTCACCGGTCTGCACACCGCGCAGCGGCGCATTGACCGTCACCTTGGTGTTCGGCTTCCAGTACTCCTTGGGTCGCCAGAACAGCTCACGCTCGGAGTGCCAGCCCCACGAGCCCTCTTGCTTGGGCTCGGTCTTGATGCTCACCCGGCGCTCGACGTTGGCGCGCATCTCCGGAGTCATCACGGCGGAGTCGAAGGTAACCATCACGGGCATGCCCACGCCCACGGTCTGCCCGTCGGGCGTCACTCGATAGGTCGCCTCGACCTTGGGCACCAAGGTGGCGAAATCACGGGAGAACGTGCCGGGGGTACCGTCTTGCGACTCCCCCGTCGCCTTGATCGTGTACTTCGTACCCGGCGACAGCATGTCGACCAGGCCCCACGTGCCGTCGGGCTTGATCTGACCCTTGAGCTCTTTGCCCTTGGGGTCGGCGAGCACCACCGTGTGCAGGTTGCCCTGCGACGCGGAGACGGTCACGGCCGTGTCCGGCCGTACGTCCTTGGCCCCCTCCTTGACAGAGGCCTGGAAGCTCACTGGCGGTGCAGGCGGCTCCGGAGATTCTTGGCCCTGCGGCCCAGCCTGACTCTGCGCCTGGCACCCCGCAGTGGTGGCCACGAGCGCGGCCACCGCGACGAGCGACGCCACGGAGCGCACCGACCCGGGCGCGCGGAAAGAACGATTGGCAGCTGACGGCGGATTCACGTCCGACGACCCCTTCGACGGCAGTCTGTACAGACCGAGATCCGTACGACCTCGGCACCCCCGTGTCGATCACACCCCTGGTCCCAACCGGGGTGCGCCCGACTCCCCACCGAAGCCGAACACGATCGCACCACAACCAGGGTACCCGAGGCTGCGATCAGGGCGATACCGCCGAAACGGACAGAGCCCGGATCGTGACGATCCGGGCTCTGCTCACTGCTGCGTTGGCGACGGAACTGCGTTCGGGCAGTGCCGCGCTCGCGGACCTCGCCTCAGAGGACGTCGCCGCGGAAATACTCGAAGGTCCAGCCGACCAGCGACACGGCCCCGGCCACGACGGCGACCGGGAACAGCCACCAACCGGCGTAGTGCGTCAGCGCCAGAGCGAGGAACACCAACCCGGCGGAGGCGCCCAGCGCCAGCGGCCACCAGCTGTGCGGGGAGAAGAACCCGTACTCCCCCGCCGAGTCGGCGATCTCGCCCTCGGGGTTGTCCGCCGGATCGTTGTCGAGCTTCTTGATGGTGGCGCTCAAGTACAGGCCGACCATCCCCGACATGAGGCCGAGCAGGGCGATCCCGATGACGCCCACCGGCTCCCATTGGCCCATCACGCGATGCGTGAAGAAGCCGTAGATCACCGCGATCGGGAAGAAGAACACGATGCCGAGCAGGAAGAGCTTGGCGGAAGTCTTCATCGGGCGTCACTCTCCTGACGGTCGCCGGGGCGATCATCGCGCAGCGTTTGCAGCACGGCCTGGTCGGCTCCGGGGCTGGCGTAGGCCGAGACCTCGGGGTGGTGCAGGTCGAACGCGGGACGCTCGGAGCGGATCCGCGGGAGGCGGTCGAAGTTGTGCCGCGGCGGCGGGCACGAGGTGGCCCACTCCAGCGAGGCGCCGTAGCCCCACGGGTCGTCGCTGGTGACCTTCGGCGCGTAGCGCCACGTCTTCCACACGTTGTAGAAGAAGGGCAGCAGCGACAGGCCGAGCAGCAGCGCGAAGACGGTCGAGACCTGGTTCATGAATTCGAAGTTGTCTTCGACCATGTAGTCGCCGTAGCGGCGCGGCATGTGCTGCATGCCGAGCACGTGCTGGATGAGGAAGGTGCCGTGGAAGCCGATGAAGAGCATCCAGAAGTGGATCTTGCCGAGCTTCTCGTCGAGCATCCGGCCGTAGAACTTCGGCCACCAGAAGTAGAAGCCGGCGAACATCGCGAACACCACCGTGCCGAACACCGTGTAGTGGAAGTGCGCGACCACGAAGTAGGTGTCGGAGAGGTGGAAGTCGAGTGCCGGGCTCGCCAGGATGACACCGGTCAGACCACCGAAGAGGAACGTCACGAGGAAGCCGAGAGCCCAGATCATCGGGGTCTCGAAGGTCAAAGACCCGCCCCACATCGTGCCGATCCAGTTGAAGAACTTCACCCCGGTTGGCACCGCGATGAGCATCGTCATGATCGCGAAGAATGGCAACAGCACTTGGCCGGTGACGTACATGTGGTGCGCCCACACGGTGACCGACAGCGCGGCGATCGCGACGGTGGCGAAGATCAGCGTCTTGTAGCCGAAGATCGGCTTGCGGGAGAACACCGGGAAGATCTCGCTGACGATGCCGAAGAACGGCAACGCGATGATGTAGACCTCTGGGTGGCCGAAGAACCAGAACAAGTGTTGATACAGGATCGGTCCGTCGTTGGCCGGATCGAAGATGTGCATCCCGAACAGGCGGTCACCGATCAGGCCCATGAAGGCTGCAGTCAGCACGGGGAAGGCCATCAGCACGAGGATCGAGGTGACCAGCACCGTCCAGCTGAAGATCGACATCCGGAACATCGTCATGCCCGGCGCGCGCATGCAGATGATCGTCGTGATGAAGTTGACGGCACCCATGATCGTGCCGAAACCGGTGAGGCCGAAGCCGATGAGCCACAGGTCGCCACCGAGGCTGGGGGTGAACGTGGCGTTCGAGAGCGGCGCGTAGGCGAACCAGCCGAAGGAGGCAGCGCCCCCGGGCACGAAGAACCCGGAGACGGCCATCAGGCCACCGAAGAGGTACAGCCAGTAGGCCAGCATGTTCAGCCGCGGGAAGGCGACATCGGGAGCACCGATCTGCAACGGCAGCAGCGCGTTGGCGAACGCCGCGAACAGCGGCGTCGCGAAGAGCAGCAGCATGATCGAGCCGTGCATGGTGAACATCGCGTTGAACTGCTCGAGGTTGTCGAGCACCTGCAGACCAGGGGCGAACAGCTCGAGGCGGATGATCAGGGCCAGCACGCCACCGAGCGCGAAGAAGAACATCGACGTGGCGAAGTAGAGCGTTGCGATGACCTTGTGGTCGGTGGTCGTCAGGTAGCTGACGATGATCTTGCCCTTCGAGCGTTTGGGCCGCTCCGGGCCGTCCGGAGACTCCGCGGACGCGCGCGGCGAGGTCAACGTGGCCATCAGTTCACACCTGCCTGGGGGGTCGGAAGGTACTGCTGCTGCCCCGGCTCCAACGGCTGGCGCGAGAGCGAGTTGTCGAGCATGCCCGTCTGGCCTGCGGCGCGCAGCTCATTCATGTGCTGGTCGTACTCCGCCCGGCTGACGATCTTGACGTTGAACAGCATCGCCGCGTGGTAAGCGCCGCACAGCTCCGCACACTTGCCGACATAGTTGCCTTCGGTCGTCGTGGTGACCTGGAACTTGTTGACCTTGCCCGGCACCATGTCGAGCTTCTGCTGGAAGGCCGGCACCCAGAAAGAGTGGATGACGTCGCGGGCGGTCAACACGAACTCGATGCGCTCGTTGACGGGCAGTACGAGGGTGGGCAGGGTCTCTTCCACCCCGGGCTTACCGGTCAACTGCGCCTGCACGCCGGAGTCCCAGACGCCCGCGTCGATGTAGTTGAAGTCCCAGCTCCACTGCTTTCCGACGACATTGACGGTGACGCTGGGGTCTTCCGACGTATCGAGCAGGTAGGCCTCGTCGCGGTGCGTGAAGTAGAAGATGACGCCGACCATCATCACGGGGATGACCGTGTAAAGAACCTCGATGGGCACGTTGTACCGCAACTGCGGCGGCAGGCCCACGTCGTCCTTCTTGCGGCGGAACTTGATCATGCAGTAGATCGTCAGACCCCATACGAGCCCACCGACGATCCAGGCAGCGATCCACATGCCGACCCACAGCTCACTGACGCGGTCGGCACCGGTGGTCGCCCCGTAGGGCAGCCAGCCACGGGAGGCCTCACCGTACTGGGTGCTACATCCGGCCAGGGTGAGCACCGCCGCGCTGACGCCGGCCAGGAGGGGGAGGACCCGACGCCGCCGGCGATCGGGGCTCAGACGTTGCACAGGCACGAGGCACCTTTCCTGTCGTTCTGACCGGACGAAGCTGAGGTTCACACGGCACCGGCTCGCTCGCAAGGGCTACGACCCGCGACCGCTGTCCACGATCCAACCACGACCCCGGTACGGACCAGGGCTATTCGCGAAGTCAGCATAGTTGCTCGACCCCGCCCTGGGCAGGCGAGGGCCCCAACTTCGCGTTTGGGCGCGCCGCCGAGTCCGAAAGGGCGCCGACGGGCGCTGATCAGGCAGGTCCGGTGCTGCATCCAGCCGACACCCAGGTGATAAGTCACCGTGGCGGGGTGGGCGTGTCGCCGCGAGCCCGCCGCTGCCCCCAGTCGGCTTCCGGCAGCGAGAGCGCCGTCCCGAGCCGGCGTAGGTACTCGGTGCGGGCAATCGCGGCGCAGCCGAGACTGCCCAGATGCGGCGTCAGCCACTGCACGTCGATGAGGCGCCGCTCGTCGCCTCCGGCGAAGAACCGCTCGACGAGATGCATGAGGGCCACCTTGGAGGCGTCGGTCACCCGATGGAACATCGATTCGCCGGCGAACAGCCCGCCGATGCCGATGCCGTAGAGGCCGCCGACCAGCTCGTCATCCCGCCAGACCTCGACGCTGTGCGCCTGGCCGCGGCGATGCAACTCGGCGTAGACCTCGTGCACGCGGGCCGTGATCCAGCGGCCGCTACGGTCGGGATCGGCGCACCCGCGCACCACCGCGTCGAAGTCCTGATCGACCGTGGCGTGCAAACGCCCGGCCGAGCGCCGAAGCGACCGCGAGACGCGTAGCTCACCGGGCAGCAGCACCCCGCGCGGGTTGGGCGACCACCAGCCGATCGGAGGCTTGCCGTCAGGCTGGGTGCCCATGGGAAACAGCCCGTTGCGGTAGGCCGCAAACACCAGGTCGGGCTGGAGTTCGGGCCCGATGACCAGCAGCTCGGCCTCATCGGGGACGAACTGCCCGTGGAGCATCGCCCGGTACAGCGGCACCCAGTAGGTGTCTGGGTTCGGGGCTTGGGGGCCGGTCCACACTCAGCCGTGGAACGGGGGTAGGTGGGGTGCGATGTCGTCGGCCGCGTCGTCGCCGAACGCGGCGCGGAAGCGCTCGTGGAAGCCGGGCAGCGCGCCCTCGTACTCCTGAGTGCCGACAGTCTCCAACACGTGGGTGGCCAGCAGCGCTCCGACCTGGCCGCAGCGCTCGTGCGGCAGGCCCCAGGCGAGCCCGGCGAGGAACCCGGAGCGGAAGGCGTCGCCCACCCCCGTCGGGTCGGCGATCGTGCGGGGCGGCACCGCGTCGATGTGGATGGGCGCCTGCCCGCGCGTGGTGATCGTCGCGCCGTCCTTGCCGCGGGTCGTTACGCGCGTCGTGACCCGCGCGGCGATGTCGTCGACGGTCCAGCCGGTCTTCTGCTCGATGAGGTGCGACTCGTATTCGTTGGTGAACAGGTAGGTGGCGTCGTCGACGAGCTTACGGATCGCCTCCCCCTCCATGAACGCCAGCTGCTGGGAGGGGTCCGCGGCGAAGGCGTAGCCGCGCGTGCGGCATTCCTGGGTGTGGCGCACCATCGCCAGCGGGTCGTTGGGCGCGATGACGACGAGGTCGAGGGTGCCGACCCGCTGCTCGACCGGGTGCAGCTCGATGTGCCGCGCCTCGACCATCGCGCCGGGGTAGAAGGTCGCGATCTGCGCCAGGTCTTGATCGGTGGTGCACACGAAGCGCGCGGTGTGGTGGGTGTCGCTGATGCGCATGCTGGCGCAGTCGACCCCGTGTCGCTCGAGCCAGGAGCGATAGTCCCGCACGTCTTCGCCCGCGGCGCCGACGATCACCGGGCTCAGCCCCAACACCCCCAGCCCGAAGCCGATGTTGCCGGCGACTCCGCCGCGGCGGATGTCGAGCTCGTCCGCCAGGAACGACAAGGACACCTTGTCGAGTTGGCCTTCGATGAGGGAGTCGGCGAAGCGGCCGGCAAAGGTCATGAGATGGTCGGTCGCGATGGATCCGGTGACAGCGATACGCACCGCCGCAGACTATCGACGTGGCCGGACACGTCGACGGCCGGCCGACGCGAGGTGCGTCGACCGGCCGTAAACGGGTGGCTCGGCCGCCGGAGCGGTGACTCAGCTGAACGAGTCGCCGCAGGCGCAGGAGCTGCCCGCGTTGGGGTTGTCGATCGTGAAGCCCTGCTTCTCGATGGTGTCGGAGAAGTCGATCGTCGCGCCCATGAGGTAGGGGGCGCTCATGCGGTCGACAACGACCTCGACGCCGTCGAAGTCCCGCACGGCGTCACCGTCGAGGGCGCGCTCGTCGAAGTAGAGCTGGTAGATGAGGCCGGAGCAGCCGCCGGGCTGGACGCCGACGCGCAACCTCAAGTCGTCGCGGCCCTCCTGCTCCAGCAGGTTCTTGACCTTGGTGGCGGCGACGTCGGTGAGCAGTACGCCGTGGGTGGCCGAGTCCTGAACAGTCATGTGGTGTCCTTCGCACTCTGAAGCGTTCGGTGTCCTCAACGGTAGCCAACGCCCGCTTTGTTCCCCACCTGGCCGTGGGTTGAATTGGGAGTGCCCCGAAAACGCGGGGCGAACCGGGCGCCTGGGTCAGCCGCTACCGCGTCTCGGCGGGGGCGACCAGGTGCGGGCCAGCCGTTGCGCCCGAGCGGAGAGGGTGCCGACGGGATCGGCCATCGTCGCCGCGACATCGGCGGGTCGCTCGGCAACGGCGTAGGCCCCGGCGAGCCCCGTCGACATCGCCTCCCGGCGCCCCACCTGCAGCTGGCCGGCCAGCACCACCGCCGGGCGCCCGAGGGTGGCGGCGGCCCGGGCGGCGCCGGCGGCGACGCTGTCCCGCAGCGAGGCCCAGTCGAAGCAGCCCTCCCCCGTGATGACCAGGTCATGCCGCGCCACGAGCGCCTCGAAGTCCCAGGCGCGCAGCACGACGTCGACGGCGCTGGCGCGCTGCCCACCGAGCAGCATGAGGGCATATCCCATGCCGCCGCCGGCCCCGGCTCCTGGTTCGCGCTCCAGCCGCCGCGGCAGCCCGGTCAGCAAGTCCAGCGGCGGGGGCATCGTCTTGCCGACGATGTCGGTGAACCGGCCCAGGCGCAGCTCCAGTTCTTGCGCCTGCATCGGGTCGGCACCCTTGCGCGGGGCGTGGGTCGCCGACGTGCCTTGCAGGCCGAGCAGCGGCAGCGTCTCCTCGGTGGCGATGACGAGTTCGACGCCGCGCAGGCGCTGCGCGAGCTCGGGCAGGCCGGCGAGGTCGGCGGCGGTCACCTCGGCCAGGCCCCCGCCGCCCCGACTGAGGGCGGGCACCATGCCGGCGACCGGGCTGCCCCCCGTGCCGGCGCTCCGCGCGGCCAGCAGCGCGGCGAGCAGGCCCGCGCCACCGTCGTTAGTGGCCGAGCCGCCGAGTGCGACGACGATGCGGTGCGCCCCTTCGGCCAGCGCGGCGTCGATGAGCTGCCCGACTCCGTAGGAGCTGGTCAGCAGCGGGCGGCGCTCGTCGGCGTTGAGCAAGTGCAGGCCGGCGGCCTGGGCGGACTCGATGTAAGCGGTGCGGGCGGGGCCCTCGTCGACGAGCAGCACGGCGGCCGGCACGTCGCGCCCGAGCGGGTCGGAGACGGTGACGGCCACCGAGACGCCGCCCACGGCCTCCTCCAGCACGTGCAGGAAGCCGCTGTCGCCGGCCGAGAGTGGCGCCAGCGTCAGGTCGTCGTGGGGCGCGCCGCGCCGCCAGCCGGCGGCCATCGCTTCGGCGGCCTGCACGGCGGTCAGGGTGCCGGTGAAGCTCTTCGGGCAGAACAGGACGCGCACCGTTCTATCGTGCCAAACCGGCCCGCACCCGCGAAAGGCACTCCGCCGCAAGCCGCCTGCGACCCGGCCCCGAGCGGGCCGGGTCGGAACCCCCCGGGGCCGCTAGGAGGCGGTGCCTGCGTTCGAGCCCAGCTCGCCGATCCGCTCGAGCAGCACAGCCTCGGCCAGGGCGACCCGCTCGAACTCCGGCACGTGCAGGCTCTCGTTGGCGCCGTGGGCGCGAGTGTCCGGATCCTCCACGCCGGTGACCAGGATCGTGGCCTGCGGAAACGCCTCCGCGAACTGGGCGATGAACGGGATCGAGCCGCCGATGCCCATGTCGACCGGCTGCCGCTGCCAGGCGTCGGCGAAGGCGGCGCGCGCCGCGGCCACATAGGGCCCGTCGGTCGTCGTCGTAACCCCAGACCCCACGTCCGGGCCGCCGACCTCGACCTGCGCGCCCCAGGGGGCGTTCGTCTGCAGGTGCTCGGTCAGCGCCGCCAGGGCGGCCTGCGGGTCCTGGTCCGGGGCGATGCGCATCGAGACCTTGGCGCGGCAACTCGGGGTGAGCAGGTTGGCGGCCTGGTCGACGCTGGGCGCGTCGATCCCGATGACCGTCAGGGCCGGTTTGGTCCACAGCCGGGAGGTGTAGGAGCCGGAGCCGAGCAGGTCGACCCCCTCGAGCACCCCCGATTCGGCACGCACGCGGGCCTCGTCGTAATCGACGGCCGTGTCGTCACGAGCGGTGAGTCCCGCGACGGCGACCTCGCCGCGCTCGTCGTGCAGGGTGGCCAGGAGTCGACACATCGCGGTGATGGCGTCGGGCACCACACCGCCGAACATCCCCGAGTGCAGGCCGTGGTCGAGAGTGCGCACGGTGACCTCGACGCGCACGTTGCCGCGCAAGGTGGTCGTCAGCGCCGGGGTGCCGATGTCCCAGTTGCCGGAGTCGGCGATGACGAGGGCGTCGCAGGCCAGTGCGTCGTGGTGCTCGGCGAGCAGCGCGGGCAGGCTGCGCGAGCCCGCCTCCTCCTCGCCCTCGACGAAGACGATGACGTTGACCGGAGGCCGGCCCTCGAACACCCGCAGGGCGGCGACGTGCGCCATGACGCCGGCCTTGTCGTCGGCGACCCCACGGCCGAAGAACCGGTCGCCGCGGCGGGTCGGTTCGAAGGGCGGGCTGTCCCAGTCGTCGTCGCTGCCGGGGGGTTGCACGTCGTGGTGGGCGTAGAGCAGCACGGTCGGGCTGCCGGGCGGGCCGTCGACGCGGCCGATGACCGCGGGGTGGCCGTCGCCGGCGCGGACCACCTGCACGTTGGCGCCGGCTCCCGCGAGCAGCTCGGCGACCCGCTCTGCGGAGGCGGCCACGGGGGCGGGGTCGAAGGAGGGCGCCGAGACGCTGGGAATGCGGGCCAGGTCGGCGAGGTCGGTGAGCACGTCGGGCAGCAGGTCGGCGACGCGGCGGCGCAGGTCGGCCAGCCGCTGCGGGTCGAGGGCGGGGGCGGTGGGGTCGTCGGCGTTCACCCCGGCAGGCTATGGCACGTCCGCCCACGGCGCAGGCCGCTCGGGCGCTCGCGTGGCTCGATTAGGGTGTGGGCGTGTTCGGACGTAAGAAGGATCAGCAGCCCCCCATCGAGCAGACCCCGGAGCCGGAGAACCGGCCTGGGGCCAAGAACCGGCCCACGCCCACGCGGCGTGAGGCTCAGGCTGCCCGACAACGTCCGATCGTGCCGGCGGACCGCAAGGCGGCCGCTCAGGAGTCGAAGGCCAAGCAGCGGGCCGCCCGCATGCAGCAGCGGGAGGCCATGTACCGCGGCGAGGAGTGGGCGCTGCCCATGCGCGACCGCGGCAAGGAGCGCGGCTTCATCCGCGACGTCCTCGACGCCCGGCGTAGCTTCGCGGAGTTCCTGCTGCCGATCATGCTCATCGGCCTGCCGATCAGCCTCATCCCGAATCCGCGCGCGATCCTCATCGGCTACATCCTCGTGTACGGCGCCGTGCTGCTGACCGTGATCGACACGTTCGTCATGTGGCAGGGCGTCAAGCGGCGGGTGCAGGAGAAGTTCGGGCGGCCCCCCGGCAAGGGCGCGCTCTGGTATTCGATATCACGCTCCATGCAGATCCGCCCGGGGCGCATCCCGCGCCCTCGGGTCAAGCGCGGCGAATACCCCAGCTAGTTTCCGCGAGAAGGCCCGCCCGAGCACGGCTCGGGCGGGCCTTCTGGGTGCGTCGGTAGGTCAGGCGGGATCGAGCTTCATCGGGCCGTAGGCGACGACGCCGTTCTGTTCCAGGCTCACGGAGGCGACCCCCTGGTCGGCGAGCTCTTCCCACGACTCACCGAGCCAGGCCTCCGCCTCCCCCTGCGTGGGAAAGGTGCCGGTGTCGACCTCGACAGCGGCACCGGTGGAGTCGAGACAGGTCCACATCCAACGGTCGCTCATAAGGGCAGTATTGCCGACCTCAGGCCGCGCCGGCCCGGTCGACCCGGGACTGCGTGATGTCCAAACGGGAGCCCAGATGGCCGGGACGCTCGACCCGTGGACGCTGGCTGCTGTGGCCTGTTCGGGCCAACGACTGGCCCGCCAGCCCGGGAGCCAACGCCATGCTCACCCCGACGAGCGCCAATCCGGCCAGTCGCGCCGCCCGCCACCCGCTTGAACCCGTCATCGTCTTTCCCCCGTTGTCCGTCGCCGCCCCCGGCCGGCCTGAGACCGACCTGAGAAGATCTTAGCCGGACGACTGTCCAACACGAAACAGACCACAGCAGGAGAGCCGGGGTGGGCGTTGCGTCGCCCGGGGCACCACCTAGGGCACTGCGAAGGCCGCCACGTCACCGATGACGGTCACGGCCGGTGGCGCGATCCCATCCGGGGTGCCCTCGCGCGCGAGAGCACCCACCGTCGTGCTGACGACCCGCTGGCGCGCGCTGGCGGCCTCCATGACGCAGGCGACCGGGGTCTGCGCGGCGCGCCCGCCCGCGAGGAGCGTGGCGGCGATCCGCGGCAGCGTCTCCACCCCCATGAGGATGACGATCGTTACCCCGCTGGCGGCCAGCGCCGCCCAGTCGACCGTGCTGCGAGGGTCGTCGGGTGCGGCGTGCCCCGAGACCACGGCGAACCCCTGGACGACCCCGCGATGGGTGACCGGAATCCCGGCCAGCTCCGGGGCCGCGACGGCGGAGGTGACGCCCGGCACGACCTCGACCGGGATGTCGGCCTCCCGGCAGGCGATGACCTCTTCCATCCCGCGGCCGAAGACGAAGGAGTCGCCGCCCTTGAGCCGCACGACCCGCTTGCCCGCGCGGGCGTGCTCGATGAGCACCTCGTTGATGCGCTCCTGAGGGGTGAAGCGGCCGCGCGGAATCTTGGCGACGTCGATGACCTCGACGTGCGGGGGCAGGTCGCGCAGCACCTCCAGCGGGGCCAGGCGGTCGACGACCAGAACGTCGGCGCCGTGCACGGCCGCGAGTCCGGCGACCGTGATGAGGCCGGGGTCACCCGGGCCACCCCCGACGAGCGCGACGGAGCCCGGTCCACCCGCGGTCGCGGCGGCCGGCTCGCGCAGCGTTCCCGGGCGGGTCTCCAACTCGGCGATGAGGATGTCGGCGGTGTTCGCGTCGGCCGCTGCCCGCTGCAGCGAGTCGCGCAGCTCCGGTTCGTCGTCGGAGCCGGGGCACACCACGAGCAGCGCGATCCCGTCGAGGTCTGTCGCCGTGTAGGCGCGGGCGTGCCAGGTGAGCGCGTGCCGTTCGGCGAGATCCTGAATCGACGTCGCCACCTGGGGCGCGACGACGGTGACCCGGGCGCCGCGGTCGAGCAGGCGGCCCAGCAGGCCGAGCGCTCGGGCGGGACCGCCGACGACGAGCACCTGCCGGCCACCCAGTTGCAACTGGGCGCCGAGATCACTCATCGCGGCCCGCCACCCCGGCGCTCTCGAAGGTGGCTCCCTCGCGGACGACTCGAGCCGCGCCCTGCACCAGCGGGATGGCCAGCACGGCGCCGCTGCCCTCGCCCAGACGCAGGTCGAGGTCGAGCAGCGGCCGCAGCTCCAGGTCGGCGACCGCCAGCCGGCTCGCCGGTTCGGCGGAGACATGACCGGCGAACCAGTAGTCCACGGCCGGCGGGCTCAGTCGCGCGGCGACGAGGGCCGCGCTGGCGGCGATGACGCCGTCGAGCACCACCGGGGTGCGCAGGGCCGCCGCGCCGAGCAGGAAGCCGACGAGGGCGGCGTGCTCGAAGCCGCCGACCGCGGCGAGGGCGGCCAGCGGTTGGTCGGCGGTGGCGTCGTTGACCTCGATGGCGCGCTCGACGACGGAGATCTTGTGGGCCAGCATCGCGTCGTCGATGCCAGTCCCCCGCCCCGTGACGACGCGCGCCGGGGTCTGAGTGAAGACCGCGACGAGGGCCGCCGACGGGGTCGTGTTGGCGATGCCGAGGTCTCCGGTGGCGAGCAGCCGGTTGCCCTGCGCGACCAGGTCGCGGGCCACGTCGATGCCGACCTCGATCGCTTGGCGGCACTGCTCCTGCGTCATCGCCGGGCCCAGGGTCATGTCCGCGGTGCCCGCGGCGACCTTGCGGTGCATGAGCCCCGGCGTCTGCGGCAGATCCTGCGCGACCCCCACATCGATGACCGCGACCTCAGCGCCGACGCCGCGGGCCAGCACGCTGGTCATCGCTCCCCCGGCGAGCACGTTGAGCACCATCTGGGTGGTGACTGCCTGCGGCCACGGGCTGACCCCTTGGGCGTGCACGCCGTGGTCGCCGCAGAAGACGGCCAGGGCTGCCGGCTCGGGCAGCGGCGGCGGAAAGGTACCGGCGATGGCGGACAGCTTGGCCGCGACGTTCTCGAGCTCGCCGAGCGAGCCGGCCGGTTTGGTCAGGCGCAGCTGGTGCTCGTCGCACGCGGCACGGGCCGCCTCATCGACCGGGGCGACCGCCGCGATGGTCTCGTCGACGAGCAACATGGGTTCTCCTCCCGGGAGGCCGCGGGCCCCCCAGCGTTCGTGGTGGACGGCCCAGGACAGTGGCCGGCGACGGGCCCACCCGCTGAGGGCGAGCTCGGGGGCTGAAGGGAAGGCGCGGACGTGGCCGACGCACAGGTAGGCGACGACTTGGAGGTGCTCCGGCAGGTCGAGAGCGGCGCGCAGCTCGTCGGGGTCGAAGAAGCTGACCCAGCCGACTCCGATGCCTTCGGCGCGGGCTGCGAGCCACAGGTTCTGCACGGCGGTGGCGACCGAGAAGGGCGCCATCCGCGGGTCCGCGTGCCGGCCGAGGGTGTAGGGGCCGCCGCGGGTGGGATCGCAGGTGACGACGATGTTCAGGGGGGTCGACAGGATCGCCTCGACCTTCAGGCCGTCGAAGCTGCGGGCGCGGCCGCCGGGCAGGCTTGCGGCGTAGCGGTCCCGCTGGTCGGCGGCCAGGGTTTGGAGGCGGCGGCGGCGCTCCTCGTCGCGGACGATGACGAAGTCCCACGGCTGGCTCAGGCCCACGCTGGGGGCCCGATGGGCGGCGGCCAGGAGGCGGGTCAGCGTCTCGTCGTCGATCGGGTCCATCGTGAAGTCGCTGCGGATGTCGCGGCGGCTGGCGATGACGTGCTCCAGCGCCTCCCGGGTCGCCTGTGCCAGCGGCGGCTCGTGGGTGGCCGGCGTCGGCTGGGTGGGGGTCATCGCGGCTCCTGGCGTTCGCGGGTGTCCAGCGGGTCGGGCGCGGCACGCTGGTCAGGGATGCCGTCGCCAGGTGCTGTGTCGCCAGCGGCTGCGTCGCCATCGGCTGTGCCGGCAAGGGCGTGGGCGATGGCGGAGAGCACCTGATCGGTGGTTGCCTCGTCGCGCACCGCCAGACGCAGCCACTCGCGCCCCAGACCGGGAAAGGTGTCGGCGCGCCGGACTGCGATGCCGTGCGTGGCCAGACGGCGACGGATCAGCGCGGCGTGCGGGTGCTGAGCCAGGACGAACGGCGCGGCCGGGGCGGGCACGACCGTGAACCCCAGGAGGCTCAGACCGGCGACGAGGTGCTGCCGGCGTGCGGGCAGGGCGGCGGCGATGGCCGCGACGTGGTTCTGCGCGCAGGGAGTCGCGCTGGCCGTGATCGCGGCGAGGGCGAGGCTGTTGACCGACCACGCGGGTTGCAGTTGCCGCATCCGCGCGATGAGCGGCGGCGCGGCGACGACATAGCCGGCGCGGATGCCGGCCAGCCCGAACGTCTTGGTGAGGCTGCGAATGACGCACAGGCCCGCGTCGACGGCTGCCTCGCCGATGAGGGTTGCGCTCGAGCGAGAGTCGGCGGGCAGGACGTCGAGGAAGGCTTCGTCGACCACCAGCAGCCGGTCGGCCGGGCCGGCTTCCCGCACGGCCCGCAGGTCGGCGGTGTCGTGCAGCCGGGAGGTCGGATTGGTGGGATTGCCGATGACGACGAGGTCTGCGACGTCTGGCACCGCGGCGGGGTTCAAGGCGAAGTGCTCGCGCGCGTCCAGCACGTGGTGGGCCGGCGGGTGACCGGCCGCGCGCAACGCCGCGTCGGGCTCCGTGAACTGGGGGTGCACCACGAGCGGCGCCCGCCAGTCGCGGGCCTGCGCCAGCAGGGAGAACGCCTCCGCTGCCCCGTTGACGAGCAGAATCGACTCCTCCGGGAGACCGAGGTGCGCGGCCAGGACTTCGCGCGCCGGCCGCTCGTCGGGGTAGGCAGCGACGCCGAACAGCGCGTCCGACATCACAGCGAGCAGCCACGATGGCGGCGCGGAGACCGCGACATTGACGGCGAGGTCGATCGTCGCTCCGCGAGCTTCGACGTCCCCGTGGTGCAGCAGCGGATCCCACGGGCCGCCGTCGAGCACTCCGACGACGAAGGTGCAGCCGCCGGCCGTCTGTTTGTCGTGCAGCGGGCGGGCGCCAGCAGCCAGCACCGCGGCCTGGGCGACCGATCCGACAGCGCCGCCGGTGAGATCCGCGACCCGGGCGCTGCCGGGCTGCTGGGCGCGTAAGGAGGTGGCGTCGTGGCCCCGAACGGGAGCGCCCAGGGCCTTGGCGATGGCTTGGACCGCGGGATGGTCCGCTTTATCCGCCCACGTGGCCACCGCCAGAACGGGCGCCCCGGCCAGCTCTCCGGCGGTGGTGCGGGCCAGGGCCGCGGTGATCGCCGGAGCGGCGGCGACCGGGTCGCTGCTGGAACAGACGCCGAGCCCGACAATGAGGCCGGGGCCGCTCACGCGACGACCTCGGCGCCGCGCCGGTCGCCGGCGGCGGCGCGGACGAACGCGGCGGCGCTGCCGGGTCGCCCGGCCCAGTGAGTGTGCAGATAGGAGGCGTGCACGCGGCCGTGCACGAAGCCCTCGGTCTCGGGTCGGCCGGCGGAGTCGCGCCACCCCCAGGCGCGCTGGTCCGCGGCCTCGGGGTCGACCTGCACCCGGGTGCGGTGGAACTCGTGGCCGGCGACCCGGGCGCCTTCGGGGGCGATGATGCTGTCGGCCAGGGCCACCGCGCTGCGGTATCCGAGTACCAGCCGCGGGTGCATCGCGCCGGTGGCGGGCAGCACGTCGCACATCGGCACCCCGTCGAGTTCGCGCAGCAGATAGAGCATCCCGGCGCACTCGGCGAACACCGGTCCCCCGCCCTCGGCGAACGCGGCGATCTCGGTGCGCAGGCCGCGGTTGGCGCCGAGTGCTGCGGCGTGCACCTCGGGAAAGCCGCCGCCGAGCACGATGCCGTCGGTACCCGCGGGCAGCCCCTCGTCCCGCAGCGGATCGAAGGTCTGCACGCGGGCGCCGGCGGCACGCAGCAACTCGGGGGTCTCGGCGTAGCCGAACGTGAAGGCCGCGCCGGCGGCGACCGCGACGACCGGCTCGTGCCCGGCGCCCCGGCGGGTGCGGCCGACCTCGGTGGCGCCGATCGCCTCTGCCGGATCCCACGCTGATGTGTGCAGCTCGGGGGCCTGCGCGGCCAGGTCGAGCACTCCGTCGAGGTCGATATGTTCGCGGGCCATGCCTGCCAACGCCTCGACGGCACCGAGGGCCTCGGGGCGCCGCTCGGCGGCGGGGATGAGGCCGAGGTGCCGGCTCGGCACGACGACATCCGGCAGCCGCGGGATCGAACCGAGTACTCGCACTCCGGTCGCGGCGACTGCCGCCTGCGCCTCCGCCTCGTGCCGCGGGGAGGCGACGTTGTTGAGGATGACCCCGCCGACGCGAACGCCGGGCTCGAAGGTCGCGAAGCCGTGCACGACCGCCGCGACGCTGCGGGAGGCCGCGGCGCAATTGACGACGAGCAGCACGGGCGTATCGGTGGCGCGAGCGACGTGGGCGGAACTGGCGAAACCGTCCGTGCCCAACGCCCCGTCGAACAGGCCCATCACCCCCTCGATGACGGCGATGTCCGCGGGCGTCGGCACGCTGGCGCCGTGCAGCAGCAGCGGGGCCAGCAGGTACTCGCCGACGAGGTGGGCGTCGAGATTGCGCCCCGGGCGACCGGCGGCCTGCGTGTGGTAGCCGGGGTCGATGTAGTCGGGGCCCACCTTGTGCGGGCTGACCCCCAGGCCGCGGTCGCGCAGCGCGGCGATGAGACCGGTGGTGATCATCGTCTTGCCGCTGCCAGACGCCGGGGCCGCGACGAGCACCCGGGGCAGGCTCACCATTCGATGCCTCGCTGGCCCTTCTGGCCGTCGTCCATCGGGTGCCTGATCTTGGTCATCTCGGTGACCAGGGTCGCGGCCTCGATGAGGCGCGGATGGGCGTCGCGGCCGGTGATGACCACGTGCTGCTTGCCCGGGCGGTCGGCCAGGGTCGCCACGACCTCGTCGACGTCGACCCAACCCCACTTCATCGGGTAGGTGAACTCGTCGAGCACGTAGAGGTCGTGCCGCTCGTCGGCGATTCGACGCTGGATCTCGCGCCAGCCTTCGAGGGCGTCGGCGGCGTGCTGCTCCTGAGTGTTCTCACCCGTGCTGCTACGCGTCCAGCTCCAGCCCGAGCCCATCTTGTGCCACTCGACGGCGCCGCCCTCGCCGGTCTGCTCGTGCAGTTCACCGAGGCGGCGGAAGACCTCTTCTTCGCCGACCTTCCATTTGGCCGACTTCACGAACTGGAAGACCCCGATGTCGAAACCCTGGTTCCAGCCGCGCAACGCCATCCCGAAGGCGGCGGTCGACTTGCCCTTGCCGGGGCCGGTGTGCACGGCGGTGATCGGACGGTTGCGGCGTTGACGGGTGGTCAGGCCGTCGGCGGGAACGCTCTGCGGTTGGCCCTGCGGCATGCCTGCCTGCCTTCCTCGAAGGGTCCGCGCCCTCGGGAACAGATGGGTGGCCGCAGAGTTCCTGACTTCGGCCGCCCCGGGCTCGGGTCGGGCGTCACAGTGGCGGGACCGTGCCGGCGTCGCACCGGCTTCCTCGTCGCGGCCAGCCATGGTGGATGGCTGGTCACGGCCTCGCGGCCGCGTGGGGCAGCCTACCCGAGCCGCCGCGGCGTCGGACCCCAGTGTGGCCATGCCGCCCGGCACCGATGGCTCCCTGGCTCGGCGCCGGACCCTAGGGCGCGACAGAGCAACGCACAGCAGGCGCACGGCCGGGCAGTCCACAATTTGTGTTTGTGGTGAACTAATGACATGCCCACCCTGCGGATTTCACGCCGGGCCGCTGACCTGCAACAACGCGCGGAGCCTAGAGCGCTCCAGGGTGGGCATGTCATTAGTTCACCCCCACAACAACCAGTGGCGGCTCGTGGATCGGGGCTCGCGGCCCCACCGGCGGTCAGGATCGGACTCGCTGTGCCGATTCAGAGCAGGAGGCCGAGGCGAGGTGAGGGATGTACGGACGACGTGGCGCCCAGGCGACACCTTCAGCGCCCGCTGCTGCGAAGGCCGGGCCGGTGCGGGTGCCGATCGGGCCGCTGACCCACGAGGATCTGCGGATGCTGCGGGACTACTGCGGATACTCCTTCGACTGGCCGCCCAAGGACGGGCAGTCGGTGCCCAAGGCCGCTCTGTTCGTCGGCTACGCCCGGCTGCAGCAGATCGAGGACGGCGGCCTGCGCGACCTCTTCGGTGACCTGCAGCAGGTGCGGATCTCCTACCAGCGCCTCACCGGCGAGAACCCGGTCGACGACGCCTTTCTCGTGCGGGTCGCGCGCAGTTCCACCTCACCCCTGGCCCGAGCTTTTCTCGACGCGGGCGGCACCAGCCCTCGCTACGCGTAGTCCGCGAGCCACTCGAGCCCCCCGCCCCCGCGGACCACTCGAGCCCCTCGAGCCCCGGCGCCGAGTCGTCATTTCGACTGCCCAGTGGTCGGTTCTACGTGACGAGTCGCGCCCCAAATTGACGAGTCGACCAGCTGGGGGCTTCGACCAGCTGGGAGCTTCGACCAGCTGGGGGTCTCAGGCGGCCGCTAGGGCAGCGAAGCGGCCGTGGGCGTCCAGGAGGCTCGCGCGGGGGCCTTGTTCGACGACCCGTCCGTGGTCGAGCACGGCGATCTCGTCGGCGTCTTCGATGGTGGCCAGGCGGTGGGCGATGGTGATCGTCGTGCGGCCGACGCGCAGGCGGTCGAGTGCATCTTGCAGCGCGCGCTCGGTGGCGGTGTCGAGGGCCGAGGTCGCCTCGTCGAGCACGAGGATCCGCGGGTCACGCAGGATTGTGCGGGCCACGGCGATCCGCTGCTGTTCGCCGCCGGAGAAGCGGTGGCCGCGGGCGCCGACGATCGTGTCGAGCCCCTCGGGCAGGCCTGCGACGTGGTCGGCGACCTGGGCGGCGGCCAATGCCTGCCACAGTTCGGCGTCGTCTGCGCCGGGGCGGGCCAGGCGCAGGTTGTCGCGGATCGAGGCGTGCACTAGGTAGGTCTCCTGCGAGACGACCCCGACGATCGCGGCCAGGGTCTGCGCGTCGAGGTCGCGCACGTCGACGCCGTCGATGGTGACGCGGCCGGTCGTCGTGTCGTTGAGGCGCGAGACGAGGGAGGCGAGCGTCGACTTGCCGGAGCCGGTGGCTCCGACGAGCGCGAGCGAGGCGCCGGCGGGGACGCTCACGTTCACGTCGGTCAGCGCGTCGCGGTCGGCGCCGGGGTAGCGGAAGCCGACGTTCTCGAAGCGCACCTCGCCGCGCACGTGCTGGGGGTCGAGGAGGACGGGCGCTGCTGGCTCCGGGACATCGGGTTGCAGGTCGAGGTAGTCGAAGACGCGGGAGAACAGCGCCAGGGAGGCGACGACCTGGGCTCCGACGTTGAGCAGTCCCATGAGCGGGCGGAACAGGGTGGCCTGCAGGCCGGTGAAGGCGATGAGCGTGCCGATCGTCATGCCGCCGGAGGTCGCGGGGAGCCCGGCGACCAGGTAGATCAGCGCGGGGATGACCGCGAAGATGATCTGCATCGTGGCCATCCGCCAGCGCCCGGCGAGGCTGGACCTCAACTCGAGGTCGACGAGGTCGGCGGAGGTGTCGGCGAACCGGGCGGCGTTGGCCGGGCCGGCGCCGAGGGTCTTGGCGAGCCGGATGCCGCTGACCGACAGCCCCTCCTCGATCTGCACGTTGAGGTCGGCCAGTCGCGCCTGCTGTTGGGCGGTGATCGTGCGGCGCAGCAGGGCGACGCGGCGGGTCAGCCAGATGGCCGGGGGCATGACGACGAGAGAGAGCAGCGCGAGCCGCCAGGAGATGGCGACCATCGCCACGGACGTCGCGATCGTCGTCGTGACGTTGGCCGCGATGGAGGTCGCGGTCGAGGTGACGACGTCCTGCATGCCGTTGATGTCGTTGGTCAGACGCGACTGCACCTCACCCGCGCGGGTGCGGGTGAAGAAGCCGAGGGACTGGCGTTGCAGGTGGGCGAAGACGTCGGTGCGCAGCCGATGCATGACGCGCTGCCCGATGGTCGCCGATTGCCACGTCTGCACGACGCCGAACAGGGAGGTCAGGACGGCGACGCCGATCATGGCGCCGACGGCGGCCAGCAGCAGCGGCACGTCCTGGTGCGGGATGGCGACGTCGACGACCTCGCGGACGAGGAACGGTTGCGCCAACCCGATGATCGAGGTCGCGACGATGAGTGCCGTGACGAACGCCATCCGGGCGCGGTGGGGCGCGAAGAGCCTCCAGATGCGGCGGAGCGAGACCGGAGAGTCGGCCAGTTGCGCGCGGTCGCGCGGGTCGATGCGCCGGGCGCGACCGCCCGGGGCAGGGCCTCCGCGACGGTCACTCGACCTGGGTGTGTCCACCATGAGCACCACTCCTTCCACTTACTGTGGTTACCTCACAGTGAGCCGAACACACCTCCTGCCGGTATTGTTCCCGTCATGCCGGAGACGCCCGCCGATCACACCGACAACCACGTCGACAGCCTCGGCGATCGCTTTCTCGTGGTCTCTCGTCGGCTGCGTCGGCGGTACGCGTTGGCGTTGGAGCCGCTGGGGATCACGCCGCATCAGGCGCGCACGTTGCGCGTCGTCGCCCGGTGCGGCCCCCTGCGCCTGGGTGAGCTGGCCGCGCAGCTGCACATCGCCCCGCGCTCAGTGACCGACGTCGTCGACGCGCTCGAAGACCTCGGCTACGTCCGCCGCGCCCCCGACCCGCGTGATCGCCGCGCCACGGCCGTCGAGGCCACCACCCAGGGCCGACGCGAGAGCGAGGCCGTCGAGGAGCTGCGCCGCAACCAGGCCGACCAGTTCTTCGCCCGGCTCCCCGAGCCCGACCGAGCCGAGCTGGCACGACTCCTCGACGACCTCACCGACAACTAGCGATCACTCGACCTCCTCGCTCAAGACATAGCCAGTGGCGCCGATCACATATGTGTCCGTTCGCCAGCGAGAGGTACCCAGTGAAGCGTCCGACCCTGACCGCCATCACCACCGCAGCCATCCTCTTCGGGG
>NZ_BAHD01000053.1 GCF_000298215.1 Kineosphaera limosa NBRC 100340 | reverse complement strand
AGGAGCCCTGATCGTCTTAACAGCGACGACCTGCTCTCACCTGCGGACCCGGAGGCCTCGACGATCGAGGGCTATGCGGTACCTCCTCCGGATTTCACCGAGGTCCAGGGCGTGATGCGGTCGGCACGACGCGAGCAGGTTGCTCGGCGCCGCCCGGCAGATCCGCAGCCTGCGTGATGCGAGCGGGCGGCCGCCGCTTCGTCTGGACGCCCGCCGCCGATCTGCCGACCCGACTCCAGTGACCCGACCGGGACACATAGGGAACTGGCACCTGATGGGATGGAACCGTCCCATCACCACACCTGGAGGTCGTCATGGAGCCGTTCGTCACCAAGTCCGAAGCCGCGCAGATCGTCAAGGTCGCGCGCACTCGCGCGGGCCTCACGTGGGCAGCGCTCGCCGAGGCGATCGACCGCCCCGCGCCGTGGACCGTCTCCGCGCTGCTGGGTCAGCATCCGGTGCCGAAGGCGGAGGCGGAGAAGGTCGGTGACCTGCTCGGTCTCGATGCCGAGGTGGTCGAGGCGCTGCAAGCCCAGCCGACCCGGGCCGGGATCGGCGACGACTTGGACGACCCGACGATCTACCGCTTCCACGAGGCGCTGGCGGTCTACGGGCCGGCGATCAAGGAACTGATCCACGAGGAGTTCGGCGACGGCATCATGAGCGCCATCAACTTCAAGCTCGACGTGCAGCGCCGCCCCGATCCCGACGGCGACCGGGTCGTCGTCACCTTCGACGGCAAGTTCCTCGACTACCGCTGGTAGGGGCCGCCATCCGCCGCCGTTCGCTGACGGACAACTTCTGCAGCTGGTCGGCGATCTGTGGTGGTCTGGGGTTCACCATCCACCGAACAGGAGCCACTCATGGGCATGCAGACGAGTTAACTCGGCGCCTTCACCATCACGCCGCCGCTGTGCCAGGAGGAGGTGATCTGGCTGCGCGCCCACGTGCAGACCGACCCTTCCCTGCACCCCGACGACCCCTATCCGGCGGCGATGAATCCGGTCGGCGAAAGGGCGCACGCCGCTGCGACAGGAGCGTCGAGGCGCGCCCCGCGCGTCGAGGGCGTGCGCCGGCCAGAATGGGTCGACTGGGCTCCGAGTGTCGACGGCACGCACCTGTGTTGGCAGGAGGCGGACAAGTCCAACAACCCGATCCCGCAGATCACTTACCTCATCGAGCACTTCCTCAAGCCCGGCGCCCACGCCTCCAGCGACGATCACGAGGACTTCGAGGCGTTCACGTTCGATCACGTCGTCAACGGCACGATGGCGGCCGAACGCAGCGACGGGCGCCTCTACCTCATCAAGATGGAAAACAACGACGTGCGTGAGGTGCTGCTCGTCCCCGGGGCGCACCCCGGCGAATTCTAAGCCGTCGCGCGGGTACGTCGCCGCGGTCGAGCCGAGCTTGGCCGTGCGACGCTGGAGCCATGGCTGATCACGCGCCGCCACCGGTCGACCTTGCGCCGCTGCGGGCTACGCCGGGAGCGCTGCCCGCCGATGGGGCGACGAGTGTCGCCGGGGTCGAGGTACCGGCCGGCCGGGCCCTTGTGGTTCCTGGGCCGTCGGGGCGATCCATCTGGGCGGCGCCCGAACACCTCACGGACCCGTGGCCGGTGGTCGGGCAACTGCAGCGGGCGTTCCCCGAGACCGGGTTGTGGCCGCTGCTCACTTTCGGAGCCGCCTGGGGTGACTGTGGCTATCCCTGGTCTCCCCACGCCCTTTTCGGAATGCCCGATGACGAAGTGGTACCCGATGACGGTGGCTCGATTCTGTACCGACGGTGGCGCGCGAACTACGGCGATTCGGAGTACCTCGACGAGTACGAACTGCCGATGCTGCCGTGGCCTGGCCTGGTGACGCCCACCCAACCCGGGACGGAACGAGTGGTCGATCCCGTCGGCGGTTCTCGTGCCTGGTCCGAGGACGGGCAGCTCATGCTGGTCCCGGCGGCGCGCCCGGCCGACGCCTTCCGAATCGTCGGTACCGATGGTTACAACGACTACCCACCACCGGCCGAGACGGTCGCGATCCTCCGGTCCTGGGAGGACCGCTATGGCGCGCTGCCGCTGCGCTTCTGCGGCGACCGGCTCGTCCTCGGCATCCGGCGCCCCCCGCGGACGGTTGAGGAGGCGCGGGCCGCGGTGATCGAGATGCAGTCCTTCTCGATGGACGCCTTCAACACCGATGACTGGCCCGAGGCGTTCGAGGCGATGCGCGGCAACCCCTACTGGGAATTCTGGTGGGACTGACGTCGCACCAGGTGAGACAGTGGGCGGCATGATGCCAAGCAGTCCGGCCGCGACGTCGGTCGGCGATCGAATCACTGCGACGGAGAACGAGATTCTGCGGGTCGAGGTGGGTTCGACTGCGCACGGCATCAGCGTCGGCAACGACGACCTCGACCTCATGGCGGTCTACGTCGAAACCCCGGAGCAGCTCTTGGGGATCGCCGAGCACGCCGAACACTATGTGTCACGCACCCAACCGGAGGGGGCGCGGTCGGGTCCGGGCGACGTCGACTATGTGGCGTACAGCCTGCGTAAGTTCCTGCGGCTGGCGACGGTCGGCAACCCAACGGTGCTCGTGCTCCTGTACGGCTCGACGGTGCACGCGACGAGCCCACTGGGTGAGGAGCTGCGCGCGCTCGCGCCGGCGATCGTGTCGCGTCGGGCGGGATATCGCTTCCTGGGTTACCTCGACGGCCAGCTGGAGCGCATGCGCGGCGGAGGCCGGCAGTCTCGGGTCCCGTCGCGCCCCGAGCTCGTCGAGCAGCACGGGTACGACACGAAATACGCAGCGCACGCCCTACGCCTCGGCCTGCAAGGCATCGAGCTCATCGACACCGGACACCTCACCCTCCCGTTGCCGGAGGCGGAGCGCGACCTTTGCCGCGCCATGCGCTCCGGCACCTACTCGCGCGAGGAGGCGGACCGACTCGTCACGAGCGTCCGCGCCGACCTCGCCGAAGCCGTCGACGACCCGACTCGCGGCCCTCTCCGGGACGGGCCCGACCTCGACACGGTCAACGCCTTCGCCATCCGCGCCCACCAGGAGCACTGGGCGAAGGGTTAGCCAACGCCCTCACGTCGTGCTGCGGACGACGAGTTCGGGGTGCAGGATGACGTGGATGTCACGCATTTGTGTGCCTTCGATGATGTCGATGGTCAGGTCGGCGGCGGTGGCGCCGAGTTGGTGCGACGGCTGCCGGATGGTCGTCAGGGGTAGCGCGATCTGGGCGGACATGGCGACGTCGTCGTAGCCGATGACCCGGATGTCGTCGGGGATGCGGACGCCGGCAGCGAGCAGGCCGTGCACGAGCCCGAAGGCGATCGAGTCGTTGGAGGCGAAGATCGCGTCGGGTCGTCGCTTCGGGGGTAGGGCGATGACCTCGGCGGCCGCGGCGGTGCCGGCGGCGACATCCATGGACTGGGTCTCGATGAGGGTCGGCGGACCGCCGACGCCGGCCTGCTCCAGGTACTGCGCGAAGCCCGCGTATCGGTCGGCGCTGTGGCCGACGCGGCGGGGGTTGCCGACGACGGCGAACCGGGTGCCGCCCCGCTCGATGAGATGCGCGGCGGCCAGGCGGCCTCCCTCCACGTGATCGACCACGACAGAAGGCAATTGCGGTGAGGTCGGGTGCTCGCGCGGAGGATCGAGAAGCAACGGGGTGATGCCGCGCGGGATGAGCGCCTCCAGCCGCTCGATGCGCGGCTGTTGCGGAACGATGATGAGCCCCGACACGCGCCAGGCCTCGAGGAAGCCGATGTGCCGCTCCTCCCGCTCCGGGTCGCGCCGCGAATTGAGGAAGTGCACGAACCACCCGCGTGCGTCAGCCGCGTCTTCGACCCCGGTGGACACCTCGGCGAAGTACGGCATCCAGGCGTCGAGTAAGACGAGCCCAATCGACGTGCTCGACGTGCCGCGCAGCTGACGTGCGGGCTCGTGGCGCACGTACTGCAGGGCCTCGATCGCCTCGGCGATCCGCTCGCGGTTCTCGGCCGAGACCAGTTCGGGGTGGTTGAAGTAGTTCGAGACATGCGATCGGGAGACGCCCGCGCGCTTCGCGACATCGCCTGAGCTCACCACGATTTGACTCCTCTTCCTGGCCGTCGTGAACATCGTACTTGACTCGTTGCAAGTCGTCCCGCTAGCGTTCACGCAGCATTTGCAACGAGTCAAGTAGCGAACCTCGCGGAGGATCGAACGTCACCGCAGACGAAGAGAGGGAAGAGTCATGATCGGTTGCCACGGACTTGTGTGGAGCGGCAGCTTCGGCCGGGAGGGGATGGCGCTGGCCGTCGAGCGCACGCAGGAGGCCGGGTTCGACATCCTCGAGATCCCGCTGCTCGACCCGTTCGGTTTCGATGTCGCCGCGGCCAAGGAGGCGCTGCGCGGCAGCAACCTGCAGCTCACGGCCTCCATGGGGCTCCCCGAGGGCGCCGACATCAGCACGGCGGACCCCGACCAGGTGCGGGCCGGTGAGGCGGTGCTCCTGCGGGCGCTGGAGGTGTTGCACGAGCTGGAGTCCCAACATTTCTGTGGGGTTCTGCACGCGATGCTCAAGAAGTACCCGGGTCCGGCGTCGGCGGAGGGTCGTCGCACGAGCCAGGAGGTGCTGCGTCGGGTGGCGGCGCGGGCGCGCGAGCTGGGCATCACGCTCTCGCTGGAGGTCGTCAACCGGTACGAGGCCAACCTGTTCAACACCGGTCTCGGCGCGCTGGACTACATCAAGGACATCGGTGACGACAGCATCAAGGTGCATCTCGACACCTACCACATGAATATCGAGGAGTCCGACATGATGCTGCCCGTGCTGGCGGCCGGCGACAAGCTGGGATACGTGCACATCGGCGAAAGTCACCGCGGATACCTAGGGACGGGATCGGTCGACTTCGACATGTTCTTCCGGGCTTTGCGCCAGGTGGGCTTCACCGGACCGATCGTTTTCGAGTCGTTCTCCACCGCGGTCGTCGACGAGAACCTCAGCCGCTCTCTGGCCATTTGGCGAAACCTTTGGGATGACGGTCTCGACCTGGGTAACCACGCGAGGGAGTTCATCACGAACAAGCTGCGCGCCAACGAGACGCTGCGCTTTCACTGAATTTCTGCGCACACGTATTCACTGAGGAATTTGAGGGACTGTTATGGTAGTGCGGTCTCGCCCCCGGTCGCGTAATCCCTGCCGTCAGCAATATCGACAGTGCTCCTCTTAGCCCTTATTGCCCACGGCGTCGGCCAACATGTTGGCGGGACTTCTTGTATCGATCGACTGCTTTGCGTGTGCTCTGCCACGTCCCGTCGGGGCTTCGGACCGCATCCAGCCTGCCTCGTGCGGCGGCCTGGCGCAGGGCGACTAGGGTGACGTCACGGTCGATGAGTGCGGGAAGGGGCAAGAGTCGGGCGGGCCCCGCGAGATTCGGAAGGATGAAGCGGTTGAGGTTGTCGATCATCGCGCGGGAGAGGATTTCGGCAAGTGGTCCGTGCTCGCCGCGATCGGCGCTTTGCATGGCCGCAAGGTAGGTCGTGCGCTGGGACTTGAGGATGATGACAGGGGGGTAGCCGAGTCGTACCAGTACCAGGTTGAGCGCCAGCCGGCCGGTCCGACCGTTACCGTCGAGAAACGGATGAATCTGCTCGAACCTTACGTGGGTCTCCGCTAATGCCTCAGGAAGTGGGCAGTCGAGACGTGACGTAGCGATCTGGGCGGCGAGTGCGTTCACGTCCGCCACCCACGTTGTGAGGTCAGCGTCCACCTGTGTCCACGGCGGTGGGGTCATGCCTCCCGAGAAGGCGGCGATGTCGTGGCGGCGGAAGTTGCCCGGCTCCTCTTCACGGGTGGCGTGAGGGTGGGGAGACACACTCCATACAGGTGCCAGAGCAAGGTGGTGGATGTTGCGCACCTCTTGCGTGGTGAGCAGCTCTCCATGTCCCATGTCGGCGCTGCCGTGCGCCTGTCCGTACACCCAGGTGGCGGCCTCGCCGTAGCCCTTCACCTCCATGTACTCGGCCAGCGGTTTGGATCCGACCGCGCGCCCCTGGTCCAGCAGCGCCTCTACCTCGCGTAATACCAGGGTGTTGCCTTCGAGGGCCGTCGAGTGATGGGCTTCGAGGTGCCAGATGTCGGACCAGATGTACTCCGACTCCTTCGGCGTGGGTAGTCCACCGAGCCTGGTGTTGAGCTCGTGCAGTTGCGACTCGAGTCGCGCGTACACGCTTGCGCGACTAGGGCGACCCCGCGGCATGAGACCTCCAACTTGATGAGGCGTGGCAAGACTCAAATGATCTCATCAAGTTGAGTCGTCAGCGCAACTTGATGAGGCGAGGGTTGACTCAATTGATCTCATCAAGTTGGCCTCGCCTCGGTGTCCTGACCAGGGGAGGTGCACGTCCAGGCTGCGCAGGCGGCTACCTCCACCACGTTCTTGGCGATGCGGCGCAGTTCCTGCTCGACCGCGATCGCCTGAGCGTCGCGGCCTCGACGAGATCGGGGTGGGACTGATGGCGATCAGCGCTCCGCTAGAACCTTGATTTGCCTCTGCTAGAACTGCGATTCATCACTGTTGGAACTGTGATCAAGTGCGGTGACCAGCTAGGATGCTCTAGGTGACCGTCTACGAGCGACATCTGGAGCCGCGTGTGCTGGAGGCTCTCGGCGACACGCCCGTGGTCACCCTTCAGGGCTCCCGGCAGACGGGCAAGAGCACTTTGGCGGCGAAGGTCGGCGAACAGCTGGGTGCTCGCATCTACACCATGGACGATGCTGCGACGAGGGGGGCTGCGCAGGCTGACCCCACGGGCTTCATCCAAGCCCTGGGCGGCGGGCCGGTCGTCCTCGACGAGGTGCAGCGGACCCCCGAAGTGATCCTGCCGATCAAGGCGAGTATCGATCGGGATCGCCGCCCTGGCCGCTTCCTGCTGACCGGATCGGCGGACCTCCTGCGGATGCCCGGCGCGCAAGATTCGCTGGCAGGCCGCGCGGAGACGCTGACGTTGAACCCGCTGTCCCAGGGCGAGCTGACGGGCCGACACGACGACCTGGTCAGTGCCCTGTGGGCACGCCTGACGTCGCTGACCGACCTCACGGACTTCACCACTGCCGTGACGCGGGCAGATCTCGTCCATCGAGCCTGCGCAGGCGGCCTGCCCGAGGCGACTGCCCGGACCGACCGGCGCCGCAGCTCCTGGTTTGAGGACTACGCCGAGCGACTCGTTCGACGCGATGCGCAGGACCTTGGCCAGACGCCCCCGGCTCGTCTGCGGGCCGCGCTCGACCTGGTGGCGGCGAACCAAGCCGGCGAGCTGGTCATGGCGCACATCGCCCGCCATGTCGGGATTGCCGAGACGACGGCACGCAGCTACGTCGACCGGCTGCGGTCGCTCTTCCTGATCCAGAGCATCGCGGCGTGGTCGCGCAGCCCGACGAGTCGGCAGATCAAGAAGCCCAAGGCGCTCGTCACCGACAGTGGGTTGGCGGCGCACCTGGCGGATCTGACGGAGGAGGAGCTGCTCAGCCCGCTGGGGGTGAACCAGTTCGGCCCGCTCCTGGAGGGCTTCGTCGCCGCCGAGCTCCTCCGACAGCAGACCTGGAGCGCATCCAGATTCCGCCTCTCCCACTATCGGGAGTCGGGCGGGCAGGAGGTCGACCTGCTCATCACCGGCCCCGGTGGCGCCGTCGTCGGCATCGAGGTCAAGGCGACCGTTACGGTGACCGCGCATCACTTCGCCGGTCTGCGCCGCTGTGCGGAGCGGATCGGCGACGACTTCAAGGCCGGCATCGTGATGTACGCCGGCGATCAAGCCTGGAGCTTCGGTGCCGGACTGCTGGCCCTGCCAGTGTCGGCCCTCTGGGAGCTCCAGGCCTGACGACGTGCGAGACGCCGCTCCCGGGCGCGAAGGCAAACCTGGCAGACGACCTCCTTGGCCTCGTGACCGTAGTCGGCCACCGGTTCAGGGTGCGCGGATTCGGCTGAGGGTGTCCGATGGCGGTGGTGCCGTTCGTAGCAGAGGTGAGCGTCGGCATCGGGCCGACCGAGGAGAGGAGAGGGCCGTGACCGAGTACCTCATTGCGTTCAACGACGAGTGGGTGGCGCCGCACACGCCGGAGCAGATCCAGGAGAAGGCCGTGGCCTCGATGGCCGTGGTCGAGGAGATGAAGGCCGCCGGTGTCTTCGTCTTCGGCAACGGTGGGATCGACGCCTCCACCGTGCTGTGCAGCGTGCAGGCGCGCGACGGCGAGCCGGTCTTCACCGACGGGCCCTACGTCGAGAGCAAGGAGCACCTCGGCGGGTTCTGTGTCGTGGACGTCGCCGACGACGAGGCGGCGCGCTACTGGGCCGGTCGGTTGGCGGTGGCCCTGGACTGGCCGCAGGAGGTGCACCGGTTTCCCGGGCGCCCCGACGTGGCTGCTGCCGCGAACAGGAGGTGATCGCGATGCCCAGGTATCTGCTGTCGGTCTACGGCCCGGCCGAGCGCGGTGAGTTCAGCGACTACCCCTCGAAGGAGGCGATGCTGACGGCCTTCGCCGACACCGGCGCGTTCAACGAGCGACTGGAGCGCGACGGCCACTTCGTCTTCGCCGACGGTCTGGAGGCGGCGACGACGGCCACGACCGTCGACGGGCAAGGCGACACCCCGGTGTTCACCGACGGCCCCTATCTGGAGGCCAAGGAGTACCTCGGCGGCTTCTGGGTCATCGAGGCGGCCGACCTCGACGAGGCGTTGCGGCTGGCCGCCGACGGGTCCAAGGCCTGCCGGGGGCGGGTCGAGGTGCGCCCGTTCCAGACCGAAGACTCCTTGCGGGACTTGCTCGACCCGTGACCGGCCGCGATGCCGGGCGAGGCGTCGACTCGACGGTCGAGGAGGCGATCACCCGCGCGCACCACGAGGAGTGGGCGCGGGTGGTCGCCGCGCTGGCCCGCCGGTTCGGCGACGTCGATCTGGCCGAGGACGCGGCGAGCGAAGCGTTCGCTGCGGCCCTCGAGCGCTGGCCCACCGACGGGGTGCCGGCGAACCCGGGCGGATGGCTGGCCACCACCGCCCGACGCAAGGCCATCGACCGGCTCCGGCGCGAATCCCACCGCGACCGCAAACACGAGGCGGCGCACCTGTTGATCGACGACACCCCGGCCGAGCCGAGCGGACCCATCGAGGACGACCGCCTGCGACTCGTGTTCACGTGCTGCCACCCCGCGCTCTCCCCGGAGGCGCGGGTGGCGCTGACGCTGCGCCTGCTCGGCGGGCTGACCGTCGCCGACATCGCGCGCGCCTTCCTGGTGCAGGAGGGCGCGATGGCGCGGCGACTCACCCGCGCGAAGACGAAGATCAAGGCGGCGCACATCCCCTACCGGGTTCCGTCTGCCTGTGACATCGCCGAGCGGCTCGCGGGGGTGCTCGCGGTCGTCTATCTCATCTTCAACGAGGGTTACTTGCCCGGAGGCGGCGGCGACCCGCTGCGTCCGGAGCTCACCGGGGAGGCGATCCGGCTGGGTCGGCTGCTGCGCGACCTGCTTCCGGAGGAGGGGGAGGTCGCCGGCCTGCTGGCGCTCATGCTGCTCACCGATGCGCGCCGGGCGGCGCGGGTGTCGGCGGGCGGGGAGCTGGTGACGCTGCCGGAGCAGGACCGCGGGGCCTGGGACCGAACGCTCGTGGCAGAGGGCACGCGCTGGTGCGTTCCTGCATCGCGGCCGTGGCGGACGGCGGGGCGCCGCCGGGTCGCTACCAGCTGCTCGCGGCGATCAACGCGGTGCACACCGACGCCGCGTCGGTGCGGGACACGGACTGGGGCCAGATCGTGGCCCTGTACGACCGGCTCCGGCGGCTCGATCCGTCTCCGATCGTGCGGCTGAACTGGGCGGTCGCGCTCGCGGAGGTCGAGGGGCCGGGCCGTGCGTTGACCGAACTCGACCTGTTGGCCGAGGCTCTTGCCGACTACCACGCGTTCCACGCGGCGCACGCCGACCTGCTGCGCCGCGTGGGCCGGACCGCCGAGGCCACGGCCGCCTACGACCGGGCGATCTCGCTCTCCGGAAACCCCGCGGAGCGGGCCCTGCTGAGTGGGCGCCGTGATCGACTCCTCGGCTGAGACGGGCGACGCTGTGGCCCGGATCCTGGCTGTTCGAGTTCCATGGAGGTATGGCCCGGACCGCCTCACTCTCCGGGGTCGAGGGCGGCCTCTTGCATCGCGTCGCGCAGGGCCTCCAGTGCTGGCAGCGACCTGCGCAGCGTCTCCCGCTGGTCTTCGTCGAGACGGCCGAGGGCGGTCGCGACGCGGTCGGCGCGGCCCTCCCAGCGTGCGGCCCGATCACGGGCTGCATCCGCGGTGAGGGTCAGCCGGGCTGCGCGCCGGTCGGATTCGTCGGGTGAGCGCTGCAGATAGCCCTGGCCCACGAGGTGGCTGACGACCCCGCTGACCGTGTTCGGCTTGAGGTGCAGTGCGCGGGCGATCTGGGAGGTGCCGATCCCCGGGGTCGCGGCGACGCAGCCCAGCACTTCCTTCTGCATCATCGTGAGGGGTGCGGGCTCGGCTGGCCCCTCGCCGGCCGGCCGTCGGGTGCGTTGGGCGCGCCGGAGCTCGACGATGACTCGGGAGAGTCGTTCGGCGTCCTGCTCGCTCATGGGCACCCCCGCATTGTCCCCTCCTCCTCTCGTCGACTCGACTCGACTAGGCCCCGGAGCCCCCGCCCTCCTGGTCGTTCGCCGCCCGGTTGCCACTAAGGTTAGGCTCACCTAATATCTCGGGGACCGAGGTTGTTTGAGGCGAGACGGAGGCGTGTTGTGACCCTCAGGGGAGCGTTGGCGGCGGTTGCCGCGATGGGGATGGCGTTGGTTGTCAGCGGGTGTAGCGCTGGGCCGCCCGAGGCGGGCGGCGTGGCGACCAGTGTCGCGAGCCGCGCGCCCATCAGCGCCCCCACGGCTGCGCCGGGGACGCCGAAGGTCCCGGTCACGGTCACCAGCGACGACAGTGCGCAGGTGGAGGTCGCCAGCCTTGAGCGGGTCCTGGTGCTCGACGACGCGACGATCGAGATCGCGCACGCGTTGGGCGTGGGCGACAAGATCGCCATTGCGCCGCAGGAGTCGCTCGTCCCGGAGCTGGCCGACCAGGCCGGCACGCGCATCGCGACCGCCGGGCAGGGCGCCCTGACGGTCGAGGGCATCGTGGCGTTCGAGCCGACGCTCGTCGTGGCGAGCAACATGCGTCGACACGCGGACCTGGTCACAGGCCTGCGCAAGGTCAGCGTGCCCGCGGTGCTCATCGACACGAGTCAGCCGGCGCCGGACAAGATCCGCAAGACCGCCGCCGTGTTCGGTGTCGCCGCCACCGGCGACCAGCTGGCGACCGAGGTTCAGGCGCAGATTCAGCAGGCCGCCGAGAAGGTGAACGACGTCCCGGAGGCGCAGCGGCCGCGGGTCATGATGCTCTCCTCCTCCGGCGCCGGCGACTCGGGTCAGACGACGGCGGCGGGCAAGTCCACGCCGGTGCACGAGATCATCACGATGGCCGGCGGCATCAACGCCGGCGCCGAAGCGGGGCTCGATCGGTTCCAGTCGATCACGGCCGAAGGGCTGATCGCGGCCCGACCCGAGGTGATCGTCGTGGCGCAGAGCGAGCTGGACGACCTTGGCGGCCACGACGGCATCTGGGCGAAGATCCCCGGCTTGTCGGGGACTCCCGCCGCGGAGAAGAAGTCGCTCATCGTGATGGAAGACGTCCAGGTCCGCATGTCAGGGGTCTCGACGGGCGTGTCCGCGCTCACCCTGCAGAGCGCCCTGTACCCGGGTCGATGACCGCCACGTCGCGCCCGTCGTCACCCCCGACGAGGTCACCAGCGGCGTCACCGCAGTCGATGTCTCCGCAGTCGTCTCCGCAGTCGTCGTCACGGGCGGCGGAGAAGTCGGGGACGGTCAATCGTCCGCGAGGCGCGCTGGTGCTCGGGGTGGTGGCGCTCTTGCTGCTGCTGTTGATGGTCGTGGGTGTGGGCGTGGGACCGCTCAGCCTGTCGCCGAGTCAGGTGTTGCGCTCGCTGGGTGTCGGGTTGGGGCTGAGCGACTCCGCCGCGGGCGTCTCGCCGGCTCAGGCTGCCGTGGTGTGGGAGACGCGTCTGCCCAGGGTGCTGCTCGCGGCGATGGTCGGGGCGTGCCTGGCCATCGCCGGGGCCGCCCTGCAGGGACTGTTCGGCAACTCGCTGGCCGATGCCGGGGTCATCGGCGTGACGAGCGGCGCCTCGCTCGGGGCGATCTGCGCGATCGTGCTGGGGCTGCACTTCTTCGGCGAGTGGACGGTGCCGGCGGCGGCCTTCCTCGCGGGCATGGCCACGACGTCGCTCATCTATGTGCTGGCGAAGCCGGGCCGCAAGGGCGGGACCGTGCAGATCCTGCTCGTCGGGATCGCCGTGACCGCGATGACGGGCTCGATCAACGGCTTCTTCACCTACATCTCCTCGACGACGGAGCTGGAGGCGATCACGTTCTGGTCGATGGGCTCGCTCAACCGTGCGAGCTGGGAGTCGCTGGCCGCCGGGGTGCCGTTCTTCGCGACGGGCGCGATCCTGCTCCTTTTGCTCGCCAAGCCGCTCGACGTGCTGGCGTTGGGTGAGCGCCAGGCGCAACATGTGGGGCTCAACGTCGCCCGCACGCGGATCCTGCTCGTTGTCGCGACCTCGCTCGTCGTCGGCGCGGCGGTCGCGCTCGCGGGCTCGATCGGCTTCGTCGGGCTCGTCGTGCCGCACATCGTTCGGCTCGCCGTCGGGCCGTTGCACCGCTGGCTGCTGCCGATCAGCGCGCTCGGCGGGGCGCTGATGATCGTGGCCGCCGACATCGGGGCCCGAACCCTCAACCCGCCGTCGGAGATCCCGATCGGCCTGTTCACCGGAGCGGTGGGCGGTCCGTTCTTCCTGTGGCTGCTGTCGCGCAAGCGGACGGAGATGCGCTCATGATCCGCGCCCACGACGTCAGCCTGAGTTTCAGCGGCAACCGGGTGCTGGACCGCGTCGACATCGAGCTCGACCAGGGCGTACTCACCGCCCTCATCGGGCCTAACGGCGCCGGGAAGTCGACCCTGTTCAGCGTGCTCGCCGGGGACCAGCGCCCCGATACCGGCACGGTGCTGCTCGGCGAGCGCCCGGTGGGGTCGTTCTCCGCGAAGGAGTTGGCGCGGCTGCGGGCCGTCCTGCCGCAGGACCACACGGTCCGGTTCTCCTACTCGGTGGAGGAGATCGTGTCGCTGGCGCGGCTTTCGTATGCGCCCGACCCGATCCTCGATGAGCAGATCGTCACGAGGTCGATCGAGGACGTGGAGATGGCGCACATGCGTCGCCGTGACGTCCAGACGCTCTCCGGAGGGGAGTCGGGCCGGGCCGCGTTCGCGCGCGTGCTGGCCCAGACGACGCCGATCATTCTGCTCGACGAGCCGACGAGCGCCCTCGATCTGCGGCACCAGGAGGCGGTGCTGCGGCGTGCCCGGCGGCTGGCGCGCAAGGGTGCGTGCGTCATCGTCGTGCTGCACGACCTCAACCTGGCGGCGGCCTACGCGGACCGGATCGTGCTCATGGATCAGGGGCGGATCGTCGCCGACGGGGCGCCGCGCGAGGTGCTCACCGTCGTGCACATCGAGGCCGTCTACGGGCAGCCCGTGCTCGTCACCGATCATCCGACGCGCGCCTGCCCGCTCATCGTGGCCACGGACGACGTCGGTGCGACGGAGGACGTCGGTGTCTCGGGCGACTGCGTCGTCGCGGACGACATCGGTGCGACGGACGACGTCGGCGCCGCCGTCTGAGCGCCCGCCACCGAGTCGCACCGCCGGGCGGGCCACGACCTGCGGTTACGGTGGACGAGTCAGCGGCGCCCTGCCCCGCAGTGCCCCGCGGGGCTGAGCAAGGAGTGGACATGACCGGCACGATCGCGGTGCTCAACGGCCCGAATCTCAACCTGCTCGGGGTGCGCAAGCCGGAGGTGTACGGCCGGGACACCCTCGCCGACGTGGAGGCGCTGTGTGCCCGCGAGGCGGAGCGTTTCGGGCTGGACGTCGACTGCCGGCAATCGAACCACGAGGGCGTGATCATCGACGCGGTGCACGAGCTGCGCTCCAGCGCAGTGGGTTTCGTGGTCAACGCCGGCGCGTGGACGCACTACTCGATCGGCCTGCGGGATGCCCTGGAGACGATCGAGGGGCCGCTCATCGAGGTGCACATCTCGAATGTGCACGCCCGCGAGGAGTTTCGGCACCACTCGTACCTCTCCCCGCTGGCTTCGGGGATCATCGTCGGCTGCGGCATCCAGGGGTACGCCTTCGCCGTTGCCCGGATCGCCACGCTGACGGCCCCGGCACGCTGATCGCTTAGCCTCGCGCTTCGGCTGCGGGCGAATATTCGGCGATCAGTTGGTCGGAGGCCTTTTCGCTGACCATGTAGACGGCGCTGGCGATGAAGTAGCCGGGGATGTCGGGAAACACGCTGGCGTCGACGACGCGCAGGCCCTCGACGCCGCGAACCCGCAGGTCGCCGTCGAGCACGGCGAGGGGGTCGTTGGCGGCGCCGATCTTGGCGGTGCCGCACACGTGATGGCCCCAGGCTTCGCGCTGGACCCAGTCGCGCAGTTGGTCGCGGGTGGCGACGTCCGGGCCGGGTACGAGTTCGCGGTTCACTGTCAGGCCCTTGATGTTGCCGATGAGGGTGCGGGCCATTTCGACGCCGTCGACGACGCCGTCGAGGTCGCTTTCCCACCCGGGTGAGCCTTCGTCGAAGTAGCGGAGCCGGATGTCGGGCACGTCGCGCGGGTCGGTCGAGCGCAGTCGCACCGATCCGGCCCTGTTCTTGGTCCATCCTTTGAGCACGAGCATGCTGAGTCGGTTGTGGTGCGGCTTGGCGTCGTAGGAGTAGTTCGGGTAGTAGCCCTGGAATTGCGCGGCGAGGGAAAAGAGGATGACGTCGGTGTCTTCGGTGTCGGCGGCGCTGGTGCGGGCAACCATGGCGGCCAGTGACCCGTTCGTCGAATAGGGGCCGCCTTTGTCTTCGCGCCATTCCGTCATCAAGTCGTCGTCCGGTTCGCCCGGGGCCGGGAGGTCGAGGGTGGAGCCCTCGAAAATGGGGAAGTTCTCGTCGAGCTCCATCACGACGGATACCTCGTAGCGGTCGTGCAGGTTGGCGCCGACGCCGGGAGCATCGACGAGAACGTCGATTCCCAGTCGGTCGAGCTCCTCGCGGGGGCCGATGCCGGAGAGTTGGAGGAGTTGCGGGGTGTTGAACGCGCCGGCCGCGACGATCACCTCGTGGCGGGCTCGCACTGTTGAGCGTGTTGGCGAGGGGGCGTCTGAACGTTGCGACTTCGGGGCGGCTCGGTAGAGCCCCGGACCCTCGAGGTATTCGATGCCGACGGCTCGGGTGCCGTCGAAGAGGATTCGACTGGCGAGGGCGTTCTCGATGATCGTGAGGCGTTCGGGCGCCTGCTGCTGGGCGCTGAGCAGCCGTTCTCGGCTGCCGTTGCGCGACCCGCCGCCGGCGGCGACCGGGATGAACGACATCCCCTGATAGTCGGAGGGCGTATCGGCGGCGTTGATGTCGCGAGGCAACGAAACGTCCTCGGGAATCCAGAAGAGTTGCCGGGAGGTGTCCTCGGTGGCGTTGATGACATCGAGGAAAGCGGGCTCGCGTCCCGCTAAGGCGGGGTTGGCGCGGGTGGTGCGCAACCAGCCGCTCCGGCCGTGGTGGGCCTTGGCATCGCGCTGCTCGAGGGAGTCGCCGGGCAGCGGTTGGGCATCGACGCCCTCCCAGTTCTCGATGCGTTCGAAGATCGTGCGCATGTTTGCACTGGACCAGCTCGTATCGCCGGTCACGTCGGCTAAAGCGTCCCAATCGCGGGCCTGAGCGCCGATGTGAACCATGGCGCTGATGGCCGTGCTGCCGCCCAGCGTGCTGCCCCGCGGATAGTAGATGCCGCCCTGGTCGGCGACCCACTTGGAATCCCGCGCGCCGCGCTGCGGATCGTCGTAGTGGGAGACGTAGAAATTCCACGCCATGTTGTCGTCCTCGCTGGCGTAGGCCTGCATGACGGGGATGTCGTAGTAGCCGCATTCGTGGTTCGATCCGGCCTCGAGCACGGCGACGGAGAATCCGGCGAGCGCCAGATTCGCGGCAAGCGGTCCGCCGCCGGCCCCCGACCCGACGATGACGAAGTCGTAACTCTGCTCGTCCTGGCTGGATGTCTCGGTCACGACTGCTCACCTGCGAATCGTCGACGGGCTGCGGAAGCCAGGAGTCTAGCGAGCCGTTTGCGCAGCCAGCGCGATCATGCTCCGGTGATCGCCGTTCACCGATCTGTTGAGGGGATGAGGGCATGATTCGCCGACTGCTCGCCAACGTGGCTGTCACGGACGTGGATCGCGCCGAGCGCTGGTACACCGGACTCTTCGGTGGCGGGCCCGACGCCCGCCCCATGCCCGGCCTCCTCGAATGGCACCTTGCGGAGGGCTTCGGTGTGCAGGTGTGGCTGGACCCGGCGCGCGCTGGTCATGCGTGCGTCGTCCTCGAGGTGAGCGACCTGGACACTGCGGCCGACGACGCCACCCGAGCCGGCATCGACCACGACGGCCCCGAACCCGGCGGCGGAGCCCGGATCCTGCAACTCGCCGACCCCGACGGTAACCGCGTCGTCTTGGCGGGGGCCTAGTCAGGTCAGAGTCGCATCGCTACAAGCACCCAGAGCGACGTTCCGCCGCGCCAGGTGGTGAGGGAACGGTTGCGCGCCGGTCACCCTGTTCGGCCTCAAGCGCGGTGGTCCCCGGCGGCGTAGATCGCGCACCGCCCGGGCGTGGGCGTTCTCCAGGGACCGCTGTGGCCGAGCGGGTCACGGTTCCGGGCCTGCTGGCCCCTAGTCTCGCCAGACCTGCTGTCGGCGCCAATCCACAGGAAACCCCATGTCGTGCTCCGGTGTGCGACCAGTAGTTTCGCGGAGGTCCTCCATGAGTTGCACCAACGCGTGGCCGACCGTCGTGCCCGGAGAGAACTGTCGAGTCAGGTACACGAGCCATACCAGGAACGGGTAGACCTTGTTGCGTTCGCCTCCGCGGGCGACATGGCGCAGAGGCTCGCTCACCCCAGCGGGCTGATAGTTCCGGAGTCCGTACACAAGCTGCCGATTCCAGAGTCGCCCGTGGTGAGCGCAGATGTTGCGGATGAGGTTGAGGGCGCGGGTGACATCTACCAGGACTCGTGCATGCTTGATTCCCAGGTCGCCGGCGATGTGGTTCAGGTCTTGCCCGCGCATCAGCCCGAGCAGCCTCACCAGTGCGCCGAAGTCGAATGTCTCGACGGCCACCCAGACAGGCAGTGGCTCTCCGTACTTGCTCAGCACATGCCGGATGAAGTCCTCATTCCGTGCATCGTGCTGCAGCCGCGTGCAGCGGTCGGTCCACAACTCGAACGCCGTCCGACCATGAGGCCCGGGCCTGTCGCACGCGCTCGGGTCCAGTGCGGATCGGTCGATATGCCCGAAAGCGTTCCGGTCGCCCAGGACATACGTGGCGCGTGTGCGCAGTCCGATCTCGACCTGCCCGAGCGCGTCGAGGCACAGAAGCCTGAGCCGACGATCGACTTCGTAGAGTGCGGTGACCTGGTCGAAGGTGGCCGCTGTCTGGAAGCGGTCGCCGCGGTAGTGGACGGGGCTCTGGCGACGTTGCTCCGCCTCGGGGAGCAATTGGCGGTATGGGTACATGAAGGCAGACAGATGGTAGTAGCCCACCGAAGCCAGCACCCGCTCCGCGTCGCCGTGCTCGCGCACCTCGAGACCACGCTGGGACAGCCGGTCCACCTGTTCGGCGTAGGTCAGGTGGGGCTTCTCGTAGGTAGACATCACTGAGCCTCGCGGGTAGTACAAGAAAACCGGCCCATGATGGCCCTTGGGGCCAACAGCGGAGCCGGTGTTAGTGGATCAATACTAGCCGTCTGACCGTGCGATGTCATCGCAGGCGCACCCGGCGCTCAGCTCGATCGACCAGTCGTCGGCCGCGCGCTGCTGGCGCAAGGCACCTACGCCCACCACGTCTTGGCGATGCGGCGCAGCTCTTGCTCGGCCTCGGAGCGCCTGCGCGCGTCGGCCTCGAAGAGGTCAGCTGTCTTACGCAGCACCAGCACGTAGGGGCTGCCCTGCCGCCGCGTCACATGGGTCACAGGGAGTTCGGCGCCGTCGAGGCGGTGGTGAAGGTGCTGTCGCCCTTGCTTGGCGATGGGCCACTCGAGCACGCGAGCGGCCGGGTTAGCGAGGAACCCCACGAGCTTCTCGCAGAGGTCGCAGGAGCACCCGGCCGGGAGGTGGATCGACCAGTCGTCGACCTCGCGCGGCGCGCTGTTGGCGCGCTGTTCGAGCAGGTCACTGGCGACACGGGCCAGGTCGCGCAGGCCGGACTTGTCGATCCGGGCGGCAGGCCACGCGCCGGCGGCGTTGAGCGCCGGGAGCAGAAGATCGAGCAGTGAGTCGCTCGCCTCATCACTGCACCACGCGATGACCTCGGCCCGCACTTCGTCGGCGGCGCCATCGGCCTCCGCGACGGCCCCCATCACACTGGCGAGGAGTTTGCCCAGGTCAGCGAGCCGACTCCGGACGGTGGTGGTGCTGGTTGCCGCCAGCTGCGACGGGAGCTGGGGGCGCAGCCACGCCCACGACTGCTGGAGCAGCAACGACGTCAGGTCGGGGCGTTGCCTCAACGCGCGGGTCAGTTCGGGGAGATCTTCGACCCAGTTTTCGCTTAGGCCGCCGTAACTGCGGCGCGCCTCCGGGGAGAACCAGCGCGAGATTCGCGCGCGGGTCCAGGCCGGCCCGCGCGTGTCCGCCAATCCCAAGAGGCTGTCGGCGCCCTCCGGGCTCAGGTCGTCGATGGCGAAGGGGTGGAGCAGCGCATCTCCCATCGTCTCGTCGTCGAGGTGGGAGGCGAGGGCCATGGCGTCGGCGAACAGGTGGCTGACGCCAGAAGGCTCACCTGACACGAGGTGTCGGTAGCCCAGTGAGCTGACGACGTCGGGCCAGATGGGCAGCAGCCCGGCGATATCGCGCGTCGCGCTGTCGTCGTGCTCGGCGAGACGCCGCAGGGCGGTGCGCAGTTCGGCCGCGGGGGCGGCGCGCACCCGGTTGGCGAACGCGAGGTGGGTCGGCCAAACGAGCAGGGCTCCGCGGTGATACCAGCGGTCGATGGTGTTGCCGTAGTTGCCCATGTAGCCCTGGTGTTCGCGGGCGTAGGCGCGCAGGGCCCGTGACGGGGTCGTGGCGGTCAGCTCGGCGTTCGTCAGCAAGATCCCGGGCTCTTCGACGGTGCCGTCGGCGGCGCGGGCGTGTGTGATCGTCACCTCGGAGTCGATGAGCGACTCGTCGCCGCCGTAACCGTCGTCGCGCGTCTCGTGCACGTCGGCCAGCGCCAGCACCACCTCGCAGCCGGCGCGGGCGGCGGCTTCACGCAGGATGGCAGCGCGTTCGGCGTCGACGCCCTTGAGGCGCCCCATGCCGCCGACGAGCGCGCGCGGCGTGTAAGAGTGGTCGAGCAGGTAGGCGACGCGGGTCGGAGTTGCGGCCTCCCCTCCGTAGCGGGGTTTCACCGCCGTGGTGAAGTGCCTGTTCAAGAGGGTCTCGGCCTCGGCGACGGCGTCGCCACCCACGGTCTGCCCGGCCGTGTCGCCGCGGAGCAGGAGGTTGTAGGTGAGCGCGACGCGGTGGCCGGTGCGCACGGGCAGCACCTCGTGGACGGCATCGGCGTAGAGCGCCACCATGGTCGTCGCGTCCCGCGATCCCGCGTACGTGCTGGGACCCTCGGGGCCGTGAACGACGAGTTCTCCTCCGCTGGAGGGGCTTTGGAGCACGACGACGAGCGTGGCGACCATCGCGTCGTCCTTCTCGGAGTCCTGATGCTGGGCGAAGAACTGGCCGCGTTCGTAGACGAGCAGGGAGTGGAACTCGGCCTCCAACCGACAGCCGACCGGCAGAGCGAGGGCTCTTCGCGCCTCGTCAAGGATGTCGTCCAGTTGGCCATGCCAGTCCACGTCGACTGCGGTCCGCGGAAAGTGCCACGTGTGCCGCACGCTTGTGTCGAGCAGCGTCTCCTCGCCCTTGCCGAACGGCGCCGCCTCGCCCTTCGCGACGAGCCTCCTCGCCGTCGCCGCCGTGAGCGGGAGGCGCAGCTCGCCGAATCCGGCGACCGTGACCGTGGGGCTCTGCTCCCGCTTCGGCAGCGCCGCACTCGAGCGCGCCGACATCCCACCACCCAGCAGCAGCGCCAGTTCGTCGAGATCCTTGGTCGTCATTCCGCCATCCTGGCCGAGGACGCGTTCGTCATGCCGACCTCGGTCTCTCTGGTGAACTCGGTGCCAGGGATTCTCACCAGACTGCGGCGGGGCTGACGGCCCGCCAAGGCAGGTGGCTGTCGAGGGTCGTGAAGTGGGGCAGACCGGCCCAGGCGTGGTGGTCGCCGATGACGTACAGGCGGGTCTTGGCCCGGCTCGCAGCGACGTTGACGAGATTGGGGGTCGAGGCTGCCCAGGTGCGGGCGCCGGGACGCGTCGGGTCGCCGCCGAGGACGAACACGACCACGTCGGCCTCTTGCCCCTGCGCCGTGTGGACTGTGCCGGCACCCACTGGATGCCCCAGAAGGTCGGGGAACCGAGCGACGGCGTTCGCCATGGCGCGAAAGGGAGAAATGACGAAGATCTCCTTCGCGGGCACCGGGGGTGCCCCCGTCGGGGTGGTGCCGTCCAAGAGGTCGCGGACGAGCCGTTTAGCCACCTCGATATCTGTGCGGAGCGCGTGACCGTCGCCGTTGCTCGCCTTTACGTGCAGCCAACAGCTCTCGGGCAAGTCTCTCTCGACCTCGTCGGGCGTGGTGCGGCTGGCAGGATCTGCGCCCAGTTCAGCGGCGGGCTTGCCGTGGATCATCAGGCCGCCGTAGGCGACGGTGTTGGAGATCGTGAACATCGGGTCGTCACAGCGGCGGTGCACCCGCAGCGGCGTGCCCACCCAGATGCGGGCGTCACCGGAGCCGAGCGAAGTGCCCCACGGGTTGATGCGGTCGGCGACCACTTGCACCGAGGTCCGCGAGGGCAAGGCCTCCTGCGATGCACCGTGCTCGGTGGCGATATTGGCCTCCGCCTTGGCGGGGAGCGTGACGATCGGGGTCAGTTGGAAGGGATCGCCGACCACCAGGGCGTGCTGGGCGCGCCACAACGCCCCGACCGCGGACTGGGGCGTCGCCTGACCGGCTTCGTCGACGAACACCCACCCCAGCGACTCCGCACCGAGATGGGAGAACATGCGCCCGAACGACGCGAAGGTCGTGGACACGAGCGGCACGACGAGAAAGAAGGTCTGCCACGCCGCGAGAACGGCGGCCGGATCGACGTCTTTGGGTACGCCGCCGCGGACGACGTCCATCGCCGCACGCATCGACTGAACGAGCGACGGTTGCCCGGGCTCGCCAGTGGCGCAGTGTTCGAACCACACGTGATGGATCCTCAGGCCGGCGAGGAAGGCCTCGGTGCGGGCCCGGTTCAGGGACTCGTCCGCCCAGGGGGCGTTGAGCTCGCGGGCTCGATCGCTCTCGAGCCAGTGCGCGTCGGGGTAGGCGGCGCCCCAGCGCTGCCGGTCGCTCTCACACACGGCTGCCAGTTCTCGCTGCTCCTTGAGGTGACTGGTTCGTTGCTCCTGCGCCTGGGCGATGTCGCGTCGTAGGCCGGTCACACGCTCGCGGGCTGCGGTCAGGGCGCTTTCCGTGCGCGTGTGGGCGGCAGCGGCTGCCTCGGCGGCGACCCGCAGCGGCGCACCGGCGTCGTCCCATTCGCGGTGAGCCGCACCGAGGGAGGTGAGCGCCGCCCACCATCCGGGCCGGGACCGCAGATGCTCAGCAACGCGGGCGTCAGCCTCGTCGTGCTTCGTTGTGGCGAAGAACAATTCGCGGGCGATCTCTTGCTGACGCTGAGCGGCCTCTGGCTCTTCCCGCGTCAGCCGCGCCAGGTGGCTCTCCATCTCCTGGAGCTCGCGATGAACGTCACTGTTGCGGACGAGGCGTTGTTCGGCCTGCGTGGCCTCGGCGGCCAGTTTGTCGACCCTGCCCAGGGCTCGTCGAAAGGCCCCCACGGCATCGGCCCAGGACGTGGACGGACCGGCTGCTGCTTCCTCGAGCAGATGCCGGAAGGTGCGGGGTTCGCCCTGCCACTCGCGTTTGTTGGTCCAGAACGCGTTGGCGAAGGCGCGGCGGTTGGTCCGGTTGCCCAGCCTGGCGGCCACCATCCCCCACGCCTGCGCTGACTCGTCCCCTTTCGTGGCGCGCCGGACGAGGGTTGCGATGTCGCGCAGGTAGTCGGCCTCCGCCCACGGCTCTTTGACGGCGTCGGAGCCGGGGAGTTCGTCGGAGACGTTCTCGACAGCCCTGTTGTTCGACGAGGCGACGACCATCTCGAATCCCGTCAACTCGGGCCTCAGGACGTGGACGACTTTGATGAACTCGCCGACCTTCCATCTCCGCTTCTCTCCCGTGAATGCCGCTCTCGGGTGTTCGAGGTCGGCAAGGCGGCGTGCGCGCTCGACGACGAGCCCGGCGAAGACATCGCGCAGCAGCGTGGTCTTGCCGGTGCCGGGTGGACCGTTGACCGAGCGCAGTGCGGGTCCGCCGTCGAGGTCGCCCAAGGAGAGGTCCACGGCCAACTGTTGGCTCGTGGCCAGGGAGTGGGCCGGCTTGGAGGGCCACCGGCCGTAGGGCAGCACGGCGGGCCTGACCTCGGGGTACGTGAGGCCAGGGCGGGCGACGGTGTCGGTGCGTTGGGCGGCCTCGCAGCCGACGGCGCCGGCCAGGTAGTCCATCAGGGCGGGCGAGGCGTTCCCGGCCTCGACCGCGTCGGCGGCGCGCCCGAGGTCGTCGAGGATGAAGCTGTTGAGGAAGTCGCTGCTGTCGTCGTCCTTGTCGGGGTCGACGGCGCGACTCTGGATGCGGGCGATGGTGGCGACGGGGAGGGGGTCGCGCTCGCCGGGCCCGTCGATCTCACCGGGGATCGGGCGGAAGGTGTGCTTGCGCGGCAGGCCGGTTGCGGCGCGAGTCAGGCCGCCGATCTTCATGAGCAGCTCGGGCGTGAGGGCGCGTCCGCGCTCGCTGGGGTCGGTCGCCTCCAGGCCGACGAGTTCGCTGATGGTCTGCGCGTAGTCCGCCGTCGCCTGCGTGAACTCGTCGAACCAACGATCGGAGCGGCGATCGGCGCGTAGTGCCCGCCCAAGACCCCACGCGGCGCTGGAGAGGACGGCGGACTCGGGGTCGAGGTGCCCGTGCTCGTCGACGGCGAAGCAGGCAGCGGCGGACTGACCAAGCGGTCGCTCGTCGTACACCGCATCCGCGGCGGCGTAGATGTGGTCGAGGCAGTCGTACATGGTGGTGAGGTCATAGATCCACACGTACACGGTGTGCCGCCACACATGCCTGGGCGGGAGCGGGCGCCGTTGCAGGTAGGTGCCCTCTTCCCACGGCAGCGGCATCCCGGGCCGCCAGTCGACGGACGGGGCCGTGCCATCGCCGGGGTTGGCCTTCTTGACCGTCTGCGGCGAGAACAGCTCCATGTCCCGCCAGGCCCTGATCACTCGTGCCTGACTCTGCCCCTGCGACATTCAGTGCCCCCTGGCTCGACTGCGGCTCACCCTAGCGACGGGGTACGACAGGTCGCGGGCCGGTGATCAGGTCACCGCCGCGAGCCACGTCCGGTCGGATTCGGCCGCGAGCTTGACAGCCTCACTCCCCGCGGCTCCAGTAGGTCGCCACCGCGGTGATGGCCTCGTCTCGGGTCATGGCGCTGACCTCGCGCTCGGACAGCCCGGCCTTGCCGATCAGCAACCGATACAGGTCCACGGGGATGCTCTCCCGCTCAGGGGTCGGCATGCCGCGCGGGGGCGGCACGTTGTCGCGCACGCACGCCCAGAACGCGGCCTCATCGACGTCGAGTTGGTCGCGCAGTATGCGTTTCCAGAGGCCTGCGCCGTAGGTGTCCTTGTTCGGTGGGTCAGAGATGCGAGTGCGCAGGACGCGCCCGTCCGGCAAGGGGAGCTGGAAGGTGAGGTAGTGGTTGACGCGCCCACCGGTGGCGCGACCAACCTCCTGCCAGCCCTCGTTCTCACAGAAGCGCAGGTGGTCTTTGCGGCTGGCGGCGGGCCACGTCACGCAGCCGACTCCCCGGTGAGCCAGTCCATCAGTTGTTGGTCACTGGAGACGTCGACGAGAGCCACCAGGTGCTGCAGGCGATTGTGGTTCGGAACGTTTCGGAGCCCTGCCCAGTCCTCGGCGTATTCACGCAGTGCCTCGACGAGATCGGCGGCGGCCTCTTGGAGGTTCTCCCCTTCGGCAGCGAACGGGGCACCGGGTAGCGCGATACCGACGCCGCCATCCTCGAAGAACACCTCGGGCGTGACCCCGACCGCCGCAAGCAGCGCAGGATGCAGCAACTCGGTCGAGACGAGCGCGAACGTGCGCCCATCACGGTGGACGAGCCCGGTTCCGCCGTCCTGGGCGACATCGAGCATGGACTTGAAACCCTTGCGGGCCTCCGTGACGGTGTCGTATTCGGCGACTGGCATCGTACGCTCCTCTATGTACAGCATGTACATGCAACTATCGGCCTCTCAGGCTGCTGATGCAAGTTCCCTGGGGGTGCGTCCGGGCGGCCCTAGTTTTGGCATGCCTGCCCGTTGCTTGTCACGGGGGAGGCATGTCTCGAAGAAGCCTGTCGATCCGTAGGTGTTCGGTTGGTGGGTGCCGGAATTCCGGCTCCTACGCGCGCATCAGCGAACGCAGGAAGTCTCTGGTCAGTGGGTCGGTGGAGTAGATGCGGACGCTGCGCATGCCGCGGGTGAGCAGCACCTTGTAGACGTTGCGGATGAGGCGATCCACCTGCCGGTCGTCGACGGCGGCGCGATTGCGGAAGTCGGGGTCACGGTTGGCGGCGCGCACGACGACCCAGCGCCCGTCGCGCCAAACGAGGTCGGGGCCGATGATGACGCCGGCGTGGTCGTACTCGAAGCCCTGAGCGGTGTAGATGCAGCCGACCTGCCCGAAGCCCGCCGGGTCGGTGGCCCACAGCGCCGAGGGTGGGGCGCCGCCGATGCCGCGGTCGCCGCGCAGGTTCCACGGACGGGCCCAGCCGTCGATGACGACGTCGGGCACGAGCGTGCCGTCCGGGCGCGGGTCGCTCCACGGCCAGCAGTAGCCGGCCGCCATCCGGGCCGTCGCGCCGTCGCCGTTGAGCCGCGCGAGCTGCGCCTCCATCGCACCAGGCGAGTCCACGACCGACACCTCGAACCCGTCGTCACCCCTCCAGGCGACCGGCCCACCGGGGGCAAGCCCGAGCAAGCGCAGCACCTACTCGACATACAGGCGACTGCCGCCGCACCGGAACTGCTGGTCCAGCGCGATGCGCTCCACCCGCAGGCCCAACGCCTCGGCGTGCGCGGCGATGTCGTCGGCGGTCCCGCGCTCCCCCGGGCGCACAACCTGGTGCTCGTCGAGGAGGAAGACCGGAACCCGTGCCGCGGAGAGGAGTTCGTCGACCTGGGGGCGCCCGGCGGCGCGAAGCTCCTTGCGCGTGTAGCGGTTGACGGAGGTCTCGCAGGCGGTGGCCTCGTCGAGGATGAGGCAATCGAGGCTGTTCGGCTCGGCCGTCATGAACGAGTTGAAGTAGCCGAAGAGCTTCTGCACGCGCGGTGCGCGCCGACCGGCGACCTTGCGCAGGGTCTGGGTGAAGGAGCGAGAACCGGTGGCGTGCATGACGGTTCGACCCTCGCGGGAGAGCTGGCCCATGAGGGAGAGGGCGATGACGGACTTGCCGCTGCCGGGGCCGCCGGTGACGATGACGGCCGTCTTCTGGTTGGCGTGGCGGGCGCGGTGGACGGCGTGGAGGACGTGCTCGTAGGCGGCGCGCTGCTCGTCGAGGAGCACGAACTGTTCGCGGTGCTGGACCTCGTCCGCGGCGACGGCGAGCAGCTTGCGCGACGGGGCGGTGGCGCTGCGCACGAGCAGGTCGGCCGCGTCGGCGCCGCTGCCGGTCGCGAGGTGTTCTCGCAGGTAGTCGACGAAGTCGCTGCGTCGCTGGCCGGTGAACAACCGCCCGTGTTCCGTCGCCGGGCGGGCAAGGAGGTCTTCGACAGCGAGGTCGGTCGCATTGTGCAGGTAGGCGGCGCCGACGAGGCTGTGCGGCTGATCCGCCAGCGCCGAAGTGAAGTCGGCGAGATGCTCGACATACCCCTCGACCTGGACCGCGGGGTGGAGCACGCCGCGGTCGCCGTACTGGTCCACGCGCACGAGGGTGTCGTTGTCCTCGAAGCTGCTCGCGCCGCTCCACTGCTTGAGCTCGAGGACGACGTAGGAGGGGTCGCCGGTGCGCGGGTGCGTCCCCGCGAGGACGACGTCGGCGCGCTTGCTCGTCAGCGGCAGCTGGTATTCCAGGAGCATCTCGACGCCGCCCAGGCCGGCGTCGATGAGGTCGGCCCGAAGCTGCGGGATGCTGCGCGACCACGACCGCTGCTCACCCGGCGACGGCCGGGCACCCGTCTGGATCGACATCTGCTCGGCCAACCGCTCGGCAAGGTGGGCCTCCAGGGCAGACAGGCCCTGCGCGGACGAGCGAAGCAGATACACGGACGGAACCCCAGGCAGCACGAAGTAGCTCGTGCGGGTGGGGGCGTGTCCCTGGTGGAAGCCCGTCGGGCCGCAATGACGTTGTCAGGGTAGTCCGAGGCGATCCGGGGGTGGACGATACCGCTCGGTGGCGCGGAGCCGAGGCCCTGGGGCGAGGTGGCCGGCCCTGAGCCTCGGTGACCTTGCGAAGGGCGATGAGGGGAAAGGGATCAGCGACCGACCTCGAGTTGCTGCCCAGATCAGGGACAACGTGGCGATGCAGAGGGTCGGCGAGGCTCGCCAGGTTCAGAGTGGCCGACGATAGGCTACAAGACATGATCGTGGCGACCGAGGGAGGCGGGCTATGGCGCGCGCAGACCTGCTCCTAGATCTGGTTGAGGCCGAGCGCCGTGGCGATCGGGACCGTTTCCGCGTGCTCGTCGAGGCGGTCATCGCTGAGGAGCGAGCCAACCAGCACCACCTGGTCGCAGACCGCCTGTCCGAGCTGATCACGACGACCGGACAGAGTGTCGCGCGTGATGATCGCGCCGCAGCGATGCGTGACCTGGTGCAAGATATCGTCCCTCATCGCCGCTTGGACGAGTTGGAGCTTGCTCCGGTCCCGCACCGAGTGGTCACGGAGTTGATCGAGGAGCAGAGGCGCGCCGAATTGCTGCGCAGCTACGGGATCGAGCCCCGCAATCGGCTGCTGCTGTCCGGCCCGCCGGGCAACGGCAAGACCAGCGTCGCTGAGGCCATCGCCTCGGAGCTGATGCTGCCGTTCTACGTCATCCGCTACGAAGGGGTCGTGTCCAGCTTCCTGGGCGAGACCGCCGCACGGCTCGACAACGCCTTCGAGTTCGCCCGCACCCGCCGCTGTGTGCTGTTCTTCGACGAACTCGACACCATCGCCAAAGAACGATCAGACGAGCACGAGACCGGTGAGATTAAGCGGGTTGTCTCGACTCTGCTGCTCCAGATCGACCAGCTTCCTCCGCATGTGCTGCTGGTGGGAGCGACTAACCACAGCGAACTTCTCGACCGGGCGGCATGGCGACGCTTCCAGATCCGCGCTGAACTCGAAGCGCCCAGCCGTGCACAGGCGACCCGTTTCCTGGAACGCCTCGCCGCCCGCTTGGGTGGCGACCTCGGATTCGCCCCCCGCACCCTGGCGGACAAGCTCGCGGGAGCAAGCTTCTCCGAACTGGAAGAGTTCGCCTTGGATGTGCGCCGCAGAGCCGTGCTGGAACTCCCCGATAGCAACCTTCGGCGCATCGTCCAGGAACGGCTTGAGCACAGACGAGATCAGGCTGCGGGGTGACAGCGGAACCTCGGCCACTCCTGGCGTTCGGGTCGCCAACGGTGGTAGATCGGCCGAAAAAACCGTCCCCGAACCTGCCGCGCTTGTCCAAACCCAGCGCACGTCGGCAGGGGGAGCGGCTTACTCCGCAGTTCGGCGAGCTAAGGGCAGCGTTCGACGCAAAGCGGGCACGTCTTTCCCCTGATGCACCCGACGAGGTCGACCCGGCTCTGGTGGTCGTCTTCGACCTCGCCGGCAGCGTCAAGGACTTCCGCAACGCGACTGACGGGATCGAGGGACTGGAGTTCCTATCCGAGCTGATCGGGGACCCATGCGACCCTGACGACGACTTCCACATGATCGACTCCGAGAGTGGCCGCACAGACAAGCCCGTTCAGCACTCCCTGTATTTGACGATGTCTAACGCCAAAGCGCTTGACGAACTCCTTCGTCTTTTCAAAGACTGGCAAGCAGACCCGTCAGCGTCGTTCGCCTACGGCTTGGGAAAGTTCAAGACTGCGTTCGAGCAGCTCTCCGCGATCCGACGCTGGGGGCCCGAGGACCGCATCCGAGAGACTGGCCTGCGCGATCTGTGGCAGGAGAGGCTCGACATAATCGGCCAGTCCGTCAGTACCGTGATGGTCGAAGTTGAGCTGTGGTTCCGCCGCGACTCCAAGCAGCGCACAACCGCACAGGCGCACGTCGAGCAGGTCATTTCCAGCAGTGGCGGGCGTGTGCTCGACCGCTCCCAGATCAGCGACATTAGCTACCACGCCCTACTCGCGGAGCTGCCGATACAGCAGGTTCACTCGCTATTGGCCGACGGGGCTGAGTCGATCCGACTGCTGACCACGGACGAAGTCATGTTCGTCAGCCCGTTCACTCCTATGAGCGTGGCACCTCCGACCTCAGAACCGGTCAGCGAGGCCTGCCTGCCACCCGGAGAACGCACCGCGGGCCTGCCCAGGGTCGCCTTACTGGACGGACTGCCCTTTTCCAACCACGACGCTCTTGCCGGCCGGCTGGTAGTCGATGACCCCGATGAGCTTGGCGATAACTACCCGCTCGCAGCGCGCCATCACGGCACTGCGATGGCTTCGCTAATCATCCACGGCGACCTCTCCGCAGACAGCGAACCGCTTGAACGGCCACTGTACGTGCGGCCTATCATGCGACCCCACGAATTCGTGGCAGGACACGAGCAGATGATCCCGGACCGGCTGCTCACCGATCTACTCCACCGCGCAGTCAAGCGAATCATCGAGGGAGAGGCCGGTCGGGATCCCGTTGCGCCGAGCGTGCGCATCATCAATCTCTCAATCGGCGCGCAAGCGCGAGCGCTCGTGCGCAGGATGAGCCCTGTTGGGCGGCTACTCGACTGGCTGGCCCATTCCTACAACCTGCTGTTCATAGTCAGCGCAGGCAACCACCTCGGCCCGGTCACCATCCCGGCCGAGGCCATGAGCAGCGACGAGTCCGCACGATCCGCCGTGATCCGGTCCGTCTACGACGCCGTGCTAGTGCGTGGCATCCTCCCTCCAGGGGACGCCCTCAACGCACTCACCATTGGCGCTACCCATAGCGACAACTTCGGCGACATCGACGTACCAGACACAGCCTGGGACATCACCCACCAGGACGGCCCAGCTCACTACGGCGCGACCGGACCCGGCGTCGACCGCTCGGTCAAGCCCGACCTGCACCACATCGGAGGCAGGGCGCTCTATGCCCGCCCTGTGACGCCGCCCCATGGGCAGGAAGCCGTCGAAGTGGAACTGGCTCAGACCGCGACGAGCGGGCCGGGTCTGCGAGTAGCCGCCCCTGGGCGAGCGGGCGCAACGAACAGCACCCTCTTCACTGTCGGCACGAGCAACGCAACCGCTTTGGTGACCCGCGAAGCCAGCCGCCTGCTAGACATCCTCGAAGCCGGCTCCGACGACGCCGACGACGCGCAGCTGCCGGACCCGCTGTACCATCCGCTGCTCGCGAGAGCTCTTCTCGTCCACGCCAGCAGTTGGGGCGAATGGGAAGCACGACTCCGCCGTGAACTCGGCCTCACCAACCAGCTGGCCCGCCGCCACCTGACCGCGCTCCTGGGCTACGGCCGGCTCGACACCGGCCGACTCGGGATCGCAGCCACGAACAGAGCGGTGCTGGTCAGTGGGGGACTGATTGCGCGCGACCAACGCCACACCTACGAGCTGCCACTGCCGCCCTCGCTTCGCGCACGCGCGGAGTGGCACCGCTTCACTATCACCCTCGCCTACATGGCCCCCACCGTCGGCCAGCTCAACCGGTACCGTGGCGCCAAGGTGTACTTTGCTACGCCGGACACACAGCTCGCGGGCGGGGCCCGGATCGACGCCGAGCACAACTCGGTCAGACGAGGGAGCCTTCAGCACGAGATCGTCCAGGGCACCCGCGCGATGGTATTTGGTGCTGACAGCACCTTTCCGATCCACATTGAGTGCATGGACGACGCTCAACGCCTCCGCGCTGGCGACACGGTCCGCTATGCACTCGTCGCGTCCGTGGAGACGGCCGAGCAGACGTCGACCACCGTCCACGATGAGGTGCGGACTGGACTGCGTCAGCAGGCCCGCGATCGCGCCCGCGGCAGAGTACGGAGTTAAGGGGACCCCCTGGCTGGTCGATTCCACTTGTCGACAACTGCCAAGGAGCGCCCCTAGGTGCGAGATGTCGCGGACGTTGTTGAGATCAGGACATTGACGAGTTGGATGAGATGACGGCATTCCGCCGCGGTAGGCGAGAGCTCGTAGGCATGTTGGTGCGAGGCGCGGGAGAGGAGCGCCCAGGCGTACTCCGCCTGGGCTGCCAGGTCGGGACGGGCGGTGAAGTAGGCGGCCTCCAAGCAGGAGAGCTTTGTGCGCATCGAGGCCGAGCCTGGGTCGTTGCCATTAGCGAGCAAGAGGTCGCCAACGGCCTCTTCGAACGCTGCACGGGCTAGCCAGCACGCGGCACGACCGCGGTGCTGGGCTGGGATCGATGGGTTCCCGAGCAGCCACTCCGCCTGCTCTAGAAGCGGTGTCAACGGCGTCCCGCTTTCACGTCTTCGAGGACACGGGCAGTCGCGTGGCAGGCATCGAGGAGATTGCCTCGAAGGCTGCCGTGAGCACCCGACGTGCAGATACCGAGGACACGGCGGCGTTCGTGATCCTTGTCGAGCCAGGTGTCGAGCGAGCGCTCTTGCTCATAGAGGGCCAGGGCGATGCGAGGCCCAGTTCGATGCACCGAGTTCCACGTGGTCTCCACATCGGCGTGCGGGTCGCCGCGACTCAGCCGGGCGGTGAAGTACCGATCGCGCGCTGCCGCCTCGAGAGAGAGGCGGAGCATGGTGGGCAGGAGTCTTCTCAGGGTGTTCTCGGGAAGTTGCTGATCCTTGGCCATGGCCAGGGCATCATGGAGGTACCGGGTGGCAGGATCCCTGGTGGTCTCGAAGGTGACTCGAGAGCCCTCGTCCCTGGTCGCGGAGACGATGGTGGCCTCGAGCGCACCGCGGCGTACGGCCGATGCCAGCCGGTCGTCATGAGAGAAGACGACGACCTGGCGGGTCTTGGCCAGGTCTGTTAGCACAGTGACGAGGCCGTCGACCTTCGAAGGATCCATTGCCTGCACGGGGTCGTCGAGGACGACGAACCGGAAAGGACTCTGTGGCAGGGCCGCTCGCGGAAGGAACAGCGCGAGCGCCAGGGCATGCAGCTCCCCCTGGCTGAGCACCGTGAGCCCACTCGGCTGACCGTCGACGCGGGACTGAATCTCGACCCTGCGCCTGGTTGTCGTTCCCGCAAGTGCCAGCCCTTCGAACGTCACATTGCTGCGTTGGCTCAGGAAGTCCCACACCTGTGCCGCTTTGGCCGAGATGGGGGCGATGCGTTCGTTCTTCAGAGCGGTGTCGTGGTCCTTCAGCCACTTCACTGCGGCTCTGGCGGCATAGGCATGGTCCTTCTGTTGCTCCCACTCCGTGCTCCGATCCGCGAAGGTCGCGAGGCGAATCGCCATAGCGGACCATGCGGTGTCGAGGCGCTCATGCTCAGCGGCGGCGGCCTGCTTCAGCTCGAGCAAGGCAGCTCGCGCTGGTGGCAGACAGGCGAGGAGGTGCTCCGCCAGCGGCAGGTCGCCCTCGGGGTGCGCAGCCCACTGGCGCCAGCACTCCCTTGTTCGCGTGTGCGCGACGTCGAGGGCGCTCGGCAGAGGTCCAATGAGGGCGGGTGGGAGCGGCTTGACGAGGTCGCGCGCGGCTGTCCTGGCACGCGCCAGATCGCTTGTGCACGTGTTCAGCTCGCGCAAGCGAGCGCGGGAGACCTCGCGCTCGCGATGGATGCGCTGGGTGGCGGGGCCGTCTAACTGTCCCACCTCACACACCGGGCAGAGCGTGTCTCCGCCGTCCTCGTGCAGCGCGAGGGCTGCGTCCCAGACAGCGACCTGACGACTAAGCACTTCGAGGTGGCTTTCGCTGACCGCCGCGAGCGCTTCGACAGCCCGGCGCAGGCGATCTGCCTCCTGGTCGGCACTCTCCGGCAGCGTGAGGGCAAGGACACCACGAAGCGCGGCTGAGGTGGCATCCGCGGATTCGTCGGTCCCCGTGGCGAGAACGGCGAGTTCGGCCAGACGGGACGTGTTCGGTCTGAGAAGCTCGATGGCTTGCGTCGCCCTGGCGTCATCGATGGCTTCCAGGTCGGCGAGGAGCTGCTTCTTCATTTGCGCCAACTCGGTTCCGGCGGAGTTGAGGGCCTTGCTGTGTGACTCGAGTCTGGCGATTGCCTCCGAGATCTCATCGAGGCCGAGCACCCGTGACAGCGCGTCATAGAGCCGACTCGGCCCGGCCGCCAAGACCGAGCCCAGTTCGTCGTAGCTGAGCATCGGCCGGTACGTCTCCAACGCCGCTGACCAGCCCAGGGACTCCAGTCCCTCCTCCTGCTTCTGCCCATGGCGCTGCAGGCGAACGTTCGCGGCGGAGACGTCCGCGCCGTTCGGCCAGTCGACTTTGATGTGTGTCGCACCCTGCCCTTCCTCAGCGAGGGCGACCTTGATGCTGGGCGCGGCCTCGGAGTGCAGATTTCGCCATCCCTCGGCCCACCGCACGCTCGACTTGCCGGTCCACCGGTAGGTCGTGCGGGTCAGGGCGACTTCAAGCGCTTCAGCAACGCTCGACTTTCCCGAGCCATTGCGGCCCGCGACGACCGTTAGGCCCGGCCCGGGCTTCAAGTGCAGGGTCGCGCTCGGGCCGATGCCTCGAAAGGCCTCGACCGTGATGCTGCGCAGGAAGGCCCCTGCAGGCTCGTGCTCCATGGCCCGCGGGGGCGCTGGCGTCTGCGGAGTGAAACCGTCAAGGTCGGTGAGGGCGGCATCGCCTTTGAGTGCGGCGAGAATCAGGAGCTTCGCATCGTCCGAGAGGCCTGAGGTGCCCTCAACCCGTTGGGCTATCAGGTCTGTCACGTCACTCACGTTCGGCTCCATCTCGCTGGTTGCTCTCCCGCGGACGGCAAAGGGCGACGAAGTCGCAGCTCTCGCACGCCCCGCACCACGAGACGTGGCGCGGCAAATCGTTCTCGCGAAGGGCAGTGCCTGCGGCCTGAATCCGGTCGCGGATCGAAGTGAGCAGCGCGTCGTCGACCTGCTCGCGGGTGCTCTTGGCGCCGGGGTCGAGGTTGAGCACCTCGATGAGGTCGGCGCGCTCGCCCTTCAGCTCCTGATATCCGACGGCGTAGATGTGGAGTTGGTCGCGGGTGACCTCCTCTTGCTGCGCGCGGTCGGTCGACTTGAAGTCCACGATCGACACCTCGTCGGTGTCGAGGCGGCGGATCAGGTCGACCCGGCCGTCAACCACCACTCCGTCACCAAGATGCACTTGGATCGGTTGCTCGGAGTGCAGGGTGAGAGCCAACTCGTCACCGTGAGTGGTCAGGTAGCGCGCCACAGCGTCAATGGCGGAGCGCTCCAACTGCTTGCGTAGCTCCGGGTAGGCGTATGGCGTGTGCAGGTGCCTGTCGACGAGATCCTTCGCCGAGGACACCGTGACGAGATCGCCGTGGATGGCCCTCTTGTGCACCTCGGACAGGGCATCGTGCAGACCTTTGCCGTACCCCAACGCTTCGTGCAACGGTGCGTTAAAGCCGTAGAGAAAGCGCATCTTGAACTGGTATGGGCACTCGAAGTAGTACTTCAGCTCCGAGAACGACAACGTGATCTGGGCGGCCTCGACCTTGGGCTGTGGAGTGAGTCGTCCGCCGGCAGGGAGCCCAGGGTCGCGAGTGCTGACCAAGGAGTGGCGAGTGCAGTGGTCGAAGAACTCCGACCGCTTGCCGTAGAACTTTCCAGCCCCCGGCGAGTAGGTGATGTGGAGGTATTTCTGCGCTCTGGTAATCGCCACGTAGAAGAGTCGAGCCTCGTCGTCGCGAGTTCCCTTGTAGCGATCCGCTCCCGGTATCGCGGATTCGGGAATGACGTGGAATACGTTGAGCCCGCCCTGCCGTTTGGACGGAAACCGATTGCGGCGCAAGCAGGGGACGAAAACCGCGGGCCACTGCATGCCCTTGGCCTGGTGGACCGTCGAGATCGTCACCGCGTCGGGCGTCGCGTACCCCACATCGTCATCGACGTCCGCGTAATAGTCCGGCGCCTGGTACTGCAGCCACTTGGCGAAGGCTTGATACTTCTCGGCCGGCGTGGACGAAAAGTGGATTTCCTCGAAATCAGAGATGACCTGGCTGAACTTGCCGAGTTGGTAGAACGCCAATTCGCGGCGCTCGCGCTGGCCGGGCAAGTTGTCTTCGCGAATGCCGAGTGCTTCGAGGAAGTCGAGGTAGACGCGTTGGATGTTGTAGATTCCCCACCGCTGCCCGCGCTCGAAGTCGCGGCCGGTGTCGAGGACGGCAACGGCTGCATCCCAGGAGCCGCTGGTCGGGATGAGCTCGGCTGTTTCCCAGGCCGTGCGCAAGCCTGCTGCGGAGATCGTCTCCACCATGTAATCGAAGATGTTGACGACGGCCGCGACCTCCGGGGAGTCGAAGAGCCTATTGAGACCCTTGATGACGAATGGGATGTCGCGTCGCCGGAGTTCATCCACGAGCGGACCAGCGTCCGCGGACACAGATCGATAGAGCACGGCGCAGTCCGACCAGGACAGTCCTCGTGGCGTCGCCGACGGCGAGTCACAGAACGAGACTCCTCGCAGGCCTTCGATCCGGTCACAGATCCAGCGAACCTCATCGTTCTCGGTGCCGAAGTCCAGTGCGAGCAGGTCGCCGCGCTCCCACTCCTGATGCCCTGAAGCAACCATCCGCTTGGCTAACCGATCCCCAACCGGGATGGTCTCGGCGATGGAGCGGCCCAGCTCGACGACACCCCGGCTGGAGCGGAAGTTATCGTCGAGCGTGACCTGGCGCACGCTGGCATGACGACGGGCGAAGGTGATGATGTTGCTGACCTCGCTGCCACGCCACTGGTAGATCGTCTGGTCGTCGTCGCCGACGACGCACAGGTTGGCGCCGAACTGGGTCAGTGCGCGGATCAGCCGTTCCTGCAGGGGATTGACGTCCTGATACTCGTCGACGACAAGGAACTTGACTCCGTCCCGGACGTAGCCGTGGAGGGCCTGAGCCATGCTGTCGTCATCTTCGGGGTCGAGGTTCTCGAGCATCTCGACGGCAAGTTGAATCATCGCCGTGTAGTCGAGGTAGCCCTTGGTTCGCAGCAGGTGGGTGTAGGCCTCGAATGCCATCTTGAAACTCGACGGCACACGGTTCTGATCCACGTCGTCTTCGCGGAAGATGCCGAGGGCGCTGAGGTAGAGGCGCGAGTTCACGAACCGGCGAAGCTTCTTCGGGGTGCCGTTGACGACCGCCTCGCAGGTCGTCAGGCCCGACTGGCGCGAGTTGCGATCAACGAGCAGCCGGGCTGTGATGTCGGTCAGCACGTTGTATTTGAAGGTCTCGGGGACATTGCGCTGCAAGAGATCCAGGCAATATCCGTGCATTGTGCCGATGAACATCTCTGCCAGGCCGACGGTCGATGTTCCGGCCTCCTCAACGAGATGGACGATGCGGTCTTTAAGCTCCGCTGCGGCCCTCTCGGTGAACGTGAACGCCACGATATTGCGCGGCTCCGCGCGACCACTGGCAAGAAGGTCGGCAATCCGCTGGGAGATGACCTGCGTCTTGCCAGATCCGGCGCACGCGATGATCTGCAGGGGCTCCTCGACGCAGGCGATCGCCTCGCTCTGACTGGGCGTGTAGGTGGGCATGTCAACGCTTCGGTGTGAAGTCGAACTCGGCAAGCCGGCGTTGGGCGGTCTCTCGTTCCTCGTCGGAGAACAGTGACTCGAACTCCGGTTGCAGCACAACGTTCTCGACCGTCAGGTCCAATCGGCCCACTTCGTAGAGGGCCGTATACCCGTCGGAGATGTGCGGCGCCGCGAGCAGGCGACGTGCGGTTTCCAAGGCGCCATGCCTCTGCAACATCCCCAGGAAGCCGCTCGCGGTGTAGCCGGCCTCCTTCTTGGACCGTACGTAGACGTCCCGCATGGCGTTGCCGAACTGTGCCCGGATCGCCTTTTCGTCGGGCATGTCGTCCGCCGTAGGCCCCGCCTCTGCGGGGCGGTCTTCGGAGGGCGTCACGGGGTCGTCGACACCCTCGCCCGACGCCTCCTGGCCGCGCCGTTGGGCAAAGTTACGCAGGGCGTCGACCGACGTGAAGACGTTGAACCCGAGTTCTTCCATTCGCGTCATCCCGACGGGGTCGGGGTCCAGCTCTAGAACCACCGGTTGACCTTGGCCCACCTGCAGGCCCTGCTCCCAGAACGCCTCGGCGACAGCGACGGCCTGTCCCGTCGTCGGGTCGACGATCTCGACGTCCATGTTGGGCGTCGCCATCCCCCTCGCGACGAGCTCGTCGCAGAGCGCCCGGACGGCCGTCAGCTCGTCATCGTCCGATGCGGTGTCGGCCACGGTGATCCGCGGCAGCGTCTCGTGGGTACCAGTGGTCGACGCGGCACGCAGACCATCGAGAAACTCGTTCGCGGCGTCGGCCAAAAGTCGCTGTCGCTCCTTCAGAAAGTCCGAGTAGCGATCCAGTCTCCAAAGTTGCGGATCCTGCGGGATCCATTGGCTGGCCAGCGCGCCGGGGTGGTCCCGCTCGATCTCGGGCAGATACTCCTGTGGTCTGCGGCTGCTGATCGCCAGGTTCGACGCGGTGGTCAGAAAGCAGAAGTTCGACACGGAGTTGACCTCGCCGCGGCTGTAACCCCGCTCGTACAACTGGGCCTTGGGGAAGATGTGGTGGACCTGCAAGGCTGAGAGATGGCCGAGCATCTGCTTCTTCAGCTCGATGCCGTTGCCCAGGTCACGCGCTCTGAGCACCCTGGTCATGAGGTACAGCAGGGGGTAGAAGCGCGAGCCCATCCCGAAAGCGTTGAAGTCGTGTGGCCCGACACGCAGGTTGCCGCCGCGCCAGCGCTCCAACTCGTCGATGAGGCCGTCGATACCGTGCGTCTGCCCGATCTCGTAGTCGCGCGCGAGCACGGTCTCGGTGGAGCCGGTGAAGCGGCCCCAGAGTCCGGCGTGTATGTACCAGTACAGGATCCGGTTCTGTGTGGCTGCGTCGCCCAGACCCCCAAAGAGGTGTTGCATGCGCGAGATAACGGAGATGGCGTAGCGGCCCATGAGCACTCGATCGTGGTCGAGTCCGAGCCGTCCGGCCGCGAGGTCAAGGAATCCGCCGACGTACTCCGTCGCCTGATCCAATGCCTTCGCGAAGTCCGCGCTGGCAACCGAGTCGAGTTGGTCGAATTGCGCACGACCCGTCGCGACGGCATTGACGTTGCGCAGCAGCCAATCGAGGGTGAAGTTGTACCCGGCATCCTGCCAGGTGGTGAGACGCTGTCGGAGTTGTGTCCGGGCCTGGGGCCAGTCGGCGCAGATCTTGGCGAGCGCCAGATCACCTTTAGACAGCTTGGTACCACCGGAGTTGACCTTGTTGAAGATGTCTACGACGTGGTCGATCGTCATCTCCGCACCGGTAATCTTCTCCGCGTGGAAGTCGCGGTCGCGGATCGACTGCAGCCGGTTGATGCGGTCCACGTAGGTTGCGAAGTTGGCCGTAGTAGCCGGGTCAGCGTTCAGTCGCGCGATGTGCGGAGCGAGTCCTTTGTCAAAAACACCAGTGACGTCAATCCACAGTGGATCGTCTTTCATCTTCGACGGGGCGTAGAACTCGAAGACCTCGGTGTCGAGGTTAAAGCGGAGGCCCGTGAAGGCGTTGGCGTCTCCTTCGAAGAAGGCTGGCGGCTTGCCGCGCGCTACTCCGTACAGCGTCGTGATGCGCTGCTGCCCGTCGAGAAGTAGCTGTTTAACGCCGCCGTGCGGTGCGGCAGGCCCGCGAACATCGAACGCGCTCGGCTCCGTCTCCCAGATCAGCAGGGCACCGACGGGATAACCGCGATAGAGCGACCGCATGAGCCCGCGGACCTGATCGCGGTTCCAGACGTAGCCTCGCTGGAACTCCGGCAGCAACATGGTGCCCGAGTCCACCTGATCCAACAGGGACGACAGCTTGGTCACGACAATCCCATCGACTCGTTACGAACTGACCTCAAGGACCTTGACCACTTCGTCGCCGTAATCATTGATGACCTTGACCGCGATCGCACCCGTCGCTGGCAGGTCGAAGGGTCGAGAGATGGTGTCATAGAGCGACGACCAGGCGTCGGGGTCTATCTCGGCTTTGAGAGCAGTCTTGAGGCGCTTGTAGGGGTCGCCGCCGCCGGTGAAGTAGCAGTGGCGAACGAAGAAGGAGTCGCCGTTGTAGTTCGTGTCGATCATCCAGAGGGCGATCTTGTCGGTGTCGTTCGATCGCACCTCACCCGTGGTCGGGTCGTAGACGTCGACGCCACGCAGTTCCACGACGAGCTTGCCGTCGTCGGTGTGGCGCAGGTCGATGTCGGGCTCGCCGAAGACGGTGAAAAGGTTGCCGGCGCCAGTCTTCTTGAGGTCCTCGCCCATAAGCAGGTCAACGTTCATGCGCACGAGCAGCAGCTTGATGCGGCCGAACGACCGCTCGTCCTCCACCTGCGCGAAGCCGACGCTGGAGGTGTCGACGGTGACGCCATCGGCTTCGGTCACTTCGTGCGTCGAGGCGTCGAACGCGAACCCCAACACACAGAGCAGGTCGATGTCCTTAGCCGCGATGGCCTCCTTGACCGCGTCGCGGGCGAACTTCTGGCTCACCGTGCCGTACTGCGGGCCAACCGCGATGCCGACCCGCACCGCGTGGTCGGCGCCGGAGTCCTTGCGGACGCCGACAGCCTGAATGTATTGACCCGCATAGGGATCCACCGACTCGAATTCGATGCGCTCCTGGCGCTTGCCGTTCTGGATGCCGGCGCGCTTGAGGTTGTCGAGAATCGACTGCTCAAAGTTCTGCGCGTTCGGCTGCTCGGCTGCGTCCTGCTCGCTGATGGTCCCGCGGGGCGCGTCGTCGGGGTTTCCAGCGAACGCGAGCGAGCGGTGGGGGCTCAGGCTCTCGACGGTGAACGGGCCGCTGACCCGCACGACATTCTTGTCCTCGTAGGGCCTGTCGTAGAGCGTCTCGAAGTCGGCATGCCTCTTGATTGCCGCGTCGATCTGCTCGCGGGACATCCCCTCGACGATGTCGGGGTTATTCGCGATCGACTTGAGCGTGATGTGCTGCATACGTTCGTAAACAAATCCGCGCCTGATGTCATTAGTCGCGCCGCCCGTCGGCTCGGTGCCAAATTCCTTCTTGGCCTTCTGCTTGCCCTTGTCGCTATCGGCGAGCAGGTACATCGGGTACTTAGCGCCCATGAGTCGCTGCCGCGCCAGGGCAAGCGCCACCCGTGAGGTGTCTATGGTGATCCAGCGTCGCCCCCACTGCTCGGCGACGTACGCGGTAGTTCCCGAGCCGCACGTGGGGTCCAGGATTAGATCGCCAGGATCGCTAGACATCAGGATGCATCGCTGGGCGACTTTCTGTGCAGTCTGAACAACATAAATTTGATCTTCAGTAAAGGAGCCCGTGCCCGTATCTAGCCAAACATTATCAAGATCACTCATGGGGTTGTCATCAAACAAAAGGACGGACGCCAGAGACTTCCCCGAGGGTCGGATTCTCCCAAGCTTAGCTAGCCTGTCCATTTCTGCCCCGGGGGCCGGATTGTAGCTCCAGTGACGATTGGCTGGGCATGGGTATGAGACTCCCTGGAAGATATACGATCCACTGCGGGCTGGCTGGGCACCCATTGAAGTCAATGGACCAAGACGACAGATTTGCCAACCTGTCGGGATCGGCTCGGTGCCATTGATCTGGTCATTTGACATATTGACGATCGTTTGCATGTGTGAGTCGACGATCTTAGTATACTGTTTCGCCCCTCGGCCACCTGGCGTCTTCGCAACTCGCATGGGACGGAATTTAAGCTGATCCCGTCTCTTTGCATAAAGAAGTAACGTGTCGACGACGCCAGGTAGGGCGGCAGTGCTCTCGGAACTGGTCTTGTAGAAGAGAATCTGACCTGCGAAATTCTCGGCGCCGAAAACGTCGTCCATTACTGAACGCACGAGGTGTACATTTTCATCGCCGATCTGAACGAAGCAACTTCCCGACTCGGTCAGTAACTCTCGGGCGACTAGCAACCGGTCGCGCAGATACGACAGGTAGGAGTGAATGCCCAGCTCCCAGGTGTCGCGGAATGCCTTGATCTGCTCGGCCTCGCGGGCTGTGTCTTCCACCTTTCCATCCTTGACGTCGCGCTTGCGGGCAGACGCCTGCCAGTTCGATCCGAACTTGATACCGTAGGGAGGGTCGATGTAGATCATCTGGACCTTGCCACGCAGGTCTTCGCGCTCGGCGAGTGAGCCCATGACCTGCAGCGAGTCGCCGAGGATCATTCGGTTTGACCAGTTGGCGTCGTGCCGGTAAAAGTCGACGAGGTCCAACTCGTCGAGGCCGTCGAAGGTATCGAAGAGAGCCAGCTCCGGCTCGGCCTCATCGGCCGTGGCCGTCTTCCGCAGGTTCTCGATGAGCACGCGCGGGTCGATCTTCTCCTGGATGTAGATCGGGGGAGCATCGGCGACGAGTGTTGCCGATTCGGCGACGGCACTCTCGGACTCGTCGCCGTACTTCCCCTTCCACACCAGTTGCGGGTCGAGCGAGCCATCACGCTCGCGCAGTCGGCGGGCCACCTCGACGTACTTGGCCGCCTCCACCTCAGGTGTCACGAACTCCTGCGCGTCGACGGTGGGCAGGTTGGCGCGCGTGTCGTCGTGCCGGATGGCCGTGACAGGCTTGGGGCCGTTCGGCTTTCTACTGCGCGGCGGCATGGCGCTTCACCTCGTTGAAGTCGAGCAGGTCAGGGTCGCCGATGATCGGGCCGTCGGCGTACAGGGCGTTGATGGCGGCCTCGAGGACGGGCTTCATCGAGGTGGGGTCCTTCACCTCGACATACCCCCAGCGTCCGAAGCCACCGTGGTTGTTGACGGCCGGGCACCAGGAGTTGCGGGCGGTGTGCGCCTTGGTTTCCACCGAGCCCGGCGAGTGCGCGGACTTCCGGCCGCCCGACACCTCGACGATCAGCGTCCGGTCCGTCTCGTCGTCCGGCCGGCTGCGCAGTCGCACGAGGAAGTCGGGGACGTAGGCGTGGGTGCGGCCCTCGTGGACGTAGGGGATCGAGAAGCCGAGATGATCGTTCTTGACGTACGCCGCGACATGCGGTGATCCTTCGCAGTACTCCATCATGAGCTGCTCCCAGGTGTTGCCCGCCGGGCCGTCGAGCACGACATGGCTGACCTCGCTGCGTTCTTCGTCGGTCGGCAACGCCACCTTGCGTGTGGGGAAGCTGATGCGCTCAGTCGAGCCGACGGGGTTGTAGCGCCGCAGTATGGGCCGCATGCGAGCCCGACGGTTGCCCTGTTGCTCGGTGATGGCCTGATACACGGCCTGCGCCGCGGCCTCCTCCCATAGGGCGTACTTGACGAGGTGGCCGAGAGTGAAGCCCTCGTCGACTCGCACGGCGTGTTCGATCCACTGGGTCGTCAGACGGGTCAGGGTGGGGAATAGCCACGGTCGCCGCTCAGACTTGACGACGCCGGACTCGCGGTCGATCTCGTCGCCGAGGGCGAGGTGGTTCTCGACGAGTCGTTTGGCGATGCGGAAGGCCACCTGCTGGGGACGCACCGTCGAGGGGTCGTCCTCGATGCGCTCCTCGGCGCCCACTGGAGGCGCGACCTCGGTCCACGTGGGCACTGCGCTGCCCTTGCCGATGACGAACGGCTCCAGTTCGTCGGGAAGGTAGGGCGTCGCGTCTGGGATCTCGAGTCGGTAGCCGTCGACGATGGGGAAGGTGATGCGTAGGCGCTCTCGGTCGGAGACCGACTCCACGAGCGTGACGGGCCTCGGCGGCTTGGGGTCGCCGGCGGGCTTGTCCGTGGGGATGAACGCGAACGGGACGCCGTAGACGTTGGCGTAGTCGGCCTCGAACTTGCCGTCCTCGTTGACCGTGTAGTCGCGACGCCGCAGCCCACGGCCGATGACCTGTTCGCACAGCAGTTGGGAGCGGAAGGCTCGGATGCCAAGGATGTGAGTGACGGTGTTGGCGTCCCAGCCCTCGGTGAGCATGGCGACCGAGACGACGCACCGCACCTCGGCACCGAGCTGACCCTTCTTGCCGACGGTGTTCATCACCTCGCGGAGCAGGTCATCGTCGGTCAGGGCGTCTGCATCCGATCCAGGGTTACGCCGCCGGTACTCGCGTTTGAAGAGCGCGATCTCCTCGGCGGCGGCCGTCTTGAAGTCGTTCTTCATTCCCTCGCCGGACTCCAGTTGGGCCGAGTCGACGAGAATGGTGCGCGGCCGGTCGATCGACGTGCCGCCAACGATGTTGGAGAAGAGCTCCAGCTCTCCGGGGCGGACACGACGGTATCCCTGTTCGTCCTCCCACTCCTGACCCGCGATCCAGTCGTAGACGAGCTTGGACACGGCGGTGTTGGGGCACACGACGATGTACACCGGCGGCGGGTTGCCCTTGGGTTCGTCGGCCCGCCGCCAATGTTCGAAGGACGCGCCGTAGGAGCGGTAGAGGCTGTGCAGCGCCGCCTCCAGCTCGGCCGGCAGGATGGGAAGCTCACCGGGTCGGGCATCCTTGCGGGTGCGTTTGGGCAGTCCCTTTTCGATGAGTGGCCACAGGTTGCGGAAGGTGACCTCGTCGGTGCCCGCATCGTCGTCGACTGGGATCCGAGGCACCTTGACGATCCCGGACTCGATGGCGTCCATGAGGGAGAAGTCGCTCACAGTCCACGGGAAGATGAAGCCGTCCTTGTAACCGGAACCGGAGAGATAGAACGGGGTCGCGGACAGGTCGTAGATCGTCTTGATGCCGATCTTCGCGGCGATGGCACGAAGGCCCTTGAACCAAACTCGCGCTTCCTCGTTGCGGCTCGCATCGTCCTTGTCGCCTGCCTCTACGCCCTCGGCCGTGGCATCCAGGGTCAGCGGCTTGTCCATGTAGCAGTGGTGCGCCTCGTCGTTGAGCACGACGATCTCGCTCTGCCGGTTGCTACCGACACCCCAGCCGCGCAGCACGCGGGAGACCATGTCGGCCTCGCTCTCCTTGAACGGGTCTTCGTTCTTGCCCGCCAGCAGGATTTGGCGCGTCGTCTTGGCCACACCCTTGATCTCCTTGCGATCCCGCAGCAGGAAGGCGTGGTAGTTGGTGATCAGGATGTCGGCCTTGCCGAGTAGCGCGCGCAGATCGGGCGGCACGAGCTCACGCTGGTCGTAGTAGTTCTCGGGATCGCCCGGCTGCAGGACCCGCAGTCGGTCGCGGATGGTGATGCCGGGAGCGACAACGAGGAAGCGCTTGGCGTAGCGCTTGTCTCTAGGGGACGCGATCTTGTTGAGGGTCTGCCAGGCGATCAGCATGGCCATGACGACGGTCTTGCCCGAACCGGTGGCCATCTTGAGTGCGACCCGGGGCAGGCTCTCGTTGTGCTGGTCGTTCTGCTCGTCGAGGAGCGGCCGGTAGTTCCGGAACCCCTGCCGGCCGCTGACCTCGGCGAGGAAGATCGCGGTTTCCGCGGCCTCCCGCTGCGCGAACAGGACGCGGTTCTCGCGGTGCGGGTCGGCCCAATGGCGTAGCAGCTTGGTCGAGGTGGCCGACCCACCCTTGTAATCGCTGGCCCGCCAGATTTCTAGGTCATGGCGCAGACCGTTGATGAGGGTGTTCTTCTGGACAGTCTCATCAACCAGAGACAGGGAGAGCTGGTTCTGATCGACGGCCCGCTGGCCCACCACAGAGCTGCCCCCGCGGCCTCTGCCCTTCCGCACGGGGGCGACGGGAATGAACGACTCGCTCGGGCGGCGCCCCTCCAGGATGCTGCCAGTCGGGCCGGTGGGGCCGATCTCGAAGTGCCTCTGAGGCGGATCGTAGGGCCCGTTGAGTACCGGGTCACTGAGACGAGACGGAGCTCCCGAGGCAGTCACGCTCGGCACTCCCTGACGTCCCTCATGAAAGAACCCTTCCCTACGCCCGATCGCGATGCGACGCGCTCGATGTCTCCATCGCGGCCCCCACCTGCATATCTGCCATCGTAACCAGGAATAGGTCGAATCGGGCGGGCGCGGTCGCGAGCGCTTGACCGAGGCAGGCGTCCAACTTGGTACAGCACGTGGCGATCTCGTCGGCGTGCCAGCGAACTACTCGACGGCGCGGAATGGAACGCCCGGCTCTCCGGACAGGATCTCGACCGCGCCTACGATCCTTCTACTCAGGCGTCCGTTCGGGGCGTCGTCGCCCTGTCAGGCTCCGGAGCCTGCCCCACGAGGACTGGCTCGCGCCTTCACCTCCCATCTACGCGGTGCACGTCGGGGGCCGCGGGAACCTCGTGCCCGGCCGATGGGTGATGCCGCGGGGATCCGCCGGTGCATCCTCGCCGTTGACTCGGGCTGGGGCGGGCGGCGACAGTAGAGCGTGTGACCAGCGACGATAAGCTCTCGGCAGGTCTGCAGGAGTCCGTCGTGACGACCGCGTTGCTCCGGCGCCTCACGCGACGCCCCGATCTGCAGGCGACTATCGCCGGAGTGGACTCGGCCGACCAGGCGGACGTCCTCGCCGCTCACCTGGGCACATCGATCCTGCGCGGTCTGCGTGTCCCCAGCGACACCGACGAGGCAGGACGGCTCGCTCTCGTCCGGCTAGTTCTCGAGCTCCTCGACGCGGCCGAGGACACCCCAGTCGACGGCGTCCGCCGCCTGCTCGCCCTCACCAAGCCGGCACGCCCGGGCGCACCGCCGACCTACCCCGAAGGCGTCCGCCCCAGCACCCCACTCTCCGACGTTGCACTTCTCACCAACGCCCACGGCGACCCAAGCCTCGGCAGCGAATCAAGGCCGAACTCGACACGTCCGACCAGGTCGACCTCATCTGCGCCTTCGTGAAGTGGCACGGCATGCGCACCCTCGAGGCCCAACTCGAGCGCCTCAAAGATCGCAACGCGCGGTTCCGAGTCATCACGACGACCTACCTCGGCAGCACCGACATCAAGGCCCTCGACCGCCTCGCCCGCGACTTCGGCGCCGACATCCGGGTCCAGTACGACCCGCGACGGACCCGCCTGCACGCCAAGGGCTGGCTCTTCCGCCGCAACACGGGCTTCGACACCGCCTATGTCGGCTCCTCGAACCTCACCGTCAGTGCGCTGCTCGACGGTGCGGAGTGGAACGTCCGCCTCTCCGCGATCGCCACCCCGAGCCTCCTCGACAAGTTCGCCGCAACGTTCGAGACCTACTGGCACTCCGACGAATACGCCCGCTATGACCCCGACGACGACGCCGACCGCGAACGCCTCGAACGCGCCCTGCACATCGCGAAGGGCGGCAGCACCCCGACGAGCCTCCTCGTCTCCGGCCTCGACGTCCGGCCCTACCCGCATCAGCAGCAGATACTCGAGGCCCTCGACGCCGAGCGCACCCTCCACGACCGCCACCGCAATCTCGTCGTCGCCGCGACCGGCACTGGCAAGACCGTCATCGCTGCTCTCGACTATCGCCGCCTTTGCGCCGGGCGCGACCGGCCGAGTCTGCTGTTCGTCGCCCACCGCAAGGAGATCCTCGAGCAGTCGCTGCGCACCTACCGCGAGGTCCTCGGCGACGGCACCTTTGGAGAGCTGTACGTCGGCGGGCACGTTCCCAGCCAGTGGCAGCACGTTTTCGCCAGCGTCCAATCGTTGACCGGCCGCATTACCGAGATCCCGGCGGACGCCTTCCACGTCGTCGTCATCGACGAGTTCCACCACGCCGAGGCGCCCACCTACCGAAGGCTCCTCGAGCACCTCCACCCCCGGGAACTCCTCGGCCTCACCGCCACCCCCGAGCGCACCGACGGCACCGACGTCCGCGCCTTCTTCGACGGCCGCACCGCCGCTGAGCTGCGCGTGTGGGATGCGATCGCCGCCGATCTGCTCAGCCCGTTCCACTACTTCGGCATCGCCGACGGCACCGACCTCACCGCGATCGACTGGCGCGCCGGTCGATACGCCGACGCCGACCTCGACCGCCTCTACACCGGCAACGACGCCCGCGCCCGGCTGGTCCTCAAGCAGCTCGAGGACAAGATCACCGACCCCACGCGGATGCGGGCACTCGGCTTCTGCGTCGGCGTCGCCCACGCCGAATACATGGCCCGCGTCACCAACGACGCCGGCATCTCGGCCAAGGCCGTCACCGGGCAGACCCCGACCGCCGAGCGCGAGCGCGCCATCGCCGACCTGCGCGCCGGCCGCCTCGCCGCGATCTTCACCGCCGACCTCTTCAACGAGGGCGTCGACATCCCCGAGGTCGACACCGTCCTCTTCCTGCGCCCCACCGAGAGCCCGACCCTGTTCCTCCAGCAGCTCGGCCGCGGACTCCGCCTCGCCGAAGGCAAGGCGGTGCTGACCGCGCTCGACTTCGTCGGACATCACCGCAGCGAATTCCGCGCCGATCTGCGTTTCCGTGCCCTCACCGGCGCCACCCGCAAAGACCTCCAGCGTGACATCGAAAAGGGCTTCCCGTTCCTGCCGTCCGGCTGCCAAATCGTTCTCGACCGCAAAGTTCAAGCCGAGGTTTTGCGCAACGTCCGCGTTCGCCTTAGTCAGCGTTGGCCGGCACTCGTGGCGAAACTGCGCGCCAAGCCGACGGGTAGCTTGCGGACCTTTCTGGACGAAGCAGGCTTAGACCTCTCTCACGTAGTGCGTGACAAGAAGGGCAGAACGGGTTGGACAGCACTACAACGAGACGCCGGGCTGCTCGAAGGAGGCGCCAGCGAACTCGGGGGCAAACTCGCAGGTCGGGTGCGAGCGGTCGCGCACGTTGACGATCTGCCCCGGGCGCAGGCCTACGCGCGGCTGCTCGGCCCCGACACGACCTACTCCGATCTATCGCCCGGGGAGCAGCGCTCGGCACGCATGCTTTTCTTCAGCCTCTGGCCCGACGGCGGCGGATTTGCCTCTTACGACGAGGGATTCAAGCGTCTCCGCAACGAGGCCGAGATAAGGTCGGAGATGCGTCAGGTCATCGACATCGCCTTCGATGGGAGCCGTCACCCGACGACCGAGCTGTCTGACCTGCCGGGGGTTCTGCTCCAAGTGCACGCCCGGTACTCGCGCGAAGAGATCCTCGCTGGCCTCGACTGGGGTTCCCTCAGAAGGAAGCCGCGTTACTTCGTGCAAGGAGTACTGCGCACCACCATTGATGGACGCCCGATCGACGCCTTCCTCGCGACCCTTCGCAAATCGTCAGCCGACTATTCCCCGACGACGATGTACCGCGACTACCCGATAAGCCCGACGCTCTTCCACTGGGAGTCGCAGTCCAAGACGTCGGTCAACTCAGCGGACGGGCGGCGCTATCGCGACGGCACCAGCACCATCCTGCTCTTCGTCCGACGCGAGAAGACCGGCGAATTCGGCACCGAGCCCTACACCTTCCTCGGGCCGGCGGAGTACGTGAGTCACACCGGCGACCGGCCCATCGCCATCACCTGGCGCCTCGAGTGCCCCATGCCCGCCGACCTCTACGCCGACGTAGCGGTTGCGCTCTAAACGCGGTGGCCAGCTCCGCAACCTTTACCTGCAGACATTCTCGGCCGCAGCCACCAGCCGATCGGCCCAGTTCACAGCCTTGCGAGCATCCTGTGCCGAAACGCTCTCGTGGTGGTACTGCGCCTTGGTCTTGAGACGAACCAGTCGGTCGAGGTCTGCGGCCACGGCAGCACCGGCCGGCCCAGCGGACCGCAATTCCGGGACAGCCGATGCGTGATCTTGCCCCTTGCCGGTTCGACCGGTGAGCGCGAGGCACATCGCGTCCTTGGCGTTGACCCCTGCCGTGACTGCGCTCGCGGTCGCGGCGCTGAACAGTTCCACGTCCAGGTTCAGTTCGGCAGCGTCTAGGAACTCTCTCGCCTTCGTGAGGTGCTGCCGAGCCCTGCTCAAACTCATGAGGCAGCTCTCGGTCGGAGCACTTCACGCGGGCTGGGGCCGACGAGGGGTCTTGCATCTTGACGCAACTCGTCGATGAGGCGATCCCCGCGCTCGTCCGAGTCTTCCAACTCGTTCTCCGTGAGGACGAGCGTCTCCATCGCGTTCCCGGTGCGGCGCAGGACGGCCTCGCTCAAAATGGCAATCGGCTCGTCCCAGAAGGTCACGTCGAACCCGGCGGGACCCACGAACACGACGTCGATGTCGCTCTGGGCCGTCGCTTCGCCGCGGGCCGCGGATCCGAAGAGCCAGGCTGCTACCGGCGGCTGCGGCCAGTCCTGGATGGCGGAGGCCAGCCACTCCTCGAGTGTCGAGGGAGCCCCCACCAGGGAGAGCAGCGCCTCGGCGAGCACGTGCTCACGGTTGAAGGTGTGGAGCTGAGCTCGGCCAGCCGGTTGCGTGTCGACCAGGCCGAGAGACTCGAGTGATGCGAGCGCTTGTTGAGTGGCGCCGAGACTGACATCCCCGCGGATGAGCCGATGGACCTCACGACCGGTGAGCGGCGTGTGCGTTGCCGTGAGCACCTCGATAACCCCTGCCATCGCGGGGGTGAGGAGGCCTCTGAGCGGGTGGCTGACGTCCATGCGCTATGACCTCTCTTCTGTTCATATGATCGACAGGATGATCATAGCGCTTCCGATGTCGCAAGGGAGGCTTCGGGCTGTGACGATGCTTGGAGTTGCAGTCGACGACGTCGGTCGATTCGTCGACCGGGCGGCGGTGCCGCGACGGGAGCAGCACGATCCTCCTCTTCGTCCTCTGAGAGAAGGCCGGAGAGGGCCCGAGCGCTGGAGGCCAGGGGGCCCTACTCTGCACCGCGCGTTCACGAATGGTAGATGTTCATATAGTATGAACTGAATGCTGAGTGGGACGGCGACCGCGCAAGCGCTTCCAGGCGATGCTCTGGAAACCCTCGCGGAGCATGGGGTCACCGCACTTCGCCACGGAAGTGACCTCGTCACGCTCCAGGCGGAGGGTGTCCGTCACGACTTCGTATTGGCGCACTACACGGGGGCAGGTATGCCTCCAGCCGCGCTGCTGGACCATGCCCGAAGCGCCGGCTTGCCCGTCCTCCTCGCCCTTGCTTCCACATCGAGTCGCTTGGCCAAGACTCTTGCCGAAGAGAATCTCCACTGGGTTGACCTCGCCGGCAACGCCTCGATTCGGGTGCCGGGGCTACGGGTCGCGATTCAGGGGAGGCCCCCTGTTACGGTGCCATCTCGCTACGTGGTGTCTGCGGCCTTCCGACCGGCCGGGCTGCAGGTGCTGCTCGCCGTGCTGGTCATGTCGCAAGACCGGATACCGAAGTTGCGGAGCCTGGCAGATGCAGCCGGGGTGTCACTCGGTGCAGCCCAGGCTGCAGTGGCAGACCTTCGGCGGCATGGGTACGTGGATGGCGATCAGCTCACCCGGACGGGGGAACTCCTCGATCGCTGGGTGGCGGCGTACGGAACGCATGACTCAGACCGCTGGATCGTTGGCACCTACGAGGGGGAGCCAGAGTGGTGGACCGACGCCGAGGCCTTCCGCACCGATGCCGCCTGTCTCGGCGGCGAGGCGGCCGCCGACGCGATGGGTCTGCCGCTCCGCTCGCTCACGGGAATTGTGTACTCCGACGACTTGCCGACCCGCGTCATCCGGTTCGGTCGGCTACGCCGGGCGAACAGTGGCAACGTGCAGCTCCGACACAAGTTCTGGAGCCTGCCCGACGAAGGCTGGCTCGCGCCGTCGCCCTTGATCTATGCGGAGCTGCTCAAGTCAGGCGACGGTCGTCGGGCGGAGATCGCCCAGGAGATGAGGGAGAGCGATGCGATCCTACGAAGCCTCCGGGATTGAGGACCTTCTTTCCGGTCGTGCCGCCGCGGATGCTCAGTCTTCGGTGGGCGAGGTCGATCGAGCAAGGTGTGACCCAGGCGATCAACGAGCAAGCGCGAGCAGTAGATGCGGTTCGACGGGCCGTGGCCCGAATCGATGCGGCCGATTTTTCCGCCTACAGCGGCGGGTGGGTCGAGGAGATTGGCACCTCGCTACTCGACGCCGTCTTCTCGATTCAGGCTCGCTACCACTCGCGGGTGCCCGGGGCTGGGGTCTACAACCGCCTGGAGGCCTTCCGCAAGGCCTACCAGGAGGCGGTCAACGATGTTCGAGCGCTATCAGCCATTGGTTCAATCAATCTGCGGCGCATCATGGGCGATTCGAAGACGTCGCGGCGGTACAAGGCCGACTGTGTCGTCGACGCCGCCAACGCTCTCCTGCAGCTTGACCCGCCCGTCATCACCGCGGCTGACGCTCGCGGCCGCGACTCCAAGGAGCTGGACAAGGCCTACATGAGCGTGCAGGGGCTCGGATGGGTCACGGCTGAGTATTTCCGGATGCTGCTCGGCGTGCCCGGGGTCAAGGCGGACGTGATGGTCGTGCGATTCGTCAACGCCGCGCTTGCTGCCGACGGCTTGGGATCCGTCGAAGCGCGAGCTGCCCGGGATCTCGTCATTCGCGCACATGGGGAGGAGGGCCACGGCGTAGACCTCATCACATATGAGCACGCCATCTGGCGGACGAAGGGCGTCCTC
>NZ_BAHD01000054.1 GCF_000298215.1 Kineosphaera limosa NBRC 100340 | reverse complement strand
TACGCCCGGCGCGCACTGGGTAACTGGGCGGGCTTCTCCGTCGCTTGGCTGTATTGGTACTTCTGGGTCATCGTTGTGGGCTTCGAGGCGGTGGCCGGCGCGAAACTCCTGCAGTACTGGGTGCCTGGGGTGCCGCTGTGGATCTTCGCATTCGCCCTCATGGCGATGATGACGGCCACCAACCTGTTCTCGGTCAGTAGTTACGGCGAATTCGAGTACTGGTTCGCGGGCATCAAGGTCGTCACGATCATCCTGTTCCTGCTCATCGGGACCGTCTTCGTGCTGGGTATTTGGCCCGGGCGGCACCTCGACTTCTCCAACCTCACGGCGCACGGCGGATTCATGCCGCACGGGGCGGGCGTGCTCTTCTCCGGCATCGTCGTCGTCATCTTCTCGATGGTCGGTGCGGAGATCGCGACGGTAGCCGCCGCCGAGTCCGACGACCCGGTGCGCGGTGTCACCAAGGCCGTGAACTCGGTCGTCTGGCGCATCGGCATCTTCTACGTCGGCTCGATCTTCCTGCTCGTCGTGATGCTGCCGTGGAACGACACCGAGCTGGGCGCCTCCCCGTACGTCACGGCGTTCAAGCACATCGGTCTGCCGTACGCCGACCACGTTATGAACGCCGTCGTGCTGACCGCCGTGCTCTCGTGCCTGAACTCAGGCCTGTACACCGCGAGCCGGATGCTGTTCGTGCTCGCCGGTCGACGCGAGGCGCCCGCCGCGCTGCTGCGGGTCACCAAGGCCGGGGTGCCGCGCAACGCGATCCTCGCCTCGACCGTCGTCGGCTTCTTGTGCGTCATCGCGGCGTACATCTCTCCGGAGGCCGTGTTCATGTTCCTGCTCAACAGCTCCGGTGCGGTGATCATCTTCGTCTACATCCTCATCGCGATCAGCCAGTTGATCCTGCGCCGGCAGACCCCCGCGTCGCAGCTCGTCGTCAAGATGTGGGGTTACCCGTGGCTGACGTGCTTCGCGATCGTCGCGATGGTCGCGGTGCTGGTCATGATGGCCTTCGACCCCGAGGCGCAGTCGCAGATCACGCTCGGCCTGGCCTCGTGGGCGCTGCTGCTCGTCGTGTTCTTCGTGGTCGTACGCACGCGGCACGGCTACGACGACAACGCGAAGACCGGCAGCTTCGACATCACGCCGACCCGCGTGCTCATGCTCGCGAACGACGACGTGGACGCCGAACGGCTCGTGCGGGAGATCCACCGCATTCACGCGCAGCCCGATGCGGCCTTCTACGTGAGCGTCCCCGCCAACCCGGTCGACGTCGGCACGGCGCTGACCAGCGGGGCCGTCTTCATCTACGACGACACCCGGGCCGCGGCGCAGCGGCGCCTCGACGCGATCCTCGCCGACCTCACCGCGCAGGGATATCGCGCCGAGGGCGAGGTGGGGCACTTCGACGCCTTCGAGACGCTGGAGAGTGCCGCCAACGTCTTCGGCCCCGACGCGATCGTCATCGCCACCTCCGCGGACGCGGACACCGCCTGGCTGCGCGATGACACCGTGGGCCGCGCGCGCGAGCGGTTCAGCAACATCCCGGTGCACCACCTCACCCACGCCGCTCCGGCCGTCGAAGCCTGAGACAACCCCTGCCAGACAACCCCTGCCGAAGGCTGCCCCGCCGCCCGCATCAGCGTCGATGCCGGCTGGCGAGGGCAGCCTTCTGCGCTCCGGGGTTCGCGGGCTCTCAGCGCAGGTGCCGCAGGTAGCGCTGCGGGGCGTCGAGAAAACTGCGGTAGTGGCCGACGACCTCCAGCTCGTCCCAGGTGGTGTCGCGCCACCCCCAGTCGCCCAGTTCGAGCAGCCGTGCGCCGGGCAGCGCGGCCAGCACGGGGGAGTGGGTAGAGAGCAGGATCTGGGATCCGGACTCCGCCAGCTCGATGAGCTGAGCGAGTAGCCGCAGCTGGGCCGTGAACGACAACGCGGACTCGGGCTCGTCGAACACGTAGAAGCCCTCGCGCAGATAGCGGGGGCTGTCCAGGAGCGCGAGGAAGGACTCGCCGTGGCTGCACTCGTGTAGCGCGTCACCCCATGCCGACCTCGTCGAGGTAGGTGTAGAACGAGTGCATCGTCTCGGCCCGCAGAAAGAAGCCCCAGCGGGGCGCGCCCGGTCCGCGGCGGCAGCTCAGGTGGTCGTGCAGGGTCGATTCGCTGGTGAACGTGCGGTGCATCGCGCCGGTCGAGCCCCCCTCGGCGTTAAGACCGAAGGCCATCGCGATGGCCTCGACGAGAGTCGACTTGCCGGTGCCGTTCTCGCCGACCAGCACGGTGGCGGGGCCGAGGTCCAGCCCATCGCCCAGCAGCTGCGCGACCGCGGGGACGGTGGCCGGCCAGCGGTCGGGCGGCGGCGGGCCCAAGTGCGGCGAGGTTTCCACGCGCCGCACGGGCAGTGGAGCGAACGGCAGGTCATCGGTCATGGCGCGGCTTCTCGCTTATGGCGCGGTTCAGTCGGGCACGGTTCGGTCGGGCACTGTGCTTTCGGTTGGGCGCTGTGCTTTCGGTTGGGCGCGGCGCACCGGTCGCCGACGAGTGGTCGCCCGGTGCGTCGAACCCGGCCCGCGCGATCGGCGCTGGTCAGGCGGTGCGGCCGTAGCGCTGGGCGGCGCGGGCGCGGGCCTTGTCGGCCTCGATCTGGCGGTCCTTGGGCGGGGCGCTCGTCACGAGCTCCTCAAGCAGGCGCGCCACCGACGCGCTGACCTCGTCGATGGCCCGCGCGTACGCGGCCTCGTTCGCCTTCGACGGCGGACCCCCACCGACCTTGCGGACGAACTGCGTCGCTGCCGCCTCGATCTCGACAGGGGTGGCCGGAGGCTCGAAGTTGTGGAGCTGACGAATGTTGCGGCACATGCTGCACAGATTATTCGAGTCCGCTCGGGGCGTCAGCACCGGCAAACGTTTGTTTCGGTGGTGAACTAAGTACGTGCCCCCATCCGCCCATTTCGGGCCGAGCCCGTGACCTGGGGCGACGACGGAGCGGGTTGAGCCGACCGCGGGGGCACGTACTTAGTTCACCACAAACCCAAATTCGGCGCCGTCGCGATTGTCCGATCTGGGGCAGTTGGTGCGTGGGGGCGTGCGGGGAGGTCACGGCAGGTGCGCGTGGACGAAGTCGGCGAGGCGGCGGGCCAGCAGAGCGCGGTTGGCGGGCCGGGTGAAGTCGTGGCCCTCGCCGGGGACGACGAGGGTCTCCGCGGCGGAGCCGGCAGCGCGTAGGGCCGCCGCCATCCGCAGTGACTCGCCGACGGGCACGTTGGTGTCGTTGCCGCCGTGGATGAACAGCATCGGCACGCACACCTCCGCCGCCCGGTGGATCGGCGACAGCTCGGCCAGCAGGTCGGCGTCCTCTTCCGGGTGGCCGTACTTGGAGTAGGAGGCCCGCCCGATCCACGGCTCGGTCTCGCGGAAGAAGGCGGCGAACTCGCTCATGCCGCAGATGGCCACCCCGCACACGAAGTGACCGGGGTGGAACGCGAGGACGGCGTTCGTCAGGTAGCCGCCGTACGAGCGCCCGGCGACCGCCAACTGCCCGGGACCGGCGATGCCGCGCTCTATGAGCATGTCGGCGCAGGTCACGGCGTCGCGGATGCCGTCCCACCGGCGCTCGTGGTCGTCGGCGTGCCAGTAGGCCCGACCGAAACCCGACGAGCCGCGCACGTTCGGTGCGAAGACCGAGATGCCGCGCTCCAGCAGGGGCCCGAAGACGTCGCTGAACTCCGGGCGCGACTGCCCCTCGGGGCCGCCGTGAAAGTACACGAGCACCCTGCCCGGGCCCGGCGGCGCGCTCGGTGAGCGGTACAGCCAGCCGGACAGCTCCAGCCCGTCGTGCGCGCGGAACCGCTCGAGCGCCGGCTGCACCGCCTGCGGGTCCGCGGGGACCGGGTCGACGAGGGTCCAGCGAGCGGAATCGCTGACCGGAGACCCCCCGGGCCCCCAGGCCGCCAGCGAGGTCAGGGCCACCCCGCGCCGCCGCCCAGGCCCCTCGACCGTCACGGCGAGCGCCCGCCCGTCCGCGCTGAGGCTCAGCCCGGAGGCGACCGGCGCCGGCAGCGCGATGGGGTCGTGCAGGGTGCCGTCGCTCAATTCCATGATCTGCAGCTCGCTGTGGCCGCCGCCGACGTTCCACAACAGCGCCGCGCGCGAGGTGTCCGCCGCGACGGCCAGCTCGTCGAGATCCGCGTCCGGCCGGGCCGCCAGCACGCGCCGCCAGGCGCCCTTGGGGGTGAGGGTCAGTTGGTCCAGGCGCAGCCGGTCCGCGCCCTGATCCGTGCGCACGAGCACCCGCAGGTACCCCGCGAACTCAGCGGGGGAGCCGGATCCAGAGGCGTCAGAGACATCAGAGGCACCCGAGACATCAGTGGCATCAGGGACGGCCGTGGCGGGCGGCCAGCGGCTGCCGTCGGGCAGCCGGCGCGGCCGGTGGTCGTCGAGGATGACCCCCGGGTCGGTCAACGAGCCGGGGTCCGGGTCGCCGAGGCGGATCTCGTGTTCGCCGCGCAGCAGCACGAGGTGCCGGTCGCAGCGGGGGCCGACGCGCACGAGCGCCGTGCCGGCCCAGGCGTCGACGAGGCGGCCCTGGTCGCGCCGGTCGACGACCTGCACGTGCCCGTCGGTGGGGTTGATGAGCCGCGCCTCGCCGACGCCGTCCTCGCCCTCGACGGTCACGGCGACGCGGGTGCCGTCCCAGCCGACGAGCTCACGACTGCCGCCCTCGCCGCCGTCGATCCACAGCGCGCGCGGGTCCGCCGGATCCGTCGTGACGGCCCACACCTGTTGGCGGTCACCGGCCAGGGGTGCGACCTGGCAGGCCAACCAGCGCCCGTCGGGCGAGAAGACGATCTTGGTGATCGGCCCGTCGACCGGCAGCCGCACGTCGCGGGCCTTGCTCAGGGCGACCCCGCCGGCGATCGGCACGGGCCGCTGAACCGCCCGCGGGTAGCCGTCGTCGACGGCGATATAGGCCAGCGATCGGCCGTCCGGAGAGAGCGCGGCGCCGTACGTCGGGTGCGGCCCCCGCGCTCGGCCGGGGGCGACCGAGCGGGTCGTCTGTGCGGGTGTCTGTGCAGGCGTCGTCACGGCGGGGCCTCAAACGTGTTCGGTGCCTCCGCCGCCGAGAGGTCCGCAGCGGTGGCAGTCGACGTGACAGCTGAGGTGCCAGCTGGCGTGCCCGGCGTGGGCAGCGATTGCAGCCACAGTTCGAGCAGCGCGACCTGCCACAGGGCGTTGCCGTCGAGCGTCGTGCGGGTCGCGTTGGGTTCCGCCAGCAGCGCCGCGGTCGCCTCCGGCCGGAAGATCGCCCGGTCCCGGGCGGCGGGCTCGCTGAGAGCGTCGCGGACGAGGTGCAGCAGCTCACCCTCGAGGTGTCGGATGCCGGGCACGGGAAAGTAGCCCTTCGTGCGGTCGATGACCGCGTCGGGCACGAGTCCTCGGGCGGCCTCCTTGAGCACTCCCTTGCCGCCGCCGGCGAGTTTGAGGGCGGGTGGGCAGGCGGCGGCGAGCTCGACGAAGTCGTGGTCGAGAAAGGGGACGCGCCCCTCCAGGCCCCACGCCATCGTCATCGCGTCGACCCTTTTGACGGGGTCGTCGACGAGCATGATCTGGGTGTCCAGGCTCAAGGCGGCGTCCAGCGCCTCGCGTGCCTGCCCTTTGGCGGCAGCCAGCGTCGCGCGCTGGTGTTCGGCGACGAAGGCGTAGCTCGGGTCGTTGCTCAGGGCATATTCGGGGTTGACCAACGCCGCGATGCCGTCGTGGGTGCGGTCGAAGAACTCACGGGCGTAGTGCTCGGTAACGGTCTGCGGGTCGACGGCCGCCAGGGGCGGGTACCAGCTGTATCCGGCGAGCACCTCGTCGGCGCCCTGGCCCGACTGCACGACCTTGACGTGTTGGGAAACCGTCTGGCTCAGCAGGTAGAACGCCACACAGTCGTGGGAGATCATCGGTTCGGTCATGGCCGCGACCGTCGGCAGCACCGCGGGCACGAGGGCCGCCGTGTCGACGTGCAGACGATGGTGGTCGGTGCCGAACTCGCGCGCCACGAGGTCGGAGTCGACGTACTCGTCGCCGCTCTCGCCGCCCGCGGCGTCGAAGCCGATGCTGAAGGTCGCCAGGTCGCGCTGCCCCTCCTGGGCGAGCAGACCGACGATGACCGAGGAGTCGAACCCCCCGGAGAGCAGCACCCCGACCGGCACGTCGGCCACCATTCGTCGTCGCACCGCCCCGCGCAGCGTCTCCAGCAGGGCCTCTTGCCAGTCGCGAACGCTCCAGTCCGAGCGCTGCGGATCGCGGGCGAACGTCGGGCGCCAATAGACCTGGTCCGCGAATGTGCCATCTGGTTGATACACGCGGACGGTGGCAGGCGGCAGCTTGCGAACACCGGTCAGGATCGTGTGCGGCGGCGGCACCACCGAGTGAAAGCTGAGGTAGTGGTGCAGCGCGACGCGGTCGATCGAGGTGTCCACCTCGCCGGCCGCCAGCAACGCCTGCACCGAGGAGGCGAAGCGCACCCGGCCGGGCCCCTGACTCAGGTAGAGCGGCTTGATGCCGAGGCGGTCGCGGGCCAGCACGCTGACCCCCGAGTCCAACTCGATGATGCCGACGGCGAACATGCCGCGAAAGCGCTCGAAGCACCCCGCGCCCCAGTGGTGATACGCCTTGATGACCACCTCGCTGTCGGCGTCGGAGAAGAACCGGTAGCTGGCGGCGCGCAGCTGCTCACGCAGCTCCTCGTAGTTGTAGATGCAGCCGTTGAAGACCAGCGCGAGGCCGAGCTCCGGGTCGACCATCGGCTGCGATCCGCGGGTCGACAGGTCGATGATCGCTAGTCGTCGGTGGCCTAGCGCGAACGGCCCTCGGCTGAACAGCCCCGCGCCGTCCGGGCCGCGCGGCGCCAGCGTGCGGGTCATAGCGGCTACCGCGGCGGTATCGGCCAGGGTGCCGTCGAAGCGCACCTCGCCGCTGATGCCGCACATCAGGCGTCGACCCCGTGCTGCTCGACCCCGTGCTGCTCGACCCCGTGCTGCTCGACCCCGCGCTGGTCGTCGAGGGAGCCGCTCGCGTGCGCCGGCGCGTCGAGCACCCAGGTGTCCTTGCAGCCGCCGCCGGCCGAGGAGTTGACGATCTTGCTGCCCGCCGCCGCGACGCGCGTCAACGCGGCCGGCATGACGACCCCCTCCGGTTGCGTCCCGCGTCCCTGCGAGCGCAGGTGCACGAAGGTGCGCAGGTCGATGTGGTGGGGCCGAAACGACGTGCCGTCGAACGTCGGGTGCGTCGAGAGCTGCACGACCTCCTGGGCGATGAACTGTTCGGGGTGCATCTCCAGCTCCTCGCGTCGCTCGGCGAGTTGGGCGTCGCTGGCGTCGGGGCCGATGAGCACGCCCGAGCCGCCGTAGCCGTCGATCGGCTTGGTGACCAGCGACTCCAGGTGGGCCAGCACGTGGTCGCGTTGCTCGCGTTCGGCGCACACGAAGGTCGGCACGTTCGCCAGGATCGGCTGCTCACCGAGGTAGTACTCGATCATCGCGGGCACGTAGGCGTAGACGGCCTTGTCGTCGGCGACCCCGTTGCCGAAGGCGTTGGCGATGCACAACGTACCCCGGTGCAGCGCCTCGATGACTCCGGCCCGCAGCGGCTGCCCGTCGGCCCCAGTGGAGGAGAGCAGCATGTCCTCGTCCATCCGCGCGTACAGCACGTGCAGCGGGGTCCGGCCGCGGTTGGTCGTGACATACAACTGCGCGTTCTCGACGCTGAGCACCTCCGGGGTCACGAGCGCGACCCCCATCCGCTCGGCCAGCAGTCGGTGCTCGGCGTAGGCGGAGTTGTCGACTCCCTCGGTCAGCACGGCGATGCCGGGGGTGTCGGCGGCGCGCGGCGGGGAGGCCGCCAGCAGCGTCTCGTGCAGCAGGCCGGGCACGACCTCCACGTCGAGCAGGTTCGCCGGGGTGGCGATCTCGGGCAGGAAGCGGTGGATGAGCGAGCGGTTCCAGATCGCGTAGGCGATGCCGGAGGGGATGCGCAGGTTGTCCTCGATGACGCACCAGCGGCCGTTGCCATCGCGCACCAGGTCGAGGCCGTTGATGTGGGCGCGCACCCCGCGACCGGCGATCATGCCGCTGGAGCGGAAGCCGGGCGCCCGGTCGAGGGTCTCCGCGGGCACGACGCCGTCGGCGACGATCTGCTGATCGCCGTAGACGTCGCGCAGGAAGGCGTCGAGGGCGATCGAGCGCTGCACGGCGCCAGCGCGGATGTGCTCCCAGTCGGCGGGCTCGACGATGCGTGGCACGAGGTCGAGCGGCAGCACCCGCGACCCCTGCTGGCCGGTCACCTTGAACGTGACACCGTCGGCGCGCTGCAGGTCTTCGATGCGGGCCTCGCGGTGGCGCAGCGACGAGGGGCCGAGCCGCTCCAGCGTCGCCATGAGATCGGTGTATGTCGGGCGGGCGCGGCCGTCGCTGTCGATGGCCTCGTCCAGCCCGTGCGGCCGCGGAGGCAACCCGGCGGCGACGACCGGAGGCTCGTAGCCCGCGAACATCCCCCGCGGCGTCGCCTCCGTCAGGGTCTGCCGGGCGGCGGTCTCGGCGATGAGCAGGTCGACGACGTCGCTCAGATCGCCGCGGCGGCGGTGGGCGCGCCGCTGCCGCGAGGCCGAACTGCCGGCCAACAGCACGGAGTCGGTCAGGGTGCTCACCGTCTCCCAGTCGCCGTTGGCGTCCAGCTGCGGTCGCAGCGATTCGACGAGGGCGTGCACGACCTCCGCCGCGCGCCGGTGGGTGCGGCCCTCGACATCGACGAGGTCCTCCTCCAGCCCGGAGCGGGCGGCCCGCCAGATCGCCGCGCGACCCAGGGAGGCGGCGAAGTCCAGCGGCGGCACCCCCTCGAGCCGGTGTTGCGCCTCCCGGTCGACGAGTGCGCGGAACAGGCCAGCGATGAGGACGATGGTGTCGACGCTCGGGCAGCTGTCGCAGATCCGCAGTTCGATGGTGTCGACGTGGTGGCTGGGGCGGATGTCGAAGTAGATCATCCCCGGGTCGGTGATGACGCCGGTGGCGATGAGGTCGTTGACGAGCCGGTCGTAGTCGGCGGCGGTCTTGGCGCGCGTGGCCAGGCCCGTCGTGGGCCAGCGTTGCCAGACGAGGGTGCGGCTACTGGCGTAGCCGGTGTCGCGGCCGTCGTGGGAGTAGGGCGAGCTGGCGCTCAGGGCCAGCAGCGTCGGCAGGTGCGGGGCGATCCGGCGGCCGATGGCCACGGCCTCGTCGCGGTCAGCAACGTCGACGTGGATCTGGGTGCCGCAGATCAGCTGGTCGCGGGCCAGCAACTGGTAATCGGCGAGCATCCGCCGGTACCGCGGGGCACTCGTGAGGTCGAGTTCGCCGGGCAGCGACAGCGGCACCGTGCCGGCCGCGACCGTCGACAGGCCGAGCTGCGACGCCGCCTGGCCCAGCGTCTCCCGCCGTCGGATCAGTTCGAAGCGCAAGCCGTCGAGGTCGTCGACGACGTCGGAGTTCATCTCCACGACGCACCGCTGCATCTCTGCGACGTAGGTCGCGCCCCAGGCGTCCTGCAGTTGATCGAGGAGCTCGGGTGCGCGGGGGGCGAGCCGGCGCGTGGCCGTGTCGACGAGGTGGAACTCCTCTTCGACCCCCAGCTTGCGGCGGCTCGTGCGGTCCGGAGCAGCCGCCGCGGGATCGGCTGCGGTCTGAGTCATAACGCTGCACCGTATGGGCGGTCTGTGTCGCGGGTGTAACGGCGCCGATTCCGTTCTGTCACGCCTCGTCGACCGGATTTCGGGTTACCGAAACCCATAATGTGAGATTAGGAGTCGCATTACTTCACATGAGGTGTCGGTCGGCCCTACAGTCGACGCATGACGTCCTCGCACGCACGAATGCACACGGCCGGTCCGCTGACCGCCGTGGCTCGTGCGCGTGCTGCGACTGGTTGTTGTCGGACGGCCTGATCACCAGCCCCGAACCAACCCGGCCGCCGCTCGCGGCCCAGTCCTAGAGGACCCAGACTCCGATGAGCAGCACCCGCCCGTTCGACCTCGACGCCACGCTGACCCGCACCCGGTCGCACGCCCGCTGGCAGATCGACCTGTTCGCTCCCGCTCCCGCCTCCAACCGCGACCGGGTCTCCGTGCGCGGCGCCTACCAAGACGCCCTCTACGAGCGCGCGCTGATCCTGGACCTGCGGGCCGACACCTCCTCCGGGCAGTTGCCCGCCGACCTGGCCCTGCGGGTTCGCCCCGGCGTCGACCTGGCCGCGCTGGCCGGCCGCGCGGTGCTGTACCTGCTCGTCGACGACGCCGACGCGCCGATCGTCGAGCCCGCCGCCTTCGCCGCCTTCGCCCCCGAGCGCCCCCGCATCGTCCTCATCGACGGCGGCATCACCGCGTGGCGCGCCGCCGGTCTGCCCCTGACTCTCGGCGACGGGTGAGGAAGGCCAGGGGAACGGCGGCGGCGCAGAAGACGGCGAGCACGAGCATCGTGTCGGCGAAGGCCATGCCTGCGGCGAGTGCGCCCACGATGATGGAGCCGCCCGCGGTGCCGGCGTCGAAGCCGACATTCCACACAGCACTGGCCGTGCCGATCCGCCGGCGCGGGACGCGATGGAACGCGAGCACCAGAGTGAGGTTCTGCAGCGCCCCGTAGCCCGTGCCGAGCACGCCGGCCCCGACGAGCAGAGCGGTGATGACGAGCGCGCCCTCGCTCTTCAGCGATCCCGTGGCCGCCCAGACTCCACCTCCCGACGCGGGGTCTGCGGCGAGCCCGGCCACCGACCAGGAGATGAGGCCGAGTCCCACGACGGAGGCCAGGAGCAGCGGGGCGACGAAGGGAGTAGGGCCGTGTCGGTCCGCGAGCGAGCCGACGGCCCAACGGCTCAGCGCAGCGACCGCCGTGAACATCAGCAGACCCGCCAGGACGAGCCCGGCCGACGGCACCATCTGCGGCAGGAACGTCATCACTCCGCCGCCCGCCAGCGTCACCGAGAGCAGTATCAGGGTCGGCACGAGCAGACCGATCCAGAACGCTGCCCCGTTGTTCACGGCCGACGAACCGACCGGAGACTGTGGCCGCCTGTCGTAGTCGTCGGCCGGTGTGTCGTCGGCGGGCGTGTCGTCGGGCTCGTCCGGCGGGCGGGCGAACCCCGCGGTGGCCGAGGCCACTGCCTCGGGGCCGACTCCGGAGGCTGGATGCTCGGCGATCGACTGCGAGCGTTGCGCCGCAACGATGTCGGCGGCCAGCCGCGCGGCGACCGGGACCGCGAGCAGCGGCGCAGCACCCACGACGAAGACCGCCCAGAACCCGACCGTTTCGGCCAGCCAGGGCGACAACGACAGGGCCAGCACGTTCGGCACCGCGACTGCTAGACCGTAGGCGCCGATGCCGGCTCCACGCCGCCACGGTTCGACCAGCTCGGCGACCGCAGCCGAGCCGCACACGGTGAGCACTCCGAATCCCATGCCCCGCACCACCGAACAGGCCAGCACCCACCACAGTTCTGAGCTGAACGCCGTGGCCAGCGACGGCACCCCCATGAGCACCATCCCCAGGATGAGTACCGTCCGCCAGCCGAGCCGTCGCAGCAGCATGAGGATGAACCCCTGGGTTGCGACGGTGGCACCGAGCATCACCCCGTTGACCAATCCCGCTCCCGACGTGCCCGCGCCCCCTTCGACGACCCACATCGGCGCCACGGGCAGCAGCGCCGCGTATCCGGTGAAGCCGAACATCGTCAGGATGGCGAGCGTCCGCATACCGGGCACGGTCCAGATCGAACCGTTGCGGCGCTCCGGGCTACTCGACGTCGAGGGGCTGCCCATGGACGGTGACGTTACCTGGCGGCCTGCGCGTGTTCAGGAGGCGTGATCAGGAGGTGCGGTGGTGGGACGGTGGTGGGACGGTCTGCCGCCGGTCCCCGGCGGTCGCAGCCAGCTCTTCTCCGGGTCGCCTCCGGGTCGTCTCCGGGTTCTCGTGGAGTGCGGTCGGCGCGGCCCCGGCACTAGGGTCGTTTGTGCGGTTGCCAGTCAGTGCCAAGCACCCGCAGTCAAGCACCGCAGGTCGGCGCACCGATCGAAGTGAAGGGGACCTTTGATGACTCAGTACCCGCCAGCACCGGCCGGTCCGTCCGGCTACCCGTACAACTCCGGACAGATGGGTGGTTCGCCCGCCTTCGTGTCCAGCGAAGAGCGCTCGATGGCGCTCATCGCCCACCTGTCGACTCTCGTCGCGATGGTCGTCAGCGCCGGCTGGCTCAGCTTCCTCGGGCCGCTGATCGTGTGGTTTCTCTACAAGGACAAGAGCCAGTTCGTGAAGCAGTGCGCCGCCGGGGCGTTCAACTTCAACCTCGGCATGTGGATCATGTCGCTCGTCGGTTGGTTGTGCATTCTCACGGTGATCGGCGCGGTCGTCGGCATTCCGCTGCTCATCATCTCGTTCGTCGCGCAGATCGTGTGCCACATCATCGGCGCCGTGAAAGCCAACAAGGGCGAGGTGTACAAGTACCCGTTCCAGATCCGCATCCTCTCCTGACCGCACCTGACCTGACCTGGCCCCGCCGCGCCGCCCCCGCCGGACCCCCAGGCAGACGTCGAGGGTCGCGCTCCCTGCCGACCGTTGCCGTCGCATCCGCAACCGTCGGCAGCGACCGCAGCCGTCGCGGAGCGGTTGGCGAGCGCGCTGTCGGCGCGGGTGGGGGGCGAGCCGCCTGCGGTCAGCTGGCGCCTCGGGTCAGGCGCACCTCGTCGGCCTTGAGTCGCTCGTCGTACTTGCTCGTGCCGTCGGGCGCGAAGCCGTACCGGGCGTAGAACCCGTGGGCGCGCGGGTTGTCGCGCAGCACCCACATGGAGGCGGGCCGGTCGCCGAGGGCGGTGAGCAGCAGCGCGTCGGCGAGTCCGCTGCCCTTGGCGGCCGCGAGCACGTTGATCGCCCAGAGCTCCTCACCGGTGGGGGAGTCCTCATCGCGGGCGGGGCCCACGCTGACCATGCCGACGAGTCGGCCGTCGGGGTCGAAGCCGATGAACAGCTGGGTCGGGCTTTGCGGCTGGGCCAACCATTCGCGCCACCGCCGCGCCCGTAGCTGGGGGTCCATGTCGTCGAGCACCTGCTGGTCGATGATTCCCGTGTAGGACTCCCGCCACGCTTGCACGTGCATGGCGCCGAGCTCGTCGGCATCCCCGACCACGGCCGGCCGCACGACGTAACCCGCCTCGATCGCCCGCCGCGCGCGGGCCTGAGGTGTGCTGCCCGGTGCCGAGTCGTCGTCCATCTCTCGAGTATCGCCCGCCAGCGGGCCGGCGACAGGGGGGTCGGACCGCCCACCTGAAGTCGACAGGTGCGCCCGCTGCCGAGGGGTGCGGTCGCAACCACAACGCTCGGCAGCGACCGCAACCGTCGAGCGGAGGGGTGGGGTCGGCCGCGGGTCGCCCGCGGAAGTCGGCCCGTCCGCGGCTCAGGTGCGCTCGCGCAGCCGGTCGTTGTCGGCCGAATCCAGCGTTGCCGTGGCCGCCTCGGCCGCGTCGGTCATCCGTGCCACCTGCGGCTCGGGCTTACGCACGGCCGGGAGGGCCAGTAGCGCCAGGATCAGCATCGCGGAGACGACGGCAAGCGCCCGCAGGATGCCCCAGTGGTCGCCGAGGAATCCGAGAGCGGGCGGGCCGATGAGGAAGGCGCCGTAGGCGATCGTGGAGACGACGCTGACCCGGACGGCCGCGTTGCGCGGGTCGTCGGAGGCAGCACTGATGCCCACGGGGAAGCCGAGGGAGACGCCGAAGCCCCAGATGGCCGCGCCGATGTAGGCCAGGACGGGGTTGCCGAAGACGACCATGAGGCTGCCGAAGCCGGCCGCGATGAGCATGGCCCGCAGCACCGGCACGCGCCCCCATCGGTCGAGCATGCTGGCGCCGATGAGCCGCCCGATCGTCATGAACGACAGGAAGGTTGCGAAGCCCAGCACCCCGGCCCACGTCGGCAGGTCGTAGCCATCGACGAAGGCGACGGAGATCCAGTCGTTGGCGGTGCCCTCGGTGAACGCGGCGACGAGCATGACGAGGCCGATGAGCAGCGTGCGGGGCTCCAGCCAGGCGGCCCGGGCCGAGATCACCGGGGTGGCGACGGAGTTGGCGGGCGCGTGACCGTCGGATGCGGCGGAAGCGGTGGCGGTGGTGGCTGAGGTTCCAGCGGCCGCTGTCGTGGGGACGGGAGCGGACGCCTCATCCGCGGCAGCGCCGGCGCCGGCGAGCGCCTCGTCCATCTCCGGGGGGAGGAAGGCGCGGGTCGCGACGATGGCGGCACCGAGCAGCAGCACGGCGGCGATGGCGAAGTGCACGGCGATCGGCACGTGCGCGGCGACCAGACCGGCTCCGATGAGGGCCATGCCCACGGTGCCGGCCGAGAACGCGGCGTGGAAGCGGGGCATGATGTTGCGCTCGAGGCGGTGCTCGACGGCGGCGCCCTCGATGTTCATGGCGACGTCCCATTGGCCGATGCCGGCGAGGGCGACGAACAGGAACGCGGCGGTGAGCCAGAAGTCGTGCAGCACGCCCGCGGCCACGCCCGTGCCGACGAGTCCGGAGGTCGTGAGCGTCGCGCCGAGTCGCACGGTGTTGCGGGTGCCGATCCGGGAGGCGACCCAGCCGGCCAAGGGGAGTCCGACGAGGGAACCCGCGGAGCCGCAGAGCAGCAGGAGGCCGAGCTGCCCGGGGGTCAGGTCGAGGGCGATGCGCACGTCGGGGATACGGCTTGCCCAGGTGGCGAAGGCGCCCCCGGCGAGGACGAAGACGAGGGAGGTCGCGACCTTCGCGCGCTCGACGATCTGGGCTTGGGTGGTGCTCACCGCGGTCCTTCCAGGAAGTAATCGAATCGTTTCGACACCCACTGTGCGGTCGGTGGCCGGGCGCCGTCAATCCCCGCCCAGAATCCGGTCACTGCCCGTGCGGGCGCGTCGGCGGCGGGCGGCTTAGTTTGGGCTCATGTCGGTGCGCATCGGATACAAGGCCTCCAGCGAGCAGTTCGCCCCCGCGCAGTTGGCGGGGTTCGCGATCCGAGCCGAGGAGCTCGGCTTCGACTCGGCGTTCATCGCCGACCACTTCCAGCCCTGGCGGCACACGGGCGGGCACGCCCCGGCATCCATTCCATGGCTCGCGCACGTCGCGGCGCGCACCCAGCGGATCGTGCTCGGCACGTCGGTCATGACGCCGACGTTCCGCTACAACCCGGCGGTGATCGCGCAGGCGTTCGCGACGATGGCGTGCCTGACGCCCGGGCGGATCGTGCTGGGCGTCGGCACGGGAGAGGCGCTCAACGAGATGGCGGTCGGCTCCGTCGAGGGCGATTGGCCGGAGTTCAAGGAGCGGTTCGCTCGGCTGCGCGAGGCGGTCGAGGTGATGCGCGGCCTGTGGGCCGGGGAGCGGTTCAGCTTCGCCGGCGAGTACTACCGCACCGAGGAGGCGACGATCTACGACCTCCCCGACGAGCCGGTCCCGGTCTACATCGCGGCGGGTGGCCCGATGGTCGCGCGCTACGCGGGCCGCTACGGCGACGGCTTCATCTGCACCTCCGGCAAGGGTCGGGAGCTGTACGAGGACAAGCTGCTGCCCGCCGTCGCCGAGGGCCTGGAGAAGAAGGGTCGCGCGCACGGCTCCATCGACCGGATGATCGAGATCAAGATCTCCTACGACCGCGACCCGGTGCGCGCGCTGGAGAACACCCGCTTTTGGGCGCCGCTCTCGCTGTCGCCCGAGCAGAAGCACTCGCTGCACGACCCGGCGCAGATGGAGGCGGCGGCCGACGAACTGCCGATCGAGCAGGTGGCCAAGCGCTGGATCGTCGCCAGCTCGGGCCCGGAGGCGATCGAGGCGATGCGCGAGTATGTCGACCTCGGCTTCACCCACCTCGTCGTCCACGGCCCCGGGCACGACCAGGAGCGCTTCCTGACGCAGTTCGCCGAGGACGTTCTGCCCGGTTTGCGTGAGTTCGGACAAGAGGGATAGGCCGTAGGGCGTGTCGGCGGTCCCGGCCTTGGCACAGTGGGGTCGTGAGTAGCAGGAAGGACGGCCCTTGAGCCCGCTGCAGATAGACATCATCGGTTACGTCGCCTCGGCGCTCATCGTGCTGTCGCTGTCGATGACCTCGATCGTGCGGCTGCGCATCGTCTCGACGCTGGGTGCGCTGACGATGACGACCTACGGGGTGCTGCTGCACGCCATCCCCGTCATCATCACCAACATCGCCGTGCTGGGCCTCAACCTGTGGTTCCTGCGCAAGGAGTTCTCGGGTGACAAAGATCTACGCGCCGTCCGCATCGAGCCGGACAGCCCCTTTCTGCGCGACTTCCTCCTCGTCCATGCAGCGGATGTCGAGAAGACGTGGTCGACCAGCGTCACCGGCCCTCCGGGCAATTTCGCGGTCTTCGTGACGCGCGAGGGCGTGCCTACGGGGCTGCTCGTGGGGGAGCAGGAGGGCGACGTGCTGCGTATGCGGTTCGACTACGTGCTGGCCGAGTACCGCGACTCCGGCATCGGGCCGTGGCTGTTCTCCCGCGGCGCTGGCATCTTCCGCCAGGCCGGTATCAAGCGGATCACCGTGGCCGCCAACTCCCAACAGGACCACTACCTGAGCCTCGTCGGCTTCCGTCGCGAGGGCGACGACTTCGTCATCGACCTCTGAGGCCATCCCGGTCTCGCGTGAGTGCGGCCAAAACGCACCCTCATGACGCCGCAAAACTGTGGCCCGGCTCGATGCTCACGTGCAGGTCGTCAGCTACTTCGTCGTCGCACCGTCGGGCTCGATCACTGTCGAGCAACAGGCTGCACTCGCCGCCGGCCTGGGGGTGCACCCGTCGGACATCCCGGTCGAGCGCGGCTATCAATCGCCGCTTCGGGCGTGGCTGTTCGTCGCCTTCCTGAGCGTCGCTCTGCTGACGCTCCTCGCCACGAGCACCACGACTGCCCTGTCGATGGGCGAGGCTCGCCGCGACCTGGCGACGCTGGCGGCGGTCGGGGCCCCCGCGGGCGTGCGGCGTCGGCTGGCCGCCGCGCAGGCCGGGATGCTCGCGCTGATCGGGACGGTGCTCGGCCTGGTGGTGGGATCGGTCCCCGGTGCGCTCTGGGCCTGGGCGGTGACGCACCGACCTGCCTACTCGAGCAGCCAGGTTGGGCCGGGGTTTGTGGTCGTGCCGTGGTTGCTGTTCGCGGCGGCGCTCGTGCTCGTGCCGCTGCTGGCGGCGGCGCTGTCCGCGCTCTTCGTCAAGGGTCGCCCCGACCTGACTCGGCGGCTGGCCTGAGGACGGCGAGATGTCTTCACAAGGCTTTGCATGCAACCGTGAGCGAGGTACTTGCGCCCTCGCCCACATACTCGGTATACATGACTTACCGAGGATGAATACTCGGTATGTAGGGGCGCTCGACCGGGCGACCTCCGGGAGCGTCGTCATCGAAGGCCGCGACCTCGGCACACTCGACTCCGCGGCCCTGGCCGCCCTGCGCCGCCGCCACGTCGGCGTCGTCTTTCAAGACTTCAACCTCATCGGCTCACTGACCGCAGCGGAGAATGTTGGCCTGCCGCTCGAGCTCGACGGGGCGAGCCCGAGTGCCGCGCGCGACGTGGCGTCGAAGGCGCTCGATGAGATGGGCATCGGTGAGCTCGCCGATCGCTTTCCCGATGACATGTCGGGTGGGCAGCGGCAGCGGGTGGCCATCGCTCGTGCGGTCGTCGGTGACCGGAGGCTGATCCTGGCCGACGAGCCGACCGGCGCGTTGGATTCGGTGACGGGTGAGGGGATTCTCGAGTTGTTGCGACGCCGTTGCGACGCCGGGGTCGCCGGACTGCTCGTCACGCACGAGGCTCGGCACGCCGCCTGGGCCGACCGCGTCGTCTACCTGCGCGACGGCTTCATCGTCGACAGCAGCGGTGGCCCGGTTGCTGCGACCGCGAACAGCGCCGACTCGGTCTCCGCGTCGGCGACGGGCGCCGCGCTCGTGGGGGAGCCGCGGACGTGACCACCACCCAGGAGCAGCCGCGGGTCAGCGACCCCGAACCCAGACCGCGGCCCGCGGAAGGGCCGGCTGGTGGCGCCTTCGCCCGTTGGCTCGCCGGCTGGCGTGTCTCGCTGCGTATGGCCCGTCGTGACATTCGCCGACACCGGGGCCGCAGCCTCATCGTCGCCGTCATGGTCGGCCTGCCCGTCCTCATCCTCGTCGGGGGTCTGACCGGGCTGGAGACGCGTAACATCACGGTCCGCGAGGCGCTCCAGGCCACGATGGGCAGTGCGCAGGCGCTGCTCGGCGGTTCCAAGGCCGACTACGCGGTTTCCGGCGATCCGTGGAGCATTGCGACCGTCGTGCAGTGTGAGAACGGCTCCGCAGCAGCACTAATCCCCGGCTCCTGGGGGGTGGACGGACCCCCCTTGAACTGCGGCGACGGAACGCCCACGCCCCGGCGAGCCGAGCCGATCCCCGGCCTGACCCCAGACGCAGCCCTCGCCTCGGCGATGACCGCGATCCAGGGGGTGACCGGTGGTCGCCTGGTGCCGCTGAGCTCGCAGACCACCGACGTCGAGATCGATCGTCGGCTAACGCCGATCCAGGTGCTCGCCGTCGACGGCACCGACCCTGCCGTGCGGGGCATGGTCGAGCTCGTCGACGGCCGCTGGCCGACCCGGCCGGGGGAGTACGTGGTGACCGACTGGGGCCAGCGGCTCGGTCTGCCGGCCAGCGGCACGCTGGATCTGAGTGCACCGATCAGTTCGGGCCAACCCACGCCGACGGCGACTGCGGGCCAGACCTCCGCCCCGACCCGAACAGCGAGTCCGGCTCCGGAACCCACGCCCACCGCGACCCCGGCAACGCCCACCATGGTCGCCCCGCCTCCCATCGAGGCGACACCGCGAGTCACGGGCACCGTCGTCGGCACCGCCCGCGCGGCCGCGGCCACCCAGCCGATCGCGCTCGTCACGGCTGCCCCGACGACACTGCAGGGCACCCAGTTCCTGCTGACCGACACGGCGCCGATCACCTGGCAGCGCGTGCAAGAGCTCAACAACTACGGGCTGGCGCTGCTCTCCCGCGACGTCGTCGAGAATCCGAGCCAGGTACCCGCCGACCAGCCGACGCAGCAGTTCGGGCCGCCGGCGATCGACCTCATCGCCCTGGTGCTGCTGTGCCTGGCCCTGCTCATCGAGAGCTGCCTGTTGGCCGGGCCGGCGTTCGCGGTCATCGCCCAGCGGCAGCGCCGTTCGCTCGCCCTCGCTGCGGCCAATGGCGCCACTCGCGCTCAGCTGCGCCGCACGCTGCTGGCTCAGGCCCTCGTGCTCGGGTTCGGGGCGACGATCGTCGGCTTGGTCGCCGGGGTGGCGCTCGCCGCGCTGGCGTTGCCGATCCTGGCCCGGCTGCGTCCGATGGTGCTGGGGCCGTTCGAGGTGCCGGCTCTGCAGACGTCGATCGTCGTCGTCTTCGCGATTGTCGCGGCGGTCGTCTCGGCGCTTATTCCCGCGCGCGGACTGACCAGACTTGATGTCGTCGCCGCCTTGCGCGGCGACGTCCTCTCTCCCGCGCCGCACCGCGGTCTGCCTGTGGTCGGCATCGCGCTGTTCGTCGCGGGCACGGTCGTCATGGGGGCCACCGTCCTCAACGCCTTCCAGCTGCGTGATCCCAACGCGACACTCTTGGTGCTGCTGATCTTCCTGTCCGGTGCCGCCGTCGTCATCGGTGCCTTGCTGCTCGTCGGATCGCTGCTCGCGCTGCTGGGTCGGCTTTCGAGGGGAATGCCGCTCGTCGTGCGGATGGCCACCCGGGATGCCTCCCGACAGCGGGGCCGGGCGGTGCCCACGGTGGCCGCGATCATGGCGGGGGCGATCCTGTTGGCCGGCTTCGGTATCGGTGGGCTGACGGCCGACGAGTCGATGCGCCGCGACTACCGACCGCAGGCACCAGAGGGCATGGCCCGGCTCTACGCAGGGGTGGGCAATCTCTCGCCCGAGCAGCTCACCGAGACCGTGCAGCAGACGATCCCTGGCGCCCGGGTGCTCGCTCTCGGGCGACCGATCCTAGGGTCGGAGCAACCGCAGCCCGGTGACGGCGGCGTCTGGTCGGGTGGCACCACGCCCGCGTTCGTGGCGGCCACCGGCTGCACCCCTGCCCAGGCGCTGAACCTGCGGCTGCGGCCCCCTGCGATCGAGGACCGTTGCGCGTCGGTGGTGATCAACGACAACTACGGGGGCAACACCGTCGTGATGTCGGCCGAAGACCTCACCGAGATCTACGGTCTGCCGTCGCAGGCGCAAGAGACCCTCCGGCGGGGCGGGCTCGTCACGAACACGCCTGGGCTTGTCGCCGACGGGTCATTGACGTTCGTCGAAGGGCAAATCGACCAAGACCCGGAGACGTACGAGCCGACCTGGCACAGCGCGCCTGGTCGCGTCGAGGTGCCGGCCATGACGCAGCAGTTTCAGTCCGTGCTCACCGGCAACGACCACGAAGTGCTGATGACCCCGCTGACGGCCGCCCGGCTGGGCGCCCAGGCCGAGGTCGTCACCTTCTTCGTCGCGGAGCCCTCGGGCACGATCACCGCCGAGCAACAAGCCGCGCTCGCCGCCGCCCTCGGCCTGGCCAGCTCCGCGGAGGTCCCGGTCGAGCGCGGCTACCAGTCAACGATCCAAGCCTGGCTGTTCGTCGCCTTCCTCAGCGTCGCACTGCTGACTCTCGTGGCGACGCTCACCGCAACGGCCCTGTCGATGGGCGAATCCCGGCGCGACCTGGCGACGTTGGCGGCCGTGGGAGCCTCCGATGGGATCCGTCGTCGCCTGGCCGCGGTGCAGGCCGGGATGCTCGCTTCCATCGGAACAGTGCTCGGCCTGGCGGTAGGCGCCGTGCCCGGGGTGATCTTCGCCTGGGTGATGACGCGCGCACCGGACCCCACGGGCAGCCATCTTGAGTGGGGCTACGCGATCGTCCCGTGGTGGACCTTCGCTGCGGCACTCGTGATCGTGCCGCTGCTGGCAGCCGGGCTGGCCGCGCTGTTCGTGCGGGGCCGCCCCGACCTGACCCGTCGACTGGCCTGAGGAGGGGGACGACATGTCTGTACGTCAGGGGCTGCTCGCCCTGTTGTCCGACGGCCCGAAGTACGGGGCTCAGCTGCGCGCGGAGTTCGAGGAGCGCACCGGGGGGTCGTGGCCGCTGAACGTCGGCCAGGTCTACACGACGCTGGGTCGCCTCGAACGCGACGGGCTCGTGGCCCCCGACGGCGGGCCCGACGAGGAGGGGCGCATCGGGTACCGCATCACCGACGCCGGCCGCGCCGAACTCGACGGCTGGTGGGCCGACCCGGTGGGCAGCGACGGCACGCCCCGCAACGAGCTGGCCATCAAGCTCGCGCTGGCCGTCACCCTGCCCGGTGTCGACGTGCCCGCCCTCGTGCACGCCCAACGCACCGCCACCATGGCCCGCTTGCGCGCCCTCACCCGGCAGAAAGCCACCGCCTCCGCAGCGCTCGACAACCCGAGCGCAGCGAACGGCAGCGCTAACGGGCACAGCCCCGGCGTCGGCCCCGGAGGCGGGTTGAGCCGGCTGCTCGTCATCGAGAACCTCGTCTACGCGGCCGAATCCGAGATCCGCTGGCTCGACCACGTAGAGGCCCGCGTTCTGGCACGGTCGGCCGCCGCGCGGGCCTGAGCGGCAGGGGCAACCAGCCGCGGTGGGAGGATTCAGGCCTCTCGCCGCGGCTGCGCCAGGCGCTCGTCGAGGTAGGCGCGCAGGTCGCGCACGGCGTCGTCGAGGTCGCCGCGGCTCGCGTTCTGGTCCTGCGGCCGTAGATCCACCGCGACGGACCCGCCGGGCTCGAGGGAGGCCAACCGCACCTCGCTGAGGGCATCCGCCCCCTGATGCCGCAGGGCGGTGCGCAACTCGCCTCGGGTCATGCCCAGATCGCGCAGCGCCCGCTCGTCGACGCGGCCGTCGATGACGACGTCAGTGGCTTTGCCCTGCAGCAGCCGGTTCAGCCGCGGCCACCGATGGCTCAGCCGGTCCAGCCCGGCGTTGCCCGCGACGAGCACGAGCGCGCCGAGCAACCCTCCGGAGAGCGAGTTGTCGTTACCGATGATCGCGTTCTGCACGACGTTGCTGAGCAGCAGCACGACGACGAGGTCGAAGCTGTTCATCTGCGCCAACAGCCGTTTTCCGGAGACGCGGATGATCAGCAGAATGCCCAGATACACGAGGACCGTGCGAATCACCTTCTCCGTCGGGGAGATCCCGAAGTCGAACAGATCGGAGAAGGTGGTGTCGGTGAGCAGCGCGCCGTGGCTCAGCGTCGTACTGGTGAGGGCAGTGCTGGTGAGGACGGAGGCGATCGTCATCCCCCGATGCTCGGTCACGCACGGGCGATCGCGGAAGATCACCACGCAGGCGATAGCAGGCGCGGCGTCGACCTCCTAAAGTTCTCAACCATGCCTGCTGACCTGCCCCCGGACCTGTGGCGCTGGAGCGCCCGCGACCTGGCCACCGCCCTGCGCACCCGTCGGGTGAGCGCCCGGGAGGCGCTGGCCGCCCACCACGAGCGCATCGACGCGGTCAACCCGCAGGTCAACGCCGTCGTCATCGAAGACCGGGAGGGCGCCCGGGCCCGCGCGGCGGCCGCCGACGAGCTTGCCGCCACGACCCCGCCGGAGCAGCTGCCCCCTCTGCACGGCCTGCCGATGACCCACAAAGACACCCACCTCGTGGCCGGCATCCGCTCGACGATGGGCTCGGCCCTGACCGACGTCGTGCCCACGAGCGACGACCTCATCATCGCCAGGTTGCGCGCCGCGGGCGCCAACTCCACAGGCAAGAACAACGTGCCGGAGTTCGCGGCCGGCTCGCACACCTTCAACGAGCTGTTCGGCGCGACCGGCAATCCCTATGCGCCGCACCTGAGCTGCGGCGGCAGCAGCGGCGGGGCCGCGGTGGTCTTGGCCACCGGCATCCAGGCGCTGGCCGACGGCAGTGACCTCGGCGGGTCGCTGCGCAATCCGGCGGCGTTCTGCAATGTCGTCGGCTATCGGCCGTCGGCTGGCATCGTGCCGGTCGCCCCCACGAAGGACGCGTGGGCGTGGCTGACCATCTCCGGCCCGATGGCCCGCGAGGTCGCCGACATCGCTTTGGCGATGAGCGTGCTCGCGGGCCCCGACCCGCGGGTCGCCCTGCCGTGCCCGGTCGACGCGCAGGCGTTCGCGCCGCTGATCACCGCCACCCCGGACCCCGACGCCCGGCCGCTGCACGGCCTGCGGGTCGGCTTCACCGTGGACTTCGGCCTCGGCATGCCGGTGCAGGAGCCGGTCGCCCAGGTCGTCATCGCCGCCCGGGAGGTGTTCGATCGGCTGGGCGCGCAGGTCAGCGACGCCTGCCCGAACCTGCGCACGGCCGACGAAGTCTTCGACACCTACCGCGCGCTGGCGATGGCCCTGTCGCTGCGCGAACTCGTCGCCCGTTACCCCGAGGAGGTGAAGCCGGAGGTGGGCTGGAACGTCGAGCGCGGCGTCGAGCTGACCGGCACCGACCTCATGAACGCCACCGCCGCCCGCACCCGGCTGCGCGCCCAGGTGGCCCGTTGGTTTTCTCGTTTCGACGTGCTCCTCGCGCCGACCGCCCAGGTGTTGCCGTTCGACCTCACCCAGCGCTATCCGGAGCAGATCGCCGGCCAGCCCATGAGCAGCTACGTCGACTGGATGCGCTCGTGCAGCATCGTCTCGGCGATGGGCAGCCCGGCCATCTCCGTCCCCGCCGGCTTCGCTCCGGCGGACCCGACCGCCACCGGGAGCGGGACCCCCGAGCTGCCCGTCGGCCTCCAGATCATCGGCGCGCACGGCGACGACGTCCGCGTGCTAGCCGTCGCCCAAGCCTTCGAGGCCGCCACCCGCCACGTCGACCGCCGCCCGCACCTCTGAGGAGAGGCGGCCGCGCAGCCGCCAACCCTCGCCGCCAACCCCCGGCGGCGCTAGGCAGAGCGGGCAGCATGTTGCCCGCTCTGCCTAGCCACCCAGTTGGGGGAAGGCGGAGCGTCAGGCGGTGGCCGCCAGCACCTCATCGAGGATCGCCAGGGCTCGCTCGACCTGCTCCGCGGTCACCACAGCGGGGGGCACCATGTGGATGCGGTTGGCGGAGGGGAAGACGATGAGGCCGCGCTCGCGGCAGGCGTTCTTGATGGCGCCGATGGTCGCCCCAGGCACGGGCTCGCGGGTCTCGCGGGAGGTCACCAACTCCAGCGCCCAGAAGACACCCGTGCCGCGCACCTCACCGATCACCTCGTGCTTCTCGGCCAGCGCGTGCAGTCCCGGGCCGAGGCTGTCGCGGCCGATGCGGTCGGCGTTGCCTACGACATCCTCGTCGGCCATCGCCTCGAGGTTCGCCACGATGGAGGCCGCCGCCAGCGGGTGCCCCGAATACGTCAACCCGCCGGGGAACACCCGCTCGTCGAACGCCGACGCGATCGGCCCGTCGACCATCACGCCTCCCACCGGCACGTACCCGGAGTTCGATCCCTTGGCGAACGTGATGAGGTCGGGCCGCACGTCGAAGGCGTCCAGCGCCAGCCACTGACCCGTGCGCCCGAAGCCGGCCATCACCTCATCGAGGATGAGCACGAGGTCGTACTTGTCGGCGATCGCGCCCACGCCCGGCAGGTAGCCCGGCGGCGGCATCATGATCCCCGCCGTGCCCGGGATGGTCTCCAGCAGAATGGCCGCCACCGTCGACGGCCCCTCGGCCTGGATCACAGCCTCCAGGTGCTGCAGCGCCCGCTCCGACTCCTCCTCGAGGCTCGTCGCCCAGAACTGTGTGCGGTACAGGTAGGGGCCGAACACGTGCACGTGCCCGCGCGCGTACTCGTTGTCGATGCGCCGCCAGTCACCGGTCGCGACGATCGCGGCGCCGGTGTTGCCGTGGTAGCTGCGGTAGCGGCTGACGATCTTGTCGCGGCCGGTGACCAGGCGCGCCATCCGGATCGCGTTCTCGTTGGCGTCGGCGCCGCCGTTGGTGAAGAAGACCTTCGAGAACCCCTCCGGCGCCCGCTGCAGCACGAGCTCGGCCGCCCGCGCCCGGGCCGCGTTCGCCGTGGCCGGCGCGATCGTCGGCAGCTGCCGGGCCTGCGCCGCGATCGCCTCGACGACCTTCGGGTGCCCGTGCCCGATGTTGGTGAACACCAATTGGCTGGAGAAGTCCAGGTAGCGGTTGCCCTCGTAGTCCCACAGCTCGCAGCCGGAGCCCCCGGCCACCGTGAACGGGTCGAGGTGCGCCTGCGCCGACCAGGAGTGCAGCACCCGGCTGTTGTCGGCCTGGATGACGTCCGCGTTCGTCTGCTCACTCACCGGTCATCAGCTCACTTTCGGCGTTGGTTGATTGGGTGGCTGGCCCTCCGGCTCGTTTCTACGCCAGGTGCACCCGTGCCGACAACCCGTCGGCCGTGGCGAGGGTGGCCCGCGCCCGATCCGCCAGCGTCCACGGGTCGATGGTGTTGACGTAGATCCGCGACCCGCCCTCGAACCCGGCCGGGGTCGAGATACGCCACTTCAGCAGCACCCGCAGCGGCATCGGCTGCGCGACGCTCGGCGGCCGGTAGTGCCACTCCTCGTTGCACGGCACGCCCGGCCCGCCCGCGGCGTGGCACGCGTGCAGCAGCGCGGAAACGTCGGCCAGCTCCTCCGGAGTCAGATTCCACGGGTCCGCGTCGAGGCGCCGCGTCCACACCTCCAGCGTCGGATACCGGTGCCCGAAGCCGGCGAACGCCACCGCGTGCTCGGCGCTCGCCACGACGAGCCCGTTGCGCTCCGCGAAGTCCAGCCCGTACCGCGTGAACAGGTCGGGGTCCGCGCGCAGCGCCACGACCTCGTCGGAGCGCCACCGCCCCAACTCATCAAGCCCGACGAGCTGCTTGTGCAGGTGATCGAACGAGGCTCCCGCCGGCCGCAGCCAGTTCTGAAAGGCCACGACGTTGACGATCCGCTCGTTCGCCGCGAACAGGTCGCGGATGCCCGCCAGCGTGAAGTCGACGTACTGCTCGTGTTCGTCGGCGCTCAGCGTGGAGGCCGAGGCCAGCTCGTCGTCGCAGGTCGCGCCATCGACGTGGTGTCGGCGGGCGACGATGACGTCGTGAAAGCCGCCGAAGATCGAGTCCGCCACGATCGCCTCGTCGCCGGCGGTCAGCAGGTCCGCGGGCCGGTGCGCGCCGACCAGCCCCAGAACGTGCGCCCGCCCCTGCGGATCGGCCAGGTAGGCCCGCCGGCGCGCCAACTCGGCCTCCGGCAGCTCGTAGCCGTGGTTCTCGTACCAGTACCGCAGCGAGACGATCTCGAACAGGTTCGGGATGACCCGAAACTCCGCCTGCGTCGTACCGAGTTGACCCGCAGGCACGTTGCGCAGGTCGCGCCAGCCGTCGTCGGTGCGGATGCGCCGGATGCGCTCCGGCGGAGTCTCGTTCATCCGCTCGGGGCAGAACGCGCAGTGCCGCTCCGCCCGCGCCGGATCGAGGCGCTGATGCGGGGCGGCCTGGTTGGTCAGTGGTCGGTTGCCGCGGCCGGGCACCGTCCAGACCTGGGTTCCGGTGAACGGATTGATCTGCTTGACGGTGCCGTCGGGCAGCCGGTGCAGATGCGGGTCGACCTCACCGGCCGCGGGCGCGCTCATGGGCGCAGCCTATTGAGGTCGGTCGCCCCCGACCGGCGATCGACGTCGCCACCCCGCGGCGTGGGTGTCGGCCGGGCGGGCGCCGGGTTCGCGAAACCGAACATCGGCTGAGAGATCGCCCCACGTTCAGGGCCCGCTCAAGGTGCTCAGCTGAGGATGGGATGCCGGACACCGCGTGGCGGCTGCTGCTAGGGCTGCAGGCGTTCGGGGGATGCGGGGTTCAGGGGATGCAGGGACAACAGGGGGTAGGGCAATCATGATGTCGCTGTCGGTGACCAGCGAGCCGTTCATCTGGGTGCTGCGGGCGTTGCTGGCGGCGGCGATCGTCTGGGCGGTGTGGCGCTGGCCGCGCGCCGCCGGGCCCGGGATCGTCGCGATCCTGCGGCGCCTGGCCACGATCGTCGTCCTCACGGGGCTCGGCGTGCTCAACGTGCTGGCCCCGGTCAACGCCGAGTACGGCTGGTACATGACCGTTGCCGACCTGATGCCCGGTGCCGGATCCGGCCCGGGTGCCGCCTACGAGGGCGGTCAGTCCGCGAAGAAGGCGACCGAGGCGAAGCTGCGCTCCGCGAGCTACATCACCGGGCGGCGCGACCGCCCCGACCAGCAGCTGTCCTTGACTCCGACGACCGTGGGCGGCTACCAGGACTTCACCGTGCACGGCACGGCCAGCGGGGTGACCGGCACGGTCACTGTGTGGTTCCCGCCGTCGTACACGACGCCGGCCGCCGCGCACCGCGAGTACCCGGTCATCGAGGCGTTCCACGGCATCCGACCGGCGCCGTACGCCTTCTTTCGCGTGGTCGGCATCGACCAGGCCATCGCCGCCGAGGTGGCTGCGCACCGCATGCGCGAGGCGATCGTCGTGGTGCCGCACTGGGCGCCCGGCGGGCAGGACAACGAGTGCGTCAACGCCGTGCGGGGCGTGCCCGGCGGCTCCAAGATGGAGACCTGGCTGACGCAGGACGTTCCCGGCTGGGTGTACTCGACCTTCCGCGCCGCGCCCGGCCGCACCTCGTGGAGCGCGCTGGGCCTGAGCGCCGGTGGCTGGTGCGCGAACATGGCCGCCACCCTGCATCCCTCGGTGTTCGCAACCGCGATCTCGTTCGGCGGCTACTGGCGCCCCACGTTCGAGACGTACGTGCCGTTCCCGGCGCACAGCCCGGAGGCGTGGCGCTACGACCTGGTCGAGTACGTCAAGCACCATGGGCCACCGGTCGCCGTGTGGACGCTGACTGCGCGGCAAGACAAGTTGGCCTACCCCTCGACCATGGAGGCGCAGCGCAACGCCCGCGCGCCGATGTCGGTCACCGCGACGATCCTGCCGGAGGGCGCGCACAACGCCGACGTCTGGGTGCCGCACGTGCCGGAGGCGCTGGCCTGGCTCGGCTCGAGCTCGCCCGGCTTCGCCCCGACCTGACCCGTGATCAGCCAGCGGGCGCCCGCCGAGTCGTCACTTTTCCCCTCCAGAAGTCGTTTCTTTGCGACAACTGGAGCGGAAAAATGACAACTCGGCGGGCACGCTCAGGCCTTGGCGGCCGCGCTCTTCTTGGCGCTGCGGAAGGCGATGTAGAACACGACGACGAGCAGCACGATGGAGACGTACCACATGTACTTGCCGAACTCCTCGAGCACGGCCACCGCGGGCTCGCCGATCTGCCACCCCAGATACAGGAAGGCGCTGGCGACGATGGCAGAGAAGATCGTGTTGATGATGAACAGCCGCTTGATGCTCGAACCGGCCGCGCCGAGCACCGCGCACACGATGGAGCGGGGCACCGGCAGGTAGGGCACGTGCCCCAAGCCGAGGGCCAGGATGTCGTAGCGGCGGGTGAGGTTTTCCGCGCGCTTGGCGCGGCGGCGGGCGCGTTCGGTCTGGCCGGCGATGCTGGCGATGAAGTGGTCGCCCCACAGCTTGCCGGCCCACCACCACACGAAGTCGAACTTGATGGCGCTCAAGGTGCCGATGATCAGCGCCGCCGGCCACCACGGCCATCCGGTCGAGCCCAGCGCACCGCACATGACGAGCCCGAGCATCGAACCGGTCAACGAGACGAGCACGATCGGCGCCAGCCCCAGGATCACCGGCCGCAGCGGAATCATCGCCAACCCGTAGATCGTCATGAGGCCGATCAGCGAGGCGCAGATGCCGTCCTGCTTGCCGAACTCGTACCCCGCGGGCCACGGCAGCCGCTCCGCATCGCCGTCGGCGGATTCCCCGGAGTCCACGGAGTCGGCTGTGTCGTCGCTCGGGCGCGCGGATTCGGCCGCCGAATCACCCGTCGAATCGGGTGAGGCCGTAGCGGGCTCGGCACCAGGCACGGACCCTGCGACCGGCGCTGGGCGGTTGTCGTCAACGCCGTGGAGGTCGTCGGTCCGGTCGGGCTGGTCGCTCGTGCTCACTACAGCACAGTAGGCCGGGTGGCCCGGTCGCCCAAAGCGCGTGCTGAACCGCCCACCCTGAGCGGTAGTCTTCGCCCAGCCTTCACACAGGTGCGCCGACGATGTCGCACCCCTCACCTCAGGAGAATCCGTGAGTCCTACCGGGTATCAGATCCTTGCGATGCTCGTCTACATGTTGGCCATGCTGGCCATCGGCTGGTGGAGCTACCACCGCACCACCGACCTCGACGACTACATGCTCGGCGGGCGCGACCTGAGCCCGTCGGTGGCTGCGCTCTCGGCGGGCGCCTCGGACATGTCCGGCTGGCTGCTCATGGGCCTGCCGGGCGCCGTCTATGCCGCGGGCCTGGTCGAGGGCTGGATCGCCGTCGGCCTGACCGTCGGCGCGTGGGTCAACTGGAAGGTGGTGGCGCCCCGGCTGCGCGCCTACACCGAGATCGCGAACAACTCGATCACCGTCCCCAGCTTTCTGGAGAACCGGCTGCACGACCGCTCCCGGGCGCTGCGCATCGCCTCCGGCGCGATCATCCTCGTGTTCTTCACGTTCTACGTCAGCTCCGGCATGGTCGCCGGCGGCGTCTTCTTCCAAGGCTCGTTCGGCTGGGACTACCACCTGGGCATGGTCTTCGTCGCCAGCGTCACCGTGGCCTACACGCTCTTCGGCGGCTTCCTCGCCGTGAGCTACACCGACCTCGTGCAGGGCATCATGATGGTCTCCGCCCTCATTGCCGTTCCGACGCTCGGACTCGTCGCGGTCGGTGGTCCCGGCGAGATGGTGCGCCTCATCCGCGAGGTCGACCCGCAGCACTTCTCGATGGTGAACGGGGCGACGTTCATCGGTGTCGTCTCGTCGCTGGCGTGGGGCCTGGGCTACTTCGGTCAGCCGCACATCATCGTGCGGTTCATGGCGCTGCGCAGCCCACAGGAGGCCACCGCCGGGCGGCGGATTGGCATCGCGTGGATGCTCTTCTCCGTCGTCGGCGCCGTCATGACCGCCCTCGTCGGCATCGCCTACGTGCAGTCCCACCCGGAGATGACGATCAGCGACCCCGAGACGATCTACCTGCGCCTCGGGCAGGCGCTGTTCCACCCGCTGGTCGCCGGCTTCATGCTGGCCGCGGTGCTCGCCGCGATCATGAGCACCGTGTCTTCGCAGCTGCTCGTCACCTCCTCGGCTCTCGTCGAGGACCTCTACAAGGCGATGTCCAAGACCCCGCGGTCGGACTCCAGCTACGTGATGATGGGCCGGATGGCGGTGCTGACCGTCAGCCTCGTCGCCGCCGCGATGGCGTGGAACCAGAACGACACGATCCTGGGCCTGGTCGCCTTCGCCTGGGCCGGCTTCGGCGCCTCGTTTGGCCCGATCATCCTCCTGGCGCTGTACTGGCGTCGCCTGACGACCGCCGGCGCGTTCGCCGGAATGGTGACCGGTGCGGTCGTCGTGTGGATCTGGGCGTCGCTCTCCGATGGCCCGGGCGACATCTTCAACGTCTACGAGATCCTGCCCGGCTTCCTCGCCAACCTCGCCGTCGCCGTCGGGCTGAGCATCGCCACGTACAAGCCCGACAGCCGCATCCGCGAGGAGTTCGACGCCAGCGTGCGGGTCAGTGGCAAGCACGTCGACCGCGAGCCCATCGCCTGACCCCACTGAATCCGACGCAGTAACCCGCCCACCCGGGCCTCCGAGCGTTGACGTCGATAACAACGTCGCGCATCCTGACTACGAAATCAACGTCAGTTGCGTCTGATGTTGTTATCGACGTCAGGGAGGCCCGGGTGGCGACGTTTCGCGGAGTGATCGGCTCACCGGAGGAGCTGGGCGACGCGATCCGGCAGGGCCGCGAGATCCAGGGCTGGTCGCAGCGCGAGCTGGCCGCGCGTCTCGGCGTCACCCAGAAGTGGCTGTGGGAGCTCGAGCAAGGCAAACCCGGCCTGCTCATGGAGCGCCTCTTCGCCGCCCTCCGGGAGGTCGACGTGACCCTGAACGCCGAGTTCCGCGACCCCTCCTATGACGACCCCGTCTCCTGAGCGGCAAGATCCTAGGCCTGAACTGTCCCCGGATTAGCAAGTGCCGCAACGGGTGTCGCGAAACCGGGCGGGGAGGCGGGTGCGCTAAACAGAACGGGTGAGCCTGCCCGATCACCTGCGCCTGGCGACTCGCCCCGGCGCCCACGCGGACAACATCGTGCACGCCGGCCCCGCGCGGATCACCGTGCTGACGCCCGCGCTGATCCGCCTGGAGTACTCCCCGGACGGGGCGTTCGAGGATCGCGCCTCGCAGGTCGCGCTCTTTCGCGACACCGAGCCGGCCGCCTTCGACGTGCGCCGCACCGCCCGGCCCGACGGCCGCGAGGCGCTCGTGCTCGACACCGCCGCGCTGCGGCTGACCTACGACGGCGGGCCGTTTGCCACCCACGGCCTGTCGGTGCAGGTCAAGGGCGGTGTCAGCAACTACCACAGCACCTGGGGGTACGGGCAGCCCCCGGAGGGGAACCTCGGTGGCACCGCGCGCACCCTCGACATGGTCGACGGCGAGTGCGCCCTCGAGCCGGGCATCCTCAGCCGGTACGGGGTCGCGGTGCTCGACGACTCCGCCTCCCTGCTGCTCACCGACGACGGCTGGGTCGCGGCCCGCGAGCCCGGGCGCGTCGATGTCTACGTCTTCGCCCACGGCCGCGACTACGCGGGTGCCCTGCGCGACTTCTACGCCCTGACCGGTCCGACTCCGGTGCTGCCGCGGTTCGCGCTCGGCAACTGGTGGAGCCGCTTCCACCGGTACAGCGCCGACGAGTACGAGGGCCTCATGGACGCCTTTGCCGCCCAGCGCCTCCCGTTCAGCGTCGCGGTCGTCGACATGGACTGGCACCGCGTCGACATCGACCCCGCCCTCGGCAGCGGCTGGACCGGCTTCAGTTGGAACCGCGAGCTGTTTCCCGATCCGCGGGCCTTCCTGCGGCACCTGCGCGAGCGCGGGCTGCGGACGACCCTCAACATCCACCCCGCCGACGGCATCCGCGCCCACGAGGACCGCTATACCGCCGCCGCGCTCGCCCTCGGCCGCGACCCATCGACCGGCGAGCCCATCGCGTTCGACGCCGCCGACCCCGACTTTCTGCACGCCTACCTGCAGGCCGTGCTGCACCCGATGGAGGCCGAGGGCGTCGACTTCTGGTGGCTCGACTGGCAGCAGGGCCCGTTCAGCGCGCTACCGGGGCTCGACCCGCTGTGGATGCTCAACCACGTGCACTACCTCGACTCCGCGCGGGAGGGGGCGCGCGTCGGGCGGCCGATGACGTTCAGCCGTTACGCCGGACCCGGTTCGCACCGCTACCCGATCGGGTTCTCCGGCGACACGGTCGTCAGTTGGGCCTCGCTGGCGTTCCAGCCGCGGTTCACGGCCACGGCCAGCAATATCGGTTACGGCTGGTGGAGCCACGACATCGGAGGGCACCTGTTCGGCGTCAAGGACGACGAGCTGGCGACCCGCTGGGTGCAGCTGGGGGTGTTCTCCCCGATCCTGCGGCTGCACTCGACCTCCGATGCGTTCAACAGCAAGGAGCCGTGGCGGTTCGGCCGCGAGGCCGCCCGCGTCATGGGCGACTACCTGCGGCTACGGCACCGCCTCGTGCCCTATCTGCACACGATGAACCGCCGCGCCCACACCCACGGCCAGCCGCTCGTGCGCCCGATATACCACGAGCACCCCTGGGCCGACGGCGCGTACGAGGTGCCGAACCAATTCGCTTTCGGCACCCAGCTGCTCGTCGCGCCGATCACCGCCCCCACCGACCTCGAGCTGGGCATGGCCGCCGTCGACGTGTGGCTCCCGGAGGGGCGCTGGTACGACCTGCCGACGGGGCTCTCGTATGCCGCGGCGCGCGGCGGGCGGCGCATCCGCATGCACCGCACCCTCGACGACCTGCCGCTGCTGGCCCGCCGCGGCACGATCCTGCCGCTGGCCGGCGCCAGCGACGACGAGGCGGTCAGCGTCGAGAACCCCACGCACCTGCAGGTGCTCGTCGTCGCGGGCACCCCCGAGGGCGGAGTCGGCGAGTTCGACCTGCTCGAGGACCGCGACGACGATGCCTGGGTGCGCACCCCGCTGCGCTTCGACGGCCGCAGCCTCGTCATCGGGCCGTGCGAGGCCGAGCGGTCCGCCGAATCCGAGGTGGACTCCGAGGGCGAGCCGGTCGACCCGTTCGCGGCGATCCCCGCGGTGCGCGAATGGGAGGTCGTGGTGTTGGGGGCGGCGAACGTCACCGGGGCATCGGTCGCGGTCGGGGGCCGGATGCGGCGCGGTCACGTGCGCCCGGCCGGCCGCGATGGGGTCGCGGTGAGCGTCGGCCCGGTGGAGCCGGGGCAGCGGGCACTGGTCACCCTCGACGGGGACATGAACCCCGCCGGCAACGACGTGCCCGGGCGCGTGTTCGACCTGCTCGATCAGGCGCAGATCGCGTTCGAGGACAAACGCCGCGCCCACGCCGCCCTGACCCGTCCCGACGACCCCCGCTCCGGCCTCCTCGAACTCGGCGCCCTGAACCTGCCCGAGCCGATCCGCGCCGCCCTTACCGAGATCGTCCTCGCGCAGTAGCGCGGCGACTCTACGCGGAGGCGCCGAACTGGGGGCGTCGGGTGGGCCGCCGGGGGGTCAAGCGGGAGGACTCCTCGACGAAGGCGCGGAACTCCACGATGCGGGCGTCGATGAACTCGGGCCCCTCGTGCGGGCCCATGCCGTCGGCCAGCACGCGCAGGGTGCGCGGCTCGGCGGTCGCGACGCACAGCAGCACGTCGCCGACGCGTAGGGAGTCCACGTCCTCGCGCACGACCGCCGTGAACGGGCGCTGCCGCATGAGGTGCTGGTAGCGGATCCAGCGGGAGTGGTGCGGGTCGTTACGCACGGAGTCGTCGGGGTCGCGGCACGGATCGCCGGTCTGAGCGCGACAGATCGTGCACGGCACCCGACGGGCTAAGTCGTGCGGTCCCAGGGCGATCCGGGCGTGCCCTCCCTCAGCGGTGGCAGTCATGGCTCGTCCTTCCGGTTGATCGGTCACACTCCAACGGCCTCCCCGAACCCCCGATGACGGGGCGCAGCATCGCGCCCCACCACCCCTTCATATCCACCCATCGGTTGCGCGGCGGTGTGAGATCAGTCAAATCTCGGTCAATCCTGTAAGGATTTCGTCAAGTTCGGCCGGCACGGCGGAACTGGCTGGGGGTCTGCCCGGTGAGCCGGGCGAACGTGCGCGAGAACGCGGCCTGGTCGTAGAAGCCGACGTCGAGGGCGATCTGCGCCAGCGGGGCATCGCTGCGGGTCAGGAGAGTGCGGGCCCGGTCGATGCGGGCGGTCAGCACCAGTTGGCCGGGGGAGCGGTGAAACGCCCGGCGCACCCGGCGCTCCAAGGCGTCGGCGCCCCAACCGGCGACCTGAGCCAGCTGCGGCACCCGGATCGGCCCGTCGAGGTGATCCTCGATGAACTCCAGGACCCGGCCGAGCGCCACCATGTCGACGTCGCGCACGTCGTCGTTGCCGAGGTCCTGCGAGATCGACACCAGCCCCACGGTTGCGCCCTCGTGGACGAGTGGGTGCTTGGCCGTGAGGTACCAGCGGGCGACGCCGCCCGGCGGGCGGATCAACTCCAACTCGTTGCGCAGCGGCCGGCCGGTCGCCAACACCTGACCGTCCTGCTCCTCGTAGCGCTCGGCGAGCTCGGGGACGAAGAGCTCCGTGGCCGTGCGGCCCAGCACCTGGCGTTGCGAGCGTACGTTGGTGCGCTGCACGAAGGTCGCGTTGACGGCGACATACCGACTCTGGGCGTCCTTGAGGCAGAACATCGTCGTCGTCAGCTCGTTGACCAGCGCCAACATCGCTTGCGGTAGCGCGGCCGCCACCGGGGGCGTCAACCCCTCGAACGGATCGTCCACGCGCACCCACTCCCCGGTCGAACATCGGAAGACGACCTGTCGAACAGCGTATTTCGCAGCTAGCGGCTGCCTGTGGGTTGCTTGGTCGACTTCCGCGCCGCGAACGCGCCGATTCGACAAGACCGGGCGCCCGAATCCGCTGAATACTGTGCCAATGACCGAGCGCCCCAACTCTTCCGCCCTCGCCGAGGGCGCCACGCCCGACGCCCCCACCTTCACCCCTGCCGTCGGAGCCGCCGACGTCGCACCCGGCTCTGCAGCCGCCCGCTCCACCACCAAGACCACCAGCAAGACCACTGGCAAGACCGGCTCGGCCGCGTTCGCGCCCATCGTGGAGGATTCGGTGCGCCTGGCCGACGCCTGGGCCCGGGCCACGGAGGAGGGCCAGACCCGCTCCGAGCGCGCCACCACCGGTCAGCTCGCGGCGCTGGTGCGCGACGACGCCGGGCTCGACCTGGCGGTCCGCTTCGTCGACCGCGTAGCCCGCCCCGAGGACTCCGGGGTCGCGGCGCGTGAGCTGGCCAACCTGACGACCGGCAACGCCGCCGGCTTCCTCGGCCTCGTCGACCGCTCGATGCTGCAGCTGGGCGCCTTCGTCGCGCCGCTGGCGCCCCCGGTCGTCGTGCCGCTGGCCCGCAAGCGACTGCGGCAGATCATCGGCCACCTCGTTGTCGACTCCCACGACCCGGCGCTGGGCAAGCACCTGGCCAAGGCCCGCGCGGAGGGCTTCCGCCTCAACGTCAACCTGCTCGGCGAGGCGGTCCTGGGTGAGCAGGAGGCCGCCTCCCGCACCCAGCGCGTCGGCGACCTGCTGGCCCGCCCGGACGTCGACTACGTCTCCATCAAGATCTCCTCCCTGGTCTCCCAGATCACGACGTGGGACCACGAGGGCACGGTGCGTAAGTGCCTGGACCGGCTGCGCCCGCTGTACCGCATCGCCAAGGCGAAGTCGCCGCACGCCTTCGTCAACCTCGACATGGAGGAGTACCGCGACCTCGACCTGACCATGGATCTGTTCCAGCGGCTGCTGGCCGAGGACGAGTTCAAGGACCTCGAGGCGGGCATCGTGCTGCAGGCCTACCTGCCCGACGCGCTGCCGGCGATGGAGGAGCTCATCGAGTTCGCGCAGCGGCGCCGCGCCGCCGGTGGGGCCGGCATCAAGATCCGCCTCGTCAAGGGCGCCAACCTGGCGATGGAGAAGGTCGAGGCCGCGGTGCACGGCTGGGAGCAGGCGCCGTACACCACCAAGGCCGACGTCGACGCCAACTACCTGCGCTGCGTCGAGCGCGCGCTGCGCCCGGAGCTGGCCGGGGCGGTGCGCCTCGGCGTCGCCAGCCACAACCTCTACGACGTGGCCGCCGCCCACCTGCTGGCCGCCGACCGCGGCGTCACCGACTCCCTCGACATCGAGATGCTGCAGGGCATGGCCCCGGCGCAGGCCCGCGCGGTCAAGGCCGACGTCGGCACGGTGCTGCTGTACACCCCGGTCGTGGCGCCCAAGGACTTCGACGTCGCCGTCTCCTACCTCATCCGCCGCCTGGAGGAGAACGCCCAGTCGGAGAACTACCTGCACGCCATCTTCTCCGGCACCGACGGCGTGGCCGACCCGGCCAGCCCGGCCATGCGCGATCAGGAGGGTCGTTTCCGCGCGTCGGTCGCGGCGATCGACACCACCGCCGCCGGCCCCCGGCGCAGCCACGAGCGCCCCGCCATCGGCGACTCCTTCGAGAACGAGGCCGACTCCGACGCCTCGCTGCCGGCGACCCGCGCGTGGGCGCTGCAGCACCTGGCCGCCGACCCGGCCCCGCTGACCAGCCCCGACCTGGACCAGGTGGAGCAGGTCGAGGAGGTCGTCGCCCGGGGCGTCGCCGCCAGCGAACAGTGGGCAGCGCTGCCCGCCACCCGCCGCGCGCAGATCCTGCGGGAGGCCGCCCGCGGCATGGCCCGCCGCCGCGGCGAGATGATCACCGTCGCCGCCGCCGAGGGTGGCAAGACGGTCGAGCAGACCGACCCCGAGGTCTCCGAGGCGATCGACTTCGCGACCTACTACGCCGACCGCGCCCTCGAGCTGGGCGCCGGTGCGAGCCTCCACAGCGACGGCGCGACGTTCACCCCCGGCCGGCTCGTGCTCGTCACGCCGCCGTGGAACTTCCCGATCGCCATCCCGATCGGCGGGGTGCTGGCCGGCCTGGCCGCCGGCAGCGCCGTCGTCATCAAGCCGGCGCCGCCGACTCCCGGGTGCGTGGAGATTGCCGCAGAGGCCGTCTTCGAGGCCCTCGACGCCGCGGGTGTCTCCCGCGACGTACTGCAGGTCGTGCGGGTCGCCGAGAACGAAGCCGGCAAGGCGCTCGTCTCCCACGCGGACGTCGACACGGTGATCCTCACCGGCGCCACCGACACTGCGACCCTCTTCGGCGGCTGGCGCGCGCAGCGCGACCCGGCGGTCGGTGGGGCGCGCGTGTACGGCGAGACCTCCGGCAAGAACGCCCTCATCGTCACCCCCGCCGCCGACCTCGACCTCGCCGTCGCGGACCTGGTGAAGTCGGCCTTCGGGCACGCGGGCCAGAAGTGCTCGGCCGCCTCGCTGGCGATCCTCGTGGGTTCCGTCGGCAGCTCCGACCGCTTCCGCCGGCAGCTCGTCGACGCGGTGAGCTCGCTGCGGGTCGGCTGGCCCAGCGACATCGGCGCGACGATGGGCCCGGTCATCGAGCCCCCGCACGGCAAACTCTTGCGTGCGTTGACCACGCTGGAGCCGGGCGAGACGTGGCTGGTCGAGCCGCGGCAGCTGGACGACAGCGGCCGGCTGTGGTCGCCCGGCCTGAAGGATGGCGTGGCCCCCGGTTCGTTCTTCCACCTCACCGAGGTCTTCGGGCCGGTGCTCGGCCTGATGCGCGCCGACTCCCTGGAGCAGGCCATCGAATTGCAGAACGCCACGGCCTTCGGCCTGACCGGCGGCCTGCACTCCCTCGACGAGGGCGAGATCGACACGTGGACCGATCAGGTCGAGGTCGGCAACGCCTACGTCAACCGGCACATCACCGGCGCGATCGTGCAGCGGCAGAGCTTCGGCGGCTGGAAGGCCTCGGCGGTCGGCCCGGGCGCCAAGGCCGGCGGACCGAACTACGTCGCGCAGCTCGGCACCTGGAGGGCTGCGGGCCTGCCCACCCGACTGGGCGAGCCCAGCGGCGCGGCCCGCGAGTTTCTGCGCGCGGTGCTGCCGCTCGTCGCCGAGCGCGAGGAGCGCTCGTGGCTGCGCGCCGCCGCCGGCAGCGACGCCCACGTCTGGCAGACCGAGCTGGGCCGCGAGCACGACGACTCCAACCTCGTGGTGGAGACCAACGTCTTTCGGTACCGCCCGCACCCGCACGTGTGGGTGCGCACCACCCCGGAAGCGCGGATCGCGCACACCCTGCGGGTCGTGCTCGCCGGCCTGGCCGCCGGGGCGCCCGTGCGGATCAGCCTCGACCCCGCGACCAGTGCGGAGCTCAAGGCGCTGGACGGGCGCGGCGAGGAGGTGTCGGCGGGGCTGCGGGCGCTCGCGGCGTACGTGGACCGCGCGGAGACCGACGAGGACTTCCTCGTGCGGGTCGAGCGCGGCGACGTCACCGGCCGCGTGCGACTGATCGGGTCGAACCCGCGCCTGGCGGCCGCCCTCGAGGAGGAGGCCGCCGGCGGCGGGATCACCCTGCTGGCCCAGGAGGTGCTGGCCACGGGTCGGCGCGAGTTGCTGACCGTCGTGCGCGAGCAGGCGATCAGCCGCACCCGGCACCGTTTCGGGCACATGAGCACCCGGCACTGAGCGGGCCGGGCGCGACAGGGTCATTGAGCGGGTTGCAGCGATAGGAGCGGGGGCGTCGGTTCTGCCGGCGCCCCCGCTGCTGTGCGCCAGGCCTGTTCGCAGCGCCTGTTCGCAGCGCCTGTTCGCAGCGCCTGTCCGCAGCGCCTGTCCGCAGCGGTGGTGGGCGCGCGACAATGCCAGGGTGACCACCGTCGATTTTGAACGGCTGTATTCCGGCGACCCGGATCCGTGGCGGGTGGCGACGGACTGGTACGAGCGCCGCAAGATCGAGGTCGTGCTGGCCTGCCTGCGGCGGGAGCGCTACGGGCTGGCCTGGGACGCCGGGTGCGGCACCGGCGACCTGGCGGCCCGGCTTGCGCCTCGCTGCGCCCGGCTGGTCGCCACTGACGTCAGCCCCGCGGCGGTGCAGTTGACCAGCGCCCGTTGTCGTGAGTTTGCGCAAGTGGAGGCGGAGGTGTCGGCCCTGCCCGCGGTCCCGGCGTCGGTGGTCGGGCACGCCGACCTGGTGGTGCTCTCGGAGGTGCTGTATTACCTGGCGCCGCAGCAGCGTCAGGAGTGCGCTCAGGCGCTGGTCGACGCGTGCGCACCGGCGGGCGACGTGCTGGCCGTGCACTGGAGTGCGCGCCCTGAGGAGGCCCTCGACTCGGGCTTGGATTGTCACCGAGAACTCGATATGCGGATGCTGCGTGCGGGTTTCGGACGACTTCTGGCCCATCGCGATGTCGAATTCACTCTCACGATGTGGTCGCGCGACGTGCCGACGACCGTAGGCCGTTGAATTTTTGACCAAATGTCGCTGACCTGCACAGATGTCCATGAGGAAAGTCTGTGGGCAAGGGGTGTACAGGTTGAATATTCTCGACTACTGTCCGGTTCACGTCAAAGACCCTGAAGGGCTCCTGGCCAGGGAGTTCAGCGGGGGACGTCAAGGACGACGAGAGGCAAACAATGACCTTCGATCGGGGATCGACCGCGACGCTTGACGGTGGCTCCGACGCCTGTACGGACGGCGCTGTTGAGGCCACTGAGTACCGCGCCCCGCACGGCAGTTCAGCCCCGCGGCCATCCGCCGCCCGCAATGCCCGCCCGGCGCGGCTGCCGGACCCGGGCGACGGGACCCGCAGCATCCGCCTGACCCACACCCTCGTGTCCGTGCGCGAATCGCGCTCGACGCTGGTGCGTGACCTCACCGACCGGGGCGTGAGCACCACGGTCATCGAAGAGGCCGAATCGGTCGTGGCCGAGCTCGTGGCCAACGCGGTCCGGCACGCCCGGCCCTTGGCCGACGGGTGTGTGCGCCTGCGCTGGAAGGTCAAGGGGGGTGCGGTAGAGGTCGAGGTGCGCGACGGCGGCAGCGAGACCGAGCCGCGTCCGCTGCGGACCTCTCCGCTGGCCGTGCACGGCCGCGGGCTGCGGATCGTGCGCAGCATGGCCCACGAGTGGGGTGTGCTCGATGAGTCCAACGGGCGCACCGTGTGGGCGGCCCTCGGCGGACCCTCCCGCCGTCGAGCCGGCTGAACCAGGCAAGATCTGGGCCCGACCTCGTGCCGGATCTGGGGCCCTGCGGCACGGCCTGGTGAGTGTCGATTCGGGGCTCGCGGAGCGGACCTTTAGGCTGCTGAGCCATGGGTAAGGCCTCGCGCCGCGCGCGCAAGAACGCTGAACAGTCCGCACCGAAGGCGGTGCCGGCGCCGTACGTGGCGCGGCCCTTCGAGGGGCTGCCCTCCGAGACGGACTGGGTGGCCATGCGCGAGATCGTGCCGGCGGCGACCGGCACGGTGCGCCTGCGGGCCGACTTCGCGGACTGGGCCCAGGGCGCCGGCCTTGAGGTGCCCGCCGAGCTGCCGGAGCGCCTCACCGTCACGACCGCCCTGCCCGCCGGCTGGCTGGGCCTGCACCGGGGTGACGGCGAGCGGTTCGTGGCGCTGCAGTCCGTGCCGACCCGCGGCGACGTCAGCCGCGACCTGGCCCTGGTGGTGCTGGCGCTGCTGGCCGGCAACCCGGGCGAGCCGGTCACCACCGTCGCGACGCCGACCATGGACACCCCCCGCCTGCAGCACCTGCTGGACGTCGACACCCCGTTCGACGCGCAGGTGCACGAGGGCTTCGACTACTGGATCGCCCCGGACGTCACGCTGGAGGCCGACGCCCGCGACTCCCTGCGCGAGGCCAACGAGGCCATCATCCCCACCGTCAAGCTCGCGAGCACCGACTCGGCCTACTGGTGCCGGGTCGGCGAGCGCACCCACATCCGCTGGGTGTTGCCCGACGACGAGGACGCGGCCACGGCGGCACTGGCGCGGCTGCACGCCGCGGGCACCCTGGCCGGCACCGACGGCCTGGGGCAGAACACCCGCTTTCTCGGGGCGTTCCGCGCCGACGGGGTGCTGGCGCCGGTCTGGGACACCGACCCGGAGTTCGACGCGCAGGCCTACGAGCAGCCGATGGCCGACCTCGCCCAGCGGTACGCCGCGGCGCTGGGGGTCACCGAGCCGCTCAACCCGCAGGAACGCCGGGCCCGCGCGGGCCTGCTCAGCCGGCAACTCACCCTCCGGTGACGGGGCTCATCGTGCACCGCATCGGATTCTTGGGCCCCCGGGGCACCTTCAGCGAGGTCGCGCTGCGCCAACGCCCGGAGGCGGAGCAGGCGCAGGTGCTGCCGTACACCTCCGTCGACACGGCCCTGGCCGCGCTGCGCGCCGGCGAGATCGACGCCGCCGTCGTGCCGATCGAGAACTCCGTGGAGGGTGGGGTGCCGGCCACGCTCGACTCCCTGGCGCACGGCGAGCCGCTGCGGGTCGTCGCGGAGATGATCGTGCCGATCACGTTCGTGCTGGCGGTGCGACCGGGCACGAGGGCCCAAGACATCGGCGCGATCAGCACGCACCCGCACGCGTGGGCGCAGGTGCGCGGCTTCATCGCCGCCAACTACTCGGCGTGCCGGTACGTGCCGGCGACCTCGACCGCTGCCTCCGCCGTCGACCTGGCCGGTGGCGCGCACGCCTGGCACGACGCCACGGCCTACCAGGCGGCGATCTGCCACGAGATGGTCGCTCGCGACCACGGGCTGGAGGTGCTCGCCGACGACATCGGCGACAACAAGGACGCGGTGACCCGCTTCGTCCTCGTCGCGCGCCCCGGCCGGATGCCGGCGGCGACCGGCGCCGACAAGACGAGCGTCGTGCTCTTCCAGAAGATCGACTACCCCGGTGGGTTGCTCGGCCTCCTGGAGCAGTTCGCCGTCCGCGGCATCAACCTGTCGCGCCTGGAGTCCCGGCCCACCGGGGAGTCCCTGGGCCAGTACTGCTTCTCCCTCGACCTGGACGGTCACCTGCACGACGCGCGGGTGGCCGAGGCACTCAAGGGGCTGCATCGGGTGTGCGCGCAGGTCCGCTTCCTGGGCAGTTACCCGCGGGCCGACGGCGCACCCGTGGCCGTTTCGCCGGCGCACTCGGGGCGCTCGTACGAGGAGGCGGAGGCCTGGCTGGCCGCCCTCGAGGAGTGATCCGACGGCTTGTTCAGCGCCGTCGGTTCAGCGCAGTTGGTTGGTGGGCCGCTCGGGCACGAGCGTGGCCAGCACCCAGGAGACGAACGAGAGCACCAGGGAGCCGAGGATCGCGCTCCAGAAGAAGTTGTCAACGGAGAAGTCGAGGCCGAGCACGCCGGCGAGCCAGGCGGTGATGACGAGCATCGCGGCGTTGACGACGATGAGGAACAGGCCGAGCGTCAGCACGATGAACGGAATCGAGAAGAACGTCACGACCGGCTTCATGAACGCGTTGACGACCCCGAAGACGGCCGCGACCAGCAGGATCGTGACGATCTGGTTGCCGGTGCTCGTGGCGGACTCGCCGAGGCGGATGCCGGGAACGACGAGCGCGGTGAGCCACAGGGCGACCGCGTTGACACCGATGCGCAGAGCGATATTGGCCATGCCCGGCATCCTTCCATGCGTGCCTGTCCGTGTGCCCGACTCCGGCTGCGCCCCGGCTGCGAGTGCGTAGAGTCGAGGCCATGTCTCAATCCTCGACGTCCAGTCCCGTTGAGTTCCGCGCCGCCCTGGCGAGGGTGCCGGCGTACAAGCCGGGTAAGCCGCCGACGCCGGTGGAGGGCCTGCGGCAATTCAAGCTGAGCAGCAACGAGAATCCGTACCCGCCGCTGCCGTCGGTCGTGCAGGCCATCACCGACGCCGCGCAGGCCGTCAACCGGTACCCCGACGCGGGCATGCACGCGCTGCGCGAGCGGATCGCCGAGCAGGTGGGCGTCACCGCCGACGAGATCGTGCCCGGGCCCGGCAGCGTCGGCGTGCTCGACCAGATCTTCACGGCCGTGGTGGAGGAGGGGACCGAGGTCGTCTACGCCTGGCGCAGCTTCGAGATGTACCCGATCGCCGTCGCGGTGGCCGGGGGACGCAGTGTGCAGGTGCCGCTGACGGCCGACGGGCGCCACGACCTGCCGAAGATGGCCGCCTCGATCAACGACAAGACCCGCCTCGTGCTCGTCTGCTCGCCGAACAACCCGACCGGTGCCGCCGTCACCGGGCCCGAGTTCGAGGACTTCATGGCCAAGGTGCCCGGCGACGTGCTTGTCGTCTTCGACGAGGCCTATATCGAGTTCGACACCGCCGACGACAAGGTCGACAGCCTGCACGTCTACCAGCGCTACCCCAACCTGGTGCTGCTGCGTACCTTCTCCAAGGCGTACGGCCTGGCCGGGCTGCGGGTCGGGTACGCGGTCGCCCACCCGCCGGTGGCCGCCGAGTTGGGTAAGACCGGGTTGCCGTTCGCTGTCACCGACCTGGCTCAGCACGCAGCCCTCGCCAGCCTGGCTGCCCGCGACGAACTGCTCGTGCGCGTCAAGGAGCTGTGCTCCGAGCGGGAGCGGGTCGTCATGGCGTTGGCGCAGCAGGGCTGGACGCTGCCCGTCACGCAGGGCAACTTCGTCTGGCTGCCGCTGGGGGAGGAGGCCGCGGCGTTCGCGCAGATCGCCGACGCCGCCGGGGTCTCGGTCCGCCCGTTCGCCGGTGACGGCGTGCGCTGCTCCATCGGTGAGCCCGACGCCAACGACACCCTGCTGAAGGTCTGCGAAGACTTCCAGCGCTCCGGTCAGCGGCGGCCCGGCTCCTCGTAGAACGGATCGGAGGGGTCGGGGTCGCCGCCGTTGTAGCCGGGGGCGTCGTGCTCGAGCACGCGGCGCCACCAGCCGATCGCGTACGTGGTGAACGCGACGGCGAGCAGCACGAGCAGGCCGGCGTCGAACAGCGGCGACCACCCGCCCATCCCGGCCTTGCCCGGCTCCAACGCCACGACCTCCACCTCGTTGCCGGGGGAGAGGGAGAACAGGCCTGGGGTCGACAGTTCGGCGCTTTCTCGGCCGCCGTCGGCGGCGGTGAACTCCACGACGCAGGCCCCGCTGACGCCCAGCGTGCGGGAGCACTCGACGACTGTTGCGCTCGTCGTCGGCTTGCCGCCGTTGGCGATGGCGTATCCCGCGATCCGCAGCGCGAACTGCCACAGCAGGATCGCGACGCTGGCCGCAACGACGAGTGCGATCACCTTGAACGCCAGCGTCCCCACGAGCCGCGAAGGGCTGGACAGGGCATCGGTGTGGCTGCGGGCGCGTGACTTCACGGCGTTCCTATCGTCACTGCAGGGCCCACCTCAAAGGCTCCGGGTGCGAGGGCTGACCTTGGCGCGCTTCCCGGGGTAACGTGTCTGAACGCCACCCGCCTCGCCTGCACCGGCCATCGTTCGTCCCGGCCGGCGTGGGCAGGGCTGTGCCGGCAACGATGCCGAGCGGCCCCACGGCATCGTCCGGGGACGGGTCATGGCGCCCCGTCGCCGGTCATCACTGGAGGGTTGGGGCGTCGGGTTCGACCAGACGCACCGCCTCGGACGGATCCCGGTGGCGTGCGGACCAGCGAAGGAGAGTTCGTGAGCGACAACGAAGTCGAGACTCAAGAGGGCGTGGCCCGCAAAGCCGCCGACGCTTTCGGGGTCGAACACCACGAGAGCGTCATCGGAGAGCCGAAGATCAGGCTCGACGGGGGGCCGGAGACGATCCGATTCATCGACAAAGACGGGCAACGCATCCGCAACGAGGTCAACCTGCCCTACGACCCGTATGTCGACGCACTGACGGAGGAGGACGGGCAGCGGCTCTACCGCGACATGGCCCTCATCCGCCGCTTCGATATCGAGGCCACCGCGCTGCAGCGCCAAGGTGAGTTGGGCCTGTGGCCGGGTCTGCTCGGCCAGGAGGCCGCCCAGGTCGGCATCGGCCGCGCGATGCGACCTCAGGACTATGCCTTCCCCAGCTACCGCGAGCACGGTGTGGCCTGGTGCCGCGACGTCGACCCGGTCAACCTGCTCGGCATGTTCCGCGGCGTCAACAACGGCGGCTGGGACCCCAACGACAAGAACTTCCACCTCTACACGATCGTCATCGGTAACCAGGCGTTGCACGCGGTCGGTTACGCGATGGGCATCCAGCGCGACGGCGACTACGGCACCGGCGACCCGGAGCGCGACAGCGCGGTCGTCACGTTCTTCGGTGACGGCGCGACGAGCCAGGGCGACATCAACGAGTCGTTCGTCTTCGCGGCCGTCAACCAGTGCCCGATCGTCTTCTTCTGTCAGAACAACCAGTGGGCCATCAGCGAGCCGAACGAGCGGCAGACCCGCATCCCGCTGTACCAGCGGGCACGCGGCTTCGGTTTCCCAGGCGTGCGGGTCGACGGCAACGACGTGCTGGCCTGCTACGCGGTCGGGCAGCACGCGCTGGAGCAGGCCCGCAGCGGTCAGGGCCCCTTCCTCATCGAGGCCTACACGTACCGGATGGGCGCGCACACGACCTCCGACGACCCGACGAAGTACCGGGACTCCGCGGAGGTCGACCTGTGGCGCGAGCGGGACCCGCTGGAGCGGCTCAAGACGTTCCTGCTGAGCCTGCACCAGACCAAGCAGGAGTTCTTCGACGAGGTCGACCGCGAGGCCGACGCGCTCGCGGCACGGATCCGCAAGGAGTGCCAGGAGATGCCGAACCCGCCGCGCGAGCAGCTCTTCGACAACGTCTACGTCGAGGCGCACCCCGGCCTGGAGCGCGAACGCGAAGAGTTCTTTGCCTACCATGCCGGCTTCGAGGACGAGGAGGCCGGCCGATGACCCGCTTGACGCTGGCCAAGGGCATCACCGCCGGACTGCGGCGCGCGATGGAGAACGACCCCAAGGTGCTCGTCATGGGTGAGGACGTCGGCCGACTCGGCGGCGTCTTCCGCGTCACCGAGGGGCTGCAGAAGGACTTCGGCGAGGACCGCGTCATCGACGCCCCGCTCGCGGAGTCCGGCATCGTCGGCACCGCGATCGGCCTGGCGCTGCGCGGCTACCGGCCGGTCGTGGAGATCCAGTTCGATGGGTTCATCTACCCCGCCTTCGATCACATCACCAGCCAGGTCGCCAAGATGTACGCCCGCTCGCTGGGCCACACGAAGCTGCCGATGGTCATCCGGGTGCCCTGCGGTGGCGGCATCGGCGCGGTCGAGCACCACAGCGAGTCGAACGAGGCGTACTTCCTGCACAGCGCGGGCCTGAAGATCGTCTCCTGCTCCAACGCCGAGGACTCCTACTGGATGATCCAGCAGGCCATCGAGACCGACGACCCGGTGATGTTCTTCGAGCCCAAGCGGCGCTACCACGAGCGGATGGAGGTCGACGAGAGCGCCGCCTCCGCCCCGCGGTCGCTGTACGAGGCGGTCGTGGCCCGAGAGGGCAGCCACGTGACGCTCGCCTGCTGGGGCCCGATGGTCAAGACGTGCCTTCAGGCCGCCGAGGCTGCGGCCGGCGACGGCATCTCGCTGGAGGTCATTGACCTGCGCGGGCTCAACCCGCTGGACACGGCGACGCTGTTCGCGTCGGTGCGCAAGACGGGCCGGCTCGTCGTCGTGCACGAGGCGTCGAGCTTCATGGGCTTCGGCGCCGAGATCGCGGCGCAGGTGATGAACGACTGCTTCTACCACCTCGAGGCTCCGGTGCTGCGCGTCGCGGGCTACTCGATTCCCTATCCGGCCAGCAAGCTCGAGGAAGAGTTCCTCCCCGACCTTGACCGGGTGCTCGACGGCGTCGACCGCGCCCTCGCGTACTGACCCGCCCGCCCACGGACTGGCGAAGAGACGGAGTGGACATGGCTGTGAAGACGTTCAACCTGCCCGACCCCGGCGAGGGCCTGACGGAGGCGGAGATCGTCTCCTGGAAGGTCAAGCCCGGAGACGCCGTGAAGGTCAACGACATCGTCGTAGAGATCGAGACGAGCAAGTCGTTGGTGGAGTTGCCGATTCCCTGGGAGGGGACGGTCGGCGAGCTGCTGGTTGCCGAGGGTGAGGAGGTGGCTGTCGGGGCGCCCATCATCACCATCCAGGTCGCCGGGAGCGAGCCCGCCGCGCCCGCTCCTGCCGCAGCGCCGGCGGCGGCTGCGCCGGCAGCGGCACCCGCGGCCGGTGACGGCTCTGCTGGCGGCTCGGTCAAGACGTTCAACCTGCCGGACCCCGGTGAGGGCCTGACCGAGGCGGAGATCGTCTCCTGGAAGGTCAAGGCCGGCGACGCCGTGAAGGTCAACGACGTCGTGGTGGAGATCGAGACGAGTAAGTCGTTGGTGGAGTTGCCGATTCCCTGGGAGGGGACGGTCGGCGAGTTGCTGGTGGCCGAGGGCGAGGAGGTCGCAGTCGGGGCGCCGATCATCACGATCGTCGTGGCGGGGGCCGCTCCCGCTGCAGGCTCGAGTGGCACCGCGGACGGTTGGGGTGGCGCCGCCGAAGAGCCGGAGGGTCGTACGCCGAACCTCGTGGGCTACGGCGCGATCGGCGGATCGACGACTCGCCGCCGGCGCAAGGGCGGGGCACCGGCCGCTCCTGCTGCACCCCCTCCCGCTCCCGCCGCACCTGCTCCGGCCGCCGCACCTGCTCCGGCCGCCGCACCTGCTCCGGCCGCTGCTCCCGCTCCGGCCGCTGCTCCCGCTCCGGCCGCTGCTCCCGCTCCGGCCGCTGCTCCCGCTCCGGCCGCTGCTCCCGCTCCGGCTCGGACCGAGGGTGGCGTGCCGGTGTCGTCGGCGGGGCGGCCGTTGGCCAAGCCGCCAGTGCGTAAGTACGCGAAGGACCGTGGCGTCGACTTGGCGCAGGTGCCGGGGTCGGGCGCGGACGGCATCATCAGCCGCGAGGATGTCGACGCGTTCTTGTCGGGCGGTTCGGCGCAGGGCGCCGAGCAGGCCTCGGCACCCACTGGTACGGGGGCTGGGGCTCCGGCTCCGAGCCGGGCGCAGGCGGAGCGCGAGGTGCGCATCCCGGTCAAGGGCGTCCGCAAGATGACGGCGGCCGCGATGAGCGGGTCGGCGTTCAACGCGCCGCACGTCACGGAGTTCGTGACGATCGACGTGAGCGCGACGATGGAGCTGGTGGAGCGGCTGAAGTCGGACCGCGAGTTCCGCGACGTGAAGGTGACGCCGCTGCTGCTGGTGGCCAAGGCGCTGCTGCTGGCGTCGCGACGTAACCCGGGCGTCAACGCGAGCTGGGTGACCGAGGGCGACGGCGCGACGATCGTGCAGAAGAACTACGTCAACCTCGGCATCGCGGCGGCGACCCCGCGGGGCCTGATCGTGCCGAACATCAAGGACGCGGATGCGATGACGCTGCGCGAACTGGCCGACGCGATGGGCGAGCTCGTCGCGACGGCCCGGGCGGGTCGCACGCAGCCGGCGGACATGTCGGGCGGCACGATCACGATCACGAACGTCGGCGTGTTCGGCGTCGACACGGGCACCCCGATCATCAACCCGGGGGAGTCGGCGATCCTCGCGTTCGGCGCGGTCCGCCGGATGCCGTGGGTCGTGGAGCGCGACGGGGTGGAGTCGATCGAGCCCCGCTGGGTCACCCAGCTCGGCCTGAGCTTCGACCACCGCCTCATCGACGGCGACCTGGGTTCGCGGTTCCTGGCCGACATCGCCGCCATCCTCAACGACCCCGCCAAGGGCCTCGTTTGGGGCTGACCGCCCGCCCGGCCCCCAACTGCCGAAAGCACGACTACGCGGCGAGATGCAGAGTTTGAACCCTGCATCTCGCCGCGAAGTGTGTCTATCGAGGGTGGTTGTCCTGCGGATAGCATGATGTCATGCGCACCACTTTGTCGATTGATGACGACGTGCTGGAGGAGGTGCGTGCCATCGCGGCAGCCGATGGCACGTCGATCGGGGCGGTCGTGACCCGCCTGCTGCGGCGCGGGTTGAAGCCCGTTGAGGTTGTTGACCGCGACGGTTTTCCCGTTTTCGACGTTCCGGCCGATGCCCCGATGTTCGGGGCCGAGCAGGTTCGGGCTGCTCTGGACGACGAGTGAGTGCATCGCCGCGCCGTGGGGCTGCACTGCTCGACGTCAATGTGTTGGTGGCCCTCGGGTGGCCGAGCCACGTCTTCCACACCCGGGCCCACCGCTGGTTCGCGCAGCATTCCTCTCGTGGGTGGGCGACGACGCCGGTCACGGAGTGCGGCTTCGTCCGGGTATCCAGCAATCGCGGGGCCTTACCGCTCGTGACAACCCCGGGTCGCGCGGTAGAAGCGCTACGGCGAATGTCGAGAGTTCGCGGCCACACGTTCTGGGCTGACGACGTGCGTTTCGTCGCCGAGGACGGGATTGTCGACTCGCTGCGCGGTTATCGCCAGGTGACGGACGCCCATCTGTTGTCGTTGGCCGCGAGCCACGACGGGCGTCTCGCGACCTTTGATGAGGGGATCGAGGGCGCGCACCCGGCGTATCGCCACCTTGTAGAGGTCATCACCTGATTCCCGCAGGTGGCTCCTCAACGGAGTGGGTGGTCGGGGAAGAACCCGTCGGGTAGGTCGTCGTCGACGGCCTCGATGTGCACGTCGAGGCGGCCGCGGTCGTGGTGGGCGGGGTCGCCGTCGAGGGTTTCGACGCTGACGCAGATGCCGGTTTGCCGGTCGATGCGCACGGCGAACGTCGTGCCGTCGGGTGTGTCGTCGGGCCAGGGGCCGCGGTCGTGCCATTCGGCGGCGAAGGCGACGGCTCCGTCGAGGAGGGGGCAGCAGCCGCAGCGGGGCAGGTACGACACGTCGGGTGTGATGGCGGCCTCGAGTGCTGGTCGGCCGTGGTGTTCGACGGCGCGGACTTCGGTGATGGCGCCGGGGGGCGGGTCTGGATCGTTGGGGTCGTGGTCGTCGGTCGATTCGCCGCGGGCCTGCGCTGCGGCGAACCAGTCGCCGTCGGCGAGTTCGATGGGGTCGAGCATGGCGACCCACCGGTAGTTGCTGTACATGGGCACGGTGTCGTTCCCGGGGTCGAAGGGCAGCCAGGCGACGAGGCCGTCGTTGCGGAGTCGAGGCGCGGGGGCTGGTGCTACGGCCGCCAGGGCCTCGGCGGCGGAGCTGGGCGCGATCTCCCGTCCGTCGTCGCTGGCTCCGAAGAGCACGGCGGGTACAGCTCCGGAGAAGGAGCGTCGCGGCACAGCGCGCCGGTCCGGCTCCCATCCCACGACGACCCATTCGCCGATTCCGACGGCCGGCGGCTCGTTGCGTCCAGCCCTCAGGAGTTGGCCGTCAAGGGTCTCCACGCGGTAGGCATCGGGCCGGCGGACCCACGCCCGTTCGCGCGGATGGCCGCTGAAGGGCCGCCACGTCAACTGCACCGACCGCCACAGCACCCGTGACGACCGCGCCAGCGCCCGGAACGTCTCCACGTCTACCTGCGCGTCGTCCACCCGGTCATTGTCCACCCGGTCATTGTCCGCCTGGTTGTTCGTTGTCTGCCGGGTCGTTGTCTGCCGGGTCGTTGCCGCCAAGTGTCCTGCGTGGATGTCCGCATGACTCGTGCGCCAGCTCCCTGCCCATGAGTGTCTGCCCGCGGCCGTAGTCGGCTGTGTGTGGCGCGGGCGAGCTGCCCGCTGGCCGAGCTCGGGCTCAGGGGGCAAGGATCGTCGCAGGTCAGGTGACGAGCGCGCGTTGGTCGCCGGCCAGCACCTTGCGTTCGGGCAGCATCGCTGACTCGGTCAGTGCGCCGCCGTGGCCCTCTGCGGCAGGCTGGCGTGGTTGG
>NZ_BAHD01000055.1 GCF_000298215.1 Kineosphaera limosa NBRC 100340 | reverse complement strand
CCTGGCGCCCGGCGCGGCGCAGCCTCGACCGCTGCCTCTGGTGTCGGCTCGGCCGGGGAGTCCGGCGGAGCCTCGCGCCGCGTGCGGCGGCCGGGGTCGGGGCCGGGGTCGACGGGGCATGACCGGGTCGAGGACCTGGAGCTGTTCTCCGGGCGACCGGCGGACGACGGGGCGCAGCGGGCTTCACGCCGCTCCGGCGACCGTGTGGGAGGGCCGCAGACCGGCCCCGGGATCGGGTCGCGTCGGTGAGCCGGTGAGCTCGCTGGCTTGGGCGGTGCAGGCGTCGGCTGCTCCCGAGGTGGGGGCGGTCTTTCGGGTCATCGACCTCATGGGGGTCTTCGCGAACGCCACGATGGGGGCGCTCATCGCCCGCGCGGAGAAGCTGGACCCGGTGGGTTTCGCGACGCTGGCGATCCTCTCGGGGCTGGGCGGCGGCATCATCCGCGACACCCTGCTGCAGCAGGGGCCGCCGGTGGCGCTGACCGACTACGCGTACGTGCTGACGGCGTTGACGGCGGCGGCGCTCATGTTCGGCATCCGGGTGCGGGGGCGGATGTGGCAGCGGGTGTGGCCGGTGGTCGACGGCATCGCGCTCGGGTCGTGGGCGGCGGCCGGGGCGTTGAAGACGCTGGCTGCGGGCCTGGGTTGGCTGCCGGCGATCCTGCTCGGGGTGATCACCGCGGTCGGCGGCGGGGCGCTGCGCGACATCGTGCTGCGCCGCACCCCGGCGGTGCTGGGCGGCAACACCCTCTATGCGACGTGCGCGGTCGCCGCGGCCGCCGTCATGGTCGGGGCTTTCAACCTCGGCCAACCGGAGGTGGGTCTGGGCGCCGCGACCGCCACGGGCGCCATCTTCTTCCTCCTGGCTCGCTACTACGGCTGGATGCTCCCGCTCGGTGACTCCTGGTCGCCCTCCCATGTGGTCCCGCGCCGCGCCCGCCGCGCCGTCCGCACCCGCGCGCAGGCCGTCAGCCACCGCCTCTCCCGCCGCCGCACGGCCCACAACCGCCGCCGTCCCCCTGCCGGCGACGAGCCGTGACCTCACACTTTCGGCGGCTGCGGCGTCTGCCGGGTGAAGGATGAAGGGGTGAGCACGATGACGGTGCGGCATGCGCGAGTGCAGACGACGCTCGGTGAACTGACGGTGGTCGCAGACGGTGACGCGCTGTCGGGGCTCTACTTTCCGGGCCATTGGTACCTCCCGCAGGAGTCGACTCTGGGAGTGCTCGTGGACGGCGACAGCGACGAGATCTTCGCCCAGGTTCAGGCCGAGTTGACGCAGTATCTGGCCGGCGAGCGGCGGGCGTTCGATGCGGCGGTCAGCACGCGGGGCGACGAGTTCAGCGAAGCGGTGTGGGCGATGCTCCGCGAGATTCCCTACGGCGAGACCACGACGTACGGTGCCCTCGCGCAGCGCTTGGGCAACCGGCACCTGGCGCAGCGCGTCGGGCAGGCGGTCGGCCACAACCCGGTCAGCATCCTCATCCCCTGCCACCGCGTCGTCGGCGCCGACGGCTCCCTCACGGGCTACGCCGGCGGCCTGGACCGCAAACGACAACTCCTCGAACTCGAAGAGCCGGCCGAGGTGACCGGCTCCCGCCTGTTCTAGAAGGGGCCATCGGGTGTGAGGATCGCCCTGTGAGGGTCACGTTTACGCGCACGGGCGAGCGGCGGTACGGGGTCGACATCGAGCGGACCCAGGCCGGCGATCTGCGGATGCACCCGGCTCCCGGCTTCGACCCGTTACTCCCCCACGACCTCGTGCACTTCGTCGTGGAGGTCGAGTTCGGGCTGCGGGACGGCATCTTCGGTCAGGTGGCGGCCGGCGGCGACGCCAACACGTTCGTGCCGACGCAGGAGCAGCGCACCAAGGCGTGGGCGCGGCGGGCCGAGCGGCGCAACCGGGCCACCGGGACGCAGATCGGCCGCTCCGAGGAGTTGGCCGCCCAGGTCTTCCCCCGCTGGCTGCGCCGCCGCGGGCACCGTCCCAGCCCTCACTATCCGCACACCGACCCGCCGCCGAGCGACCTGCCCGAACCCGATCTGGAGCGCTGCTTCGCCCGGCTCGACGACTTGTCCGCAGCGTGGCAGGCCCTCGAGGTCGGCCAGTCGATGTCGGTGACCTGGCCCTGGCCCGAACGCCCGACCCGCGGCGGCTGGTGAGTCACACCGTCCGCGGTCCGGTGGGCAGCTCATGCAGCGGCGCGTCCGCCTCGTGGCGGACGACGCCGTCCGTTGTCGCCCCATTCTTGGGGCGGGCCGCGCGCAGGCCGTTGAGAATCACGACAACTTCGGCGACCTCGTGCACCAGCACCACCGCAGCCAAACCCAGAACGCCGAACAGGGCGAGCGGAAAGAGCACGACGATGATCGCCAGCGCGAGCGCGATATTGGCGGTCATGATCGCCCGCCCCCGCTTGGCGTGCGCCAGCGCTTGCGGGATGAGGCGCAGGTCGTGACCGGTGAACGCCACGTCCGCGGACTCGACCGCGGCGGCGGAGCCGGTGGCCCCCATCGCGATGCCGACGGTGGCGCGAGCCAGGGCGGGTGCGTCGTTGATACCGTCGCCGATCATCGCCGTGGGTGCCTGTTCGGACAGACGCAGGATGTGCTCCGCCTTGTCGGCGGGCAACAGTTCGGCGTAGACGTCGTCGATGCCGGCGTGCGCCGCGATCGCTGCGGCGGTCAGGGCGTTGTCGCCGGTCAGCATGACGGTGCGCAGCCCTTGCGCGTGTAGGGCTGCGACCGCGTCCCGCGCCTCCGGTCGCAGCTCGTCGCGGATGCCGATCACCCCGACGACCTGCCCGTCAGACTCGACGGCGATGACGCTCATCCCCTGGCCGGCCATCGCCTCGACTCGATCGTCGAATCCGGCAGGGTCGATCCAGCGCGGGCTGCCGACCCGCACGCGCCGCCCGCCGATGACGCCGCTCACGCCCTGGCCAGGATGCTCCTGCACGTCGATCGCCTCCGGCCGCTCGACCGCAGCGACGGCGATGGCCTGGGCGAGGGGGTGACTGCTCGTGGCCTCCAACGCGGCCGCCAAGGCCAGCACCTCGTCCTCCGTGCGGTCGGGCCGGAGGTGGACCGCGACCACTCGGGGTTCGTTGCGGGTCAGGGTGCCGGTCTTGTCCAGCGCGACGGTGCGGATGGTGCCGAGCTGCTCGAACGCGACCCCGGACTTGATGACGACCCCGAACTTGCTGGCCGAGCCGATGGCGGAGATCACGGTGACCGGCACCGCGATCGCCAACGCGCAGGGCGAGGCGGCGACGAGAACGACGAGGGCGCGTTCGACCCACGTCCCCGGGTCGCCGACGAGCACCCCGAAGGCGGCAATGAGGGCTGCGGCGATCAGCACTGTCGGGACGAGGGGCCGGGCGATCCGGTCGGCCAGCCGAGCGCGTTCACCCTTGGCGGCGTGGGCCTGCTCGACCAGCCGCACGATCGTGGTCAGCGAGTTGTCCCGGCCGTCGGCCGTCGCCCGGATGGTGAGCGTGCCGGAGCCGTTGACCGACCCGGCCGGCACCTCGTCGCCCGGCCCGACCTCGACCGGAATCGACTCCCCCGTGACCGCCGATGTGTCCACCGACGAGCGTCCCGAGGTCACGATCCCGTCGGTGGCGACGCGCTGACCGGCGCCGACGAGGAGGAGGTCGGACCGGGCGACCTGGGCCGCCGCGACGCTCACCTCGCCGTCGGGGCCAAGCACCCGGGCCGTCTGCGGGATGAGGGACAGCAGCGCCCGCAGGCCCTGCTGGGCGCGGTCCATCGCCCGGTCCTCCAGCGTCTCGGCGATGGAGAACAGGAACGCGAGCGCCGCCGCCTCACCGACGTGCCCGAGCAGCACCGCGCCTGCGGCGGCGATCGTCATGAGCAGGCCGACGCCGAGTCGGGCGCGGCCGCGCCCGGCGACCAGACGGCGCAGCGTGCCCGGCACGAACGTCCAGCCGCCCGCAGCCAAGCCCAGCAGGTAGGCGACCGTGGCCGGCGCCGTCGCGCCGGTCCAGTCCAAGAGCAGGCCGGTGACCCACAGCAGACCCGACGCCACGGGCAGGGCGAGCACCCGGTCGCGCCACCACGGCACCAGCTCCTCGTGCTGATCAGCCGCCCGATCCTGCTCCGGCCCCTCCTGGTCGCGCACCGGCTCGGGGCCGCAACAGTCCCGGCTCATGCCGAGACCTCTCCCGGGCGCGGCGCCTGCGCGCCTGGTGTGCCGTCGCAGCAGGGTGAGACATCGCAGTCGGCGGCCACGCACGGCACCGAGTCGTCGACCGCGAGCACGACCTCCACGAGGGTCTCCAGCGCCCGAGTCAGGTGCGGATCGGCGATCTCGTACCGCGTCTGCCGCCCCTCGACCTCCGAGACGACGATGCCGCACCCCCGCAGGCACGCCAGGTGATTCGACACATTGGTGCGCGACAGCTCCAGGTCGCGGGCGAGCTGCGCCGGGTACCCCGGCTTCTGCAACAACGCCAGCAGGATCCGCGAGCGCGTGGGATCAGCCATCGCCCGACCCAGCCGATTCATCGCGTCCAGCCGCGAAGCTATGGTCAGCACACGATGACTATACAGTCAGCGCTGACTAGTCGGAGCGGATTGCCTCTTGGCCGCCTTCGGCCGGATCGAGTTACACCCCGACCGGCGCGCGAGAGGTAATAAGAAGACACGAGAATGGGCAATCGGCGCCGAGCGCGAACGACTCTGTCGCCAGCGCCACGTGACCCGGAAACGACTGAAGCCGCCTCTTCGGGCGGCTTCATCAGCGTCGGATGCCCTCTTGAAAGGACACCTATGGTGGAGCTGAGGGGACTCGAACCCCTGACCCCCTCCATGCCATGGAGGTGCGCTACCAGCTGCGCTACAGCCCCGTCCTCACGCACTGCGTGAGCACTCGGACGAGTTTAGCCAGACGGGTGCCGCTATCCAAAATCGCCCCCGTCGGCGGCGGTCGGGCCGTCGTTCCAGTGGGCCAGACGCCAGCCGGTGGGGGTCTCGTGCAGCAGCGCCCAATGGCAGTTGCGCAGGCCGGTGAAGGCCGTCCAGGCTTGCGTCTGGTCGAGCCCGATGAGGTCGGCGACCAAGGCCCGCGCCGTGACGCCGTGGGTGACGAGCAGCCCCAACTCACCCTCCGGGAGGGCGGCGATCGCGTCGTCGACGGCCGGTCGGGCGCGGCGCACGACATCCGCGACGGACTCGCCGTGCTCGCCGCGAGCCAAGTCCTGCCCGCCGTTGATCGCCTCCCACAGTTGGGAGTAGTGCTGCACGACCTCGTGTTGGGCCATGCCTTGCCAGGCGCCCACGTCGATCTCCCGCAGGCGCTCGTCGATGACCAGCTCCAGCCCGCACGCCGCGGCGATCGCCTCCGCGGTGTGCCGGGCGCGGCGCAGGTCGCTACTGCGCACGAAGACCGGCTCCATCCGGCTCAGCGCGCGGGCCGCGGCGTGGGCCTGCGCCTGGCCGGTCGCGTTGAGGCTCGTGTCGAGGTGCCCCTGCCAGATGGTCGAGGCGTTGTGGTCGGTGATGCCGTGCCGCACGATCGCCAGCCGGCGGATGGGCGCCCCGCCGGAGTTCAGCCCCCAGGTCACAGCGCCGTCACTGCGCCGCAGGCTCGTCGGTCGGCCCGAGGCGCAGCTCGATGACGGGGCAGTCCTTCCACAGCCGCTCGAGCTGGTAGAACATCCGCTCTTCCTCGTGCTGCACGTGCACGATGATCACGCCGAAGTCGAGCAGCACCCAGCGGCCGTCACGCTCACCCTCGCGGCGGATGGGCTTGACCCCTTCGGCGCGCAACGCCTCCTCGATGGCGTCTACGACGGACGAACTCATGCGCTCGTTGGCGATGGAGACGATGACGAACGCGTCGGAGAGCGGAAACCGGTCGGAGACATCGAGGGCGATGATGTCGGTGGCGAGCTTGTCCTCGGCGGCCGTGGCGGCCACTTGGGCCAGATGAGCGGGGGTCTGACTGGCGGAAACTGCGATCTCCTCCTCGAGCGCCGACCGGTGGGCGGTCAACGGATCGGTGCCCGCAGCGCCGGGTACAGCGTGTCGGGCGTGTTCTCGTGCCGGTACAGACGGTACTTGCCGATGTATTGCACGACACCGTCGGGCACGAGATACCAGACCGGCTCGCCCCGGGCGACGCGCGCGCGACAGTCCGTCGAGCTGATCGCCATGGCCGGGACCTCCGCGAGGGTCACCTCGCCGGTGGGCAGGCCCGCATCCGTCAGGTGATGCCCCGGGCGGGTGACGCCGACGAAGTGGGCCAGGTCCCACAGCTCGTCCACGTCTTTCCACGACAAGATCTGCTCGAGCGCGTCGGCGCCGGTGATGAAGTACAGCTCAGCGCCTGGATGCTGTTCGCGCAGATCACGCAGCGTGTCGATGGTGTAGGTCGGACCCTTGCGGTCGATGTCGACGCGGCTGACGGTGAACGCCGGATTGGAGGCGGTGGCGATGACCGTCATGAGGTAGCGGTGCTCGGCCGGCGACACTTCGCCGACGTCCTTCTGCCAGGGCTGCCCGGTCGGCACGAACACCACCTCGTCGAGCCCCAGCATCGAGCGCACCTCGCTCGCCGCGACCAGGTGGCCGTGGTGGATGGGGTCGAAGGTGCCACCCATGACCCCCAAGCGGCGGGTCAGTGGTGCCCGCCGTGGCCCGCGCCGGCCGACTGCTCGGATCCGTGCTCGGTGGTGTGCGCCGGGCCGTGCCCGACCCCAACTCCGTGCGCCTTCGGCGGCGACGTGTGGCGGAACAGCCACGTGAAGATCAGCAGCAGGAAGACGAGGACGACGCCGATGATTCCGTACAACTCAGGCGGCATCGGCAGGGGGCGAGCGACGTGCTCGCCCTCGGCGGCGAGCAGCGTCGTAGCGAAGAGCGTGGCCATGGGCCCAGAGTAGCGGGCAATCCGCCGCGCGCACGCGAGTCGCCCTGGTGGCCTCGGCGAAGGTGGACCCAGCCCGTGTGGAGGCAACTCTCACCCACGGTGCATAGGCTGTCCCCTATGCATGTCGAGCTCTCCGTCGTCGTCCCCGTCTACAACGAGGAGGACGTACTGCCGCTGCTCGTCGAGCGACTGCGGCCGGTGCTCGATGGGCTGTCCACTCCCTACGAGGTCGTCGCGGTCGACGACGGTTCCACCGACGCCTCCCCCGTGCTCATGCAGCGCATCCGACACGAGTGGCCGCAGTTCCGCGTCGTGCGGCTGCGCGCCAACGCCGGCCACCAGGCGGCGATCTCCGCCGGCCTGGCGCTGGCCCGGGGCGACTACATGGTGACGATCGACGCAGACCTGCAGGATCCGCCCGAGGTCGTCGAGCAGATGCTGCAGATCGCCCGCAGCGAGCGCGTCGACGTGGTGTACGGCGTGCGCAGCGACCGCAGCACCGACACGGCGTTCAAGCGCGGCACGGCCCGGGCCTTCTACGCGACGATGCGCGCCCTGGCCAAGACCGAGGCCCCGATGGACGCCGGAGACTTCCGGCTCATGTCGCGCGCCACGGTCGACGCGGTCAACGCGTTGCCCGAGCACCACCGGGTGCTGCGCCTCGTGGTGCCCGCCCTCGGGTTTCCCTCGGCCAAGGTGACCTACCGCCGGGAAGAGCGCGCGGCCGGCAGCAGCAAGTACCCGCTGAGCAAGATGATCCGGTTGTCGCTGGACAGCCTCACCTCGCACTCGATGGCGCCGTTGCGGCTGGCCACGTGGTTCGGGCTCATCGGTGGCGTCTTCGCGATGCTGATTTTCGCCTACGCGCTGTGGTCCTCCTTCACCGACCGCGCCGTCGCGGGCTGGACCTCGACCGTGGCCGCGGTCTCCTCCGTGGGGGCCGTGCAGCTCATCTGTCTGGGCCTGCTCGGTGAGTACGTGGGCCGGATGTACACGATGATGCAGGGCCGCCCGACCTATTTCGTCGCGCACGACACCGACGACCTGCACCTGCATGACGTGGCGGGAAGCGAGGCCGGTGAGGAGGTCGTGGGACTCGCCTCCCGACCCGACCGCACCCCCTCCGGTTCATTCCCAGTGGTGCCCGGGGCGGATGTCGCCGCTGACTCCCTCACCACCTCCCTCGAGGATTTTGACGAGCCGATCGACCGTTCTCACGGCCACCGACACACCGAGAACGGGACGCCGGCCGCGAACGGCGGGCGCCCCGTGGAGGCCCCGGTGATGAACGCCGAGCGGCGTCAGGCGGTGCGCCGCACCTCGGCGAAGAGGCTCACGCCCGGCAGCGACTTCACCGGCAGGTAACGCTCCGCGGTGACGATGGCCTTGAGGCCGGCGTTGACCACCGGGTGCATGTCGTCCAGGTCCGAGCCGGTGCTCTTCTTGCGCCGCACCATGACGACCGGGCGCAGCAGCACGTTCCAGCTGTTCATGGAGATCAGGTGCATGCCCTCGATGGAGAGCACGTCGGTCAACGTGCGGCGGGTGTAGCGGCGCACGTGGTCGACGGCGTCGTCGTGGGCCGACCACAGCTTGGGGTCGGCCGGGACCGCGACGAGGAACGTGCCGCCCGGCTTGAGCACGCGGCGCACCTCCCGCACGCACGCGTCGTCGTCCTCGAGGTGCTCCAGCACGTCGAACGCCGAGACCAGATCGAGGCTGTTGTCGGCCAGCGGGAGCATCGTGGCGTCGGCCCGCATGACCGGCAGCCCACGCTCGTGGCAGACCTGCGCGCCGTCCGAGCCGTACTCCAAAGGGCTGGCCTGCCAGCCCATGTCCCGCAGCACACGAGTGTTGCCGCCACCGGCGGCTCCGATGTCCAGCGCCTTACCGGGGGCGCGCCCCTTGAGCATCTGACCCAGCAGGTGACGACGCTCGGTATACCACCAGTGCTTGTCTTCCAGGGCGGCGAGCTTACGGACTTCGGTACCTTCCATGAGGCACGATCCTGCCATGCGCCGACCCGCTCACCACACGCGGCTCTAACGGATCTGGCCGTCTCCCTCGACGATCCACTTGGTGGTGGTCAGCTCCGGCAGCGCCATGGGACCGCGAGCGTGCAGCTTCTGCGTCGAGATGCCGATCTCGGCGCCGAACCCGAACTCCCCGCCGTCGGTGAACCGCGTCGAGGCGTTGATCATCACCGCGGCCGCGTCGATTTCGGCGGCCCAGCGTCGGGCGGCGGCGCGGTCCTCGGTGACGATCGCCTCGGTGTGCCCGGTGCTGTAGCGGCGCACGTGCGCCATCGCCTCGTCGAGGCCGTCGACGACGGCGACGGACATCTCCAGGGCGTGGAACTCGGTGTCGTAGTGCTTATCGGTGGCCTCGTCGACCGCGACGTCACGACCGGAGGCGGCGCGGCGCGTGCCCTCGTCGCCGTGCAGCAGCACCCCGGCGCCGGCCAGCTCGGCGAGCATGTCGGGCAGAAAGAGGTCGGCGATCGCGGTGTCGACGAGCAGGGTCTCGGCGGCGTTGCAGACGCTGGGGCGGTGCGTCTTGGAGTTCATGACGATCGCGCGGGCCTTGTCGAGGTCGGCGGCGGCGTGGACGTAGACATGCACGTTGCCGGAGCCGGTCTCGATGACCGGCACGATCGACTCCCGCACGACGGTGGCGATGAGGTCGGCGCCGCCGCGCGGGATGATGACGTCGACGAGGCCGTGGGCGCGCATCAGGGCGCGGGCAGCGTCGCGACCGCCTTCGGTGAGCAGCGCCACGGCATCCGCGGGCAGCCCCTGCTGCGTGAGCGCGTCGCGCAACACCGCCACCAGCGCGGCATTGCTGTGCTCGGCGGCCGACCCACCGCGCAGGATCACCGCGTTGCCGCTCTTGAGGCCGAGGCCGGCGGCGTCGGCCGTCACATTGGGCCGCGCCTCGTAGATGATGCCGACGACCCCCAGCGGCACCCGCGTCTGGCGGATCTGCAGGCCGTTGGGCAGCGTCGAGCCGCGCACCACCTCCCCGACCGGGTCGGGCAGGGTGGCGATCTGGCGCAGCGCGTCGGCGATGGCGCTCAGCCGCGGCTCGTCCAGACGCAGCCGGTCGAGCAGACCTTGGGACATCCCGGTCTCGCGGCCCCGCGCCAGGTCGCGCTCGTTTGCGGCGATGACCTGCGGCATGTTCGCCTCGATGGCGTCGGCGAGCGCCAGCAGCGCGGCGTCCTTACGGGCGCGGGAGAGCAGCGCCAACTCTCGGGAGGCCTCTCGGGCGCGGCGGGCCAGGTCTGCGACGGAAGCGGTGACGGCGTCGTCGATGAGCGGGGTCGTCATGCGTCGAGGTTACGGCTCGCCGGATCTGCGAGCAGGCCGGGAGGGGCGTTCAGCTCTCGTCGTCGTTGACGCGGCGCACGAGGCGCACCATGAACGGCTGGAAGCCGGCCCGTTCGTACAGCCGCAGCGCGCCGGTGTTGGAGGCGAGGGTCTCCAGGGCCATGTACTCGACCTCGCGCCGGTCCAGCTCACGACGGCAGGCGTTGATGAGGGCGGCGCCGACCCCGCGACCCCGTTCGGTGGGGAGCACCGCCAGCGTCTCGATCTCGCCGTAGCTCTCGCCGAGGTCGAAGGTGGCCCCCGAGAGCACGAAGTGCAGCGCGGCGTAGCCGATGATCTCTTCGGTGTCGGTGTCCAGCGCGAGAAAGACGACGCCGCCGGCGTCGTTGATCCAATCCAGGTACTGCTGGTGGCGCCGGGCCCAGGCCTCGCCGGGCTCGCGCACCTCCCACAATCCGTCGGAGAGTTGCTGGTAGTCGCCGATCATCGCCTTCCACAGCCGTTTGACCTTGGTGAGGTCACGCGCGTGGGCCCGCTCGATGCGGATGCTCATAGCTCCGACGGTAACCCAGGTCGGCGCGGGCTGCGGGAGCGTGGTCGCAGTCGGGTCGCGGCGGGAGGGCCCCCTCAGCTCGGCGTGGCGTCGCGGCCGTAGTCCAGCAACGCGAGGCGGTCGCGGTGCACGACCTCGCGGGCGTGGTCGGGGCCGAAGACCTCCCCCAGCCAACGAGTGCTGCGGCCCAGGAGCCGCGGCAGTTCGTCGCTGCCGAACGTGACCAGACCGCGGGCGACCGGTCGGCCGTGCCGATCGCGGATCTCGACCGGAGAGCCCTGCTCGAAGCTGCCGGTGACACCTACGACCCCGGCGGGCAGCAGCGAGGCGCCCTTCTCCCGCAGCGCGCGCACGGCCCCGTCGTCGATGACGAGCCCGCCGACGGGTTCGCTGGCGTGGGCGAGCCACAGCATGCGGGAGGCGGGGCGCGGCGAGGTCGGCAGGAAGACTGTGCCGACCTCCTGCCCGGCCAGGGCGCCGTCGACATCCGCGCTGTGCGCCAGCACGGTGGTGATGCCGGCGCCGGTGGCGATGCGGCCCGCCTCGACCTTGGTGACCATGCCGCCGGTGCCGATGCGGCTGCCGACGCCACCGAGGTTGACCTGCTCGAGGTCGCGCGGGGAACGCACCGTTGCGATTGGGCGGGAGCCGGGATTCGACGGGGGGCCGTCGTAGAGTCCGTCGACATCGGTGAGCAGCACCAGCGCGTCGGCGCGCACCAGATGGGCGACGAGCGCGGCCAGGCGATCGTTGTCGCCGAAGCGCATCTCGTCGGTGGCCACGGCGTCGTTCTCGTTGACGACCGGCATGACGCCCAGGCGCAGCAGCCGGGTGACGGCGCGGCGGGCGTTGACGTAGTGCTGCTGGCGGATGAGGTCGTCGACGGTGAGCAGCACGAGGCCGACGTGCAGGCCGTGCCGACCGAAGGCGGAGCTGTACGCCGCGACCAGCGCACCCTGCCCGACGCTGGCGGCGGCCTGCTGGGCGGCCAGGTCGCGGGGGCGCGAGCTCATGCCCAGCGGTCCGAGGCCCGCGGCGATGGCCCCGGAGGAGACGAGCACCAGTTCGGTGCCGCTGCTGCGTCGGACGGCCAACGCGTCGGCGAGCCGCTCGAGGCGTGCCACGGCCAGGAGGCCGCCGGGGTCGGTCAGCGAGCTGGATCCGACCTTGACGACGAGCCGGCTCCCGCCCGCGACCGTCGCCCGGGCACGCAGTCCGGCCTGCTGGGTTGCGTCCGTCGAGTCGGCGGGGCCAGGCGTCGTGCGGCTGTCGTCACGGCTGTCGTCTCGGAGGTCGTCACGGTCGTCCTGCGCGTTCCGCGGGACTGGAGCCTGGTGGGGGCTGCTCACACAGGCAAGCGTAGGCGGAGCGACTCGCGCCGCGTCACCGCGCGTGCCTTCGGTTCGCGTGGCGGTTGCTGACCTCGCCAGACCACCGCGCGCCACATCGAGCCACCGCGCGCCGCCTGGCGCCCCTTGCGCGCCGTCAGCAGACGACGTCGATGCGTCCTTCGCGGCGCGAGGCGAGGTAGGCCAGGGCGCGCTGCAGGTGCAGCCCGGTGAACGGATTCACTCCGCCGTTGGCCTCGATGACGGCCCCGGTGCGCACCAGGTACTGCGCGCTGACCTCGACGTGGGGCAGCAGGGCGCCGCTGCGGCGGTCGACCGCGATCTGGCGAGTGAACGGGGTGACGGCTTGCGCCGGCCGACCGTGGGGCGTCGGGCGGAAGATCCGCTCGCCCGTCACCGCGTAGATGAGGTCGAGGTCGGAGTCGGTGAGGTGGTCCAGGTCGCCGAGCGGTCCGGGGCGTCGAGCGGCCTCACGGTCGTAACGGCCCTGCGTCGGCGAGAACGACTCCATGCGGGTCGAGGCGCCGGAGTCGGCACGAATCACAACGGGGACCGCTTGCGGCGGCGGCATTCGCACGTCTTGGACCCACACAGTGATCCCCTCCTCACCAAGCGACGGCCTCGTCGGTGACCCGTGCCGGCTCTTACCGATCCAGTCGTCGCGATCGGTGCCGACCTGAGCGGGTCCGAAGGGGTGGAGGCCACCGTACGTGACCGAGGGTGGTGACCCAAGCTCCGCTGTGTACAACGCGTGCACCCATCCGACCGCTGCCCGCGGCACTCGACCGCTCGGCGACACCACCGCTTGCCACTTGGGCGCACAAGTCGCACCACATACACTTGGTGTTCACCGATTGTTCACTTTACGTCTGGAGGTGCTTCACATGAGCGCCCAACCCCTCGTCGACGGCCAGCCCACGGACAGCGCCCACCGTCTTCGCGCCGTACCCAGCGACTCGACCGAGGCGACAAGCCCCATGGCCGACCGCGTCATCGCCCGCATCACCGATGATCTGGCGCAGCGATACGCCGACACCTCGACGCGCGCGCAGGTGGAGGCGATCATCGCCGACGCCCGCCGCCAGATCGAATCCACCAGCCACCACCCGGAGTTTGTGCCGGCCCTCGTCGAGCACTACGCCCACGACGTGCTGGCTACTCGGGCCCGCGCCGCCGGTGGCGTCGGTGTCGGCGTGCCCCTGCTCGTGTTCGTCTGCGAGCACAACGAGGGCCGCTCGCAGATGGCTGCCGCCTGGGCCGAGCATCTGGGCGGCGAGCACGTGCAGGTGCGCAGCGCCGGCATCCACCCCAGCGGTCACCTCAACCCGCACGTCGTCGACGTGCTCGCCGAACGGGGCATCTCCCTCGATGGCGCCTACCCCAGTCCGTTGCACGGCGACGTGCTCAACGCCGCCGATGTGGTCGTGCGCCTCGGCTGCAGCACCGACCAGGAGCCGGGCCGGCACGTCATCGATTGGGACGTGCGCGACCCGCACGAGCAGCCGATCGAGGTCGTCCGGGAGGTCTGCGACGATCTGGGCGCCCGCGTCGCCGACCTGCTCGGGTCCATGGGGGTGCCGACCGACCGCCGTGCCGCGGCCGGGGTGCCCGTGCAACCCGTCGTCGTCTCCGACCACGCCCGTAACCGCTGGTCGCCGACCCGGATGCTGCGGACCCTCTTCAACGACTGAGACTGAGCACCCGCCCCTGGTACCTCCCAGACCCAGCCCAGGCCCCGGCTCCGGCTCCGGCTCCGGCTCCGGCTCCGGCTCCGGGGATGCGCCTACTGCCGAGGGTTGCGGTCGCAACATCAACCGTCGGCAGGGAGCACATCGTCCAGGATGCGGACCACGGGCCGCGACGGGCAGCGGGCTGCTACCGGGCTTTAGGTTTCTTGACCTTCGGCGGGAGCGTGCGCACGTACGCGACCCCCCAGCCGACGACCTGGGCCAGCGCCTCGTCGGTGGCGACGGCGTCGGCGGGCGCCTCCATCCAGCCGGCCATCTCCTTGCCGCGCATGATCATGGGCTCCACGAGGCCGGAGGCGTGGTGTTCGGCGGCGTCGGCGGGATCCACGCGCACCATGACGTCTCCCCCGCTGCCGGCTGCGGCGGCCATGTGCCCGGAGAGCATGAACCCTAACCCGCCGAACATCGCCCGCTCGGTGAGGTCCGGCTCGTCGGCGAGAATTTCGCGGATGCGGTGCGCCAGCACCTCGTCGTAGGCCATGTCTGGAGTATCGCCGCACCCGGTGCCGCCTGGCCCCCTCCATTGCCGACACGTCGGTCGATCGTGTTGCGCCCTCGGGTCGACGCGGGGTTGGCGCACGGGAGCCCGGGTGTGGTCGGCTGGCGTCATGACAGGCAACAGGCGGCGGCGCATCGCGATCGTCGGCGGCGGCATCGCGGGGATGACCCTGGCCGCATCGTTGGATCCCCGGCTCTTCGAGGTGACGCTCTACGAGGCAGCGCCGCAGCGCAGCGGTGTCGGCGCAGCCCTGGGCCTGTGGCCGGCGGCGCAACGTGCGTTGCGCGAGCTCGGGGCCCTCGAGGCCCTGCCCCTGCCGCAGGCCCCTCCCGCCGGCGCCCTCCACATCGGCGGTCGGCGCCTGCTGTCGGCCGCGGCACCGGGACTGGTCATGGTGCAACGGCCGGCGTTGCTGTCCGCTTTGAGCGCCGCAGTGCCGTCGTCGGTGCGCCTCGCTCAGCAGGAGGTGCGGGATCCGCGGGTCCTCGACGCCGATCTGGTCGTGGGTGCCGACGGGGTCCGCAGTGTCGTGCGCCCGCTGGTCGACCCGCGGGCCGCCGCGCGCCGGGAGACACCGTACGTTGCGCTGCGGGGCACGCAGGGCGCTCCCCCGCACTCGCGGGATGTCGGGGAGTACTGGCGGCAGGGTCTGTTGTTCGGGCTGGTGCCGGTCGGCGCGGGCGCGTACTGGTTCACCAGTCACCGCAGCGAGTTGGGCCCGGAACCGTTGGATCCGACGCAGGTCGCCACCGAGGCCGCCCGGCTCGCGGCCGGCGCGCCGCCGGTCGTGCGCGACACCCTGGCTCGGGTCGACCAGCACACCCTGGCCACCCGCATCTGGGTGACGCCGCCGCTGAGTCGATACACGCGCGAGCGCTACATCGTCATCGGTGATGCAGCCCACGCCAGCACCCCCAATCTGGGCCGAGGGGCCTGCGACGCGATCCTCGACGCGGCCACCCTGGCGCGGGCCCTGACCCGTGGCGGCGCGAGCGCCCGCCGCGCCTGGCTCGCCCGGCGGGTGCCACCGACGCAGGCGGCCAGGATCGCGTCGGGAGGCCTCATGCGCCTCGCCCTCAACGCCCCCTGAGGGCACCCGGATCCGGACCCAGCACGGCGACAGCGCCACGGGCGCGTCTGAGACCATTGCGCGCCCGAGCCGCACCGTCGGCCGCGCAGCAGTGCAAGGATTGGCGATCACCCTCACATCGCGGCTGCTGATGTGCGCCGCCGGCAGCGGCGACGGACTGGCGTGCGGCGAGCGTGTAGGTGAACAGGCGAGGAGCGGGGCGCAGGAAGGAGCGTGCGGTGAACGAGGAGGAGGCACCGTCACGGCCGGAGGATGAGGCGCAGCCTGCGAGGTCGGACCGGGAGCCCGACCCGAGCGCAGTCGCCCCAGGGCTCGCAGTCGACGCGAAGGCCCCTGCGGAGGCTCGTCCGGGGGCCTCGGTGTGGGCGATGGTGTTGGCCGCCGGGTCGGGCAGCCGGTTCGGAGCGCCCAAGCAGTTTCTCGACCTCGGCGGCCTGACGCTGCTGGACCGCACCATCGCGACGTTGGCACCGCTGTGCACAGGGGTGGTCGTCGCACTCCCCCTGAGCGACACGGGCCACACCAACGACGGCGTCGGCAACGACGGCGCGCAGCTACGCAGTGCCGCTGAACATGTGCGCAGGGTCGCTGAACAGCTTCGCACCGTTGCCGGGCGGGCTCAGCTGCGCACGGTTGCCGGTGGCCGCGAGCGGGCCGACTCGGTGCGGGCGGCGTTGGCCGCGATCCCGCCGACGGCGCAGGTGATCATCGTCGCCGACGCGGCACACCCGCTGGCCTCGGGGCGACTGGTGCGCGCGGTCATCGGGGCGGTCCGGGAGGGCGCCGACGGAGCGTTCCCGGGTCTACCGCTGACCGAAGTGCTGGCCGACGTCGACACGGCGGGCGTCCGCCGAGCTGGTCTGGAGCGCACCCCGCCGCCCCCGGCCGCGACCCGCGTGCTGGTGCAGACGCCGCAGGCCTTCGACGCCGCGGCGTTCCGGCTGGCGCACTCGGACTCCCCCGCTGCGGCAGAGGATTCGGCGCTTGTCGCGGCCTCCGGCGGACGCATCGTGGCCGTTCCGGGCGAGCCGACGAACCTGCATGTGACCACACCGGCCGAACTCGACCTGGCCCGTCTCATCGTCGCCGCCGGTCCCTAGCTGCCGCCCACCCCTTACCAGGGTGAGCGGGGACGCCCGGCGCTCACTGGTCGGGGTCGGTCCAGAATCCGGCGTCGCGCTCGGCGGCCAGTTCGGCGCGGGCGTGGCGTTTGGCGACGCGCCGCGACTCGTAGTCGGCGCGCTTCTCGTCGCGGCTGGGTCGGTGAGTCTGGGAGAGGCGCGGGTCGCTGCCGCGGGGTCCGCCGAGCAGCTCGGCGCCGGCGGACATCGTGGGCTCCCAGTCGAAGACGACGGCGTTGTCCGCCGGGCCGATGAGCACGGTCGATCCGGCGACGGCACCGGCTTTGACCAGCTCGTCCTCGACCCCGGAGCGGGCGAGGCGGTCGGCCAGGTAGCCCACGGCCTCGTCGTTGGAGAAGTCGGTCTGACGCACCCAGCGAGTCGGACGGTCGCCGAGAACGCGGAACACCTCCCCCTCCGGAGTCTGCTCGCGGCGCACGGAGAAACCGGTCTCGTCGACGGCGACCGGGCGGATGACGACACGCGGCCGGGACTGCTCCTCCCGCTCCTGCTCGGCGCGGGCGGCGGCGACGTGGCGGGCCATCGCGTACTTCAGCTCCGGCAGCCCGGTGCGGGCCACGGCGGAGACGATGTAGACCTCCAGCCCGCGGGCCTCCAGGTCGGCGCGCACGAACTCGGCGAGCTCGCGAGCCTCCGGCACGTCGGCCTTGTTGAGCACGACGATGCGGGTGCGCTCGGACAGCGGGCGGCCACCCAGTGCCTCGTCGGGCACGTACTGGCGCAGCTCGTGTTCGATGACGTCGAGGTCGGAGAGGGGGTCGCGGCCAGGTTCGAGGGTGGCGCAGTCGATGACGTGCACGAGCACCGAGCACCGTTCGACGTGCCGCAGAAACTCCAGCCCCAGGCCGCGACCCTCGTGGGCGCCGGGGATGAGGCCGGGCACGTCGGCGACGGTGAACCGCTCGTCGCCGGCGGTGACGACGCCCAGGTTGGGCACCAAGGTGGTGAACGGGTAGTCGGCGATCTTCGGCTTGGCCGCGGACAGCACCGAGACGAGGCTGGACTTGCCGGCCGACGGGTAGCCGATGAGGGCGACGTCGGCGAGGGTCTTCAGCTCGAGACTGACGTCGAGCTCTTCGCCCGGTTCGCCGAGCAGCGCGAACCCGGGGGCCTTGCGCCGCTTGGAGGCCAGGGCCTTGTTGCCCAGTCCCCCGCGGCCGCCCTCGGCGAGCACGACCTGCGTGCCGTCGCCGACGAGGTCGGCGACGATCCGGCCGTCGCCGCTGCGGGCCACGGTGCCCTCGGGCACCGGTAACACGAGGTCGGCGCCGGCGGAGCCGTTGCGCTCGTCACCCTCGCCGGGGCTGCCGTTCTCGGCGCGCCGGTGCGGGGTGTGGTGGTAGTCCAGCAGCGTGGTGACCTGCGGGTCGACGCGCAGCACCACGTTGCCGCCGCGCCCGCCGTTACCGCCGTCGGGACCGCCGAGGGGCTTGAACTTCTCCCGGTGCACCGAGGCGCAGCCGTGCCCGCCGTTGCCGGCCTGCACGTGCAGGGTGACGCGGTCGACGAAGGCGGCCATTGGGGTGTTTCCTTTCGTGGTGCGCAAATGCCGGAAGGGGCGGGTCGCGCTGGACCCACCCCTTCGGCTCAGCAGCCCGATCGGGCTGCTGGTGTCGTGCTCGTTGTCTGAGTTCGTGTCTCAGTCGCCAGCGACGATGTTGACGGTCTTGCGGCCGCGCTTGGTGCCGAACTGCACCGCGCCGGCGGCCAGGGCGAACAGCGTGTCGTCGCCGCCGCGGCCGACGTTGTCGCCGGGGTGGAAGTGGGTGCCGCGCTGGCGGACGATGATCTCGCCAGCGTTGACGAGCTGGCCGCCGAACCGCTTGACGCCCAGGTACTGTGCGTTGGAGTCGCGCCCGTTGCGAGTCGAGGACGCACCCTTCTTGTGTGCCATGTCGCTACCTGCCTAATCGCTGAGTGGGGTCGCTCGACGCTCAGGCGTCGATCGCGGTGACCTTGATCTGGGTCGTGTGCTGACGGTGCCCCTGGCGCTTGCGGTAGCCCGTCTTGTTCTTGAACTTCATGATCGTGATCTTGGGGCCCTTGGTGGCCTTCACAACCTCGGCGCGCACCGTGACCTTGGCGAGCTGGTCGGCGTCGCTGGTCACCGTGGTGCCGTCGACGAGCAGCAGCGGCTTGAGCTCGAGGCTGTCACCGGGGGCCGCGTCGACCTTGTCGACGATGAGCACGTCACCGACGGCCACCTTTTCCTGACGGCCGCCTGCGCGGACGATCGCATACACGCTTAACTCAACTCCTGCTGTTCTCGTGGACGAAGCACCTCTTACGACCGGCCCGTAGCAACGAGCGCTCGACGTGAGCGACGAGCGGCTTGGCGAAACACGGATCTCGGTGGGCGCACCGACGCACAACTTTAGTGGATCGGCCCCCCTTCAACCAAACCCGCGCGCCGACCCGCATGACCGTCACGCCGCCCGGGGTGCCGCTGCGTACTGCTCGGTCAGAGTGGCGTAGGCGCGGGTGCGGAACGCCAGCAGCGCGATGAGGGTCAGGGCCAGGCCGGCGAACAGGAAGATCAAGGCGATGCCGCGGGCGTCGCCGGTACCCAAGAGCCAGGCGGTCTGTGCCTCCCCGGCCGGGGAGTCGACCCAGGGAATGATCCAGAACTCGGCCAGCGGCGCGATGGCGAACGCGGTGATCGGGGCGGCTGCCGTCTCGAACATCATCGCGAAGCCGAACACGCGGCCCTGGGTGCGGTAGGGCACGACGCGTTGGATGACGGTCTGTTCGGCTGCCTCCACGGCCGGGATGAGCAGCATGTACAGCCAGATGCCCAGGGCGTAGAGCCACCACCATTCGCGGATGGTGAACAGCGAGCCGAGCACCCCCATGACGGCGACGGCCAGCAGCAGCGTGCGCATGGGCCGCGGCCCCAGGCCGGTCTTGGCGACGACGAGCCCGCCGACGATAAAGCCCGTGGAGGCCAGGCCGAACACCAGCCCCCAGGTCTGCACGGGGAACAACTCGAGCCCGTACGGGTCCATGAGCGCCATGTACACGCCGCCGATGAGGTTGTTCAGGGTCGAGAAGATGATGAGCGCGAAGAGGCCGGGGGCAGCGAGCACGGCACGATAGGCGCCGGAGAGGTCGATGAGGCTCGTGGGCGGGCTGGGCCCCTCCTCCGCACCCTCTCCGGGAACCCCCTGGCCAGAGACTGCCTGTCCAGAGGCTGCCTTCCCAGGGAGGGCCTCGCCATCGCCTCCTTGGTCCGGATCCCCGGCTGCGGCCGCTGCTCGAGACGCCAGATCGATGTCGGCGGCGTCGGTGTGCTCGTGGTTGCCGGGTTCGGTCTCGGGGATGCGGATGGTCAGCAGGTGTGCGGCGGCCAGCGCGGTGAGCGCGACCGCGATGGCGATGGTCCACCCCATCCCCAGAAAGCCGATGGACAGGCCGCTGAACACGCTGGTGACGATGAACGCGATGCCCTGCACGGTACCCACGAGGCCGTTGGCGTTGGCGCGCCGTTCGGGCGCCACGAGCAGGGTCACGACGGTCGAGAGCGCGATATTGCGCATGTGCTCGACGACGGCCCCGAAGAGCACGATGACGATGAACAGCCAGAACCACGGCCCACCGATGGTCAGCAGGTCGTTCTGCGGCACCAGCAGATACAAGACCCCGCCGGCGGCGAACGCCAGCAGCGTCAGGGCGCTGGAGGCGAGCATCACGGCGTGCTTGCGGTGCCGGTCGACGAGCGTGCCGAAGAGCACCGAGCTGACGGAGACGAACAGCATGTAGGAGCCGCCGATGATGCCGGTGGCCAGCACCGAGCGCGTCTGCAGGTACACCCAGAACGTCAGCGCGAACCAAAGGTAGCTCGTCGTGATGTTGGCGATGGCCGTGTTGACCAGCACATGCCCGAAGGTGCGCATGCCCGCATCAGGCCGGGCGCGCGGCAGCCCGAACTCCGGCGGCGCGGCGGCCACCCGCGGATCCCGATCGGGAGGTTCATTCACGCTGGCGAGCCTAACCGCCACCCCCGACAAGGTTCGTTTGCCCAGGTGGCGCTGCCAGGTGAGCTAGTGGTCCGTGGGTGGGCCGGCGGGGCGCCGGGCGGCGCGCCGGCGCTTGGGCGCCGCCGCGGGAGCCTCAGCTGAGGGCGTCACCTCTGCGGCGGGTGCCTCTTCGGCCGCAGAGGCGGACGCCGCCAAGTCGAGTACCGCAGAGTCGTCTGCCGCCGAAACCAACGCCGAATCCAGCGCCGCTGGTCCGCCTCCGGACTCGGTGGCGTCGACGGTAAAGACGAGGCCCTGCGCGCCGACCGGAGAAGCGGTCGGGGCGCTCGCGGCCCGGCGGGTGCCTCGGCGGCGCCGTGCCGGAGCCGAGGCTGCCGGAACCTCGACCTGCTGCGCGACGGTCTCGGTCACCACAGTCGTCTCGGTCACGAGAGTCGCCGCGCTCGCAACCTCGTCTCCTGGAGCATCGTCGGCAGCGGCACCAGCGGCAGCGTCGTCGTCCCCACGGCTGGAGACCCGCAGGGCATCACTGACCGCTTCGGACACCACGTGGGCGACCTCGTCGACCTCATCGCCCTGCGTTTCGGCGGTCTGCTCGCCGCCGCCTCCGGCCTGCAGCGCGGCGGCGTAGGCGGCGGCCGCGATCTGCGCCGGAGTCGGACCGGAGGGTGTCGGCGCCGGCGTCGGCTCGACCTCCCGGGCACGGCCGCGGCGGCCGCGCCTCGACTCCCGCCCAGAGTCGCGACCAGAGTCGCGCGAGTCGGACTCCCCGGAGCGCGACACCGGCTCGGTGTGCACGATGAGGCCGCGGCCGCCGCAGTGCTCGCACGGCTCGGCGAACACCTCGATGAGCCCGGCACCGACCCGCTTGCGGGTCATCTGCACCAACCCCAGCGACGTCACCTCCGCCACCTGGTGCTTCGTGCGGTCCCGGCCCAGGCACTCCATGAGTCGGCGCACGACGAGGTCGCGGTTGGACTCGAGGATCATGTCGATGAAGTCGATGACGATGATGCCGCCGATGTCGCGCAGCCGCAGCTGGCGCACGATCTCCTCGGCCGCCTCGATGTTGTTCTTCGTCACCGTCTCTTCGAGGTTGCCCCCGGCGCCGGTGAACTTGCCGGTGTTGACGTCGATGACCGTCATCGCCTCGGTGCGGTCGATGACCAGCGAGCCACCCGAGGGCAGCCAGACCTTGCGGTCCATCGCCTTCGTCAACTGCTCGTCGATGCGGTAGTGCGCGAACACGTCGTGCTCGCCGGTCCACCGCGACAGCCGCTCCTGCAGGTCGCCGGCGACGTCATGCACGTACTCGCTGATCGTGCTCCACGCTTCGTCGCCGCTGACGACGAGCTTGGTGAAGTCCTCGTTGAAGACGTCGCGGACCACCCGCACCGTCAGGTCGGGTTCACCGTGCAGCAGGCTTGGCGCGTTGCCGCCCTTGACCTTGGACTGGATGCGGTCCCACTCGCGGGTGAGCCGGTCGACGTCGGCCGTCAGCTCGGCCTCCGAGGCGCCTTCGGCGGCGGTCCGCACGATGACCCCGGCGTCGTCGGGGACGATCTCCTTGAGGATCTTCTTCAGCCGCGCCCGCTCGGTGTCGGGCAACTTGCGGCTGATGCCGGTCATGGAGCCTTCCGGCACGTACACCAGGTAGCGCCCCGGCAGCGAGATCTGGCTGGTCAGGCGGGCGCCCTTGTGCCCGATGGGGTCCTTGGTGACCTGCACCAGCACCGACTGCCCCGAGCTCAGGGCGTTTTCGATGCGACGGGCCTTGTGCTGCTCCAGGCCCGCGGCGTCCCAGTTGACCTCACCGGCGTAGAGCACGGCGTTGCGACCCTTGCCGATGTCGACGAACGCGGCCTCCATGCTCGGCAACACGTTCTGCACGCGGCCGAGGTAGACGTTGCCGGCCATCGACGCGCCCGACTGGGAGGACGCCCCCGCACCGGAGATGTAGTGCTCGACGAGCACCCCGTCCTCCAGGACCCCGATCTGGGTGAGCTTGTCGCGCTGGCGCACGACCATGACCCGCTCGACGCTCTCGCGGCGGGCGAGAAACTCGGCCTCGGTGATGATCGTGCGACGCCGACCGGCCTCCCGGCCCTCGCGACGGCGCTGCCGCTTGGCCTCCAGGCGCGTCGAGCCCTTGATGCCGGTGGCGACGTCGCGGTCGCGGCGCGGCTCCCGGACCTTGGTCACGGTGCCCGGCGGGTCCTCCCCCGCTGCCGCGCCTGTCCCGCTGCGGCGGCGCCGGCGGGTGCGCTTGCTGCGGCCCGAGCCCTCGTCGCCCGACGGGGAGTCCGAGTCCTGCTCGTCGCCGTCGGAGTCGCCGGAGTCGGCGCTCTCGTCGTCGCCGGAATCGTCGCGGGCGTCGAGGTCGCCGCGGCGTCGACCCTTGCCACCGCGCCGCCGACGGCGGCGTTGGGTGCGGTCGCCGTCGTCCGAGTCGTCGCTGCCGTCCGGGCCGTCGGCCTCCGACGAGGTGTCGTCGAAGTCGTCCGAATCCGCCGGGTCGGAGCCGAGCTCACGGTCCGAGTCGCGACCGGAGGCCCGAGCGGAGTCTCGGCCAGACGTTCGGCCGGACTCTCGACCGCGGGGCTCGTCGTCGGAGTCGTCGCTGTTCTGGGTGTCGTGCGCAGCCTGCGCGGGCGCGCCACGGCCACGGGTGCGCCGCGGCTCGGGCGCGACCTGCGGGGCCTGGAAGAGCAGACCGAACGTCGGTGCGGGAGCCGCCGACTCGCCGGCCTCGCTGGCCTCTTCGTCCTGCGCATCCTCGTCGGCCGCGTCCGATGGCGCAGAGCTGCGCTGGTCGCGCGGCGGCGGGAACGCCAGGCCCGCGAGGATGTCTTCGGCCGAGACCGTCGGGATCTGCACGTCGCCGGAGGCGGGGTCGGGCAGCGGCGCGAGGTCACTGCCGGCCTGGGCGGAGTCGCCGGCGACCTCGTCATCGGCGTGGTCGGCGTCGCCAGAGCGACCGGCGCGCGACCGCGTCGTGCGTGTGGTGCGGGAGGTGCGGCGGCTGCGGCCGGTCGCGCCACGCGCGGCCGCCGGACCGGTCGACTCCCCACCGCTCCGCTCGCCCGACTCAGCCTCCCCTTCCGCCGCATTCGCCTCGGCCGCCGCATTCGCCTCGGCCTGCTCGGCCGCCTCGCCCTGGCCTGCGTCGGCGGTCTGGAGGCGCCCGACCGCGGGGGTGAGCACGAAATCGGCGGCGTCGTCCTGCGTGGAGGGCGGCGCGGGTGACTCGTCGGGATCCGACGCCGAGGCGGTCTTCTTGGTCGACTTCGCGACCTTGCCCGCCTTTGTCGACTTCGTCGCCTTCGCAGCCTTGGTGCCCTTGGCGGCGCGGGTCCGCTTGCTGGCTTCGCCGGTTGCGCGCTTGCGCGACGTGGACGCCGAACCCGCCGGCTGCGCGTCGTCCTCGACTGCAGGCGTCTGCGGAGCCGGAGTCGACAGTTGAGCGTCGCCGGTTGCGGACGTGGGTTCGGCAGGGTCGCTGTCGTTGCGGGACACCATGAGTCGGTGCGCCTTTCCGTCGGTTCGCGGCAACGACCCACACCGGGGAGTGCATCCCGTCGACGCCGCGAACTGCGGTCGTGATCGTCGTCGCGGGGCCTTCCCGCCACAACGGAAGCTGTCTGGCTACGCCAACCCCAGCTCGCGCTCGCGCGTCACTGAGAAGACGCCGGTGACACCGGATCGTCGACGAACGGGTCGGCGATCTGCGCCGCATGCGGTAGCAACCAGCCTTGCGCCAACCGCGTCACCAAGGGGGACCGCGGCGGCTCGAAGGCCGCGTGAGTGCGCAACGCGGTCAAGACGTCATCGGGGCGCACGACCGGTGTGGTGTGCCGTACGACCACGTGCAGTATCGCACATTCGGGCCCTTGAGCCCTGGTCTCACCCTGCGCGTCCTGCGCCGAACCACCCGCCACCTGGCCTTCTGCCGACCCAGCCGGCCCGATGTCCATGGCCAGGACCGCGCCGCGCACGTCAAAGGTCCGCGGCCCGCTCTTGACGACGCGGGTCACCTCGATGAGGTCGTGCCCCAAGAAGGTGTCGACGGCTCGCTGCAGCGTTGCCTCGTCGAGCCCGGCGAACTCCATCCGCCACCGCGACCCCTGCAATCGCTCGGCGAGCGACCCCGGGGTGGCCTCCACGACCTCCAAGACGTCGAGCCCGTCGGGCAGGGCCGCGTCCAAGGCCGCCCGCACCGCCTCCGGGTCGACCCGCTCGACGACGGAGATCTCCGCATACTCCGCCTCGCTCGCGGTGCCGGTCGGCGCGGCGTTGGCGTAGGAGATCTTCGGGTGCGGGTGAAAGCCGGCGGAGAACGCCATCGGCACGCCCGCCCGACGCAGCGCCCGCTCCAGCGCCCGCTGAAAGTCGCGCGTCGAGGAGAACCGCAGCCGCCCCCGTTTGGCGTACCGCAACCGCAACTTCTGCACGGGCGGAACCGCCGGCGGACCCTCGGGAACTCGCTGCCTGGCCATAGAGGCGAGCGTAGGTCAGCCAGGCCGACGACCCCGCGCCAGCCCGCATCAGCTCGCCGGGGACGTGGGGCCCTCGCCCGGGATCTCTGGCCATCCGGCATCCGACCAGGGAATGCGCAGTTCGTCCAAGGGCAATTGTTCGGTGCGCCCGTCTCGCAGAGTCGTCGTCGCCGTCAGAGCCTCGATATCCGGCCTCTCACCGGGTGAGGGCCACCACGCGACCCATACTCCGTTCTGGACCGACGCCGCGATGTCTCCCCGGGTCGTGGTGTGCACGACGACGCCGGTGACGTCGCTGCCGGCGCGCCCGTATGTGTAATTTCGGATCTGGCCGTCGCCGGGCAGGTCGATCCCGAAGATGCTCCGCGTGCTCGGCCCGACCGCGCCGCTGATCGCGGTGTCGATCCGGTCCGCGGCAACGGGCCCGGTCGTTGGCGTGCCGGTCATCGTGCCGCCGCCGCTCTCGAGACCACCCCACCATCTCGTCTGCAGCAGACAGTCGGCGAACTGGCCTTGGGGTCCCCGCATCACCGTGAAGGTGAACGGTCCGCGGCGCTCGCTGAGCACAGCGTGGAAGTCCTTTGCCGACGCATACCCGTAGTCGCGCATGTCGTCCATGCTGCCGACCCGGGACCAATACTCCCGACACGCGTCCCCAGCGGCAGCCGTACCTTCGGCATCCACGGGCTGGGGTGATTGTCGCCATCCTGCATACGCCGAGCTGGTGGCCAGCGGCACCCCGACTCCACCCGCGACCACCAAGGCGGTTGCGCTGGCCAGGAGAAGCGCTCGTCGCCCCCGCAGCGGGCGCCGCGCCCCGCCTCCGGGTGCCCCCTGAGCACGGGGAGGCGGGGTCGTCGTTGCCCCCTGGTCCGGGGGCGTCGCCACGATGTGTTCCAGCGCGGCCCGCGCGGCATCGTTCAGATCTGCTTCGGAGTGCGTGTGGCGTGCGGTGGCGGAATCCATACCGCGCAGCACGGTCTCGCACGTGAGGTCGCGGCGGCTGGACCGTTGGTCGCGTCGTCGGCGCATCATCGGTTGCCTCCTTCCGGCAACGGGCAGCGCGCTTGGCGCGCAACGGATTCGGTGGTCGCCACGAGGTCGCGCAGGGTGCGGCGGGCTCGTGACAACCGGATGCGGTAGGCGGTGGCGCTGATGCCGAGCACGGCGCCGGCCTGCGCGGAGGTGAGGTCGTCCCAGAAGGCGATCGACAACGCCTCCTGATGCTCGGCGGATAGTCGCGGCCAGGCGCGGGCCAGGTCGAGCCGGGCGGCGAGCAGGTCGGGATGGTCGCCGGGTTCGATGCCTTCGTGGGCGTCTTGGAGGCGGATCGTGAGGGCGGCGCTGCGGTCGTGGCTGCGGCGCGCGTTGGCCAGCACCTTGCGGGCCGCCCCGAACAGCCAGGCGCGCCGTTCGCCGTGGTCGGCCGGCAGGTCGGTGTGGCGGCGCCACGCGATGAGGAAGACCTCGGCGGCGATGTCCTCGGCGTGGCTGGGGTGGCAGCGTCGTTGAACGAACCGCAGCACGTCGCCGTAGGCCTGGGCGTACAGGGCGCGGAAGTCCCCCTGCGCGTCCTGTTCGCCGGATCGGTTGGTCATATCTGGTGCATGTACGGCATCGGTGAGGTGTTTCAGTCGGGTTTTTCGACGGCCGCATTCTCTGCTGCCGACGAGCCGCCTCGAGCCTGGGCCGCGGCGCGCCGATAGCGCACGGTCGTCACGACGAGTTGATGGGCGGCGATGACGACGGCCAGCCACGCCAGGCCCAGCAGCCAGCCGGTCAGCACGTCCGTGAGCCAGTGGTGCCCCAGGTACACCCGGGACAGTCCCATGACCAGGGCGTACGTGATGGCGAGGCCCGCCACGAGGCGTCGGCTGACGGGTCGGCGGGAGCGGGTCAGCACGACGTAGGCGATGATCCCCGCGATGACCACGGCGTTGAGGGAATGCCCGCTGGGGAACGACGCCGAGACTTCGTACGGCGGCACGGCCAGCGCCTGCGGTGGGCGCGCCCGCCCGACGAGGTCCTTGCCGACGACGGTGATGACCAGGGAGCCCGCCGTGGCGATGACCATGAGCACCACGGGCATCACCGAGCGCCACCGCCACGCGAGCGTGCCCATCACCACGCTCACCCAGATCGGAGACAGCACCGGGCCGCCCAGGTCGGTGAACGCTGTGGCCACCGTGTTCAGCCACGGCGTGCGCTCGTCGACCATGGCGTCGAGCACCGGCTGGTCGATGGCGGCCAGGCCGGTGGTGGCGACGACCGACTCGTAGATCTCGCCCGCAGCCCACGTGCAGGTCGCGACCACGGCGAGCCCGATGGCCAGGATCGCGCCGAGCACGAACCACTCGCGGGGGGCCTGCGGCGCGGTCGTCGCTGGCGCCGGGTTCGGCGCGGCTGGCGCAGTTGGCGCTTTTGGCGCTTTTGGCGGGGGCGGTGGCGCGGCTGGCGACGGCGGCGGGGTTTCGCCCGGGTGGTCGCTCATCTGCGGCGCCTCGGGTCGGCCAGCAGCTGCGCGAGGTGGATGCCGGTGCGCGGGGCGAGGTCGGCCAGTTGCGTGCGGCAGGAGAAGCCGTCGGCGAGGATCACAGTGTGCGGATCGGCAGCCCGTACGGCCGGCAGGAGCTGATCTTCGGCCACAGCGACGGACACCTCGTAGTGCCCGTGCTCGACGCCGAAGTTGCCGGCCAGGCCGCAGCAGCCGCCGAGGCGGGTGACCTGCGCCCCGGCGGCTTGCAGCAGCGCCTCGTCGGCCCCCCACCCGAGGATCGCGTGGTGGTGGCAGTGCGGCTGCGCCACGACCTGCACCCCGGCCAGCGACGGCGGCGTGTAGTCGGGGTCGCCGGTCAGCAGCTCGGCCAGAGTCACGGTCGCGGCGGCGACGTCGCGGGCCTCCTGGGTGCCGAGCAGTTCGACCGCGTCGTGGCGCAGCACCGCGGTGCAGCTCGGTTCGAGCCCCACGATCGGCACGCCGGCGACCGCGAGCGGATGCAGGGCGGCGATCGTGCGCCGCAGGATCCTCTTCGCCGCGTCGAGCTGACCCGTGGTGATCCACGTCAGGCCGCAGCACACCGACTCCCCCGTGACGCTGACGTCGTAGCCGGCGCCGCGCAACACGTCCACGGTCGCACCGCCCACCCCGGGGTCGAAGGCGTCACTGAACGAGTCCGCGAAGATGACGACCGGCTTGGCGACCAGCTTGGCGACCGACCCGCTCGACCCGGCCGCGCTCCCTCCGATCGGCGTCACCGCCTGCGAACCCGGCAGCGCCTGCCCCACCGGCACCCCGACCTCCCCCGCGAGCGCCCGGAACGTCTTCTTCGCAAACCGGGGCATGCCGCGGCGCACGTCGACGCCGGCGAGCGCGAGGGCCGCGTGCTTGAGCCCCGGCAGGGTGAGCGCGAGGTTCGCCAGGGTCGGCATGCCGGACGCCAGCCGTGTCCACCGCGGCAGCCACCCCAGCGAGTAGTGGGTGCGGGGCCGCAGCCGGCGCCGGTAGGCCTGATGCAGCACCTCCGATTTGTACGTCGCCATGTCGATGCCCGTGGGGCAGTCCGACGCGCAGCCCTTACAGCTCAAGCAGAGGTCGAGGGCGTCGTGTACCTCCGCGGCCCGCCAGCCGCCGGTGACCAGCGAACCGTTGACCATCTCCTCCAGCACGCGGGCGCGGCCGCGGGTGGAGTCCTTCTCCTCCCGCGTGGCGCGGTAGGAGGGGCACATGACCCCGGCGGGTCCGTCGGCGCGGCACTTGCCGACGCCGGTGCAGCGGTGCACGGCCTGGGCGAAGTTGCCGCCGTCGCCGGCGTAGTCGAACGCGAGCCGGCCGGTGAACCGGCGGGCCTCGCTGACGCGAATCCGGGAGTCGGTGGGGTCGGGGTCGACGATGACGCCCGGGTTGAGCAGGTTGTCGGGATCGAAGGCGTGCTTGAGCCGCCCGAACAGCGCCATCGCCGTCGGCGAGTACATGCGCGGCAGCAACTCGCCGCGAGCGCGCCCGTCACCGTGCTCCCCGGAGAGGGAGCCGCCGTGGGCAGCGACGAGGTCGGCGGCCTCCAGCATGAACCGGCGGTAGGCGCGGGTGCCGCCGGGCCGGTCGAGGGGAAAGTCGATGCGGGCGTGCAGGCAGCCGTCGCCGAAGTGCCCGTAGGGCAGGGTGCTCAGCCCGTGGCTGGTCAGCAGCGCATCGAACTCCCGCAGGTAGGCGCCAAGCCGCGCGGGCGGCACGGCGGCGTCCTCCCACCCGGCGTGCGCCGGCCGGCCCTGGGGAGAGCGGCCGGACAGGCCCGCCCCGTCCTCCCGGATGCGCCACAGCGCGCGGGCCTCCCCGGGATCGCTGACGATCCGGTGATCGAGGGCCTCGACCTCCGCGACGAGCGTGCGGGCGCGGGCCTGCGCTTGCGCCCGCGAGTCGGCGATGACCTCGACCATGAGCCAGGAGCCGCCGCGCGGCAGCTCCGGGACCGCAGCCGCGCCGAACTTGGCGATGACGATGTCGACGATGCGCCGGTCGATGCCCTCGGCCGCCACGACCTCCGGGCGGCGCAGGTGCGGGGCGGCGTCGCCGGCCTCCCCGAAACTGGGGTAGCCGAGCACGACGAGCACGGTGGCCGCGGGCTCCTTGACCAGCCGCACGGTCGCCTCCGTGACGATGGCCAGCGTGCCCTCGCTGCCGACGAGGAAGCGCCCGATGTCCAGGCCGTTCTCGGGCAGCAGGTGTTCGACGGCGTACCCCGAAACCTGCCGGCCGAAGCGGGCGAACTCGGTGCGGGCGCATTCGAGGTCCGCGGCGACCGCGGCGCGGGCGGCCTCGACGACGCCGTCGGCGCCGATGACTGTCGGCCTCGGGCTGGCGCCCCCTCTGGCGCCACCGACGGTTGCGACGCCGGTGCGGGCGCTGAACCGCTCGCCGCGACCGGTGAGGGCGACCAGGGCGGTGATGTTGTCGCTGGTGCGCCCGTAGCCGACGGCCCGGTTACCGCAGGCGTTGTTGCCGATCATCCCGCCGATGGCGCAGCGGGTGTGGCTGGAGGGGTCGGGCCCGAACCGCCAGCCCAGCGGCACGACCTGGCGCTGCAGGGCGGCGTGGATGGTGCCGGGCTGCACGCGCGCGGTGCCGGCCTCGGCGTCGATGTCGAGCACGCGACCCATGTGCCGTGTGAAGTCGAGCACCATGCCGGTGCCGATCGCGTTGCCGGCGATCGACGTGCCGCCGCCGCGGGCCGTGAACGGGGTGCCCGTGCGACGGGCGACGTCGAGGGCCGCGGCGACCTCCGCCTCGTCGCGGGGAAAGACGACAACCCGCGGCACGATGCGGTAGATCGAGGCGTCGCTGGAGTACATCCCGCGCGTCAGGGTGTCGGCGCGCACGTCCCCCACCCCCGCGGCGGCGAGTTCGGCCGCCACGTCCATGACCTCCGCGCCTGAACCACCGACTGGGTTGATCATCGAGGCGGCGCTCGTTGATGCGGCGTTCGTTAAGGCTGCGGCCACAGGCCCGCTGCTCGTCGAGGCAGTGCTGGGCCGCGGGTGCGTCGACATGTCGTCCATCCTGCCGGGTCGCCCGGAGAAACCCGCGGACCGGCCCCCTCGCCGAACGACTGGACCACCGGCGACCCCACTGACCAACCGCTCGATCGGTAGTCCAGTCGGGCTCGGGGCTGCCCAGTCGAAGTCGCCGGTTGCCACGCAAACGCCACCGGCAGAACAACCTCGGCCCAACGTTGTATCTCAGTCGGTTCGGATGCATGCAAGCGACCGGGCCCCCTGGGCGGACGCCTCCTAGCGTTGAAAGGGTCCCCGCAGCCGGCGCGAAAGGTGTTGCCCCGTGCAGACTTTCGTCGCATATGCCGGTGCTCCCACCCCCGCGGAGGAGGTGGCGAGCGCCGTGCAGCGCGTCGAGGCGCGCTACGCGCCGCGTTGGTCGACGCTGCCCCACCGTCACGAGGCGCACGCGATGGGCGACTCGAGCGGCAACTCGAGCGGCAACTCGAGCGGCGACTGGCTGCGAACCGGTCTGGTGCTGTGGCAGGGACCTGCGGCTTCCCGGTGGCCCGCCTGGGCGTCGCAGGGCCGGGTGACGGTCGCCTCCTTGTACGCCCCGGTCGGCTACGAACGGGTGGTGGCCGCCGAGCCGCTGGCCACGGCGCCGCTGCGGCTCGCGGAGCACCTGCACCACCACCCGGCCGCGATCGAGGAGTTGTGCCCGCCGTTCGTCTGCGGCCGGCTCGACTCCGCCTCCGGGCGGCTGACGCTGCACACCGACGCGTTGGGCGTAGGGCGCCTGTTCGAGGTGCGCACGCCTGGCGGCTGGGTATGGAGCAATCGCCCCGAGGCCGCCCTGGCCTTCGCTGGCCTGCCCGCCCGCGCCGACGAATTCGGTTGGCAGCACATCGCCGTCGCCGACGAACTCTTCGGCCACGTCACCGCCTACGAGGGGGTGCGCACGGTCGACGCGGCGACGACGATCGACTGGGACTCCCGCTCCGGCCGGCTGGCCGTCTCCGCAATCGACACCGTGCTCTCGTGGGCCGCCGCCGACCCGCGAGCCGAATCGGGCGATCTCGTCGAGGCCGCCGCCGACCAGTTGACGACGATCGCGCGGTCGGTGACGCGGCTGTACGCGGACCGTCCGGTCGTCGACCTCACCGGAGGCCGCGACTCTCGTCTCGTGGCCGCCGCATTCTTGGCCGCCGGCGCGGACCTCACGCTGCACACCCACGACGCGTTGCCCGGGGATCTGGTGACGGCCCGCGAGCTCGTCGCGCTGCTACCCGACCCTCCCGAGCACCGCATCGAGCACGTCGCCTCCGGCGGCATCGGCGCACCGCCGTCGTGGGAGGCGATGGCCAACGCCCGTGCGTGGCACGCGTTCGCGGAGGGGTTGCGGCCGTTCAGCTACCTGCACTACCGGGCGCCCGAATCGCTGGATGCCGCGCGTCCCCTGGCGATCGGCGGCGCCGGCGGGGAGGTCGCCCACGGCTTCTTCTACACCGCCCGCCGAGCGGAGTGGGAGGCGCTGGGGCGCCACGCGATGCTCGCCGCGTTCGCCGAGTCGATCGTGTCGCGCTTCGCTCCCGCCCCGGGCGCCGATCCGGGTGCGCGGACCGCGCTGCGGGCCCACATCGAGGGGACGCTACGGGACATCGCCGACCGCGGCTACCCCGACGCCTCCGTGCTCGACGTGTTCTACCTGCGCGAACGCATCCGGCGGTGGGGCTCCACAGGGGAACGCCCCGGGGTCGTGTCGCCACTGTTCGCCACGAGCTTCCTGCGGGCGTGCCTGAGCCTTACCCCGACGCAGCGGTCCGCGAACGAACTGCATCGCGCCCTGACCCGTCGCCTGGCACCACAGTGGGCCGATGTGCCGTACTTCCCGGCCGAGCGCCCGGCGAACGAGCCGGGCAGGCCGAAACCCGTGGCGCCGCGGCTGATCCGCGTGGGTGATGCCGTCGACCGAGACGCGATCAACAGCCTCCTCTCCGATGCGTCCGCCTGGTCCGCAGCGTTCGACACGCCGCTGGTGCGCCGCCTGTGGGCCGACTCGGTCGGGGGCCGCACCGACGCCCGATCGGAGCGGGTGCTGCGGGCCGCCGTGTGGCGCGGAGCCTTCACCGACCACCTCGCGGCACTGGCGGGCGAGACGGTGACGAGGCCGGTTGTCCCGTGGGCGCCGACGGCGGTCGATCGCCGCCCCATCGTGTTGGAGGCCCCGGTCGTGACGCAGGTGCCGGCACCCGCAGCCAAGGGCGGGGCGAACTCCGTCGCCAGTCCGCGCGCGGTCGCCGCCGGGACGCTCTGGCCCGAGCGCGCGGGAGCCGCACCGCCGCGGGTGGACCGCTCGAGCGCCCTGCGCCTGGATCTGGAGCGGGTCACCGAACTGCAGGCCGAGTCCGCCCGCATCGTGACCCGCCGGGTGGCTCGAGGCCTGGCGAGCTCCCCCGTGTGGACCCATGTGCGGCACACTCCGACCGGCACTCTCATCCGCCGGGCCGCCGCCTCCGCTCGCCGCCGCGGCCTCCGCTTCTGAGGACCACACCCGACCCGAACGACCTGTGCTTGGGCGAGGACGGGCGTTACGGTGGCCGGGACAACGCGCCGACGCAGGAGGGCCCGATGACCAGTGACACCCAGGCGACCACCGGCGAGGCGATCGGCTCGACCGGCGGCCTTGAGCAGAGCGGGAACGAGCAGAGCGGGAATGAGCAGAGCGGCTACGAGCACATCCGCCTCGAGCGAGACGGGGCGATCACGACGGTCACGATGAACCGTCCCGCCAAACGCAACGCCCTCTCGCGCGACCACATGCTGGAGTTGCTCGACGCGTTCACGGGGATCGCCGACGACCGGGCGTGCCGGGTGGTGGTGCTCCGCGGCGCGGGGCCGGCGTTCTGCGCCGGCCATGACATCGCCGAGATGGTGGGTCGGGACAAGGCGTTCTACGACGAACTGTTCGACGTGTGCGCGCGGCTGATGCTCACGATCCAGTCGATCCCGCAGCCGGTCATCGCGGCGGTGCACGCGCTCGCGACCGCGGCGGGCTGCCAGCTGGCGGCGACATGTGACCTCGTCGTGGCGACCCCGCAGGCGAAGTTCGCCACGCCGGGGGTGAAGATCGGTTTGTTCTGTTCGACGCCGATGGTCGCGTTGAGCCGGGCCGTCGGGCAGAAGGTCGCGATGCACATGCTGCTGACCGGCGAGCCGATCGACGCGCAGGCCGCGCACGCCGCGGGGCTGGTCAACGAGGTCACCGACGACCTCGATGGCACGGTCGCGACCCTGGCGGACCGCCTGGCCCAGTCAAGCCCGCTGGTCTTGGGTATCGGCAAGGAGGCGTTCTACCGCCAGGCAGCGATGAGCACGCCGGAGGCGTACGCCTACACGAAGGGCGTCATGGCCGACAACGCCGTTCGCGCCGACGCCCAGGAGGGCATGGACGCCTTCGTCACGAAGCGCTCCCCCACCTGGACCGGCGCCTAGGCATCCCCCGACGATCTCGACCCTGTCGGGCTCCTCCCCTGCGTTTCCGCCAACAACCGCCTACCGAACGGGCCGGCTAGAACGGCAGGTTCTCGCTGAGGTACTTGTTGGCCGCGTCGAGCTGGGACCGCAGTGATTCGTTCTGCTCGCGTAGTCGTTCGTTGTCTTGGGTCAGTTCGAGTTGGAGGTCGAGTTCGAGGCCGGCGCGGTACGCGGCGACCGGATCGTCGTGCGGATCCACTTCTTGGGCTCCGTCGCCTTGGGTTCTTTCGCCTTGGGCTCTGTCGCCTTGGGCTCTGTCGCCTTGGGCTCTGTCGCCTTGGGTTCTTTCGCCTTGGGTTCTTTCGCCGTGGGCTCTGTCGCCCGGTGGTCGGTCGATCGGCGACCGTCGCGCGCCGCTCGGGCCGTCGGCGCCGACATTCGCGCCGGGAACGTCGCGGCCGCCGTCGCGGTGCGCACGATCGTCGGGGCCGTGGTGCGCACGATTGTCGGTGCTGTTGGTGCTGTTGGTGCTGTCGGGGCTGTCGGGGCTGTCGCGACTGGTGGTGTCGTGGATGCCGAAGTCGCGGTAGTCCATAGGGTAGGTGCTGGTGATCGTGCCGTCGGTCAGGCGCCAGCTGACGACTCCGGTGTCGTCCATGTGGGCGGACCAGTGCCGTCGACTCTTGGCGCGGTGATGCCCGGCGCAAAGGTCCTGCAGGTTGGTGCCTTTGGTGGGTCCGCCGTCGCGGCGTTCGTGGACGTGGTCCAGTTCGGCGTGCGCCGCCGGGCGGGTGCACCCCGGGGCCCGGCACTGCCCATCCCGAGCCCGCACGACGCGGGCCATGTCGGCGGTGGGCCGGTAGGAGTCGACGGTGGCGTTCATCGCGTACCCAGTCACCGGGTCGGCCACGATCCGCCGCCACACACTCCCCCGCGCGTAGGCCAGGTCGCGCACGACGTGCGCACCGACGAGGGCGTCTTCGACCAGCCCAGGGACATCGTTGGCGCCGAGCAGCGACGCCGCGGAGACGACGACATTGATGACCGCGGGCGGCCAGCCACCCTCCTGCGGGACATCGATGCTTGTGGCCGCGTCCTGGCCGGGGTGGCCGAAGATCATCAGGTCGAGGGCGGCGTCGGCGCGTAGCTGGGCCAGGGTGCGTTGGTCACCGGCGGCTTTCGCGCTCTTGGCGATGGCGTCCAGGCGGGTCATCGCGGCGACGACCCGGGTCTCGGGGCCGGTCACCTCCAGGCCGCCGGCGCGGTCGTCGAGGTGGAACAGCCGCACCTCGCGCCGCTCATGCACCGCCTTCTCCTGTTTCGCCGGGCCCGCGACCCCCCAGACCGCGCGGCGCACCCGGGTGCGGAACAGACCTTGGGAGACCGGGATCCCCCGCGTGGCCCGATACCCACGGGCATGCTCGACGACCTGATCGATCAGGAATTCGCGCTGACCGACGGTGATGTCCAGCTCGCTGGCCTCCTTGAGCAGCCGCGACGCCTGAGGCATCGTCACCGCCCCCTCGGCCACCGCGGCGGTCAGCGTGGTGGCCAGGGGCTCGGGCGCGGTCCCCACCCGGGCCCGGTCGACCCAGACGCCCCGAAACCCGCCACACACCGTCGTCGCCGTGTCGACGATCGAGGTCCGCGCCTTGGCCTGCATCGCCGCCAGACTCGAAGCGCACGGCTCGTCCTCGGTCGCATTGTCGATCTGCCACCGCTGCACATCGATCAGCGTCTGCTGCTGGACCATCCACCCCAACAACGCCGCCCGCCGCACCTCCTGACACGCCGACCGGGCCTCCAACTCCTGCAACTCCGCCGACGCCTGCGCCACCGTGAAGCCCTCCGGGAACTCCCGAAAGTCGTCCACGTCACCCTCGCCAGACACCCCGGGACATGGCTCGCCCGCCTTCGCTTCGCCGCCACCGTCGTCGCCAAGACCGACGCCGTTGGCAGGACCGCGGTCGGCGGTGGATTCACCCGACGGCCCCATTACGACTCCACGCACCTCAGACGGCTCCCCGCCGGACTCTCCACCAGACTCAGAACGGTCGACCGACGACCCCTCAGGCATCGGATCGGGCAGCAGCGCCTCGACCCGACCATCGACAACCGCGAACTGCGGCCACACCCCATGCGTCAGGAAGTGCTCCAAGACCTCCGCCGTCACCGACACCGTCAGGACATGCGTGCAATCACCGTGACCATCCGCCGCACCCGCAGGCGCGGCATGCCGACTGCCGCCATCGCCCCTCCACCCCGACATGACACCCCCAAAGACCAACTGCCCGGCTCGACCCAGTTCGAGCCGAGTACCTGCCCCTAGCTTAGGCGAGATCAGTCGAATATGGGCACATCTGTACTAGTTTTTTGATACGATTAACTATGGTGCGAAAATCGCACATATATACGACTCCAACCGAGTTGCCTTCGATCGCGCGGGTGACCGCATAAGCCTCTGGCGAAGGCGATCGAGCGCGGAGGTAGCGTGTCCGCCATGCCCTCTGCCGAAGGAACCCTGGACTGGCAGCCGCTGCGCGACCACCTCGACCTCGTCGCGGAGCCGGTAGCTGCGGCCGCCCACCTCGCGCCGGACGCCCGGGTCGCGGCGATCGACGGGACGCTGGCCGACACCGCCGCGTTCTGCGAGGCCTACGACGTGGCGCCGGAGGCCTCGGCCAACTGCGTCATCGTGTTCGGCCGGCGCGGCGAACAGACAACGTACGCGGCGGTCATGGTGCTCGCGACCGACCGGGCCGACGTCAACCGGGTCGTCCGTAAGGAGCTGGGCCTGCGCAAGCTGTCGTTCGCCGACCAGGCCCAGGCGCAGGAATTGACCGGGATGCGCCAGGGCGGCATCACTCCGATCGGGCTGCCGCCGGAGTGGCCGATCCTCGTCGACGAGGCCGTCGCCGCGGCTGGCCCTGTCGTCATCGGCGGCGGCGTGCGCGACAGCAAGATCCTGCTCGACGGCGCCGCGCTCGCGTCGCTTCCCGGCGCACGAACTCTCCCGCTCGCCATCCGCTGACCCTCCGCGCGCCGCCTCGCTGGCCCTCGACGTCACCGGAGCACGGCTGCGCCCCGTGCGGACACGCCACCAGGGCGCGAGTCTTCACACCCTGCGGTCACGCCACCCAGGCGCAGCATCACGCCGACCGACCACGCGCCTCAGCCTCGGCGCGAACCCGCTCGCACCGCTCCCAATCGGCGACGTCCAAGGCGACGGCCGCGGCCGGGAAGAGCCCGTTGTCCTCGTGAATGATGTGGTCGTACAGCACGTCGAATGCGCGCAGCACCGCGTTCCAATCGATCTCCTGAAGACGCGCGTCGTCGGCGAGCGCCAGTGTGGAGGCGATGAGCTCGTCGAGCTCGTCGTGCTCCTCGTAGAGGATGCCGGCCTGCGGCTCGTACTCCTCGAAGCGCGTCATCGCCAGGTAGAGCGCCCGCTCCTCGACCTCGTTGTGCACCCGCATGATTCGCTCAAGATCGCGCACCTGCGCGAGCGCCCCGGCAGTATCGCCTCGCTCTACGCACCGCTTTGTCTGGCCACAGAGGTTCTGAATCTCGACGTGCTCGGCCATGAGCAGCCCGATGGTCTCGATCTCCTGGCAACCGCAGTACTGGCACATCGCGTGACCTCCCCCCGAAGGCTACGCCCGCACGATCGAGGCCACCCGGGCCAGCGCTTCGGCGGCTCAGCACGTCAGCACAGCAGCACCTCAGCACGGAAGCGGCCGCACCCGACCCCGCACGACGAGCTCCAACACCAGCGCGACACTGATCGACTGGCTGAGCAGGATGCCTGCGAGCACGACGAGCTGCAAAGCGGCCGCCTCCAAAGGCGTGGCGCCGCCGAGCAGCGCACCGACGAAAGCCCCTGGGAGAGTGACGAGCCCGACAGTCCGCGTCTGATCCAACCCCGGCACGAGCGCCAGTCGCGCCGCGTCGCGAGCGACAAGCAGCGCCGCATCGCGGGGCAGGAGCCCGATCGACAGCCCCGCTTCGAACTCGCCCCGTCGTTCGGTCAGGGCGTCGAGGCTGCGCCGGCCGCCGAGGGTGGTGGCAGTCATCGCGTTGCCGATAAGGATGCCGGCGGTCGGGACGAGCGCGATCGGCTGAGCCGGCAGCAGACCCGTGATCAGCAGCGCCGCCGTGACCGGCAGGGCCCCCGCCGCGATCGGCAGCAGCGCCCACCACCGCCGAGTCGCCGCCATGCGCCCGCTGCTGGTCCACGCGGCCACCCCGACCATCACGACCACGAACGCCAGCGTCGCCGGCCACGACCCGAGCACGACCGCGATGACCACGCCGACGGCCGCGAGCTGCAGCGTCGCCCGGGCGACCGCCACCAGTTCGGCGCGCCCGTCACCGAGCCTCGCCGCCCTGCGGATAACCGCGGCCAGCACGGCGAACGCCGCGACCACCGCCACGAGCCGCACGACATCCCACGCCGTGGCCAGCTCGATGAGCGACGGACTCGAGCCGACGGTACTGGTCACAAGCACGCAGCCATTCTCACAGGCGCGCCGTTTGCCGACTCAGCGCCGCTCGATCAGCGCCGCTCGATCAGCGCCGCTTGATCAGCTCTGCCGCTCCAGCATCGCCTCGCGCCCGGAGCCCAACACGGTCAGGGGCAGCAGCTTCTTGCCGGTGGGGCCGATCTCGATGTCGAGGTTCAGCTCGGGGCAGACGCCGCAATCGAAGCAGGGGGTCCAGCGGCAGTCGTCCTGCTCACGCTCATCGAGGGCGTCCTGCCAGTCGTCCCACAGCCACGCCTTGTCGAGGCCCGAGTCGAGGTGGTCCCAGGGCAGGATCTCGCCTTCGAACCGCTCCCGGATCGTGTACCAGTCGACGTCCACGCCGGTCCCGGCCAGCGCGTCGTCGGCGCACCGCATCCACCGCTCGTAGGAGAAGTGTTCGCTCCACCCGTCGAACCGGCCGCCGTCGCGCCACACGGCCTCGATGACCCGACCGACCCGCCGGTCGCCGCGGGAGAGCAGGCCTTCGACGATGCCGGGTTCGCCGTCGTGGTAACGGAATCCGATGGCCGAGCCGTAGCGGCGGTCCGAGCGGATGGCGTCGCGCAGCTTGCGCAGCCGCGCGTCCGTGCCCGGCGCCGACAGTTGGGCGGCCCACTGGAACGGGGTGTGCGGCTTGGGCACGAACCCGCCGATCGAGACGGTGCAGCGGATGTCGCGGCGACCGCTGACCTGCCGCCCCGCCTCGATGACCCGCTTGGCCAGGTCGGCGATCTGCAGCACGTCCTCGTCGGTCTCGGTCGGCAGCCCGCACATGAAGTAGAGCTTGACCTGGCGCCAGCCGGCCTCGTAGGCGGCCGTCACCGTGCGGATGAGGTCGTCCTCGCTCACCATCTTGTTGATGACCCGCCGGATCCGCTCGCTGCCCCCCTCGGGGGCGAACGTCAGCCCCGAACGGCGCCCGTTGCGGGTCAGCTCGTTGGCCAGGTCGATGTTGAACGCGTCGACGCGTGTGCTTGGCAGCGACAGCCCCGTCTGGGTGCCGTCGTACCGGTCGGCCAGCCCCTTGGTGATGTCCGCGATCTCGGAGTGGTCGGCGCTGCTCAGCGACAGCAGCCCCACCTCCTCGTAGCCGGTCGCCGCCAGCCCCCGCTCCACCATCTCCCCGATGCCGGTGATCGAGCGCTCCCGCACCGGGCGGGTGATCATGCCCGCCTGGCAGAACCGGCAGCCGCGGGTGCAGCCGCGGAAGATCTCGACGCTCATCCGTTCGTGCACCGACTCCGCGAGCGGCACCAACGGTTGTTTGGGGTAGGGCCACGCGTCGAGGTCCATCACCGTGTGCTTGGAGACGGTGTCCGGCACCCCGTCGTCGGCCAGGTCGGCGCGCACGGCGATGTCGGCGATGAAGCCCTCGTCGTCGTAGGAGACCGTGTAGAACGCAGGGATGTAGACCCCTCCGGTGCGGGCCAGCCGCAGCAGCACCTCCTGCCGGCCGCCGGGCCGACCAGAAGCCTTCCAGTCGCGGATGATGTCCGTGATCGCGAGCACGGCCTCCTCGCCGTCACCGACCACCACGGCATCGACGAAGTCGGCCACCGGCTCCGGATTGAAGCTCGCGTGCCCGCCGATGAGCACGATCGGGTCGTCGTCGCCCCGGTCGGCGCTGTGCAGCGGGATGCCCGCCAGGTCGAGAGCCGTCAACATGTTCGTGTAGTTGAGCTCGGTCGGGAAGCTCAGGCCGAAGACGTCGAAGTCGCGCACCGCGCGGTGTCCGTCGACGGTCAACTGCGGCACGTCATGCTGGCGCATGAGCTTCTCGAGGTCGGGCCACACCGCGTAGGTGCGCTCGGCGAGGGCGTCGGCCCGCTCGTTGAGCACTTCGTACAGGATCATGACGCCCTGGTTGGGCAGCCCGACCTCGTAGGCGTCGGGGTACATCAGGGCCCACCGCACGGTGTGCGGCCCGCCGCACTCCCAGTCCTTGACCTGGGAGTTCAGCTCTCCCCCGACGTACTGGATGGGCTTGGAAACCCGCTCGAGCAGCGGCTCGAGTTGGTCGAATCGGGACTGTCCAGGCATGGGAGCCAGGGTAGGCGAGGCAGCTGACAGACCCCAACCGGAGCTGCCGGTGCACAAAAAAGCGGGGGTTGCGGCGCCCCTGATTCGCCGCAACCCCCGAGCCGGAGAGTAATAGAGAAGATCTGTGGGTGAAGTCACTGTCCACTGCCGGCTGCGGTGGACAGGTCACCCCCTGGTCGTTGCTTGAAAGTCGACGCCTCAGCGCTTGGCGGTGTGGATGGGGTCGTCGCTCTGGTCACCGTGACCGTCATCCCAACCCTTCATGTGATCGATGCGGTCGTCGCTCTGGTCCTCGTGACCGTCACTCCAACCCTTCATGTGATCGATGCGGTCGTCGCTCTGGTCCTCGTGACCGTCACTCCAACCCTTCATGTGATCGATGCGGTCGTCGCTCTGGTCCTCGTGACCGTCGCTCCAACCCTTCATGTGGTTGATGGGGGCGCCCTTCTTGCCGGGCTTGTGCACGTGCTTGGCGATCGGCTCGACGCCGGGCAGGTCGAAGACCTCGACGCGCTGCACACCCTTGGGCGCCTTGCCGACGACCTTCACGGTGAGCTTGTTGTAGCTGGCGCTGGCCTCACCCTCGACGATGTTGGAGGCGATGACCTTGACCTTGTAGCTGATCCACTTGTCGCCCTTGGACATCGGGGTGCTGACGTTCTCGCGGACGATGCCCGTGGCGTAGGCCCGGTCGTGGCCCCAGCGCTTCCAGCTGAGCTGCTCCAGACGCTGGTTGTTGTCGGCGCAGGAGAGCGTGAAGGTCTTGGGCTGGCGCACCTGGTTGCCCTCGACGCACTCGGTGAGGAAGGTGACCCCGGCGCGGGCCCGGATCGCGGCGCTGTCGCCGCCCTTGCCGCCACCCTTGCCGCCCTGCTGCGCGACGCTCTGGGCGACCGAGGCCTGCTGCGGCGCGCTCTGGAAAGCGGCGGAGGCGGTCATGGCGCCGGGGACGAGCACCGCTGCGGTGCCGACGACTGCGAGGCCGAGACGGACGGGAGTGAGGTTCATGGTCGTGCCCTTCTGTGAGTCGGCCTCTGGGGGGCCGTTGCGATGTCCTTAGATTCCCGTCCGCTTCTCACAGGGCCTGGACACCAACCTCACACGACCTTCACGGTCTGCGTGATCGGCTCACGCGGGCTGCACAGGCACCATCGTGGAGAGGATCTCGCGGCTCTTGGTGACGTCCTCGGCCATGCGGTCCAGCAGCTCATCGACCGAGTCGAAGCGCAGCGTGGGGCGCAGACGAGCCACGAACTCCAGCGTCACGGGCTCCCCGTAGAGGTCCAGGTCGGTGCGGTCCAGCACGTACGCCTCGACGCGGCGCGAGGTGCCCTCGAAAGTGGGGTTGGTGCCGATGGAGATCGCGGCGGGCAGCGTGGAGTCCGGATCGGAGGCGGGGCGCTGCGGGCGCACCAGCCAGCCCGCGTACACCCCGTCGGCGGGCACGAGACCGTCGCAGTGACGTTCCAGATTGGCTGTGGGGTAACCGAGTTCGCGGCCGCGGTGATCGCCGTGCACGACCACCCCGGAGACCCGATGCGGTCGCCCCAGCACGCGGGCCGCGCCCCCGACATCACCGTCGGACAGTAGTTCGCGCACCTGGGTCGAGGACCAGCGCGAGTGCTCCCCGTCGGCACCCTGGTCACGCACCGTGACGACCTCGAAGCCGAACCGCTCCCCCAGCTCCAGCAGCGTGGCCACGTCGCCGGAGTTGCGCACCCCGAAGCGGGTGTCCTCGCCGACGACGACGACCCGCGCCGACAGCGCGTCGACGAACACCTGCTCGACGAACTCATCGGGGGTCAACTGCGCGAACTCGCGGGTGAACTCAAGAACGAGCACCGCGTCGACCCCGGCGGCCTCGAGCAACGCCAGCCGGTGGTCCAGGGACGTGATGAGGCCGGGCGCCCGCTCGGGGTAGAGCACGGCCACCGGATGCGGGTCGAAGGTGACGGCGACCGAGGTCAGCCCGTCGACGGCCTGGGCGAGGACCTCGGTGAGCACGGCCCGGTGCCCGCGGTGCACACCGTCGAAGTTGCCCAGCGTCACCACGCTGCCGCCGATGTCCGAGGGGATCTGGGAGACGTCATTCCAACGCTGCACCCCGCCACTGTAGCGATGGTGGCGCCGGTCGTTTGTCGGCCCGGCCCTCAGCGGGACATGTCGACCACGGTCAGGCCGGCGCTGGAGGCCGGCTCGCTCATCGAGCTCAGCGCCTCGGGCACGTCTTCGAGGCTGATCGTGCGGCCGATGAGGGTCGACAGGTCGATGCGGGCGGCGACGAGATCGAGCATCGCCGGGTACTCGTGGGCGGCCAGCCCGTGGGTGCCGTGCACGCTCAACTCGTGGGCGATGATGCGGTCCATCGGCAGCGCGGTCGTCGCGTCGTCTGCCAGGAGCAGGCCGGCCTGCACGTGCCGGCCGCGGCGGCGCAGCGAGAGCACGCTGGTGCGGGCCGCACCGGGCAGGCCGATGGCGTCGATGCCGACGTGGGCGCCGCCGTCGGTGAGCACCCGCACCCGCTCGGCCACCGTCTCCGAAGACATGCTGTCAGCACACAACACTGTGCGTTCCGCACCGAGAGTGGCGGCCATCGACAACGACCGCGGGGAGACATCGACGGCGATGACCCGGGCCCCGAACGCCGTGGCGATCGCGACCGCGGACAGGCCCAATCCCCCGACGCCGACCACGACGAGCCACTGCCCGGCACGCAGCCAGCCGTGGGTCGTCACGGCCCGGTAGGCGGTGGCGAAGCGGCAGCCCAGTGCCGCGGCCGCCACATCGGAGAGCGATTCGGGCACCTCGACGAGGTTGGTGTCGGCGGCGTGCAGGGCGACATACTGGGCGAACGAGCCCCAGCCGGTGAAGCCCGGCTGCGTCTGGCGCGGGCAGACCTGTTGTTCACCCTGGCGGCACCACACGCACTTGCCGCAGCCACAGGCGAACGGGACAGTCACCCGATCGCCCTCGTCCCAACGGCTCACCCCGGCGCCCACGTCGACGACCGTCCCCACGAGCTCGTGGCCGGGCACGTGCGGCAGGCTGACCGGCTCGTGCCCCATCCACGCGTGCCAGTCCGAGCGGCACACCCCCGTGGCGGCCACGGCGACGATGACGCCACCGGGCGGAGGCGCAGGTTGCGGCACTTCGCGCACCTGCGGCATCTGCCCGTAGTCCTCATAGATGACGGCGCGCATGGCCGCTACCGCTGCTCAGGGGCGGGGTAAAGCACCTCGAAGCGCTCCAACACCACCGGCATCTCGGGGCTGAACCCCCTTTCATGGGTGGCGTTCTCGCGAAAGTAGCGCTCGTGGTCGGCGCGCCACTGGGCGAGCGTGCGGGTGCCCTCACCTTCGGCGCGGGCGTGCTCCTCGTCGACCTCTTCGAACGGCACGATTCGCACCTCGTCGGTGCGGATGAGGGCGCGCGGGTGGCCCTCGCCGTCGAGCACGATGGAGAGGGTGCCGACGCTGGGCAGCGGCTCGTCCTCGGCCTCGTAGTCCCACAGCGCGCTCGCGGTCGCCGTTTTGGTGCCGGCGAGCACGAGCCGCAACAACTCGTCGGCCTGCTGCGGGCTGGCCCCGAACGACCACGCGGGCGGCTGCAACGCCTCCGCCGGCATCGTGCCCATGTAGAACCCCGTGGGATTGAGGCCCGCCACGATCTTGGCGTCGGTCCAGAAGGCGTCGATCTCGTCCTGCGTCACCGCACAAGCCTATGTGGCCAGCCGCTGCGCACCCCGGTCCGACGCGCGCCCAGGCCGTGCAGCACCAGCAGCTGGCGACACCGGGCGGCACCACCCGCCCACCCCCGGGGACGAGTCGTCACTTTAGGGCACCAATCGTCGATCCCGAGTGACGATCCGTCCCCCAAAATGACCACTGGCCACGCGAAAGTGACGACTCGTGCGAGGAAATGACGACTCGCTGCGGCCGAACACCGAACCGCTCGCCCCACCGCCCCACCCCAGGGGACGAGTCGTCACCTTCGGGCACCAATCGTCGATCCCGAGTGACGATCCGTCCCCCAAAATGACCACTGGCCACGCGAAAGTGACGACTCGTGCGAGGAAAGTGACGACTCGTGCATCAAGAACGTGACGAGCCCACCGCGGAAGTGACAACTCGAGCGCCAAAATGACGACTCGGCGGAGCCGTCCTAGGCGCTGGCGGGCGGCACGGCGAACACGGCCTCGGGCAGGACGCGTTCGCGGGACTCGTCGAGGACCGCGACGAAGGTGCCGTCGGGGGCGAATGCGGCGACCGGGCCGATGCGGCCGGGCTTGGCGGAGGGGATGCGGACGCCGTGGCCGACGCGATAGGCCTCCTCGTCGGTCAGTTCGCGGGCGGGCAGCGCGGCGCGGGCCGCGTCCGCCAGCGGCGTCAGTGGCAGGCCGCTGGTGCCCAGCACCGCCGTGGCCAGCTCCTGCGGGGTCTGGGGGCGCGGGGCGCCGGTCGCGCGGGCGGCCTCCAGTTGCTCCATTGTGTGCGCCACCTGCAGGGTGATGCCGCCGACGCGGGTGCGGCGCAGCGCGCTCAGGTGCCCGCCGACGCGCAGCGCCTCGCCCAGGTCGCGGGCCAGCGCCCGCACGTACGTGCCCGAGGAGACGGTGACGGCCACGTCGAGGTCGATGACCGGCGCGCCGATGGGGTCCGGCCCCTCTGGCAGCTCGCCCTCCTGAACGCACTCTGGCAGCTCGCCCTCCTGGACGGTCACGTTCCGGCGCGCCAGCACCTCGAATCGGGAGACGGTGACGGGACGGGCGGCCAGCTCGACCGACTCGCCGGCCCGTACCCGCGCGTACGAGCGCTTGCCGTCGATCTTCAGGGCGCTGACGGCGCTGGGTACCTGTTGGATGTCGCCGGTCAGCGACGCGATCGCCGCCGCAAGCTCGGCCTCCGTCACCGCCGCAACCGCAGCGGACGGCGCGAGCCCGGTCACCTGACCTTCGGCGTCGTCGGTCAGGGTGGCGACGCCGAGCCGGATCGTCGCGGTGTAGTCCTTGTCTGCGCCGACGAGGTAGGTGAGCAGCCGGGTGCCCTTGTTGATGCCGACGACGAGCACGCCCGTCGCCATGGGGTCCAGGGTGCCCGCGTGACCGACCTTGCGGGTGCCCGCCAGCCGCCGGCAGGCGCCGACGACCTGGTGGCTGGTCCACCCGGCGGGCTTGTCGACGACGAGCAGTCCGTCGCCGACGGTGGGGTCGATCGCGCGGGCCACTGGTCGGCTCTAGGCCTGCGCCTGGTTGCCCGGGCCCGCAGCGGGCTGGGCCGCCGCCTGCGAAGACGCCACTGCAGACTCGTTCGAGCCGGACCCGTTCGAGCCGCTCGACCCGTCCGCGTCACTGAAATCGCCGGCAGCCTCGTCGAGCTCGTCCTCGTGCCGGTAGGGGTCGGACTCCCCGGCGTACTGCGCTCCCGCGGCGGCCGCGGCCAGTTCGGCGTCGCGGGCCTTGGTCTTGGCGAGCAACTCCTCCAGGTGCGCGGCCCCCTCCGGGATCGCGTCGGGGATGAACTCGATCGATGGGGTGAGGCGGATGCCCAGGCCCTTGCCGACGGCCGAGCGGATGCGCCCGGTGTTGTCGGCGAGGGCGGCGGCGCTGGCGGCGCGCTCCTCGTCGGTGCCGAACACCGTGTAGAAGATCGACGCGTGCTGCAGGTCGCCGGTGACGCGCACATCGGTGATCGTCACGAACCCCAGGCGCTCGTCCTTGATGCGGTGCTTGATCGTCTCGGCCGCGATGACCTTGATGCGGTCCGCGACCTTACGTGCCCGTGCCGGGTCGGCCATGGTCGTCCCTTCGTTCTGTCGTGCTACTGCCAGCGTGCCGGCAACGGGCGGGGCGCAAGGACCGAGATCCTTGCGCCCCACCCACTGCGGTGCACGTTCGTGAACTGCCCGAGGGCAGGATCAGGCGCGGGGCTTCTCCCGCATCTCGTAGGTCGCGATGAGGTCACCGACCTGGAGGTCGTTGAACGAGCCCAGGTTGATACCGCACTCGTAGCCCTCGCGGACCTCGGTGACGTCGTCCTTGAACCGGCGCAGGCCGGCCACGTCGACACTCTCGGAGATGACGACACCGTCGCGGGTGATCCGCGCCTTGGCGCCGCGGCGAATCTCCCCGGAGCGCACGATCGAACCGGCGATATTGCCGAACTTGCTCGACCGGAAGATCTCGCGGATCTCCGCCGTGCCGACCTCGTGCTCCTCGAACTCCGGCTTGAGCATGCCCTTGAGGGCCGCCTCGATCTCCTCGATGGCCTGGTAGATCACCGAGTAGTAGCGGATCTCGACACCCTCACGCTCGGCGTACTCCGCGTTCTGACCCTCGGCTCGCACGTTGAAGCCGATGATCACCGCGTTGGAGGCCATCGCGAGGTTGATGTTGTTCATCGTGATCGCGCCGACGCCACGGTCGATGATCCGCAGGTCGACCTCTTCACCGACGTCGATCTGCAACAGCGCGTCTTCGAGCGCCTCGACCGAACCCGACACGTCACCCTTGAGGATGAGGTTGAGGGTCTCGACCTTGCCGGCCGCGAGGGCCTGGTTGAGGTCTTCGAGGCTGATGCGCTTACGGGCCTTGGCCAGGGACGCCTGACGGTCGGCCGCCTCACGCTTCTCGGCGATCTGACGGGCCGTGCGGTCGTCCGGCGCCACGACGAAGGTGTCACCCGCGCGCGGCACCGAACTCAGACCGAGCACCTGCACCGGCCGCGACGGCAGCGCCACGTCGAGGTTGTTGCCGTGCTCGTCGAGCATCGCCCGCACACGACCGTGTGCCGAGCCGGCCACGATCGAGTCACCGACCGCCAGCGTGCCGGCCTGCACGAGCACCGTCGCAGTCGCACCACGGCCACGGTCGAGGTTGGCCTCGATCGCGACACCCAGGGCGTCCTTGTCGGGGTTCGCGCGCAGGTCCAGCGCCGCGTCGGCGGTCAGCAGCACGGCCTCCAGCAGGCTGTCGATGTGCAACCCCTGCTTGGCGGAGACGTCGACGAACATCGTGTCGCCGCCGTACTCCTCCGCGATGAGGTTGTACTCCGTGAGCTGCTGGCGCACCTTGTCCGGGTTGGCGCCCTCGACGTCGATCTTGTTGACCGCGACGACGATCGGCACGTCCGCCGCCTGGGCGTGGTTCAACGCCTCGATCGTCTGCGGCATGACGCCGTCGTTGGCGGCGACGACGAGGATCGCGATGTCGGTCACCTTCGCACCGCGGGCACGCATGGCGGTGAACGCCTCGTGACCGGGGGTGTCGATGAAGGTGATCGCGCGGTTCTCGCCCTCGTGCTCCTTGGTGACCTGGTAGGCACCGATGTGCTGGGTGATGCCGCCCGCCTCGCCGGCGATGACGTTGGCGTTGCGGATGGCATCCAGCAGGCGCGTCTTTCCGTGGTCGACGTGACCCATGACGGTCACGACTGGCGGACGCGGCTCGAGGTCCTCCTCGTCCTCCACTTCGACCCCGTAGTCGAGGTCGATGTTGAAGGCGTCGAACAGCTCGCGCTCCTCGTCCTCCGGGCTCACGACCTGGATGTCGAAGCCCAGCTCGGAGCCGAGCACCTTGAACGTGTCCTCGTCGAGGGACTGCGTCGCGGTCGCCATCTCACCGAGGTGGAAGAGCACCGTGACCAGGCTCGCCGGATTCGCGTTGATCTTGTCGGCGAAGTCGGTCAGTGACGCACCCCGACGCACCCGCACGACGGTCTTGCCGTCGCCGCGAGGAACGGAGACGCCACCGATCGTCGGCGCCTGCATCTGCTCGAACTCTTGACGCTTCGCGCGCTTGGACTTGCGCCCACGGACCGGACGACCGCCACCGCGACCGAACGCACCCTGCGCGTTGCCGCGACCACCGGGGCCGCCAGGGCGACCGCCACCGGGACGGAAACCGCCACCGCCGCCGCCACCACCGCGGAAGCCACCGCCGCCGCCCCCACCGGGACGACCACCGGGGCGGGCCGGCCGCTCACCGGGACGCGGGACCGACGCCTGGTTCGGCATCATGCCCGGGTTCGGGCGCACT
>NZ_BAHD01000056.1 GCF_000298215.1 Kineosphaera limosa NBRC 100340 | reverse complement strand
CATGGTCAACGGGCTCGGCGTGCTCGGTTGGGGGATCGGCGGCCTCGAGGCCGAAATGGTCATGCTTGGCCTGCCGTGCACGATCGCATTGCCGCGGGTCGTCGGGGTGCGGCTGACGGGGGCGCTGCCGCACGGGAGTTCGGCGACCGATCTGGCCATCACACTCACCCACGCGCTGCGGGAGCTGGGTGTCGCCGGCGACTTCGTCGAGTACTTCGGCCCTGGGGTCTCGTCGCTGACCGTGGGGCAACGGGCGGTCGTCGCCAACATGGCCCCGGAGTACGGCGCGACGACGGGTTACTTCCCCATCGACAGCCACTCCATCGACTACCTGCGCCTCGTGGCGGCCCGACGCGTCGACGCCGACTTCGTGCAGGCGTACGCCCGCGCCAATCGCCTGTGGTTCGACCCGCGCACCGACCGCGTGTACAGCCGCACCTTGGAGGTCGACCTGTCGGGCATCGGACGCACCGTCGCCGGGCCGACCCGCCCGCAGGACAGCCTCACGCCCGGCGCCATCCCGGCATCGCTGCGCGCGGCCGACCACGGCGAGGCGCAGCCCACTGGTGAGGCGCGGGGCGGCGGGCAGCTGCCCGCCTTTCCGGTGGCGCTGGCCGCCATCACGAGCTGCACGAACACCACCGACCCCGCGCTGCTCATCACCGCCGGGCTGCTGGCCCGCAACGCCCGCCGGCTCGGGCTGCGCGCGGCTCCCTGGGTCAAGACCTCGCTGGCCCCCGGCTCCCCCGCCGCGGCCCGCTACTTGGCGCGCACCGGCCTCGACGACGACCTGGCGGCGCTCGGCTTCGACATCGTCGGGTTCGGCTGCACCACCTGCATCGGCAACTCCGGGCCGCTGCCGGAGCGTATCGCCGCCGCGCGCGGGGCGGGGCAGGTCGAGCCGGTGGCAATCCTGTCGGGTAATCGCAACTTTCCCGGCCGGGTCAACCCTGACGTCACGATGAGCTACATCATGACGCCGCCGCTGGTCGTCGCCTTCGCCATCAGCGGCGACGCCGCCCGCAACATCGAGACAGAACCGGTCGGGCACACCCCGGCCGGCCGGCCGGTGCTGCTCGAGGAGCTGTGGCCAAGCCAGGAGGAGGTCGCGGCACAACTGGCCGTCGGGGTGACCGCCGACGACTTTCCCGATGCCTTCGCCGCCGCCCATGCCAGCCGCGCGTGGCAGACCCTGGCCAGCCCCGCCGCACCCCGCTTTCCCTGGTCGCCGGACTCCACGATCCTGCGCCGGCCGCCGTTCGCGACCGCCGCGGTCGACGGGCTGCTCGGTGACTACACAGCCTCCCCGCTGCTGGTGCTCGGCGACGACATCACGACCGACCACATCTCCCCCGCCAGCGCGATCCCGGCCGACTCTCCCGTCGCCGACTTCCTCGTGGCGCGCGACGAATCCCGCGACGACCTCAACGTGTTCGCGTCCCGGCGCGGCAACTGGGAGGTCATGGCGCGGGGGGCGTTCTACTCCAAGACGCTGGGCAACCGCCTGGTCGAGGCGGACGCCGCGACGGGCACCACGACGCACGCCGACGGCACGCTCGCCTCGATCTGGGAGGTGGCGCAGCGCTACGAACAGGCCGGACGCCCGGTCGTCGTCATCGCGGGCGAGCGCTACGGCACCGGCTCCTCGCGGGACTGGGCCGCCAAGGCGCAGCGGCTGCTGGGGGTGCGCGCGGTGCCTGCGGCCAGCTTCGAGCGGATTCACCGCAGCAACCTCGTCGGCATGGGTGTGCTGCCGCTGCTGCTCACCCCCGAGCAGCGGGCGAGCCTTGGCACCATCGAGGCCGGCGACGAGTTCGACGTGGCCTGCCCGCCCGAGCTCGCGCCCGGCGACACCGTGCGCGTCGTGCGACGCACCGCGGCCGGAGAACGCGTCGAGCTCGACCTGGTCGCCGACGTGCAGACCGAGCAGGAGGCCCAGCTGCTGCGGGCCGGGGGCGCCATCCCGCACATCCTGCGCAGCGTGATCGACGCGGCCTGAAGTTCGCGCCCCCGACGTGAAAAGACGCTGTTCGCTGGTGCCCTCAAGCGGGCGACAGCGAACAGCGTCTTTCGGGACCGGATGGTCCGGCCCATGCCGGGGTCAGTGCCCAGGCGGTTCTTCCAGGCTGTCCGGGTCCTGGGCCCACTCGCCCTCGGTGACCTGCGGCTTTGCGCGCAGGAACAGGATGGCGCAGAGCAAACCACCCCAGAGCACGAGTATCGAGAAGAGCATCATGAGAATCGCGGGCATGGTCATTGGCCGGTCCCCTTTCGGTCGGCCCCGTCGGGCCCATCGGCCGACCGAGCAGTTGCTGCTCCGCTGCCACCCTCACGGTAGGGAGGCCACGGCTCGAAGCCTTCTTCATCGCGGTGCGCCCGCCAGGGCAGGGCGGTGAGGATCAGCGCGACGACGACGATGAAGGCGATGGCACCCCAGCCGAAGGTCAGCAGGTACCAATCGGGGTAGCCCTCGTAGCCCTCCGTGAGGAGCGTGATGATGCGCTGCAGGAGCATGTAGCCGAGCAGCAGCGGCGCCAGCACGCCGATGAGCAGGATCCACCAGCGGCCGATCTTGAACGTCGACACCGCGTTGAGGTGGAAGCGCAACTCTTCGCCGCGTCGCAGCACCCAGACGAGCAGCACCGTCATGACGATCGCCGAGAGCACGATGCCGATGTTGTTGGCCCACTGGTCGACGGTGTCCAGCGCGATGAGGCCGGAGGTCGTGGAGAACAGTGCGATCGAGATGACGGCGCAGACCAGGGAGACGCCGACGGCGCTCTGGCGCACACCGAAACCGAACTTGTCCTGCACCGCGCCCGAGACGCCCTGCAGGATCGAGATGATCGACGTGAAGCCGGCCATCACCAGCGAGGCGAAGAACACGAGCCCGAAGAAGCTGCCGCCCGGCATCTCCGCGATGACCGCGGGGAAGGTCACGAACGACAGGATGGGCCCGCTGAGCCCCTCCAACTCGCCGACGGTCGTCGACTGGTCCCAGGCCAGGAAGCCCAGGGTCGCGAAGACGCCGATACCGGCGAGGATCTCGAACGAGGAGTTCGCGAACCCGACGACCAGACCCGAGCTGGTCATGTTCGCCTTGCGGCGCTGGTAGGAGGAGTACGTGATCATGATGCCGAACGCGATCGACAGCGAGAAGAAGATCTGGGCGTAGGCGGCGATCCACACGGCCGGGTTGAACAACTCGGACCAGTCGGGGGTGAACAGCGCGTTCAGACCGTCGGCCGCCCCGGGCAGGGTGACCGCCCGGATGACCAGGCCGATGAACGCCACGACGAGCAGCGGCAGGAAGATCATGTTGGCCTTCTCGACGCCCTTGGCGACCCCGAGGGCCAGGGTCACCAGGATCGCCACCCACACGACGACCAGCGGGATCGCCACCCCGGAGACGATCTGGGTGGAAATCTCGGGGTCACCGACCTGTAGGTAGTCGCCGACGAAGAAGTTCAACGAATCCGGCGCCCAGCGCAGGTCGAACGAGAAGACGAAGTAGCTCAGCGCCCACGCGATGACCGCCGCGTAGTACACGGAGATGACGAACGAGAGGATGATCTGGAACCAGCCGACCACCTCCGTGTTCTTATGCAGGCGCCGGAACGCCAGGGGCGCGGTGCCGCGGAACCGGTGCCCGATGGCGTAGTCGAGGAAGAGAATCGGGATGCCCGCTGTCAGCAGAGCGAACAGGTAGGGGATGAGGAAGGCTCCCCCACCGTTCTCGTAGGCGACCCCCGGAAATCGCCAGATATTGCCCAGGCCGACCGCCGAGCCGATCGCGGCCAGGATGAAGCCGGTCTGACTGGACCACTGTTCGCGTTGCCGCGTCGTCGCTGCCATCTCCCGCCTTTCCGATGTGTCGTGTGCGATGAGTGTGCGGACATCTAACCAGGAACCTGTGACAAGGCTGAGGCAGGTGCACCCTCGTGTCTGCCTCCAATCGCCGAGCGGCCCGGTGAGGGTGGCGCGACTGGGTGTTCCAGCAGACCGGCTGACCGCTCCGCCGGTGGCGGCCGGTCGCCGCTCCATGCCGCGTTCATCCGCCGTCCATGTTGTGAGTCCAGCGCTTCGGTTGACCCGCGCACATGTACGCTGGCGGGCAGTACGCCCACGCGGCGTCCAGTGGTCGCCGCGCGGGGGATTTGAGGCGTCAACGACGACGACGAGAACGAGACGAAAGAGGCGTGTTCGCGTGCCGGACCAGCCAGCCCCTGACGAGCCGACCATCGCGTTCGGACCCAATAAGTGGTTCGTCGACGAGTTGTACGAGCAGTATCGCGAGGACAAGAACTCTGTCGACCGCTCCTGGTGGCCGATCTTCGCGGACTACACCCCCGGGCCGGTCGAAGAGGCGGGCTCCAGCAACGGCGCCGCGTCGACCGCGCCCCGCTCGGCCGCTGCGGCGCAGCCGAGCGAACAGTCGGCATCACGGCAATCCGAGGCCAAGAAGGCCGCCCCGAAGCAGGCCGAGCCCAAGAAGCCCGAGCCCGAGTCCGAGCCCCAGCAGGCTGAGCCCACCAAGGCCGAGCCCAAGAAGCCCGCGAGCAAGGCCGCCTCCGGCGCGGCCGCGACCAAGGAGGCCGACGACGTGAGCGTCGCGACGAAGTCCAGCCAGTCAAAGCCCTCTCCGGACAAGGGCGGCAAGCCGCCACGTGAGGGTGAGACGGGCGGCGGGCCGAAGGCGCCGACCTCCCGCGAGACCTCCCCCGCTCAGCCGATGCCCGGGTCCCGCCAGGAGCCGATGGGCCGGCAGATGCCCAAGCCGCGCGACACCCCGGCGTTGAAGTCGGCGTCGGAATCCGACGACGAGGTCATCAAGCCGCTCAAGGGCCCGGCCGCCCGCATCGTGGCGAACATGGACGCCAGCCTGCAGGTGCCGACCGCCACCAGCGTGCGCGCCGTACCGGCCAAGGCGCTCATCGAGAACCGCATCGCGATCAACGCCCACCTGCGCCGCAACCGAGGCGGCAAGGTCAGCTTCACGCACATCATCGGATTCGCCATCGTCAAGGCGCTGCAGGCGATGCCGAGCATGAACAACAACTTCGCGGAGAAGGACGGCAAGCCGGTCATCGTGCAGCCGGCGCACATCAACTTCGGCCTCGCGATCGACCTCCCGCGCCCCGACGGCACCCGCTCCCTCGTGGTGCCCTCGATCAAGGCCGCCGACCAGCTCGACTTCTTCGGCTTCTGGAACGCCTACGAAGAGCTGGTCCGCAAGGCCCGCGGCGGCAAGCTGACCATGGACGACTTCATGGGCACGACGATCTCGTTGACCAACCCCGGCACCATCGGCACCGTGCACTCGGTGCCGCGACTCATGCAGGGCCAGGGCGCGATCGTCGGCGTCGGCGCGATGGACTACCCCGCGGAGTGGCAGGGCGCCTCCGACGAGACGATCGCCCGCCAGGGCATCAGCAAGATCATGACGCTGACCTCCACCTACGACCACCGCATCATTCAGGGCGCGGGGTCCGGGGAGTTCCTGCGGATCATCCACCAGCTGCTGCTGGGTGACAACGACTTCTACGACGAGATCTACGAGTCGCTGCGGATCCCGTACGAGCCGATCCGCTGGAGCCAGGACGTCTCGGCCACCCACGACGACGACCTGTCCAAGACAGTCCGGGTGCAGAAGCTCATCCACGCCTACCGCGTGCGCGGGCACCTGCTCGCCGACACCGACCCGCTGGAGTACCGCCAGCGACGCCACCCCGACCTGCAGCTGAGCACCCACGGGCTGACGATCTGGGACCTGGACCGCGAGTTCGCCACCGGCGGCTTCGGCGGCACCCCGATGTCGACGCTGCGCGACATCCTCGAACGGCTGCACTCGGCGTACTGCCGCACGATCGGCTCCGAGTTCATGCACATCCAGGACCCGGAGCAGCGCGAATGGCTGCAGGACCACCTCGAGATCCCGCAGCCGCGGGTCCCGCGCGAAGAGCAGATGCGCATCCTGCGCCGCCTCAACGCCGCCGAGGCGTTCGAGACCTTCCTGCAGACCAAGTTCGTCGGGCAGAAGCGGTTCAGCCTCGAAGGCGGCGAGTCCGTCATCGCGATGCTCGACCAGATCCTGCAGTCCTCCGCGCAGGAGGACATGGACGAGGTGTGCATCGGCATGCCGCACCGCGGTCGCCTCAACGTGCTGGCCAATATCGCCGGCAAGAGCTACGGACAGATCTTCCGCGAGTTCGAGGGCTCCTACGACCCGGGCAGCGTGCAGGGCTCCGGCGACGTCAAGTACCACCTGGGTACCGAGGGCGAGTACACGACCGAGGACGGCTCGGCCAAGACCAAGGTGTACCTGGCCGCCAACCCCAGCCACCTGGAGGCCGTGAACCCGGTGCTCGAGGGCATCGTGCGCGCCAAGCAGGACCGGCTCGATCGGCACGGCGAGGCCTTCACGGTGCTGCCCGTGCTGCTGCACGGCGACGCCGCGTTCGCCGGCCAGGGCGTCGTGCTGGAGACCCTGCAGCTGAGCCAACTGCGCGGCTACCGCACGGGCGGCACGATCCACATCATCGTCAACAACCAGGTCGGCTTCACCACCGCGCCCTCGTCGTCGCGCTCCTCGGTGTACTCCTCCGACCTGGCCCGCACGATCCAGGCACCGATCTTCCACGTCAACGGCGACGACCCGGAGGCCGTGGTGCGGGTCGGTCAGATCGCGTACGAGTTCCGGCAGAAGTTCGCCAAGGACGTCGTCATCGACATGGTGTGTTACCGCCGTCGCGGGCACAACGAGGGCGACGACCCGTCGATGACCCAGCCGCTGATGTACCACCTCATCGAGGCCAAGCGCTCGGTGCGAAAGCTGTACACCGAGGCGCTCATCGGTCGTGGCGACATCACCGAGGAAGACGCCGATGCGGCGATGCGCGACTACCAGAAGCGCCTCGAGCACGTCTTCGTCGAGACCAAGGAGGCGCTGAAGAAGACGGAGGCGCCCACCGAGAGCTCCGGCCTCGAGCGGCCCGCGGCCCAGCAGGCCGACGACCACACCCCCGACCGCGCCGAAGAAGACACGGCGATCAGCGGCGAACTGCTGCACCGGCTCGGCGACGTGTGGACCGCCTTCCCCGACGACTTCACCGTGCACCCCAAGCTGCGCAAGATGCTGGAGAACCGCACCCGCATGACCCGCGAGGGTGGCGTCGACTGGGCCACCGGCGAGCTGCTGGCGTTCGGCTCGCTGCTCACCGAGGGCACCCCGGTGCGCCTGGCCGGGCAGGACTCGCGCCGCGGCACGTTCACCCAGCGGCACGCGGTGCTCATCGACCGCGAGACGGCCGAGGAGTGGACTCCGCTGCTGTACCTGGGCAACCAGGCCCGGTTCTGGGTGTACGACTCGCTGCTCAGTGAGTTCGCGGCGCTCGGCTTCGAGTACGGCTATTCGGTGGAGCGACCCGACGCGCTCGTGTGTTGGGAGGCGCAGTTCGGCGACTTCGCCAACGGCGCCCAGACGATCACCGACGAGTTCATCTCGGCGAGCGAGCAGAAGTGGAACCAGCGCAGCTCCGTCGTGCTGCTGCTCCCGCACGGCTACGAGGGGCAGGGCCCGGACCACTCCTCGGCGCGCATCGAACGGTGGTTGCAGCTGTGCGCGCAAGACAACATGGTCGTCGCGCACCCCTCGACTCCGGCGAGCCACTTCCACCTGCTGCGCCGCCAGGCCTACGCCCGGCCGCGTAAGCCGATGATCGTCTTCACGCCCAAGCAGTTGCTGCGCCTCAAGGCGGCGCAGAGCCCCGTCGAGGCGTTCACGCATGGCCGCTTCGAGCCGGTGCTCGACGACCTCACCGACCCGCGCCCCGAGCAGGTCGACCGGGTGCTCATCGCCTCCGGCCGGGTGGTCTACGACCTGGAGGCCTACCGCGCCAAGCAAGAGGACAAGAACATCGCGATCCTGCGGCTCGAGCAGTACTACCCGCTGCCGGCCGCCGAGCTGGCCGCGGCCGTCAAGCAGTACCCGAACGCCGATCTGGTGTGGGTGCAGGACGAGCCGCGCAACCAGGGCGGCTGGCCGTTCCTGGCGCTCAACCTGCCGGAGCAACTGGCCGAGCACGGCGAGACCCGTCCACTACGGGCGGTCTCGCGGCCCGAGTCGGCGGCGCCCTCGACCGGGTCGAGCAAGCACCACGCGGCGGAGCAGGAGCGGCTGCTCTCCCAGGCGTTCACCCGCTGAGGTCGGCACCCGAACTTGGCGTTGGCCAGAGCGGCGCGCGCCCGCACCCTCGGTGCACAGGCACGCGCGCCGCGTAAGGCAGAATGACTGTCGTGTACTTCACTGATCGCGGCATCGAAGAATTGAGCCACCGCCGCGGCGACGAGGAAGTCACGTTCGACTGGCTGGCCGAGCAGCTGCGCACGTTCGTGGATCTCAACCCCGAGTTCGAGACGCCCATCGAACGGTTGGCCACCTGGCTGGCGCGACTGGACGACGACGAGGACTGATCACGCGTGAGCAATGACGGCTACGGGAACGACTACGGCGAGGAATACGCCGAGGACGCCGACATCCCGACCCACTTCACCCCCAGCGCCGAGTCTTTCGTCCACGACGGACCGCGCGACGTGGGGATCGTCTTCATCGGTGACTCCTTCGTTGCCGGCTACGGCGACCCCAAGGGCCACGGCTGGGTGTCGCGGGTCGTCGGCCGCACCCACCACCCCGACGTCGACCTGACGGCCTACAACATCGGTGTGCGCGGCGACTCCAGCGCCGACGTGCTCGCTCGCTGGCGCTCCGAGGGGTTGCCCCGCTGGAAGGACCGCCGCGAGCGGCGCCTCGTCGTCGCCGTCGGGCAGGCCGACCTCGTGCAGGGCCTGACGACCGCCCGCTCGCGCCTGAACCTGGCGAACGTGCTCGATGACGCCACGGCCCGCGGCATCGCCCCGTTCGTCGTCGGCCCCCCGCCGACCCTGGATGCCGAGATCAACGAGCGGCTGGAGGTCGTCGTCGAGGCGCAGGCCGACGTCTGCTCGCGCCGCTCCATCCCGTTCGTCGACTGCTTCTACCCCCTCAGCGAGCACGATCAATGGATCAGCGAGCTCTCCTCCTCCCGCGACGGCCGCCACCCCGGGCAGGCCGGGTACGGGCTGCTTGCGTGGCTCGTGCTGCACGGCGGCTGGGAGAACTGGCTGCAGATCGCGCCCTGACGACGTCTCTTGGTGGCCGCGGCCGCTCCTGGTGCTACCAGGGGCGGCCGTTGGCGTTGTGCCGGGTGATGGGTCGGGCCGATCCGCGAGGCGGGCTAGTCCTGCGGGCCGTCGGAGAGTCGGCGGCGGCGGATCTTGTCGGCCTCCTGCGCGATCTCCTTCTCGCTGGGCTTGCTGTTCCACGTCAGCGACATGCCGTGCAGAGCCAGCCCCAGGCCCCAGCCCATCATCGGCCAGATCGGCCAGAAGTAGCCCGCCCCGGAAGCGACCCAGACGACGATCAGGAAGATCATGACGGTGGCATAGACGCTGGCGTGCACGACGAACGCGCGACGGGCGGCGATACGACGGATGGCGAGCCGGCGGATCGCCGGGTCGGATTCGAACGGCGGCCGGTACGGCTCGATCGGCGAGTTGTCCCCTGACATGTGGTGCAGGTTACCCGTTGCAGACCTCACCAGACGCGATATATCGTGAACCTTACGAACCGCGATATATCGTGAAAGGGACCTCATGAAGACTTGGCAGTTCGACGGCCCGCAAACTCAGGAGTTCGGCGAGGGCAGGCCGGTGGAGTCCGTCCACGCCGTCCTCGTCTCCGGGCGGCTCGATGTGGTGGCCCACCCGGGCCGCACCGGCGTGCGCGTCGACGTGCACGACGTGCAGGGCCGGCCGCTGACCGTCACCCTCAGCGAAGGGCACCTCAAGCTCGAGCACCACAAGGACTCCGCGGGCGGGCCGCTGCTCGACATGCTCAAGGGCTTCCTGTCCAACAGCCGCAACGCCTCGGTGCGGGCCACCCTGACCGTTCCGGTCGGCGCGCGGGTCACCGTGAACACCGTCGGTGCCGACGTGCTGCTCGGCGGGGTGGACGGCGACGTCGCCGTCAACACCGTCTCCGGGGCCATCAGCTTGTCGCGCCTCGGCGGGCGGGTCGACGTCAAGACCGTCAGCAGCGCCATCGACGCCAGCGGGCTGCGCGGCGAACTGAAAAGCAAGTCCGTTTCCGGGCGGCTGACCGTCGACGCCTCGGCGCTGCGTTCGGCCAAGCTGGGCACGGTCTCGGGCGCAATGCTGCTCGACCTCGTCGGCAGCTCCGGGCTGGTCACGGCCACCGGGGTGTCCGGCGACCTGACCGTGCGCATCCCTCGTGACGCCGGTTACGACGTGACGGCCGGATCGCAGTCCGGGCACGTCGTCGTCGACGGTCAAACCCTGTCCGGAGGGTCGGGCAGCGACAAGGGCGGGCATCGCTCCGAGGGCGACCGGGCGTTCGCGATGAAGCTGCGGACCGTCTCCGGCAATGTCGTCGTGCTGCGCGACGGCGACGGCGGCGCGCCGTCGGCCTCGCCCTTCGCTGCCGCGGGGTACGACGACAGCGTGCAGGACGTGCTGCCGCCCCGAGCCGGGGGGTTGTGGGACGAGCCGGTGGGCTCTGCCGGGTCGAGCGGCGGTTCTTCGACGGGTTCGTCGGCTCACGGCAAGTCGTCTTCCGGTGGCGGGGCGACCTCTGGTGGCGGGGCGACCGGAGGGGTATGGGTCGGTGAGGCGACCGGCAGCCCGACCGCGCCCGCTGACGCTGCCGTGCCCGCTGCTCCTGCCGTGCCCGCTGACGCGGCCGAGCCGGCGGACGGTGCTGTGCAGGCCGACGGCACGGTCCAGGCTGCGCCCGCCGGCGCATCCGGTGAAGGCGCTGGCGCCGCGGAGGGCGCCGGCTCGGGTGGCACTTCCGGACCCCGCACCGACGGAGGGCAGCGCTGATGGGCCCGGTGTTCGGGCACGGGCAACTGCGGCTCTACCTGCTGGCGGCGCTGGAGTCGGGGCCGCGCAGCGGCTACGACGTGATTCGCGGTCTGGAGGAGCGCTTCGCGGGCCTGTACACCCCCAGCGCCGGCACCGTCTATCCGCGGCTGGCCAAGCTGGAGGAGGAGGGCCTGGTGACCCGGACCGACGAGGGGCGCCGCTCGATCTACTCGCTGACCGACGCGGGCCGCGCCGAGCTCGACGGTCGCCGCGACGAACTCGTCGAGCTGGAGGCCAGCTTGGATGAGTCCGCGCACCGGCTCGCCGACCAGATGCGCGAGCGGGTCCGCACCGGCACCGCCGACGTGCGCGCCCGCCTGGAAGAGGCCGCTCGGGCCGCGCGGGCCCGGGCCAACGACACGGACGACTACGAGGATCGCACCGGTGAGCATTCCGGGGCACCGACCGGTGAGCGGCAGACCTCGGGCTCCAGAGAGGGCTGGGGTTTCGGCAGCGGGTCGAGCTGGGCACCGGGTGGCATGCCCGCCTGGGAGGAGTTGCTCGGTGGCCTGTCGCAAGCCGCCAGCCAGTTCGGCGGCTCCGGCTGGGGGTCGTCCTCGGGCCAGCGGCCCTGGGGCCCGGGCGCTCCAGGCCGGGACACCTCGAGCCGAGACAACTCGGGCCGAGACAACTCGGGCCGGGGCGCCGGTTTTGGTCGTGCCGACCGGGATTCGGCCGAACCGGGCGAGGCTCCTGCGGCGGGTGCGGCCGAAGGTGGCGCGGCCGGTGCGGCCGAAGGTGGCGCGGCCGGTGCGACTGGCGGCTCCGCCGGCGCGGGTCGCTGGGCGAGCGAAGACTCCGCCGCGGGCGCTGGTGGCCCCGCGGGTGACGCCCGCGGCAGGGGCGCCGAAGCGGGCGACTCCTGGGGGCGCTCCGGCTCCCCGTGGCACGGCCAGGGCGGCCGCGGTTGGCCGTCCGGTAGTGGCTCGGGTCCGTTCGTGCCGCCGGGCTTCGGCACCGGCTTCCCGTTTCACGGGCAGGCACCCGACTGGCTGACCATCGCCCGCTGGCTGCGGGAGCTGGGCATCAGCCCGCCCACCGGGATGCGCCCGCACGATCGCACGTTCGACGACCTGACCCAGCGCGCACGCAACCGCGACCGCAGCCGGGGCTGGGATCGCGACGGAAAGCAGGATCGGGACCGAGACCGCGACCAAAACCGGGATCGGGACCGGGATCGACCGCACGGGCGCCCGGGCGGTTCCACCGACGCCTCCCAGACGTGGGCCCAAGCCACCGACCGCGCCGAGCCTTCGGGTGGCCCCGACACCACCGCCTCCGGCACACAGCCGCAGGCCACCGGCGACACCGGGCCGCGCAACACGGGAACGGGCTGGCCCCAGGCCGGGCAGCCGACCGGCCGGACCGCCACCGGTCCCGGCGCACCGGCGGGCGGCGGCCACGACCGCGCGGCTGAAGGCGGCCACGACCTCCAGGCGCACTGGCACGTCGACGAGGTGCGTGCGCCCGACGAACCAACGACGCCCACCACCGGACCTCACTCGAACGACCACCGCTCCGGCGGCTCAAGCTGGGAAGACCTCCTCGGCGGCGCGATGCCGGACGCGGACCAGCTCCGCGAGATCCGCGACATCGTCCGTGACGCGGCCGAGCGCATCGAAGAGGTCCTGACCCGCCAACGCCGCCAAAGCTGACCCGCCCTGCGCCCACCCACCTGCCGAACGTCGTCCTTTCGGCAGGTGGGCGGGCCAGGCGGGAGTGGCGGTCAGGCGGTGAGAGCGACCTTGCCGAAGTTCTCGCCGGACTCCAGGCGCTCGAAGGCGCTGCGGGCGTCGGCCAGAGGGTAGGTGGAGTCGATGACCGGCTCGATGCCTGCGGTCTGCATGAGCTTGGCCAGGCGCAGCAGCTCCGTGCGGTTGCCCATCGTGGAGCCGATGACCCGCAGCTGGCGGAAGAAGATCTTCGTCAGCTCGGCCTTGGTGGGGGCGTCACCGCTCGTGGCACCGGCGATCACGATGGCGCCGCCGGGGCGCAGCACGTTGACCGAGTGTGACCAGGTCGCGGCGCCGACCGTCTCGATGACCGCGTCGACCTTCTCCGGCAGGCGCTCGCCGGAAGGGAAGGCCGCTTCGGCGCCGAGCTCGACGGCGCGCTCCATTTTGGCCTCGTCCCGACCGGTGACCCACACCCGCAACCCCGCCGCGGCACCGAGCTGGATGCAGGCCGTCGCGACGCCGCCCCCGGCGCCCTGCACAAGCACGAGCCCGCCGGGGGTGACGCCGGAGTTCGTGAACAACATGCGGTACGCGGTCAGCCACGCGGTGGGCAGGCTGGCGGCGGTCTCCCACGACATGCCCTCGGGCTTGGGCACCAGGTTGGCGGCGGGCACGGTGAACCGCTCGCTGAACGTGCCCTGGTGCACCTCGGAGAGCAGGCTGCGCTTGGGGTCGAGGGTCTCGTCGCCGCTCCACCCCGGGGAGGGGATGACCGAGTGGGCGATGACCTCCTGGCCGTCCGGGCCGATGCCAGCCGCGTCGCAACCCAGAATCATCGGCAGGCGACTCTCGGGGAGACCGACGCCCTGCAGCGACCACAGGTCGTGGTGGTTCAGTGTCGCGGCCTTGAGCTCGACCTCGACCCAGCCCTGCTGCGGCTCGGGATCGGGACGCTCACCGACGACGAGACCGGACAGCGGGTCGGTGCGGGAGATGGACTGCGCGTAGACGGCCAACATGGTCCCGAGATTAGTGCCGCCCCCGGCTCTCCGCAGCCGACCCCCGCAGCCCAGCGCCCCGAGCACCCCCTGGCGCCGCTGCCATCCGGCCGAGGCCCGGCCAAAACCCGCCGAGGCGACCCCGTGACGGCTCGCACCGAAAGATAGTGTTCGCTTTTGCTCACCAGACCGTGCAAAAGCGAACACTATCTTTTGCCGATGCCGACGGCCGCGAGGGCACCTGCCCGTCCGCCAGCTGCCGTGCGGCGCACCGACGCCGCTCCCGAGCACCACGACACAGGCGTCTGCGGCACCCCAGTTCGCGTCCATCGTGATGCGTCTCACCGCGAATCAGGCTGGGGCAAAGGGCAAGCCGGGGACGGTACGCTTGGGCAAGGCGCGAATCCGGGGGGAAACAGTGATTCGCCGCCCGGCGTGAGCCCAATCACCGCTCCTGCGGTGCTCGTGGCTTCTTCGTCGTGTTGTCGTCAATTGGGGCAGACCGGAAAGGTTGTCGTGCGCTCGTCGCTGCCGCCATCGGGTGACTCCACCGCCGCTGACTCCCCCGTGCCCACCCACGGCACCGAACGCGGGGCGGGCGGGCACCGAAGCGGTTGGCCGCTGCGCTGGACGCGCCGCACCTGGCCACTCGTAGACGCGGCGATCTGGGTGCTGGCGGTCTATGGCGCGGTGTGGCTGCGGTACGACTTCCGGGTCGACCTGCTGTTGACGACCGGGACGGCCGTGTGCGCGGCATTGGCCGCCACACTGCAGGTGCTCGCCGGCTCGTTCGTCGGCCCCTACGGCGTGCGACACCGGCGCGGCTCCCTGGAGGAGATCGCCGATCTGGCCCGCACGGTCCTGCTCGTCGCACTGCCATTCCTGCTGTTCACGCTGCTGATCTACCCTCCGCCGGTCCCCCGCTCGACGGCCGTGACAAGCGGCGCGCTGGCCCTGCTGGCGATGCTCGCGGCCCGATTCGTCGTGCGCGCCCGGGACGCCCGGGCGGCCCGCAACCGGGTCGCCGACCGCCGCGCGCTGGTCTTCGGTGCCGGCAACGCCGGCACGCGGCTGGTGCGCGGGTTGCTCGCCGAGGACGACTGCGCGGTGCAGCCGGTGGGGCTGCTTGACGACGACCCGACGAAGTCGCGGCTGCGGATCGAGGGCGTGCGGGTGCTCGGCGCCCGCGCAGATCTGGCCGAGCTCGCCCGGGAGCACACCGTCGACCTGCTGGTCCTGGCGGCCCCCACGGCCGAGGCGGGTGTGCTGCGCGAACTCTCCGAGGCCGCCGCCGACGCGGGTCTGGAGGTCAAGGTGCTGCCGAGCATGAACGACCTCGTCGGTGCCCCCACGGCCGGCGACCTGCGCGACCTTGACCTCACCGACATCCTGGGCCGCACCCCCGTGCATCTGGACACGGCGCTGGTCGCCGACCACCTCGCCGGCAAGCGTGTGCTGGTCACCGGCGCGGGCGGCTCGATCGGCTCGGAACTGTGCCGCCAGATCTCCCGGTTCACTCCCTCCCGGCTGTTTCTGCTGGACCGCGACGAGTCCGGCCTGCAGGCCACCCAGATGTCGCTGACCGGGCACGGGCTGCTCGACAGCGACGACATCGTGCTGGCGGACATCCGCGACGAGGTCCGCATCGAGGCCGTCATGGCCGCAACCCGACCCGACGTCGTCTTCCACGCCGCGGCCCTGAAACACCTGCCGCTGCTGGAGTCGCACCCCGGTGAGGCGTGGGCGACGAACGTGCTGGGCACCGCCACCGTGCTGCGCGCCGCGGCCGCCGCCGGCGTCGGCACGTTCGTCAACATCTCCACCGACAAGGCCGCCGATCCCACCTCCGTGCTGGGCATGAGCAAACGGCTCGGCGAGCAACTCACCGCGCACTACGCGACGACGCAGATCGGCCGGTATGTCAGCGTCCGATTCGGCAACGTGCTCGGCTCCCGCGGCTCGGTGCTGCACGCGTTCACCGCGCAGATCGAGCGGGGCGGCCCGGTCACCGTCACCCACCCCGAGGTGCAGCGCTACTTCATGCTCATTCCCGAGGCGTGCCAGCTGGTGTTGCAGGCGTCCGCGATCGGCGCGGACGGTGAGGTCATGGTGCTGGAGATGGGTGAGCAGGTGCGCATCGCCGAGGTCGCCCGCACGCTCATCCGGCTCTCGGGACGCGCCGACATCGACATCATCTACACGGGGCTGCGTCCCGGCGAGAAGCTCGCGGAGGAGTTGTTCGGCGCCGATGAGGGGCGCCGCGGCACCGCCCACCCGCTCATCGACTGCGTCAGCGTGCCGCCGATCGCGCCGCAGACCTTGACCCGCGACATGATCGACGACCGGATGCGAGTGCTGGCCCGGTTGCGCGGCCTCGTCTCGCGGGCGGTGGCCACCGACCCGGTGCTCGGCCCCAACGCCATCGGGGTGGTCGGCGGCCAGCCGCCCGACGCCGACGGCACACAGGGCGCAACGGACTCGGACGCCCCGGACACCCTCGAGTCGGCTCAGCGGGAGAACACGGCCCGCGCGGTGCGAGCCAAGACGAGCAGGTCGGCGCGCCAGGACAATCCGCGCACGTAGTCGGCGTAGAGGGCGGTCTTGCGCGGCAGCAGGTGCCGCACGTAGTAGGCCTGCGGATCGGGCACCGCGGCCAACTCCCGCCCCTCGTGGCGGAAGGCGATGCTCGCCGGGTCGGTGATGCCGGGGCGCACCGCGAGGATCAGCGGCCGCAGCCGCGGATCCCAGGCCCGCACGTAGCGCGGCACCTCCGGGCGTGGCCCGACGAGGCTCATGTCACCGCGCAGCACGTTGACCAGCTGCGGGAGTTCGTCGAGTTTCGTGGCCCGCAGCACTGCGCCGACGCGGGTGATGCGTGGGTCGGCGCCGCCCGTGACGGCCCCGGCGCGGCCGGCATCGCTGACCGTCATCGTGCGGAACTTCAGGATGGTGAACGGTCGCCCGAAGCGCCCGACCCGGGTCTGGGCGAAGATGACCGGTCCCGCTGAGTCGAGTCGCACCGCCGCGGCGATGCCCACCTGCGCGGGAGCGCTGAGCACCAGTCCGACGCCAGCGACGAGGACGTCGAAGGCCCGCTTGCCGCGCAACTCGCGCGGGCGTGGGTCGCGTTGCAGCGCCGCCACATCCGGCAGGTCCCGCAGGTCGGCATCATCGATCAGCGCGGCGGCGCGGTTGCAGGCGTCGTGGTTGAAGGCGTCGCGGTCAGCTGCCACCCAGGGCCTCCCGCACGACGTGCACCACCCGCTCGACCTGGTCGGGGGTCATCGCCGAGAAGATCGGCAGGCTCACCGCGCGGCGGTAGGCGTCGTCGGCGACCGGGAAGGCGGCCCCCGGTGGCACGAAGTTCGCCTGCCAATAGGGCTGCCGGTGCAACGGGATGAAGTGCAGGCTCGTGCCGACGCGGGCGCTCGTCAGGGCGCGGACGAAGGCGTCGCGGTCCAGGGGCGCGGCGTCGGTGAGCCGCACCACGTACAGGTGCCAGGCGTGCTCGCCGTCGGGCTCGCCCGAACGGCCGGGGTCACCCGCGGGCAACCGCAGCGGGAGGTCGGCGAACGCCTCGTGGTAGCGCGCGGCGATGCGGGCCCGCGCCTGCCGCATCGCGACGGCCCGCCGCAACTGCACCCGGCCCATCGCCGCGGCGGGGTCGGTGAGGTTGTACTTGAATCCGGGCGCGACCACCTCGTAGAACCACGACGGAGCGTCGACGGGTGCCTCGAGCGCGGAGGCGGAGTAGCGGCCGAAGATGTCGCGGCTGATGCCGTGCAGGCGCATGGTCCGCGCGCGGGCGGCCACCTGCGCCGACGGGGTGACGAGCATCCCACCCTCGCCCGTCGTCATCGTCTTGGTGGCATAGAAGCTGAAGACGACGGCGTCGCTGGAGCCCACGCCGACCGGCACCCCGGACGAGCGCACCGGGAAAGCGTGGGCGGCGTCCTCGATGACCGTCAGGTCGTGTTCGGCGGCCAGGGCCGCCAGTCCGGCCCGGTCGACGGGCAGCCCGGCGAAGTGCACCGGGATGACGGCGGCCGTGCGGCAGGTGATCGCGGCCCGCGCCGCCGCCAGATCCAGGTTCAGGGTGTGCGGGTCGACGTCGACGAAGACCGGCTCGGCGCCGACGTAGCGCACGACCTCCGCGGTGGCCGTGAACGTCCAGGTCGGCACGATCACCTCGTCGCCCGGGCCGATGCCCAGCGCCTCGACGGCCAGGTGCAGGCCCGCCGTCGCCGAGTTGAGGGCTACCGCGTGCAGTTCGCCCGCCTTCGGTTGCCGTCCGGCCTCGTCGGCGGCGGTGCCACTGCCGGTGCACGACGCGAAGTCGCTCCGCAACGCGGCGGCGAACTCGCTCTCGAAGGCGGCGGCGTTGGGCCCGGTCGTCAACCACCCCGAGCGCAGGGTCTCGGTGACGGCCTCGATCTCCTCCTCGCCGATATCCGGGGGGGCGAAAGGCACGGCGTCACAGGCGAGTTCGGGCACATCGGTACGATAGAACGAGCAACCGAGCAACGAGGAGAGGCGCGTGCGACTGGGTCTCTTGACGCAGTGGTTCGATCCCGAACCGGGACCGGCGGCCCTCCCCGGGGTGCTGGCCCGCGGCCTGGAGCGGCGGGGCCACGACGTGCGGGTCCTCACGGGATTTCCCAACTATCCGACGGGGCGGCTCGCCCCGGGTTACCGCGTGCGTCCCCGCACCCAGGAGACCCTGGATCGGTTGCACGTCACCCGAGTGGCGCTGTACCCCAGTCACGACGACTCGACGGCAAGGCGGATGCTCAACTACGGCTCGTTCGGGCTGACCGCGGCGGTGTTGGGCGGCCCGGCGCTGGCCGGCTTGGATGCCCTGTGGGTCAACTACTCCCCCATCACTGTCGCCCCCGCGATGTGGCGCGCCCGGTACCTGCACGGGGTTCCGCTCGTCGCGCACATCGGCGACCTGTGGCCCGACACGCTGTGGGCCGGGGGTTTCGCGCCCGATCAGCGGCTCGCGGGGCGCCGTCCCCGCGCGACCGGAACCGGTGCGGCCAGTGAGTCGACGCCCGGCGCGCTGGGGCGGGCGGCAGGCAGCGCGACGCGCGCGGCGTTGAATGCCTGGTGCGGCGCCATGTACGACTCGGCGCAGGTCGTCTCCTACATCTCCCCCGGGGTGCACGAGGTGCTGCGCGAGCGCGGCGTCGACGCAGCGAAGCTGGAGTACGCCCCGATGTGGGCGGACGAGGCGACGTTCGCGCCGGCCGATGCGGCGACTGCAGCGGCGGGGCTGGCCTGGCGGCGGGGCCTGGGCATCGATGACGACGACGTGCTGGTGCTCTATGCCGGCGCCTTGGGACACGCCCAGGGTCTGCACACGCTCGTCCGCGCGGCGCAGCAGGCGGCGCAGGTCGCCCCGGCCGGCGGACCGGCGCGGCTGGCGGCGGGCCGTTCGGCGCAGGCACCCCACGGATCCCACGGATCCTCAGCAACGACGTCCGGGCGGCTGCGGGTGGTCATCGCGGGCTCTGGCGTCGCGGAGGCGGAGTTGGCGCAGTTGGCGTCGGCGCAGCCAGGACCGGCGGAGCAGCGAACGGTGCGGCTCGTGGGGCGGGTCGACCAGGCGCAGATGCCGCAACTCATGGCCGCGGCCGACGCCTGCTACATCGGGCTGGCCGCCGACCCGCTCTCGCGGATCACGATGCCGAGCAAGACGCAGGCGACGATGGCGGCGGGTCGCCCGATCGTCGTGGCCGCCGACGGCGACGTCGCCCAGGTGGTCACGCAGGCCGGCGCGGGCTGGGCCACGGGCTCGGCGGACGTCCCCGGCCTGACGAGAATCCTGTTGCGGCTGTGCGAGAGTGGCGCAGACCAGCGAGAAGCTCGCGGTCGCGCTGGGCGCGTCTACTACGAGCGGATGTTCAGTGTCGACCGGGCGCTCGACCGGGTCGAGCGCCATCTGCAGCAGGCCGCCAGCGCCGGAAGGGAACAGCCGTGAGCGACTCCATCCTCGCGCCGACTCCAAGCGCGGTGGCCGACGACCGCTGCCTTGCCGAGCGAACGGTAGCGATCACCGGCGGCACGGGATCGTTCGGTTCGACGATGGCCGCGCACCTGCTGCGCCGCGGGGTGGGCGCGGTGCATGTGCTCTCGCGCGATGAGGCCAAGCAGCACGACATGCGGGTGGCCTTCGCGGACGAGCGCCTGCGGTTCTTCCTCGGTGACGTGCGTGACCGGGAGTCGGTGGCCGCGGCCTTCGTCGGCGCCGACCACGTCTTTCACGCGGCCGCGCTCAAGCAGGTGCCCAGCTGCGAGTTCTTCCCGCTGCAGGCGGTGCAGACCAACGTGCTCGGCAGCCACAACGTCATCGAGGCGGCCCACGCCGCGGGGGTGGCTTCGGTGGTGTGCCTGTCCACCGACAAGGCCGTGCACCCGATCAACGCGATGGGCCAGAGCAAGGCGCTCATGGAGAAGACCGCGCAGGCCTTCGCCCGTCAGCATCCCGGCTCCGCCACGGTCGTGTCGATCACCCGCTACGGCAACGTCATGTACTCGCGCGGCTCGGTCATCCCACTGTTCGTGCGGCAGATCGCCGAGGGCGTGCCGATGACGCTCACCGATCCGGCGATGACCCGCTTCCTCATGTCCCTGGGCGAGTCCGTCGACCTCGTCGAGCACGCCTTCGAGCGCGCGGTGCCCGGTGACCTGTTCGTGCGCAAGGCGCCGGCGTGCACGATGCAGACCCTTGCGCAGTCGGTGGCGGCGCTGCTCGGCGTCCCCGACCACCCCATCCAGGTCATCGGCACCCGCCACGGGGAGAAGCAGCACGAGACCCTGCTCTCGCGCGAGGAGATGACCTCGGCCCTGGACGAGGGCGACTACTACCGGGTGCCGGTCGACGCGCGCAGCATGGAGTACTCCCTGTACTTCGAGGAGGGCGACCAGGGGGCGGTGCGGCGCACGGACTACACGAGCGAGAACACCGTGCGCATGGATGTCGAGCAGACCGTGGAGCTGCTGCGCACGCTGCCGGAGTTCGCGCACCTGAACGGCGCCGCGCGATGACCGCAGACCCCTTGACCGCACACTCTTCTGTGTTGAAGGCCGTCGCACCGGAGGTCGAGGCGCCGGCCGGGCGGGTCGTCGTCACCGGGGCGGCGGGCTTTCTCGGCTGGCACACGCGGGCCCGGCTGGCGACGCTCGGAGTGTTCGAGGGCGCCGGGCTCACCTCGCTGGGTCGGGCGCAGTGGGAGCCGGAGTCGCTGGCCGAGGCGGTGCGCGGCCTGGGCCCCGACGATCTCGTCGTGCAGCTCGCCGGGATCAACCGCGGCGCCGACGACAACTTGGCGGCCGGCAATGTCGGCCTGGCGCGCGACCTCATCGACGCCCTGGAAGCCGCTCGCGCGAACCCCACAGTGATCTTTGCGGGCAGCAACTACGCCGATGACGATCACCCGGGTCGGGACACCCCGTACGGCCGGGGTAAGCGCGCGGCGGGCGAGGCGCTGCGGGACTGGGGCGCGCGGGCGTCGGCCCCGGTCGTGGAATTCCGCTTTCCCGGGTTGTTCGGCGAGCACGGTCGCCCCGACTACAACTCGTTCGTCGCGACGTTCGCCCACCGCATCGCCAACGGAGCCCAGCCCGAGGTCGTCGGCGACCGCGAACTGCCGCTGATCCACGTGCAGGATGCCGTGGCGCTCCTGCTCGGCGCGGCGCACGCCGCCCGCGTCGGCGAGGCGCCCGGGCAGCGGGTGGTGCACCCGCTGGGGCGCCCCGTGCTCATCTCCGCGATGGCGCAGCGGCTGCGCGAGCTGCACGCGACGTACGCCCCGGCCGGCGACATCCCGGCGTTGCGCGACACGTTCGACGTGCGGCTGTTCAACACGTTGCGGGCCGCGATGTGGCCCAGCGCCTATCCCTTCCGCCCCACCGCGCACCGCGACGAGCGGGGAGCACTGGTAGAGACCGTTCGGGTGCATCCCGCCGGCAGCGGCGGCCAGGCCTTCGTCTCCACGACCCGGCCAGGGTTCACCCGCGGCAACCACGTGCACCTGGCCAAGATCGAGCGCTTTCAGGTCATCAGCGGCAGCGGGGTGATCCGGCTGCGGCGGCTGCTCGAGGGGCCGGTGCTGGAGTTCGCGGTCGACGGCGAGCACCCGGCGGTCATCGACATGCCGACGCTGTGGACGCACTCCATCGAGAACACCGGCGACACCCCGCTGGTCACCGCGTTCTGGGCCAACGAGCTGCTCGACCCGCAGCACCCGGACACCTACCCGATGGCGGTCCTCGACGGTCCCGACCGACCCGCCTCCACCACCCCCGTCACCACGGCCACCACGGCCACAGGGCGCCCGCGATGACCGAGCCGGTCGAGCTCACGCAGCTGCGCGAAGAGGATGTCGCGGCGCTGGCCGCCATCCATCGGCGCGCGTTCTCCGGGTTCTTCCTCGCCGAACTGGGCGAGGGTTTCCTGCGGGAGTTCTACCGGGGCTTCCTGCACGACGACACGGCGATCGCGGTGGTGGCCCGCACCGCCGACGGCCCGATCGGGGCGGCCGTGGGAACGGTGGCCCCGCAGTCGTTCTACTCGCGGCTGCTCAAGCGCCGCTGGCACGGCTTCGCCCGCGCGGCCACCGGCACCGCGTTGCGGCACCCCCGTACGATCCCGCGGCTCGCGCGGGCGGTCTTGTATCGCGGCGATGCACCAGAGGGGCTGCCCGACGCGGCGCTCTTCGCCTCCATGTGCGTCGACACCAGCCACGCCGGCGGAGGCGTCGGTGCCCAGCTGTCTCAGGCCTGGTCGGCCCGGGCCCGCGCCCTGGGCGCACACCGCGCGTACCTGACGACCGACGCGGACGACAACGACGCCGTCAACCGGCATCATCAACGGCACGGCTGGATCATCGAATCGTCGTACACGACCCCGGAGGGACGACGGATGCACCGTTACGTCAAGACACTGCACGACGACCAAGGCGGCTCGCGATGACGACGGTCATGACGATCGTGGGCACCCGCCCGGAGGTCATTCGGCTCTCGCGGGTCATGGCGCGCCTCGATGCGACCGTCAACCACGTGCTCGTGCACACGGGGCAGAACTACGACTACGAGCTCAACGAGATCTTCTTCGAGGAGCTCGGCATCCGCCGCCCCGACCACTTCTTGCAGGTCGACACGTCGAGCTTGGGACGGGTGCTCGGCGAGACGCTCATCCGCTCCGAGGAGATCCTGCGTCAGGTGCGCCCCGACGCGGTGCTCGTGCTCGGCGACACGAACAGTTGCATCGCGGCACTCATGGCCAAGCGCATGCGGATTCCCGTGTACCACATGGAGGCCGGCAACCGCTGCTTCGACGAGAACGTGCCCGAAGAGACCAACCGGCGGATGGTTGATCACGTCGCCGACTTCAATCTCGTCTACACCGAGCACGCCCGGCGCAATCTGCTGGCCGAGGGCCTGGCGCCGCGGCGCATCCTGCTCACCGGGTCGCCGATGAAGGAGGTGCTCGATCACCATGCGGAGGCGTTCGAAGCGAGCAGCGCGACCAGCGACCTCGGGCTGAGCCCGCAGGGCTTCTTGCTGGTCAGCGCCCACCGGGAAGAGAACGTCGACGATCCGCGGCGGCTGGGGGCGTTGCTGGACTGTCTGGTGGCCGCCCGCGACGCCTTCGAGGTGCCGGTGCTCGTCTCGACGCACCCGCGCACCCGAAAACGACTCGATGTGCTCGCCAGCCGGCCCGACCAGCCGGAGCGCGACCTGCACGGGGTGACCTTCCACCCGCCGTTGGGGTTCATCGACTACGTGCGGCTGCAACAGGACGCCTTGTGCGTGCTCTCGGATTCGGGCACGATCAGCGAGGAGTCCGCGCTGCTGCGCTTTCCCGCCGTCACGCTGCGGGACGCCATCGAGCGGCCCGAGGCGCTGGACACCGGTGCGATCGTCATGACCGGCCTGGACCCCGAGAACGTCGTGGAGGCGATCCGCGACGCGGTGCGGTCCGTCGGCCCGGACGGACGCACCGACGTGGTGCTGCCGGCCGACTACGCGATCGGCAACTGCTCGCAGCGGGCGGTGCGCTTCATCCTCTCGACGCACCGTCGGCACGAGGCATGGTCGGGCCTGCGGGCACCGGACCGCCCGGGTGGTCGAAGCGGGTGAGCCGGCGGCTGCGCGTGCTGGTGCTCACCCCGTTCTACCTGCCCGGGTTCGCCGGTGGCGGTCCGATCCGGACGCTGGCGGCGATGGTCGCGGCGCACCATGACCGGCACGACTTCGCGGTGCTGACCAGCGCCTACGACTGGGGTGCTAGCGAGCCGCTACCGGTGCCCATCGACCGGTGGACACCTGTCGGCGGCGCCCAAGTGCGCTACCTGCCGCGCCGCGCCACGCTGATCTCCGCCCTGGCGGTGGTGCGACTCGTGCGCCGCGCGCGGCCGGACGTCATCTACCTCAACGGCCTGTTTCCGCCGGTGTGGACGTTGGCGCCCGCGGTGGCGGCTCGTCTCGGCTGGCTGGGGCGGGCACGACTGGTGCTGGCTCCCCGCGGCGAGCTGGGCGCGGGAGCGCTGGCCCTCAAAGCCGGTAAGAAGGGTGCGTTGCTGCGCCTGGCTCGGCGGGTCGGGCTGTTCCGCGGGGTCGCCTGGCACGCCTCGACGCCGCTCGAGGCCGCCGAGGTCACCGCGGTCTTTCCCGGCGCCCGAGTGCTGGTGCGCGAGAACGAGACCCAGTTGCCGCCGCGCGCTCAGCCGCCTGCGCTGGAGACAGACGAGGGTCTGGAGGTCGCCTCGGAGGCGGGGCCGGCGCCGCTGCGGCTCCTGTTCGTCAGTCGCCTCAACGAGAAGAAGGGGCTGCACCTGCTGCTGGAGGCCCTGAGGTTGGTGCCTGAGTCCGTGCGGCTCGACATCGCCGGCGGCGGAGATCCCGCGTACGAGCGTCGCTGTCGCGAGTTGGCGGCCGGACTGCCGCCGCGACACCGGGTGCGCTGGCTGGGGAGCGTGCCCCCGCAGGAGTTGTCCCGCGTGTATGCCACAAGCGAGGCACTGGCCCCTACCGACCGCGCACGAGAACTTCGGTCACGTGGTGCCCGAGGCGTTGGCCCGCGCGTGCCCTGTGCTGTTGCCGGACACCACGCCGTGGACCCCGGTCCTGGCCGACGGCGGCGGTTGGGTCGTGCCGTCCCGCGAGCCTGGGGACTGGGCAACCGCCATCAGCGAGATCGCCCGGGCGGACGGCTCGCAGCGGCTGCGGGCCCGCCGCCGGGCCGCGCAGGCTTACGACCGCTGGGCCGCGGTCCGCCCCACCGCCAGCGTCTTCGACCTGCTGGAGGAGGCTCCGACCCCGCGCTGAGCCGCTGCACACTTTGTTGTTGTGGTGAACAAATGACATGCCCCCGCAACTCGATTTTCGGACACGCCCCTGACCTGCACGAACCTGAATCCGCCTGCTCGCCCAGCAGGGGGCATGTACTTAGTTCGCCACAACGACAAAACCCGCGCGTCGGAGTCGACCTAGCCGCGGGAGCCCGCGCGGAGCCGGTGCGCGACCAGACGCACGTCGTGGCGGCGCAGCACCGCCCAGGCCAGGGTGAACAGCGCGCAGGCGCCGAGGCGCAGCGCGAGCGGCGCAGGCGCGAGCAGCACGACGAGGGCGACCGCGACGGCCGTTCCCAACGCGGCGGCCAGCGCCAGGGCGGTCCACCGAATCCGCCACACCCACCAGGCCCGCCCGATCGCATAGCACCCGATGAGGCCCGCGCCGGCCGCGTAACCCGTGGCCACGGCCACGATGCCGCCCGCCGCGCCGGACCCGACCCAGACGAGCCCGGCGAGCACGAGTCCGGCCAGACTGGCCACCGCCATCTCCACGATGCCGCGGCTGTCGCGGCTGGTCAGCGCGTTGACGCAGGGCACGGCGAGCATCGCGAAGAGGATCGCCGCCAACAGGATGGGCAGCACCTGCGCGGAGTCGTCGAAGCCGGGGCCGTAGGCAAGGGCGACGATCTCGGGGGCCACGACCGCGGCGAGGGTCAGCACGGGCACGATCGTCAGCAGGAGCCCCCGCACGCCGACGTCGAGCTGGCGACGCACGGCCTGGGTATCGCCGCGCCCGACGGCCAGGGACATCGTCGGGTACAGCACGAGGCTCAACGCTCCCGAGATGAGGGTCAGCGGCATCGCGAGGTTGACGGCGGCGGCGTAATGGCCGACGGCCACCGCGCCGAGGCGGTCGGCGACGAGCACCGACAACTGCACCAATCCGGCGCTGGCCAGGGTGCCCAGCGAGCCGAAGAAAACGAAGGAGTCGAGTTCGCGCCGCAGCGCACGGTCCGCCCGGCGCCTCGGCGACCAGGGCCAACAGGCGACCGACAGGGCGACATAGGCCAGCGCGGGCGGCAGCAGCAGCGCCGGGCCGCGCACCCCGGCCTCCAGGACCACGACGAGGGCGAGCAGCCCGAGCAGGCTGAAGGCCACGTCCAGGACGACGACCCTAGCGATGGCACCGGAGCCGTAGTGCACGCCGCGGGTGAACTGCTGCCCGGCAACGCCCCAGAGGAACACCGCGACGCACGCGGCCCCGAACGGGTCGAGGCCACGGGCCAGGGAGATCGGCACGCTGGCCAGGGCGAGCAGCGCGGCGGCCAAGAGCAGGCGCCGGCGCAGGTGGTCGGCCACGGCAAGCAACGCCGCCCTGTCCTGCGCGCCTCGGCTGCGGGCCAGGAACCGGGAGGCCGCCTGCCCGCAGGTCGTGGGCCACAGGAGGATGAGGAACTGGGCGGTGGCCATGCCGGCGGCCACGACACCGAGGTCGGCGGCGCCGGCGAGGCGCCCGACGGCCACGGTGATGCCGAGGCGGATGAGGCCCTGGGCGACGAGCCCGAGCAGGCTCGTCAGGCCGCGCGTCACGAGCCGGCCCTCCGGTGGGGTGGCATCCAGGCGAAGTGGTCGCAGCAGATCGCCGACGTTCACGAATCGGCCTGCCCGGCGGGCCCACGCAGCGCGGCGCGCACGACAGCGAGTTCGGCGTCGACGACCTCGTCCCACGAGCGGGCGACCGGCGCAGCCCCCACCCCGGCGCCGACCGCCCGCAGAGTGAGCGACGCGAAGCTCTCGACATAGTCGGGGCCCTCCGGCACCAAGCGACCCGGGTCACCGACAGCCTCGGGCAGTCCGCCGACGGCCGACGCGACCACGGGAGTGCCGCAGGACAGCGCTTCGGTGGCGACGCAGCCCCAGCCTTCCTCGCGGCTAGGCACCAGCAGCACGTCGGCGGCGCGCATGTGTCGGGCCACCTCCGACGACGTCGAGGTGGGCTCCAGGGGCGCGGCGGCGCACGGCCGCGAGGATCGCCGGTAGCCGGTCCGCGCCCTTGACCGGCAGCAGATTGCCCACGAACAGCAGGCGCGGCGCGGCGGCGTCGGCGCGCCACGGGTCGCCGCCCGGTCCGGCTCCGGGCTCGACCGACGCGGGCGAGACCGACGCGGGGCCGAAGAGTGCGGTATCGACGCCGTTGGGCACCACATGGGTGTCCCGCTCCGGGAGTCCGAGTTGCACGGCCCGGTCGCGCAATGCCGCGCTGACGTAGATCGTGGCGGCCGCGTCCTCCAAGGTCGCGCGAGCGGATCGCGGGGCGCGGGCACTGACCTGGGTGACATCACTGCCATGCAACCCCACGACGAAGGGCGCCCCGGCCTGCTCGGCGATCCGGCGCGCGATCTCTCCGGCGGGCAGCGTGTACATGCCGTGGGCGAGCACGGCGTCGGGCCGCCACTCCCCCAGGGACTGCCGCACGGCGCGGGTCGCCCGCCGGACGGCGCTGCGCGGGCGACGTCCGAGCCGGCCGGCGGTGACGTCGGCCAGGGACCACTCGACGGGTGCCGCGCGCAGCAGCCTTCCGGCTGCCGGAGCTAGCGCCAAGGCGTCGGCGCTGGTCAGCCCACGGGCGCGGCGAGCCAGAGCTGCGGGCCGCGAATAGGTCGGCACGAGCGCGATCGCGACGACCTCGACATCGTCGCGGCGATCCAGCGCCGCCAGCCGGTTCGTCAGATAGGCCGCAGCGGAGGGGGCGGCAGCCGTTGGGTAGCTGTTGGCGAGCACGAGCAGACGCAGGACGCGCCGTCCCTCGCCGACCGATCGTGCCGCCACCACCCGTTCAGCGTATGGGTGCCGTTGGCCGCGAACGGATTCGGCCCGCCGACCGAGCCAGTGATCTAGCCCCCTGGCAGCGAGCTTCACCCGGCTTCGCGGTCGCAGCCCACTGTCGCAGTGGGGACCACAACAGTCGCAACAGAGCGCAAAAGGTCGGGGGACGTCGGGGCAACAGTGGCGGCGCAGCGAACCGCATCCCGTCGCACGCTCATGCACCTGACGAGCTCGCCCCTGACGCGTTGGTCGGCGCGGGCGGAACATCGACGACGGGCTCGGGAACGGGCTCGGCCGGAAGCTGGGGCAAGACGCTACGGAGGACGGCCAGTTCGGCGTCGACGACTTGATCCCAGGTCCAGGGGGTTGGGGCGTGGCCGACGCCGGTGCCGGCGCAGCGGACGACGCGGTTGGCGAAGTCCTTGATATAGCCCGGGCCTTCGCGCACCAGGCGACCGGGATCACCGACGGCCTCGAGCAAACCGCCGACCGCACTGGCGACGACCGGGGTGCCGCACGCCAGCGCCTCGGTGGCGACCCGCCCCCAGCCTTCGGTGCGGCTCGGCACCAGCACCACATCCGCCGCGCGCATCTGATCCGCGACCTGCGCGGGAGGCAGAGTGCCGTGAAAGGTGACCGCGTCACCCAGGAGCAGATCGAGCGAGGGCCGCAGCGGGCCGTCGCCGACGACGTGCAGCCGCGTCCCCGGCACCCGCCGACGCACGGCCTCCACGATGCCGGGCAGCCGATCGGCGCCCTGCACCTGCACCAGGTTGCCCACATAGAGCAGCCGCAACGGCCGGGGCTCGACGGACTCGGGCGCAACGGAGGGGGGCTCGCCGGATGGGGACGCGACGGGCAGTGGCTCTACGGGCGGGGTCTCGACGGGCGGGGTCTCGACGGGCGGGGTCTCGACGGACGGGGTCTCGACGGACGGGGACGCGGCCGGCGGGGGCTCGACGGGCTGGGGCTCGACGGGCGGGGGCTCGCCGGAGTCCGCCTCGACTGACCCGGCGTCCGGCGCGGGCGGGGCGAAGATGGCGGGGTCGATGCCGTTGGGGATGACATGGCTGCGCCCGAACGGCGCGCCCAGGGAGCGGGCGGCGGCGCGCAGGGCGACGGAGACGTAGATCGTGGCGCCGGCTTCGTCGAGGGTCTCGCGCGCCGCGTACGGGTCGCCGGACATGACCCGGGTGACGTCGCTGCCGTGCATCGCCACGACGAGCGGCACCCCCAGGTAGCCCGCGACCCGGCGGCCGACCTCCCCCGCGGGCAGCGTGTACATGCCGTGCGCGAACACGACATCCGGGCGCCACGGGTGCACCGAGCGGAGCAGGAGGCCCACCTCGTGCGTCGCCCGCAGCAGGGCCTGGGTGGGCCGGCGACCCCGGCGACCGGCGATGATGTCGCTCAGGCCCCACTCGCACTCCACCTGGTGCAGCATCGATTTCGCGTCCGCCGACACCGTCAGGGCGCGCGCCCCGGGCTTACGCAGGGTGCGTCGGACGGCGGTGGCGCTCATCGAGTACCGGGGCACCAACGCGCCGGCAACCACCTCCACGTCGTCGCGGCGGTCGAGGGCGTCGAGCCGGTGCGAGAGGTAGGCGGCGGCCGACGGTGCTGTGGCCGTGGGATAGCTGTTGGCGAGCAGCAAGACGCGCAACGGCCGCTGCCCGCCGTCACTGTCTGCCTCCGCACCCACTCCTCCAGGGTATGGGCCGACCAGAGCGCCCCAGCCAGCCCCCGCCGCGGGCCAGCCCCAGCCGGCCCTGCCGCCGAGTGTTGCGCTCGCTGCCGACCGACGCGGTTGCAACCGCGCCCCACGGCAGCGAGCGCAACACTCGGCGGGGTTGGGTTGGGGCGGGGCGGGCGGGAGCGGGGGGCAGGGCCGGGCGGCGGGGCGGGAGCGTGCGGGGCGGCGCCCGGAGCGGGTGGGTCAGGCCTCGGCGAAGGGAGACAGTGCGCCGGCGATCGTGGGCACGAGCCGCTCGTCGAGCAGTCCGGGCACGATGCACGCGGCGGTGGGCTCGGGCACCAGGGCTGCGACGGCGTCGGCGACGGCCAGGAGCATCGGGGTCGTGATGCGCACCAGCCCCAGGTCGAGCGCGGCCCGGAAGATCCCGGGGATCACCAGCGCGCTGTTGACCTGGTTGGGCAGGTCGCTGCGGCCCGTGGCCACGACGGCGGCGAAGCGCCCCGCCACGCCGGGGTCGACCTCCGGCCGCGGGTTGGCCAGCGCGAACAGGATCGGATCGGGCGCCATCCCCTGCAACCGCCGCAGCGTGACCCGCGCGCCGGAGGCACCGATGAACACGTCCGCACCCTCGTACGCCGCGCCCAACTCCCCGGCCAACCGGCGCGGATTGGTGCGGAACGCCAGCCGGTGCTGGTGCTCCTCCAGGTCGTCGCGGCAGCGCGAGACGATGCCGACCCGGTCGCCGACCACGACGTCGTGCACCCCGGCCGCGGTGAGCAGCAAGCCGGTCGCGGTGCCGGCCGCACCGGCTCCGCAGATCACAACTCGCAGGTCCTCGAACCGCTTGCCGACCACGTGCGCCGCGTTGCGCAGCGCCGCGAGGGTCGCGACGGCGGTGCCGTGCTGGTCGGCGTGCAGCACGGGCACGTCCAGCCGCTCCTGCAGCAGCTTCTCGATCTCGAAGCAGCGCGGCGAGCTGATGTCCTCGAGCACGATCCCGCCGAACGTCGGCGCCAACCGGCTGATCGTGTCGACCAATTCGGCGGCGGACCCGGTCTGCAGGCACAACGGCATCGCGTCCAGGCCGGCGCCGGCCGACATGAGCATCGCCTTGGACTCCATGAGCGGCAACGCCGCTCGCGGGCCCGCGTCGCCCAGTCCGTGCACGGCGGAGGCGTCGCTGATGACCGCCACCGTGCGCGAGCGCATCGTGTAGCGGGCCGCCAACGCGGGCTCGGCGGCGATCGCCTCGCAGACGCTCGACACTCCGGGGCTGTACAGCCGTGCCAGGTCGCCGCGGTCCCGTACCGGCCGAAGTACCCGCGTGCCGACCTGGCCGCCCTCGAAGGCGGCGAGAATCGACGGGACGCCGTCGACCGCGTGCAGTCCACGGTCGGCACGGTCGGCGTTGCGCTGGGTACGACGGGCGGAGGTGTCGCTGGGCACCTCGAACGGGCCGGTGGGGGGCCCGGTGAGCACGGACATGGCAGATTCCTCGGGAAGTGGCGTTCGGGCAGACCGCACGCGCAGACGACGACTCTCCCCCCGAGGGGACCACAGTGGCTACAGGCAACAGGGCCACCAGCACCACGACGCGTCGGACGCATACCGATCTGGCTGAGAAGAAGCCTGGGTGCGGGCCACTGACACGCCGCGGGGGGTGACCCGCGTACTCCAACCACCATGACACAGGCAGCAGCTCGCGCACCAGCACCTATCCGCAGGCGGCCGTGTGCTTTTGCGCACGGGCGCCGGCGTTCGAGCGCGTGTGGGTCGCCGCACTCGGTCCGTTGGATACATGCGCAAGGCCGCAGGCAAACGAACCTCTCCCGGGCGGCGGGATTGGCCCAGACGCCCCCGGCCGTGCGAGGCTTGACGTTGGCAGCGGTCCGCCAGAGGCGAATTCGCCCCGTGAGCAGAGCTGCCCGACGCCGGTCCGGGGCAAGGCAAGGGCACCCCGGCGGGCCCCGGACTCGCGATGTTCATGGGCGGTCGTTCAAGTGTGAGTTGGACGCTCGTCAGGGCGTCGGTACAGTTGGGCAGTCGGCGCCTTCCGCGACTGGGGGATAGTCCGGAAGTCGAAGCCGACAAACGACGTGTTGATCTGTGCAAGGGGGAATCCTGTGGCCAACGTGGCCGAGAACAATGCTGACCCGTGGGGCCGGTCGCTCATCGAAACCCTCCGCCGCTGGTGGTGGGTGGCGATGGCCGCTGCCGTCATCGGCGCGGGCGTCGGCCTGGCCGCCGGGGTGAACTCGCCGCGGACCGCCGAGGCGATGCTGGCGGTGCAGATCGCCAGCGACAACCCCGATGCCCTGACCCGCGCCGCGACGAACGCCGTCACCGAGGCCAACACCCAGGAGGTGTACGCGGCGGCCGCCCAGGAGCGGCACACCGACGCGCCCTCGCTGCGGTCCCGCTCGGAGATTCTCGTGGTGCCCAACTCGACCGTGCTCGGGGTGCGCGTCACGGCCGACACGGCCGAGAACGCCTCCGCCGACGCCAACGCGCTGGCGGTGGCCGCCGTCAACCAGAGCGCCCGGCGCATGCAGAACGACCTGCGCTCGCTGACGACGAACACCGAGACGCTCATGACCACCGAGCCGTTGGCCGACGCGCAGGCCGAGCGCACGCGCAAGAACCAGCTCGGCGGGGCGCTGGCCCAAAGCCAGCAGGCGCTGCTGACCCAATCGCGCCAGCTCACCGTCCTGCAGCAGGCCGACCCGGCCGGCGCCACCTCGACCTCCCCGATCCTGCTGGGCCTGCTCGGCGCGATCGGCGGCGGGCTGCTGGGCCTGGCGCTGACGATGCTCTTCGGCGGGCGCCGCGGCCGCATCAGCTCGATGCGCGAGATGCGTCGCCTCTACCCGAACCTGGAGTTCATCCCGGCGCGCGACGTGCCCGCCATCATGAGCATGGAGGCCGGCAGCTCCGACCGCATCGTGCTCTCCGGCGTGCGGGTCCCGGCCGCTTCGGTCCGCGGCCTCGTCGAGCCCGTCGAGGCCGGCGTGCACGCGGCCGGGCGCGACACCCACGTGACCGAGGATGTCGCCCAGTTCGGCAGCGAACACTACGGCCGCGACGGCGACCGCCAGGTGACCGTGCTGCAGACCCCGCTGTCGGGGGCCATCGTCAAGCGGGTCGGTCGCGACCCCCGCTCCGTGCTGCTCGTGCTGGTCCGCCCGCACAAGACGCGCTTCGAGTGGATCGACGAGCACGCGGCCCAGTTCGGCGAGCGCACCTACGTCGTCGTCGACGGCTGACCCGGAGCCGGCCGTGACCAGCTCAGCCACCTCGTCCGGCTCCGCGGCCGCCACCGCACTCCCGGCGGCGCGGCGCTACGCCTCCCGCCTGTCCGACCCGGTCACGTGGGTCACGTGGATGTTCGTCGTGAACTTCCTCGTGCAACGAATCTCACTGCCAGGTCTGTCCATTCCGCTGACCGTGCCGCTCATCGTGCTGTTTCTGCTGGCCGGTTGGCGGATGGGCGTGCTGGCCATCGAGCCGCGGCGCACCTTCTTGTGGCTGGTGGCGGCGGGCGCCTCGGCGTTCGTCGTGCTACCGCAAACCCTGCTGGTCAACAACCTGTACATCAGCGTCAACAGCTGGCTGTTCTGGATCGTCTTCTGGTTCCCTGCGTGCTTCATGTTCGTCGACCGCAGCCGGGCGACCTTCCAGCGAGTCATGGCGTCGGTGGCCAACGTCGGAGTCTGGCTGGGCGGGGTCTCCACGGCCTTCCTGGCCGTGCAGTTCGTCGGCATCCCGTACCGCGACATCGTCGCCGACGTGGTGCCCGCGCGCTTCCTCGTCTCCGGCTTCAACACCGCCTACCCGTTCTTCTACGGCAGCCCGCTCATCAAATCCAACGGCTGGCTGGCCCTCGAGCCCTCGTTCATGTCGTTCACGCTCGGCCTGTGCGTCATGGCGGGCCTGCTCAGCGGGGCGCGGGTCTGGAAGGTCGCGGTCGCCGGCGTCGGCATGCTGTGCACGGTCGCCGGCTCCGGTTTCGCCATCGTGCTCGTCGGGGTCCTGGTCATGCTGCTCAACCGCCAGTTCCACCTGCTGCGCTTCTACCTGATCCCCGGCCTGTTGCTCGCTGCGATCACGATCCCGACGTCCATGGGCCAGCAGCTCATCGCCCGCCTGGGCGAGGGCCAATCGTCGAACACCTCGACGGCGTTGCGCACGGTCGAGCCGTACCTGTACCTCGTACCCAAGTGGATCGAGTCGTTCCCGCGGGTGCTCTTCGGCGGCGGCGCCGGCTCCTCGCGCGAGCTCACCGGAGGGGCCGGAGTCGATGGGTTGATCGTGCCCACAATCGGCAAGGTCTTCTACGACTACGGCCTGTTCGCCGGAGCGTTGCTGCTGTTCGTCGTGCTCGCGTGCTTCGTGCGTACCCCCGAGCCGGCGATCGGTTACGCCGTGCTCGCCTCGATGCTCATCATCCAGCCGCCCGCGCAACCGCTCGTGGTGCCCGCCTTCCTGCTCTCGACCCTGTTCGCACCCGTCGCCTGGCGCGACTCGCGGCTCGACCCCTTGGCTGGGCGGGTACGCCGCCTGCGCCACTTGGGTCGAGCTCGCGTCCGGCGCGCAAGTTAGGATGACCTAGGTTCGGCGCGAGCGTCGCGACCATGGGGCACAGGATTCGGCGTGGGGGACGCACCCAACGATGTGGAGTTGAGTGAGCGATGAGCCAACGGACCGTCAGCGTGCTGATGCCGGTGCTCAATGAGGAAAAGTCCGTCGCGGCAGCGATCGGGTCGGTCCTCGCCCAACGCGAGGTAGACCTCGAGGTGCTCGTCATCGACGGGCGCTCGGCCGACGGCACCCGCGCGATCGTCACCGAGATCGCCGCGCGCGAGCCGCGGGTGCGCCTGCTGGACAACCCGCAGGTCATCATCCCCGCCGCCCTGAACGTCGGCCTCGCCGCCGCGACCGGGGAGTTCGTGGCCCGCGTCGACGGGCACGCCTCCGTCAGCGGCGACTACCTGGCGCTCGGCGTGGCACACCTGCGCGACGACCCGGCGCTGGCCGCTGTCGGCGGCATCCGCAACGGAGTCAGCAGCACCCCCACCGGGCGGGCCGTGGCGCTCGCGCTGTCGAGCCCGTTCGGCGTCGGTGACTCCATCAACCACTTCGGCACCCACTTCCAGCGCACCGACCACGCCTCCTTCGGTGTGTACCGCACCGACGTGGCCCGCGCGGTTGGCGGCTGGGACGAGAGTCTGCTCGTCAACGAGGACGTCGACTTCGACCACCGCATCCTGGCCGCGGGGCACGAAATCGCGTTCGACCCCGCGATGAAGATCTTCTGGCACGTGCGCGACAACGCCCCGGCCCTCTTCCGCCAGTACCGCCGATACGGGCGCGGCAAGGCCGCCATGGCCCGCAAGAACGGCCGCTCCGCCATCCGGCCCCGACACCTGGCCGCCCCCGTCGCCGTGCTCGGCACCGCCGGCCTCGCCGCGATCGCCGTGCGACACCCGCGGTTCGCGGCCCTGGCCTACTCGCCCTACGTCGTGGGGGTGACCCTGGCCAGCGTGCAGGCCTGGCGCGCCCGCGGATCCGCGCCAGTCGACCCGGCCACTGTGCCGCTGTCGTTCATGGCCATGCATTACGGCTGGGGCCTGGGCTTTCTCGAGGGCTACGTGCTCGGGCGCACCCCCATGCGCGCCAGCGGCAGCGCCCGCACGCGCACCTGAGGCCACGGCCTGCGGCCTGGCTCCTCGCGGCTGAGTTCCTGGTCGCTCAGTTCCTGGCCGCTCAGTTCGGGGCCGCTCAGTTCGGGGTGGCTCAGTTCGGGGTGGCTCAGTTCGCTGCGGCCAGGCTCGCCGCGTGGATCGGTACGGCGGAGCCGGTGGTGACAGTTGCGCCGAGCAGCAGACCGACCGCCGTGGCGGGGTCGAGCCGCGACTGGGCGGCGTCGGCCGCGGTCGGGGCCCGCAACGCGATCAGGTCGACCGAATACCGCGGCTTACGACGCAGACCCGCCTCCATCGCACTGGGCACCTCGACCGAGTAGCGGGGCGTACGACGCAGACCAGCCTCCACAGCGCTAGGCACCTCGACCGAGTAGCGGGGCGTACGACGCAGTCCGGTCTGCACGGCGACGGGCACGTCGCCCGCCACGGCGCTTGCAGGGACGGCGCTTGCAGGGACCAAAGCGACGGCGGGTGCGGGGGCGATGGTGGCGGCGGAGGCCGTCGAAAAGGTGGTCAATGGGGACATCAAGAGGCCGGCGACAACAAGGGTGAGGGCACGAAAAAGGGCGCGCAAAAGCATGGGGACATCCACTCCTGCCCGGCGCGGGAGGGATGACCGGGCGGCACAGCGATCCGGGTGACAGGGGACGGTAGGCCCCGCCGGATCGCTGCGGATCGGCCCACTGACCCCACCCCATTCGGCCGTGAGCCAACACGATTTAAGCCGGGTTCCCCGTAGCTTTATCGACCGTGTCGTTACTCACCGACTCACCGAATCAGCAACCGCGCGGCGACCAGCTGCTATGCGCCTCCGGAGGCCGTTGACTGCGTCGAGCCGCCCACCCCGGCAGACCCCGGGAGGAGCCGCCGTAGCCGCGCCTCCAGCGCGTCGAGCTGCTTGGTGCGCTCGTAGCGGGTGGCGAACTCGCGGGCCGCGGCCACCTGCTCGGGGGTCACGGTGTCGACGAGCTCGCGGGCCGCGACGAACGCGTCGGCGATGTCGTCGGGCGCCAGCGAGCGGGTGCGCACGAGCAGCGGATAACCGTCGAGCACCTGCGCCACCGCGCAGTCGGCCTCGTACAGGCCGAGGATCGGTTTGCCCGTCGACATGTACTCGAAGACCTTGCCGCTGGTGACGTACGGCGAATCCGCGACGATCATCAGCAGCACGTCCAAGGCGTCGTAGGCCTGCGCGATCTGCGCCTTGCCGACGGCACCGTGCCAGACGACGTCCTGGGTGGCGTCATCGAGCGGCAGCGTGTTGCGGACGGCGGCGCTGACCCCGAAGAAGCCGAGATGCCCGTAGAGGTCGGCGACTGAGTCCGGCAGCCGGCCCGCCTCCTTGGCGCGCCGCCAGCCGTCCCACACGATGGCGTGCGGCTGGTTGGCCGTCAGCGTGCCGACGTACCCGAAGTGCACCCGGTGTTCCGCGGGCTCGCTCTCCTCGGTCGTCTCCGCCTCGGTCCGCTCCCCCGCCGTCACGGCGTCGGCGGCGTCGTAGCCGTTGGCGACGACCATCATCTTGTCGGCGTCGCCGGGGTATTCGCGCTGGTGCCAGGCCAGCAGCGGGGTGTTGACGAAGGAGATGAGCGAGGCGTCGGCGAAGGTGCGCTTCTCCCACGCGAACGCCGCGTGCCCGGGCGGGAAGGCGTACTCGTCGGTGAACAGGTTGAGGGTCCAGGAGTCGCGACTGTCGAGCACGTAGGGCACGCCGGTGAGCTTCTTGAAGGTCCAGACCGCCTGGTAGCAGCTGTACGGGTTGCCGGTGGCGAGCGTGAGGTCGAGCTTGTGTCGCCGGTGCACCTCGACGAGTCGGCGGATAACCCCAGGCACCCAGCTGCCGTACTGATCGCACCACACCCTGCGGATGAGTCGCGCGGTCACCCGGCGGTGCACCTCGGGGTAGTTGCCGCGCAGCGGCCCGAACCGGCGCAACTCCTGCTCGAGGTGGCGCATCGGCAACGGGATGCGCTCGACCTGCACCCGCGGGTCGATAGCGGCCAGCAGCGAGTCGTCGCTGGAGCGGGTGATGTGCTCGAAGAAGTCGGGGGTCACCGTGAAGACCGTGACATCCCAACCGTGCTCGACGAGGTGATTGGCCAGCGCGAGCATCCGGTACACGCCGCTGGCGCGCGAGGGGGGAAAGTAGAACGCGACGAGCCCGATGTGTGGGCGCTTCGACGATGACCGCACAGAATCGTTTGACGACTGGGCGTGGTTCACAGCTCCTCCGCCCCGCTGGTCTCGTGCTTGGGCCCGTGCACGGCCAGCCACCAGCGCGAGATGGCCGCGGCGTTGAACGGCCCGTGGTGCACGATCGCCTCCGGATGGCGCATGGCAAGTCGGTAGGCCAGCTGCGTGAGCCGCCCGCCCAGGTGCACGAGCACGTCGAGCCGGTCCATGGCCAGCTCGGGTTGCGCCTCGACGCGCCGGGCCATCGAGCGGCCGCGCAGCACTCCCCACACCAACCGGTACACGCGCTGCTCGCTGACGTTGGCGACCCGGCGCTGCAGGCGTTCGGCGCTGGTCAGGCCGCGCAATGCCGGCTTGGCCGCCCGCTGCGGCAGCCGCGGCACGAGCTTCTCCGCGCCGCGCAGCACGGCCCGCGGCGCCCGGTCCACGACGGCGCGTTCGAGCGTGCGCAGCGCGTTGTAGCGGTCCACGTTGCCGGGGGTCACCAGGCGCACCCCGGCCGGCACCTGCGCGATGCCGTCTTCGAGGTCGACGGCCACGATGTCGCAGCCCAGGTCCGCCGCGCGGTCGGCACCGTGCATGACCCGGCGCCACTGCTGCGGGCCCTGAAAGGCGACGACGATCGACAGGTCCAGCGGCGGCGCCAGCGCCGGCTTGGTGGCGCCGTAGACGTACTTGGCCAGCAGGTCCGCGGCTCGCTCGAAGCCGTACAGCGAGCGCATCATCGTGCGCACCAACTCGAGCTGCGCCGGGCTGTGATCGGTGCGCAGCGACGCGACGGCCGCGCGCACCGACTCCGGGCTGGGGTCGACGTCGACGAAAGCGGCCAGGCCGTAGCCCGCGGGGATGACCATCGTCTCTTCCGGGCCGCTGCACCGGGTGACGACGACCGGCAGTCCGGTGGCGGCGGCCTCGACGACCGTCAGCCCGAACGTCTCGTACTCCGAGAGGTGCACCAGCACGTCGTGGCGGCCGAAGAAGCCGGCGACGTCGGCCGGGTCCACCTGCCCGGCGAAGGTCACGCGGTCGGCCAGTCCGGCCTCGCGGGCCTGGGTCGCCAGCTCCTGCCGCATCGGTCCGTCGCCGACGAGCGTCAGGTGCAGGCCCTCGCGGTCGTTCTCACGCACCTCCTGCGCGAACGCCTCGAGCAGTCGGTGGACGCCCTTGCGCGCCACGAGGTTTCCGACGTACAGCCAGCGGTCATGGGCGCGCACCGGCTGCTCGCGCAGCGGCAGGATGTCGAAGCGCACCGGGTTCGGCACGGCCGAGATGTAGTCGGCCTGCTGCGGGCACAGGCGCCGGAGCCCCGCCGCCGGGCCGTCGCTGACCGCCAACACCCGCGAGGCGCGGGCAACCGCCGCGCGGTACTGGATGGCGGCCGACGTGTCGGCGAAGATCGCCCGCACGTAGGTGGCGTGCTCGGTGATCGAGAACCGCGTGCGCCGGGCGAGCAGCGGCGCGATCGCCGCACCCGTCGGCCCTCCGACGTGCGCCGAGACGATCCGGGCCCGCCCGATGAGGTCCATCGCGTGCTCGCGTAGCGCCTCCCGGTGGATCTCCATCGCCACCGAGCGCGGCGTGTTCGCCGGGTGCGGCGCGCGGATGACCACGACATCCGCCTCCGGCCGCGACTCCCGCCACGACCACGAAGGCACGCGCGCCGCCCGGGACGACGGAGGCTGGGCGCTCTCGCCCGCCGAGCCCTCGCCTCCGATACCCCGTTCCGACTCCTGTTCCGACCCCGCTCCGGAACCGTCTCCGGCGTCGAAGCCCGCACCTGCCGGCGGCTCCTCACCCTCGTACAGCGGGTTGCCGTCGACGTGCACGACCGTGATCCGCTCGGGGTTCTGCATGTTCATCGCGATCACGGCGTCGCGCACGAAGGTGCCCCACATGGGGTTCTGCTTCGTGGGGTACCACGGCGTCGCGACAAGCACGAGGTCGTAGTCGTCGGCCGCGGCCGGCGTGGCGGCTGCTGGCGCCACCGGTACGGGAACCGGGACAGGTGCCGGAACAGAGCCCGAAACTCGGCTCGGCTCGACCGGCTGGACTGGTGGGACGGGAGGGGTCGGCGTGCTCACAGGCTCAATCGTGCTTCAACACCAGCGCTTCGTCGGTTTCGACATACGTCTCACCCGTTTTCGGGCAGCGCCAGCGGCCCTTGCCGAGCGACTTGAGGGTGACCCCGGAGCGGCCGACCCAGCGGATGCGCTTGGCGGGGTTGCCGGCGACGAGCGCGAAGTCCGGCACGTCCTTGGTGACGACCGACCCGGCGGCCACCATGGACCAGGCGCCGATGGTCACCGGAGCGACGCACACGGCGCGGGCCCCGATCGAGGCGCCCTCCTTGCACGTGACGCCCACGGCCTCCCAGTCGTCGCCGCGCTTGAGCGCGCCGTCGGGGGCGACCGAGCGCGGGTACTCGTCGTTGGTGAAGATCGCCGCGGGGCCGACGAAGACGCCGTCCTCGAGGCGGGCCGGCTCGTAGACCAGCGCGTAGTTCTGCAGCTTGCAGTTGTCGCCCATCTGCACCCCGGTGCCGACGTAGGCGCCGCGGCCGATGATGCAGTTGTCGCCGATCACGGCGTCCTCGCGCACCTGGGCCAGGTGCCAGACGCTGCTGCCCTCGCCGATCGTCGCCTCTGGAGAGACGTCGGCGCTGGGTTGAATCTTGGGTGCCATGTGGAGTCCTTTCGCGGGCCGGGTGGTGCTGGCCCGTGGGTCTGTGTCGGCAGAGTTCACCGAAACGGCCGCCCCGTCGGTGTCCTGGTGCGGCCGTTGCTTCGCTGCCCACACTACGCACGCCACCGGGTGGGGCCTGCCGTGGGCATCCGTCGCCGGAGCCGGATCGCACCCCGTTCGGTACCTTCTGCTGGGCTTGTTGTGGGCTTCTACGCAGTTCACGGACCAGGGCCGCGCCGGCGCAGCGCCTTTCGCGCAACGAGGTTCTTTCGTGGGTCGGGGCGCTGCCGCCATCGGCCCGAGAAATGGTGTCAACACCGCTCTACCCGCCGCCCGAACGAGCTGTGTGGCCCGGTGGTGACGCCCGGGCAAACAGTGTGTGCACAGCGCGCGCAGGGCCTCGACCGACCATCTGATTCGGCACCTGATCCCGGCACCTGAGCACGGCGCCCCGATCTCGGCGGCCAGGCCCGGTCTGCGCCGATCACCCTGGCGCCCTGAGATACTGGCACCCGACGTCACGCTCAGGAGGAGCGCCTTGCCACCCCCTTCGCATACTTCCTCGACCACCCACTCGGCCGCGGGCACCCGGCCTCATCTGCTGTACGTCGCGTGGGGCTATCCGCCCTCGCGCGGCGGCGGCGTCTACCGCGCCCTGGCGACCCCCAACGCCTTCGCGGCCCAGGGGTTCGATGTCACGGTGCTGACCTGCACCGAGGAGACGTTCATCGCCTCCACCGGGGCCGACTACTCCCTCATGGAGCAGATCGACCCGGCGATCGAGGTCGTGCGCATCCCGTTCCCGTGGCCCGCGCTGGAGACCGACGTGCGCAACTGGTCGGCGCTGCGGGCGCTGGCACCGCGGGTGTGGCGGCGCCGGCAGCGGCTGCTGGACGTGCGGGACTTTCCCGAGGTCTCCTACGGGCCGTGGCGCCGGCCGCTGGAGGACGCCGCCCTGGCGATCCACCGCCGCAAACCGGTCGACCTCGTCGTCGGCACCGCCAACCCCAACGTCGACTTCGCGGCCGGCGACGTGCTCAACCGCCGGTACGGCATCCCCTACGTCATGGACTACCGCGACGCGTGGATGCTCGACGTCTTCTCCGGTGACCTGCTGCACTCCGAAGGCGGACGCGTCGACAAGTTGGAGCGCGATCTGCTCGGTCGGGCCTTGGAGGCGTGGTTCGTCAACGAGCCGATCCGGGCCTGGCACGCGCAGCGGCACCCGCAGCTGGCGGACCGTCTGCACATGGTCGCCAACGGCTACGACCCGCAGTTCGCCCCCGAGGCCGACCTCGACCCGCCCGCCCTGCGCAACCCGGAGGCGCCGTTGACCTTCGGCTACATCGGCACGGCCTCCAAGAAGGTGCCGCTGGCCGAGTTCGCAGCCGGGTGGCGGCTGGCCCGGCAACGGCCTGAGCTCGCCGACGCCCGCGCGCAGCTGTGGGGCTACCTGGGGTTCTTCGCGTTGCCGAACGCCGAACTCGTCGAACTCGTCGAGCAGTACCGCGGCGACGACCTCACCTACTGCGGACCCGTGCCCAAGCAGGACGTGCGGGCCACCTACGCCACGTTCGACGTGCTGCTGTTGATTCTCGGCGCGGGTAAGTACGTGACCAGCGGCAAGGTGTTCGAGTACACCGCCGCCGCCAAACCCATCGTGTCGGTGCACGACCCGGGCAACGCCGCCACCGAGGTGCTGCGCGGCTACCCCCTGTGGTTTCCAGTCGGTGATCTGGAGCCGGAGTCCATCGCCGACGCGCTCGCCCAGGCCGCGCACGCCGCCCGGACCGCCGACGCAGCGACCCGGCAGGCCTGCGCCGACTTCGCCGCCGCCTACTCCCGCGACCTGCAGCTCGCCCCGCGCGTGGCGGCCCTGCGCGCCGCGGTCACCGGCTCCGGCGGCGGGCTCCCCCAGTCCCCCGGCCCCGCCCTCCAGCCCGGCCCCGCCCCCCAGCCCGGTGCCCCCCGGTCCGGTGCCCCCCAGTCCGGCGCCCTCCAGTCCGCCGACGGTTGCGGTCCCAGCCGAGGGTCGCGGTCGCAACAGCAACCGTCGGCAGGGAGCGCAACCCACGCGGAGAGCCCGACGATCGAGGGGACGAGGTAACCCGGATGCGGATCCTCATCATGGACTCCGGCCGCGGGATCCGCGGGGAGAAGGTCGCGCTCTGGCGGGAGCGTCTCGGGCTGGAGCCCGACGACGATGTCGCGCTGCTGTCCTGGTATCCGCCGGCCGAGCCGCTGCCGGTCGTCGCGCACCTGGTTGCCGGGCCCGCGCTGCACCTGGGTCGCGAGCCGCGGCGCGTGCCGACCCTGGCCGAGGCCGGGCTGCTGCCTGGCGACGCGCTGTCGGATGCGGCTGCCGCAGTCGCCGCGGGGGCGGATGCGCGCGACGCTGACGATCCCTGGGCCGGCGCGGCGGACGGCGACGGCAGCGGTGAGATGTACGGCGACGAGATCTCCGAGCAGTACGCCGAGCCCGACTCCCTGGCGATCATCGACGCCGACGTCGAGGACGAACTTGCCGAGCAGGACACCCTCGCGCAGTCGGCCGAGACCGAGGCGGCCGCCGCGATGGAATCCGCCGCGCGCGTCGCCCACCTGCCCAAACAGCACCCGCAGCGGCTGGCCCACGGGGTGCGCTGGCGCACCAACCGGGTGCGGCTGCAGGTGCGCGGCGGCTACCGGCGCGGGCGGGCGCGGGCCCGGGCGGCTCATCGCCGCGGGGCGCAATGGCCCTCCCAGGCGCTGCGTTCACTGCTGCGGCTGCGCGGCAGCGGCATCGCCAACGAGTTCGCTTTGTCGGTCTCGCGGTCGCGCGCCGCGGCCGAGATCTTCGCGGGCGCCGACGTCGTCGTACCCGTCGACGACCTCTCCTCGCGGTCGGCCTGGATTCTGGCCCGGCGCGTCGAGGGGCCCGACGTCGTGGTCACCTTCCACGCCGCCGCCCGGCGCATCGCGCAGGTGCGGTTGCGGGCGCAGTGAGTGCGCTCGCGCCGCCCTATGGCGCGCGCAGGGTCGGCCGAGGCCCAACGCCGCAAAGATAGTGTTCGCTTTTACACGGTCTGCTGAGCAAAAGCGAACACTATCTTTTGGCGTCTCCAAGAAGTCGGAGCCTGCAGGCCGCCGCGGGGGTGACGAAAGGACGCCGGTCTGGCTGAGCGTGGCCAGAAACCGTTAAGGTGCTTAACCTACGTGACCGCAGCGGCCTGCCCGTTCTGGTCCGCGCAGCCCCAGCCAGGCCGGCGAGGGTCAGCGAGGGTCCGGGTGCGCTCGAGTGCGGCCGACCCACCGAGTCGGGTAGCGCCCAAGGAGACCCGCGTGTTGAATCGACCTCAGTTCCCCGCACATTCGTCGACGAGGTAGCGCATGCAGTCAGCCGCCGTCCAGTCCACCGCAGGGCTGCGCGACGACCTCGAGCCCGGCCTGCGCGCCTGTCGAGACCTGACGCGAGCATTCGGCACCACCTACTACTGGGGCACCCTCTTCCTGCCGCCGGAGCAGCGCCGCGACGTCTACGGCGTCTACGCGCTGTGCCGCCTGGCCGACGACATCGTCGACGAGCCCGAGGCCCGGCATCTGCGTGATCTCGACCTGCCGGCCGACGCGGACGCCGGGGTGCGCCTCAACGCTTTCAGCGAGCGCTTCTACACCGTGTGGGAGACCGGCCAAGACCCGCACCCGACGCTGCGCGCGATCGGCGCGACCGCCCGCCGGCTGGAACTCGACCGGGGTTGTTTCGAGCGGTTCTTCGGCGCGATGGCCCTCGACCTCGAACGGTCGAGCTGGTCGAGCTGGCCCGAGCTGCGGGACGTCTACATGGAGGGCTCGGCTGCGGTCATCGGCGAGATGATGCTGCCGGTGCTGCGGCCACTGACCGCCGAGGCGCTGGGGCCGGCGAGATCGCTGGGGCTGGCGTTCCAGCTGACGAACTTCATCCGCGACGTCGGGGAGGACCTCGACCGCGGCCGCGTGTACCTGCCCGCCGACGAGCTGAGCCGGTTCGGCGTCGACCCCTGGCAGCGGCGCGTCACACCGGCGTGGCGGGACTTCCTCGCGGCGCAGATCGCCCGCAACCGGGAGCTGTACGCACTGGCCGAGCCGGGAGTCGGCATGCTGCCGAGCGCCTCCGCGCGCTGCGTCGCGGCTGCGCTGCGGATGTACTCGGCGATCCTCACGCGCATCGAGGCGGCCGATTACGACGTCTTCAGCGCCCGGCGGCGGGTCTCCCCGGCGGCCAAGGCCGCGATGGCCCTGGCCGCCCTGGCCACCGGGCGCGGCCGCACCGCGCCT
>NZ_BAHD01000057.1 GCF_000298215.1 Kineosphaera limosa NBRC 100340 | reverse complement strand
CAGCGAGGAGCCGGCGCGGTGCCGGCGACATACGCCCAGATCGCCCGTCGACTCGATCGGCAGCAGGGGTACGTACGCAATGTCGTGCGCGGCATCCGCGATGAGCTGTTGGTGTACGACCTGCCAGGTCTCATGGCTACTGGCTCATCGTCCGGCGCCGACTATCGCATTCCGCTTGCGCAAGCGGCCCTGCGGCACGGCTGGGTGACTCTCAACGACGTTGAGCATCTCGACCCAGTCGCGGGCAATAGGCAGTAGCGCGCCGTGTCGTCCGAATCCGAGGCTGCTGCCCGTAGTCGATCGACCGTGGGTGCGGCTTCGCGCTCGGTGCCCCGACCCGCCTCCGCTTCATGGCAGGCGGGGACGAGGCTCTTTGCGGGGCCGATCGATGCTCCCGACCGGTATGAGCTCACACACTGCTGGGCGACCGGCGGCGAAGGCACTGTTTACCGGGCCCGCTATTCAGGTGGATTGACAGAGCCCCTCGAATTCGCGGTCAAGGCACTCCACCGGACTGTCGGCCCCGGAGTCAGCTGGCCCACTCCTGAAGATCTGCAGCTGTGGGAGGACCAGGTGGCGCTGTTGCAGCAACTCAACACGCCGCATCTCGTGCGCATCCGCGCCGCGTTCGTCGGTCCGCCGCCGCATCCGGCCAAGAGGGCTGACCGTGAGGCTGACGCCATCGCCTACTCCGTGCTGGAGTGGGTCGACGGGCCGACGCTGGACGAGGTCATCGACCAGTCACCCGCGTCACCTGCGAACTTCTCGCAACGCATGGGATATGTGCGTGATATCGCCGAGGCTATTGCGACGCTTCACTCGCGAACTCTGACGCGCGGCAACCCGACGCTCCACCGCGATGTCAAGCCGACCAACTGCATTGTCAGCCCTGGCCGGGGGGTTGTGCTGGTGGACGTCAGCTCTATGCGCCTCATCGCACATGGAGGCGATCTCGAAGGGCTGCATTCGCCTGCGTTCGCCGCGCCTGAAGTACGTCAATCGCCCTACGAGCCACGGCGCCCCCCGGCGGACCGCTACTCTCTCGGGGCCATTGCTGCGTTCTGTCTGCTGGGTGAGACTCCGGTGGCGGATGCCGATCTCGTCCCGCGGCTGCAGGCCGCAGCCAGGGTGGCAGGTGCACCGCGTCCTCAACTCGTGGCACATCATATTGGCGCGATGCTCGATCCGGATCCCGAGCGCCGCCCCACGGATCCGGTGCTGTGGGCCGACGGCCTCATCGCGGTCGCCCGTACCGACGAACGACGCAAGCCTGATAGAGGGCGCATGCGACTCGCTGCCACTGCAGTGGCAGCAGTCGCCGTCACCGGCTTCGCCGGCCTTTATCTCGGGGCACCCCGGGGCGACGAAGTCTCGCGAGAAGCCAGGTCAGCGCATGGCGCGGTCCCCACGATCACCCGTGCGCCCGACGCGAAGAGCGCTGCCTTGCAGGCATTGCCACCTGGGGGTACGACGGCGACCCCCTGGGGTACGGCAAGGATCACGCGCCCGACGAGCGGGGCGAACGTCATGAGCTGCGCATACATCGAGGGCACCGCCGACGTGCCGGAGGATGTGCGGATCGTGACGGCCATGCGAAACGCGGATACCGACGATACGTGGCACGTCGAACACATCTACTCCTGGGACGACCCCGACAGCATCAAGCAGTGGCGCGGCCCTCAATGGTTCGGCTCCGGAGACTCGTCAGTAGGTAGTACTTATGAAGTCGCAGTTTTCGCCGTGAAGCGTGCGGACCTAGTGGTCGCCGATGCTGGAGCAGACGACGAGTTCGACCGGCTAGCCGAGATGGGGGAGAAGCTTGCGTCGGTGATGGTGCGTCGGGTCGCCGGAGAGGGCCCCGACCGCAACTGCGATCCAGCTGACCCGTAGGCCCCGGCGAGGGTGCACCCCTGCACTGTTGCGAACTGCACCGTGGGGGAAGGCTGCTGGGCAACCGGGGCCCCTCCGTTCGGCCCTGACGATGCCCCGCGAGGTGAACCGTGCTTCCCAGCCATACCCGAACCGCGACCCGCAGACTGGGCCTGTCAGTGGCCCTAGTCGTGGCACTCACCGTTCCCTTGGCCGCTGGCGCCAAGGCGGACCCGGGCGAGTGGTTTCTCCTGCCAGGTCAGACGCTGGGGCCGGACCAGAGCCTTCGTGCGCCGAATGGCAGCTCCACCCTGCGGATGCAGCAGGACGGCAACCTGGTGCAGTACGCGGCATCCGGAGCGGTGCTGTGGGCGTCGCACACCGTGGCCGACGCCAACCGCAACTCGATTCTGCGCATGCAGGACGACGGAAATGCGGTGGTCATCGCACCGGGCAATCGGCCGGTCTGGGCAACGGGGACTTCGGGCAATTCCGGATCGACCCTGGAGCTGCAAAACGACGGAAACCTGGTCGTTTACGCCCCTGGTCACCGAGCGATCTGGGCCAACGGCGTGCAGCTTGATGCGCCGAGCAAGCCCGCGAATCCGGCCCCGTCGCAGTCCTTCTTTGTCGCCATGGGCGACTCCTTCTCCTCCGGTGAGGGGAATCCGCCCTTCGACGAAGGGACTGCAAATTCCCGAAACTCGTGTCATCGTAGCTCTCAGGCATGGCCGCGACTGCTGGCGGAAAAGGTGGGCGTGCCGATTCACCCCTCTGGGCACATGGCCTGCTCGGGGGCTGTGACCAACAACATCCTCAAGAATCGTCAATTCAACGAGGTCACTCAGCTCGAGCACCTCCGCAGGCTTCCAGGTGCGAAGTTCATCACCGTCACAATCGGCGGTAATGACGCTGCTTTCGCAACTACGGTCACAGTCTGCACGCTGAGCGACTTTCGTGCTTGCTTCGCTGCGGTGGAGCGGTCGAAGAAGCTGATCCGGGATAAGCTCCCTGGCCGCTTGGCCCAGACGTACGATGGCATTCGTCGAAATAGTCAAGGGCAGAAGATCGTCGTGGTGGGATACCCCAGTCTCATGACGAAGTCCGACTTCAACCTGCCGAAGCACTGCGTCTGGCTCGATCCAGTCTCCCGCCAGTTGCTCGTAAACCTTGCGAGCGACCTCGAAAATGGCTTGAGTCGCTCCGTCAGGGACGCGCAGGCGCGCGGTTTGAACATCGAGTACGTGTCGACACTTGACTCGTTCGCTGGACACGAACTGTGCACAGCGGACTCCTACGTAAAATCGATCACACCGGCCAGTGCGAACAACTCCTACGCGGCCCATCCCATCCTCAAGGGGCAGGAAGCCATGGCCAATCGGGTCGCGGAATCGATTCGCGGGCTGGGGTTGGCCTCGTAGCGATCCCAGCCCAATACTCAAGGGCCTCGGTCGGCTCGCTCGCCGCGGGTTTCGCACAAGAGCCCGTCATCAGCACCCGTCCGCGCAGGTCACCATAGGTATGTGTGGCAAGCGATGCAGGCCGAGTGGCGCGAGGCGACGTCGTGGCCGTTCGAGTCGCTGCTGGTGGTGCTGGCCAATGCGGGGCTCTTTCTGGTCGCGGTGTTCGTCGTGCCGGTGGAGTTCCGCGATTGGCTGGTGACGCTGCACGGACCGCTGGCCTTCGCGATGCTGCTGCAGTCGTGGATGGTCGCGGACGTGCCGGCGACCAATGTGCTCGGTTCCAGCCCGCGGCGGGCGCTGCAGGCGTTGCAGGATCCCGACCCGGCGGCCATGCGCCACTACCTGCTCGCCAAGATCGCCCTGATGTGGCTGCTCACCGCGCCGGCGTGCGCCGTCACCGCCGTCGTCATCGGCGTGCGCCATCACGACATCCTGTCGGCCGTCAGCGTGGCCCTCACCCTGCTCGTCATCCCGCTTCCGATGCTGGCCATCGCGTCGTGGCTGGGCATCCTGCTGCCCTACCAGCAGCGCTCCCTGACGTGGCGGTGGCGCCACCGGCGCGACTGGCGCACCCAGACGCGCTGGCTCGTGTTGATCTTTGCCCCCTGGTTCGCCGTGCCCCCGATCGGCTCAGCCCTGCTCGCCGCCCTGTTCATCGTTCCGCGGCTGCTCGGCCTACCCCGCGGGCAACGCTGGGGACCCGAGCCGTTCCTGCTCGGCGCCCTTCTCGTCATCGCGGTCAGCGTGCCCGTGTTCTTCCTCGGGCGCTGGATCGCCCTCCAACTCGTCCGCCGCCGCCGCGCCGCCCTGCTCCGCTACCTCGGCAGTCCCACCGCCGGCTGAAACGGCCCCGAGGCAACACCCGACCGCTCAGCCCGGGGCCCGAGGCGACGTCGCGGTCAGCAGGTCCTCCGGGGCACTGGGTCGACCGAACCACCATCCTTGCGCCATCGGGCACCCGAGGTCGAGCAGCGCCTGGGCCTGCGCCTGCGTCTCGACCCCCTCGGCGATGACGTGCGGGATGTCGAGGCTGTGCACCATGTCGATGACGGCGCGCAGCCGGCCCGGAGTCGCCGGGTCGACCCCCAGCGGCGCCACGAGCGAGCGATCCAGCTTCACGCAGTCCACCGGCAACCGGAGCAGCGTCGACAGCGAGGCGTAGCCGGTGCCGAAGTCGTCGATGCAGACACGCACCCCGACCGCGCGCAACGAGTCCAGCGTCGCCAACCCCGCATGCCCCTCGTCGACGATCAGCGACTCGGTGATCTCTACCCACAGGCTGTCCCGCGGCAACCCCGCGGCGTCCCGGGTCGCCTGCACCACCTGCGCGAAGTTCGGCTGCAGCAGCTGATCCGGCGACACATTGACGAAGATCGCGAGGTCCGACTGCCCGAGCGCGCCGCCCAGCCGCGCGCGCTCCTCACAGGCCCGGCGCAGCATCGACTCGCCCAGCGCTCCGATGAGCCCGAACTGCTCGGCCAACGGCACGAAGACCGACGGCGGCACGTCCCCGAGCTCCGGGTCGTGCCAACGGGCCAGGGCCTCCCAGCCGACGACCGTGCCGTATCCGGGCCCGCCCATGACTGGCTGCAGGCGCAGGTCGAAGGCATCGGCGGTGATCGCCTCCGCGAGCCGGTCGCCGACCCGAGCCTGCAACCGGTGCCGGTCGGCCAGCTCCGCGTCGAAGGCGACGATCCGGCCGCGGCCCTGCTGCTTGGCCTCGTACATCGCCGCGTCCGCCTCGGTCATCAATTCGTCGGTCGATCGAGACCGCAGCGGGCCCGTGACGGTGACCCCGATGGACGGCGTCACCGTGTGCACCCGGTCGGTCACCACGGCCACCGGCTCGTCGAAGCAGCGGCGCAACCGCTCGGCCAGCAGCAGCGCGTCCGCGAGGTCTTCCACAGGGGCGGCGATCACGAACTCGTCGCCGCCGTACCGCGCGATGACCTGAGCCCCCTCGAGTCGCCCGACCAGCCGACGCGCCACCGTGCGCAACAGCGTGTCGCCGGCGTCGTGGCCCCAGGTGTCGTTGACGTGCTTGAAGTTGTCGAAGTCCAGAAAGATCACGGCGGTCGACGGCGCCTCATCGCGCGGCTCGCCCGTCAGGTCGGTGAGGGCATCCCGCAAGGCGGCCCGGTTCAGCAAACCGGTCAGCGGGTCTTGCGTGGCGCGCAGGCGCGAGTCTGCCTCCGTCCGCGCCAACGCCCGCAACGATATCGACAGCCGTGTGAAGGTCGCCGCGAGCATGAGCGAGACCAGCACCGTCCGCACGATCACGTCGGTGTCCCCGGTCTTGGGCAGCGCGACCGCCAACACCACGGGCACGGTGGTCAGCAGGGTGAGCGCACCGCGCAGCCCGCTGCGTCCGCCCTCCGAGGTCGCCGCACGAACCTGCGTCAGTCGGATCAGCGACGGATGCGTGGTGGCCATGACCAGGCCGAGGAAGAAAAACTGGTAGAGGCCCATGACCTGCGGCCATTCGCCCGGCGGGGCGAGGATGCCCGTGATCGAGTTGACCAGATCGAGGCAGAGCAGCAGCACCAGCGTGGCCAGCAGCCAGCTCACCGCCGGCACCTGCCGCCCCATCCGCAACCACAGATGGAGGCAGAGGGAGACCAGCAGCACGTCCATCGTCGGATAGACCGACCACACCAGCGCCGGCGGCAACGCGGCTCCGTCGGCCATCGGCGCCAACACCGCAGACCACAGCGCCAGCGTCACGCCGATCGTCGCGGCCGCTCCGTCGAGAAGCCGCCGGCCGTGCCCGCCCGACGCGATCCGCTGGTTCAAGAGCACCAGCCAGATCAGCAGAAAGACGTACCCGAGGAAGTACGTGATGTCGGAGTAGCGCAGGGGGCCGATCCGCAGCGGGACCGCCTGACTGAACAGTGAGAACAGCAGGGCCAGCCCCGCCAGGGTCTGCACGAGCCAGATCCGCAGCGGGCGGACCCTGCGGGCCAGGGGGGCCGCGACGATCGTGACGACAAAGACGGCCGCCACCAGCGCGTAGACGGTCGCGCCGGTGCCCTTCGGGTCCAGCATGAAGGCGACCGCGGAGGTGCAGGCGCCGAGGAGGGCCAAGACGGCCAGGAGGCGGGTGGCGGCGGTGGCCGGCAGCATCCGATCCGCCCCGGGCACAGCGGGTGGGTGCGGCCGCCGAACCTTGGTGGCGCTCATCGTGCCCGACCGACTGCAGCCCTCACCGCGATCGACCCGCCGCCGATCGCGCCGCCCCAAACCTCACAGGGACAAGCGGGCCGCGGAGCGCTCGAGCGCACGCGCGGCCTCCTCCGGCTCCCCGAGCAGGAACCCCTGGGCCCACTCCACCTCGAGCTCCCGCAGCAGGGCCAGGTGTTCGGGAGTCTCGACACCGGCGACCACGACGGGCAGTCCGGCGTCGTGGACGGCCGTGACGATCTGCTCCAACGCCTCCCGGGGGCCGGTCAGCTGCGCCGGGTGCGCCTTGACGATGTCGACGCTCGTGGCGAGCGGGCAGTTCAGCAGGTCGAGGTCGTCCCCGGTGAATCCGTCGATACAGAACGTGATCTCGCGCTCCTGCAGCCGGCGCAGCTGCGTGGCCCTGGGGCCGTCGGGGCGCAGCCGCCGAAACACCTGAGCCGGCAGGTCGACCAGCAGGCGGTGGCCGGGGACGGAGTGCCGGTACAGCGCGTCGAGGATGTCGCCGGCAAAGTTTGGGTGGTCGACGAACTCCCACGACAGGTTGAGCGACAGGATGAGCCCCTCGTGGCCTGCTTCGGAGCGCCAGTCCTGCAGGTGCGGCAGCGCGTCGTTCAGGATCCACAGGTCCAGCTCACGCAGGTCCGTCTGCGGGCTCGCCACGGCCGGATTCGCGGGAGAGGGCGCGCGGCTGTCGTCGTTGCTGCGGGCCCGGGCCAGCGCCTCGAAGCCCTGCAGACCCGCGGTGCTCAGGTTGTAGAACGGCTGAAAGTACGTGACGAGGGCGTCGATGCCGACGCGGTCCTGCGAATTAGCCACTGCCTCACCTTCCGGGGTCCATGTCAGTACTTCGGCCGATCTCGCGCAGAACTGAACGCTCCGACGCGAATTCGCGGCATCCAGGCCGAATCTGCGCGTTCTTGCAGGCGCTGCTCAGGGTGCGCCACGAGCCAACAATGCCGGTCGAATGGCAGGGTTGGGCCATGATCGGGCGGCGCGGCATCGGCGGTTTGGGCTTCGGCGGTTTCGGCGCTGGGGCAAGCGCTGCCGCCTCGCCGGGCGGCGGAGTCTGCCTGCCCAAGGTCGGCGACCGGCGTAGCTCCGCCGAACTGGGCCGTCGCGTCGTCGCCGACGCGCTCGCCGCCGTCGACGAGAGCGCCGCCCGCGCGGCGCTGGGCGAAGCGGAGTGGCGAGCCGGCTATCCCCGTCACTTCCGCGAGCTCCTGGAGCGGGGGGCCAGCGACCCGGCGCGCGCGGCGGCGATCGCCTCCGAAGGGTTGGCCTCGGTGCACCACCACCTGCAGTGGCGCGACCCCGCCACCGAGCCTGAGGGAGATGACGAGCGCGGCAGTGCGCGGGAGGTGCCGCTGGCGCAGCGGCCGACGACCTGCGCCACTCGGCTGGAGGCCGCGACCGTGCACGGCAACGGCGAGCCGGAGCGGATTCTGTCGATCCCGTACGCCGGCCGGCGGCTCTTCGGCGACGAGTTGCGGGCCCAGCTGGACCTGTGGGTGCTCGCGGGCGTCGTCGAGCCGGACGCGGCCGACGCGGTGCGTCGGGTCATGGCCAATCCGCAGTGGCTGAGCCTGCCCGGTCGCACGGCGGTCGTGCTGGGAGCGGCCTCACAGATTGGGCCGCTGCGCCCGCTGTTGCGCTGGGGTGCCGACGTCGCGGCCCTCGACCTGCCCGGCCCGCAGGTGTGGGCGCCACTGCTCGCCGACGTGCGCGGCTACGCCGGGCGCCTCACGGTGCCGGTCGTCGACGAGAGGCAGGGAGCCGCCGCGGCCGGAGAGGGCGGTCTGGCCGACCATGCCGGCGCCGATCTCGTGCGCGACCTGCCCGCCGTGGCCACGTGGCTCGAGGAGCTGACCGGCGATCTGGTGCTGGGTGCCTACGCGTATGCGGACGGCGCGCAGCATGTGCGGGTGGCCGCGGCGGTCGACGACCTCACCTACCGCCTGTTGCAGCGCGCCGACCGCCAAGTGGCGCTGGCGTTTCTCGCGACCCCCACCGACGTCTTCGCGGTGCCCGACGAGGCGCGGGTCGCGGCCTGGGCGGCATTCGAGCGCCGGGACGTCGATGAGGGCGGGGGCCTGTTGGGCCGGTTGGGTCCGGTGGCACGCGGATTGGGGCGCGGTCGCCTGCTCGTGCGGCACTACGACACTTACGACCCCGCCGGCGGTGCGCCGCCGATCAACGACAGCATCGTCACCCAGCAGGGGCCGAACTACCTGCTCGCCAAGCGCATCCAACGCTGGCGCGCCTATGAGGCGCGGCAGCAGGGGCATCTCGTGTCGTTTTCGGTGGCACCGCCGACACGGACCCGGTCGGTGCTGAAGAACCGTGCGTTGGCCGCCGCCTACGCAGGCGCCCACCGCTTCGGCGTCGAGGTGTTCGAGCCCGCGACCAGCAGCACCCTCATGGCGGCGCTGCTCGTGCACGACCTCTACGCCGGCGGACCGGCCCCCGCCACCCCGTGGCAGGCGGAGGCGGCACACGCCGTGCACGGGGGGTTGTGGCGTACCCCGGTCGAGCCCCGCAGCGCCCTCACGCTCGCCGCGCTTGCCGGCCTCCTGGCCCGCCCCTGAGCTCGGACGGCACCAGAGCCACAACCAGCGGCAGCACCCCTCAGGGCGTGATGACGAGGTTCTCCAAGACCGCGTGGGCGGTGGCGTCGTCGCCGAGCGTGGTGAAGTGCAGGTCGTCGACCGCGACCCGGCCGGCGGCCCGACGGGCGAACGCCTCGGTCGAGAGCTGGATGCTCGTCGTGCGCCCGATCGCCGGGATCGGCCCCGTCTCGTCGGTGCCGCCGGAGAACATGAGCCGACCCACCGTCTGCCCATCGACGTCGTCGACCCGCACGCCGGCGCGCGCGATGACGGGTCCGGTCAACTCGATCATCACGACCTTGCCCGCCGGCACCCCGGCGCGCTCGACGACGATCTGCGGCAACTGGTCGAGCACCAGCTGGCAGAAGACCGCGGCGGCCGGGCTGTCCAAGTTGCCCGGGCGCCCCAGGGCCGAGCGGATGTCCTGCTCGTGCACCCACACGTCCGCGGTCCGGCGGGTGATGAGTTCGGCGAGGGTCATCTCTCCCATCGGGGTCGCCACGATCTCATCCGGCTGCAGTTCGCTGTCGCGCAGCCGGCCGAGGCGGGCGGAGACGACGCGGTGCAACTCCTGCGCCACCTCCTTGCCCGGGCGATCGCGCCGCACCTGCACACCGTTCTCGATGGCGCGGGCGCGGTCGTGGCGCAGGTGCTCGTACTTGGGCACCTCGACGCTCAGGTCGGGGCGGCCGAGCAGCAACGACTCGGTGGAGGCGATGTGCGAGATCTGATCCTTCACGCTCCAGCCGGGGCAGTCGGTCGGCTTGGCGAAGTCGTCGTCACTGCAGGTGATCGCCAGGTCGACCATGGCCTGGGCGGTCTGCGCGAAGGCGGCGACTAGGCCGGGGAGGTCGTCGGGTGCGGCCGGGTGCATGGGCATGACGCCACACTATCTAGGCTGACCGACATGGCGAGTCCGAGTCGATCCTGGGTGTCCACGCCGGCGGTGGGGGTCCCTGTCGCGGTCGCGGTGCTCGTCGTGATCCTCGCCGGCTCGTTCACCGGGGCTTTCGCGGGGCTCGTGGGTTTCGAGGACGGCGGGCCGCTGGTCCGTTGGGGCATCCCGTTGACCCGGGCCGTGCACGATCTGGCCGCCGCAGGCACCCTCGGGTTGCTGCTGGTGGCAGGCACGATCGTGCCCGAACGCGCCTCCACCGACCGCCGCGGCACCGCCCGCCGCATCGCCGTGGTCACCGGCTCGGTGTGGACCCTGACCGCCACGATCGGGTTGCTGCTCTCGGTCTCGAATATCTCCGGCATCGCCCTCGGTGACCCCGCTTACCTGGGCCAGCTGAGCCAGGTGTGGGCCATCGAGTACTTCCGGGTGTTGCTGATCGACGCCGTGCTCGCCGCCGTCGTCACGCTCGGCGCCGCCACCGTGCGCACCCGCGGCGGCTCGACGTGGCTGGCCGCCATCACGCTCGTCGCGCTGGCCATCCTCGCCCTCGTCGGGCACGCCGCCGGTGCGGCCGCCCACGACACGGCCGTCAACTCCCTCGCGGTGCACCTGATCGGCTCGCTGACCTGGGTCGGCACCCTGGCCGCCATCCTGCTGCTGTGGTCCCGCCTGGGCGACGCCCTGGCGATCACCGTCGCTCGCTGCTCGACGATCTTCCTCTGGTGCTTCGTCGCGGTCGCCCTCTCCGGGGTCGTCAACGCCGCGGTCCGCGTCGGCTCCCTCGACGGCCTCACCAGCCGCTACGGGATGCTCGTGCTGGCCAAGGTGGCCTTGCTGGTGCTCTTGGCCTTGGCCGGTTGGCGGATGCGGTCCGGCATCGTCGCCCGCCTGCGCGCAGCGGGCGGTACGTCCGAAGGCACCAGGGGCGCCTTCGCCGCCCTGGCCATCGTCGAACTCGGCCTCATGGGCGCTGCGGTCGGCCTCGGGGTGGCGCTGTCGCGATCGGCGCCGCCGCTGCCCTCCCAGATCGCGGCCGACGCCACGGTCGCCCTCACCGGCTACCCGGCACCGGCCGCGCCGCCGCAGGGTTGGGCGTGGCTGACGACCGTGCGCATCGACCCGCTCATGCTGGCCGTCGGGCTGCTGGCGATCGGGTTGTACGTCGCGGCGGTGGTGCGCCTGCACCGTCGCGGAGACGCCTGGTCGCCGCTGCGCACCACGTGCTGGGTGCTCGGCTGGCTGATCTTCCTGTGGGCCACCAACGGCGCCCCGGGCGTCTACGGCCGACTCATGTTCTCGGCGCACATGCTCATGCACATGTCGATCGCGATGCTCGTGCCGGTGCTGCTGGTGCTGGCCGCGCCGCTGACCCTGGCGGCCCGGGCGCTGCCGGCCCGCCGCGACAAGACCCTCGGCCCACGCGAGCTGCTCCTGGCCACCGCGCACTCCCGCTGGATGACGTTCTGGGCCAACCCGGTGGTCGCGAGCATCAACTTCGCCGGCTCGCTCTACCTCTTCTACTTCACGTCGCTGTTCGAGCTGGCGCTGCGGACCCACGTCGGCATGATCGTCATGACCGTGCACTTCTTGCTCGCCGGGTATGTCTTCTGCTGGTGCCTGGTCGGTGCCGACCCGGGGCCGCGGCGCTGGCCGCCGTCGCTGCGGCTGGTGCTGTTGTTCGTCACGATGAGCTTTCACGCGTTCTTCGGGGTGGCGCTGCTGAGCACCGCCCGGCCGTTGGCGGCCGACTACTTCACCGCCCTCGACCTGCCCTGGCACGTCGACCTCCTCGCTGACCAGGTCGCGGGGGGTGCGCTGACGTGGGGCTTCGGCGAGATTCCGATGCTGTTGTTGGCGATCTCGGTGGCGGTGGTGTGGATGCGCAGTGACGAGCAGGAGGCGCGGCGTCGCGACCGACAGGCCGACCGCGACGACGACGCCGAGTTGGCCGCCTACAACGCCGAACTCGCGCGGCTGGGGGAGTACTACCGCCGGCGCGGCGAGTAGCGGCGCCCTGCGGTGACCGGCGACGCCGACCCGGCGGCTCCTTGTGCATCTATACACAAAGAACTGTGTGCATCGCTCGGAGTTCCTTCTCCTGCCTCAAGGTTCGGACAGGGGGTGTTCAGGAGTCCGCGGTGCGTGTCATCCTTTCCAGAAACTGCGTGTCTCCCCCGGGGGACCGTCACCGCATACCCGTTTGAGGAGACCCGTGACCGGCAAGCCCACCCTGTGGATCCGCCACGAATCGACCGGTGAGGGGCGCGCACCGCTGAGCCCCGCCGACGCGGCCGAACTGATCCGCGAGGGTTTTCGCATCGTCGTCGAGGAGTCGTCCAGTCGCGTGTTCCCGATCGGTGAGTACGAGGCCGTGGGTTGCCTCGTCGCCCCGGCGGACAGCTGGCCCGACGCGCCGCCCGAGGCCCTGGTCCTCGGCCTCAAAGAACTGCCTGCGGGCGACACGCCCCTGCGCGACCACGTGTACTTCGGCAGTGCCTTCGCCGGCCAGAAGGGCGCCGACCAGTTGCTGCGCCGGTTCACGGAGGGCGGCGGTGTGCTCTACGACCTCGAGCACCTCGTGGACGACACCGGGCATCGGGTCGCCGCCTTCAGCTATTGGGCGGGTTATGTCGCCGCCGCGCTCGCCGTGCTCGCCTACCGCCAAGAGCTGCCTCGCTCGTTGACCCCCATGAGCAAGGACGCGCTCGATGAGTTGCTGCGGCAGCGCGGGGACTGGTACCGCCCCAGCGGCCTCGTGCTCGGCGCGCTGGGCAACTCCGGAGCCGGCGCCTGCGACGCGCTGCGGGTCGCCGGCATCGAGCCGACTCGGTGGGACCGCGAGGAGACCCGCGTCGTCGACAAGGGCGAACTGCTCGATCACGACATCGTCATCAACGCCGTCAAGCAGCGCGGCCCGGTCGTGCCCTTCCTCACCGAGACCGACCTCGACCGCCCGGACCGGCGCACCTCCGTCATCGCCGACGTCACGTGCGCGCCGTCCAGCGACCGCAACATGCTGCCGATCTACCACGAGCGCACGACCTGGGCGTCGCCGACGCTGGAGTTGCGCGGCGGCAGCCGGTCGCTGCGGCTCATCGCCATCGAGAACATCGCGACGCTACTGCCGCTGGAGGCGACGCTCGCCTACTCCCAGCAGCTGCGGCCCGTGCTGGCGACGCTGCCCAACGGCGACATCTGGCAGCGCGCCCGCGACACCTTCACCCAGCACCTGCCCTCACTCGTTGCCGTCTGAGATCGGGACGGCTGAGGTCGGGCCGGGTTAGGCGACTGCCTCGGTCGGCACGGTTGCGGTCGGCTGCGGCAACGGACCGTAAGCCTGGGCGAGCAGCTCGTAGGAGCGGCGCCGCAGCGCCGGGTCCCACGTGTACGTCGTCGTGATGACCTCATCGAGGTCGTGCTGGGCGACGAACGCGTCGATGCCTGCGACCACCTCGTCGGGGGTGCCGACCGCCCGCACCTGCTGCAGGCTCTCGACGAGCTGGCCGATGCGCGGGTCGAGGTTCTCCAGCACCGCCTCGTCGGGTGGCACGATGGGGCCCGCGTTGCCGGAGCGGATCTGGGCGGCCATGACGATCGACGACGTCCGGAGCACCTCGGCCTCCCGAGTAGTCGGAGCGGCCAGCACGTTGATGCCGGCCATGACGTAGGGCCGGTCGACCTGCGCGGTCGGCGCCGAGGCGTCGAAGTTCTCGCGGTAGTAGGCCAGGGCCTGCGTCAGCTGGTCGGGAGCGAAGTGGCTGGCGAACGCGAACGGCAGCCCGAGCGCGGCGGCGACGCTCGCCCCGCCGAGCGACGAGCCGAGCATCCACAGCGGCACCCGCGTGCCCTCTCCGGGCAGGGCGCGCACGCGCAGTCCGGGCGCCTCCTCGCGGGGGCCGAACCACGTGGCCAGGTCGGCGACGTCCTGGGCGAAGGAGTCCAGCTGCCCGGTGCTGCGCCGCAACGCGGCGGCGGTCGTGGGGTCGGTGCCCGGCGCGCGGCCCAGGCCCAGGTCGATGCGCGGCCCGTAGAGCGTGGCGAGGGTGCCGTAGTGCTCGGCGACCATGAGCGGCGCGTGGTTGGGCAGCATGACGCCGCCCGAGCCGACGCGGATGCGCCGGGTGGCGGCGGCGATGTGCGCGAGCAGCACCGAGGTCGCGGAGCTCGCGAACGTGCGGCTGCCGTGGTGCTCGGCCATCCAGAAGCGCGCGTAACCGAGGTCGTCGGCCAGGCGGGCCAGTTCGGTGGAGTCGCGCAAAGCCTGCGCGGCGTCGGCGCCTTCGGAGACGGGCGCCAGGTCGAGGATGGAGAGGGGGACGCGGCGGGGGCCGGTGGTCGAACTGCTCATGCAGGGGCAACGTGCGATACCCCTGCTCGTATGCCCCGGGTGTCCCGCGCCCGACGAGTAGCCGCCGCTGCCAAGGAGATTCGAGAAGTTGGCGGGAGTTTCGCCTGTTAGCTCGGTTGGCTCTGCCGATAGGGAAGCGTCTGTGCCTTGTACTTGTCCACCGATGGAGGTGTCATGTCGATCGGACTGGGGGTCTTCCTCGTCGCACTCGGCGCCGTGCTGAGTTTCGCGGTTCAGGACCGCCTCTCGGGTATCGACCTCGTCATGGTCGGCTACATCTGCATGGCCGCCGGGGTGGCCACGATCATCCTGTCGTTCGTGCTGGCCAACCAGCGCCGCCGCGGCGCCGATGTCGTCGAGCGCACCACCGAGTACCGCGACCCGCAGGACCCCTACGGCCGCCCCTGAGCGCGACCGCGCCCGCGCTCCCGCGCTCCCGAGGGGCACGAGGTCGGTGTGACAGCATCGGTCCATGGCCGCTGAGGTTTCTGCCTCCACTGCTGATCGCCCGCCCGCCTACCTCGCCGGGTTGCACCTGACGGGCCGGCGCGTCGTTGTCGTCGGCGGTGGCCGGGTCGCCGCCCGCCGCATCCCACCCCTCCTGGAATCCGGCGCCGACCTGGTCGTCGTCTCGCCGCGTGTCGAGCCGAGCATCGAGGCGCTTGCCCGGGCCCAGCACGTCGCCTGGCTGGCCCGCGACTACGCCGCCGGTGACCTCGAGGGCGCCTGGTACGCCCTGGCCGCCACCGACTCCCCGAGCGTCAACACGCGGGTTGTCGCCGAGGCCGAGGCGGCCCGCGTCTTCTGCGTCCGCGCCGACGACGGCTCCGCAGGCCTGGCGGTGACCCCCGCGACGGCCCGGCGGGGGGCCGTTCAGCTGGCGGTCCTCTCCGGCGGCGACTTCCGTCAATCACGCAGACTGCGTGACGAACTCGCGACCCATTTGCCGCCCAGCCGCTGATCCCTGTTCCGCGCGGTCTTTATCGTGCGCGCAGCGTCGTTGACCAGCGCCCTTCCGAAGGATGGACACCAACCGGCGCTGATTTTCCGGCTGTATAAGCTCACGTCATGGCCATCACAACTGAGGATTATGTGACGCCGGGAGCTGCGCCGGCTGCGCGCTCCGGCGCCGCCGGGAAGGGTCGTCGGGCCGCCCGCCCCGAGGGCCAGTGGGCACTGGGTCAGACCGACCCGCTGAACCACAACGAGGAGTTCAAGGCCGAGGACAACCCGCTTAACGTCCGCGCCCGCATCATCGAGAAGTACTCCGTCGAGGGCTTCGACTCCATCACCAGCGACGACCTGCGCGGCCGCTTCCGTTGGATGGGCCTGTACACGCAACGCAAGCCCGGCATCGACGGCGGCCGCACGGCCCAGCTCGAGCCGCACGAGCTCGACGACATCCACTTCATGATGCGCGTGCGCGTCGACGGCGGCTCGCTGAGCCTGGCTCAGCTCGAGGCCATCGCCGACATCTCCACCACGTACTGCCGCGACTCCGCCGACATCACCGACCGGCAGAACATCCAGTTCCACTGGGTGCGCGTCGAAGACGTGCCGGCCATCTGGGAGCGCCTCGAGGCCGTCGGGCTCGACACCACCGAGGCGTGCGGCGACTGCCCCCGCGTCATCCTCGGCAGCCCCGTCGCCGGGGTCATCGCCGGCGAGGTCATCGACCCCCGCCCCGCGATCGCGAAGATCAAGGAGCGCTTCATCGGCGACCCGACGCTGTCGAACCTGCCGCGCAAGTTCAAGTCGAGCGTCAGCTGGCACTGGGACGCCGTGCCCGAGATCAACGACATCAGCTTCGTCGGGGTGGTCCACCCCGAACACGGGCCCGGCTTCGACCTGCTCGTCGGCGGCGGCCTGTCGACCAGCGCCCACCTGGCCGTGCGCCTCGGGGCGTGGGTTCCGGAGGCGGAGGTGCCGGAGGTCTGGCACGGCGTCACCCAGCTGTTCCGCGACTACGGCTACCGCCGGCTGCGCAACAAGGCCCGCCTGAAGTACCTCGTGCAAGACCTCGGCGCGCTGAAGGTGCGGGAGATCCTGGAGACCGAGTACCTGCAGCGCAAGCTCATCGACGGTCCGGCCGCCCAGGCGCCCGCCCGGCCGCCGGACTACGTCGGCGTGCACGACCAGGCCGACGGCCTCAAGATCGTCGGGTTCTCCCCGATCGCGGGGCGGGTCAGCGGCACGATTCTGACCGCCATCGCGCAGGCCGCGCGCGCCGCCGGCTCCGATCGCGTGACGCTGACGCCGCTGCAGAAGCTGCTCGTGCTCGACGTCGCCCCCGAGAAGGTCGAGGGGCTCATCGAGGCCATCGAGCCGCACGGCCCGCGGGCCCGCGCCTCCACCTGGCGCCGCGGCACCCTGGCCTGCACCGGGCTGGAGTACTGCAAGCTGGCGATCGTCGAGACCAAGGCCCGCGCCGCCACCCTCGTCGGGGTGCTGGAGTCGCGCCTGGGTGAGCTCGACCTCGAGCACCCGGTCAGCGTCGGCATCAACGGTTGCCCGAACAGCTGCGCGCGCATTCAGACCGCCGACATCGGCCTCAAGGGGCAGATCGTCGTCGACGACGAGGGCAACCAGGTCGAGGGCTTCCAGGTGCACCTGGGCGGCGGCCTCGGGCTGGACGCCGGTTTCGGTCGCAAGCTGCGCGGACACAAGGTGACCGCCGAGCAACTGCCGGAATACGTGGAGCGCGTCGTGCGTCATTACGCCGACGGTCACGAGCCGGGCGAACGGTTCGCACAGTGGGCGCAGCGCGCCCCCGAGGACCAACTGGTCTGAGCGACGTTCGCCGGCCGAGGCCGCGGTTCGCCGACTCCGGCGGCCACCCTCGCCGCGACGAGGCTCCACCCACCAGGAGACACCATGACTGCACAGATCACAGGGCGATCACCCCTGCGCTCCGCCGCGGAGCTGGAGGAGATCGCCGCCGCGGGGATCGCCGAACTGGGCATCGTCAACCCGACCAAGAACGGCCCCGGTCGGGATGCCGACGCCGCCGACGTCATCGCCTGGGCCGCCGCCACCTTCGGGCCGACCTGGGCGCTGACCGCCTCGATGCAGGACACCGTGCTCGCGCACCTGGTCGCCCGGGTCGCTCCCGGCACCGACGTGCTCTTTCTGGAGACCGGATACCACTTCGCCGAAACTCTGGCCACGCGCGACGCCGTCCGCGAGCGGTACGCCGTCAACGTCATCGACCTGCGCGCCGAGCAGACACCGGCGGAGCAGGACGAGGCGTACGGCGCCGACCTGTTCGCCAGCAACCCCGACCTGTGCTGCTTGCTGCGCAAGGAGACTCCGCTGGACGAGGCGATGGAGAACTACGAGGCGTGGGCCACGGGTCTGCGCCGCGCCGAGGCGGTCACTCGCGCCGGCACCCGGCAGATCGCGTTCGACGCCCGCCGCCAGCGGGTCAAGATCGCGCCCCTGGCCGGCTGGAGCGACGCGGATGTCGCGGCGTACGTCGCCGAGCACGACGTCATCGTCAATCCGCTGGTGGCCCAGGGCTATCCGTCGATCGGCTGCGCCCCTTGCACCCGCAAGGTGCTGCCCGGCGAAGACGCCCGCGCGGGCCGCTGGGCCGGCACCGCCAAGATCGAATGCGGGATCCACCGATGAGCGGGGTCGGGGGCGCCGACGCGCTGACGATCGCCGCGATCGCCGACGCCCAGGTGCAGGCGGCGCGGCCGGCGGGGCCAGGCGTCACCGTGTGGCTCACCGGTCTCTCCGGGGCCGGCAAGTCGACGATCTCCTACGCGCTGGCCGACCGGCTGCGCGAGGAGGGCCGGGCCGTCGAGGTGCTCGACGGCGATGAACTGCGCGAGGCGCTCTCTCCGGGACTGGGGTTCAGCCGCGCCGACCGCGACGCCCACGTCGGCCGGGTCGGCTACCTGGCCCGGCTGCTCGCCCGCAACGGCGTCGTCGCGCTCGTGCCGGTCATCGCGCCGTACGAGCAGACGCGCGCGGCCGTGCGCGCCGGTCACGCGGCCGACGGCACCGCCTACCTGGAGGTGCACGTCGCTACCCCGGTCGACGAGTGCGCCCGCCGCGACGTCAAGGGCCTGTACGCCAAGCACGCCGCGGGCCAGATCTCGAGCCTGACGGGGGTCGACGACCCGTACGAGGCACCCGCCGAGCCCGACCTGCGGCTCGACACCACCGGCTCCGACCTGGGTGCCGACGTCGAGACCGTGTACCAGATGTTGTCCGAAAGGGGACTGCTGTGACGCTGACCGCCCGCGCGGCCGAGCGCGCGACGACCGAGCCCACCAGCGCCGCCACCGAGGCGGCCGAAACCGTGGCGCCCGGCGAGAGCGCCGAGCCGACGCTCGAGCTGTCGCTGCGCATGCTGGAGGCCGAAGCCATCCAGATCATCCGCGAGGTCGTCGCCGAGTTCGACCGCCCCGCGCTGCTGTTCAGCGGCGGCAAGGACTCCGCCGTGCTGCTGCACCTGGCCCGCAAGGCGCTGGCGCCGGCGCCGCTGCCGATCACCCTCGTGCACGTCGACACCGGCCACAACCTGGCCGAGGTCATCGAGTACCGCGACCGCGTTGTGGCAGAGGGTGGACACAATCTCGTCGTCGCTGCGGTGGAGGAGTGGATCGCGGACGGGCGACTCGTCGAGCGCCCCGATGGCACTCGCAACCCGCTGCAGACCATCCCGCTGCTTGACACAATCACGCAGTACAAGTTCGACGCGTTACTCGGCGGCGCCCGCCGCGACGAGGACCGGGCGCGCGCCAAGGAGCGGGTCTTCTCGATCCGCGACGCCTTCGGCGGCTGGGACCCGCGCAGCCAGCGCCCCGAGCTGTGGACGCTGTACAACGGTCGGCATGCCCCCGGCGAGCACACCCGCGTGTTCCCGCTGAGCAACTGGACCGAGCTGGACGTCTGGCGCTACATCGCCCAGGACAATGTGGAGCTGCCGAGCATCTACTACGCGCACCAGCGCGAGGTGTTCCGCCGCGACGGCATGTGGCTGACCCCCGGCCCGTGGTTCGGCCCGCGCGACGACGAGACGCTCCAGACCCGCACGGTGCGCTACCGCACGGTCGGCGACGGCTCCTGCACCGGCGCCGTCGACTCCACCGCCACGACGCTGGACGAGGTCATCGCCGAGATCTCGGTGAGCCGCCTCACCGAGCGCGGCGCGACTCGAGCTGACGATCGCCTCTCCGAGGCCGCCATGGAAGACCGCAAGCGAGAGGGCTACTTCTGATGTCGCTGACCCCCACTGTGAGCACGGCTGGTCCGGTCGGCGTCGACGATGCCGCGGCCAACCGCCGCGAGCTGCGGCTCGTGGTGGCCGGGTCCGTCGACGACGGCAAGTCGACCCTCGTCGGGCGGCTGCTGTACGACACCAAGTCGATCCTGGCCGACCAGTACGAGGCCATTGAGGACGCGAGTCGCCGCCGCGGCAGCGACGAGGTCGACCTCGCGCTGCTCACCGACGGTCTGCGGGCCGAGCGCGAGCAGGGCATCACGATCGACGTGGCCTACCGCTACTTCTCGACGCCTCGGCGCAGCTTCGTGCTGGCCGACACCCCCGGGCACACGCAGTACACGCGCAACACCGTGACCGGGGCCTCGACCGCGCAGGCTGCCCTCGTGCTCGTCGACGTCCGCAATGGCGTCAGCGTGCAGACCCGTCGGCACTTGGCGGTCATGGCGCTGCTGCGGGTGCCGCACGTCATCGTCGCGGTCAACAAGATGGACGCGATCGGTTGGGACGAGGCGCGCTTCGCCGCCGTCGCCGCCGACGTCGCGCAGGTGGGCGAGAGCCTGGGGCTGCGCGACCTTCGGATCGCCGCGGTGTCGGCGCTGACCGGCGAGGGTGTCGTCCAGCCCGGCCCGGCCTGGAGCGCGCACCCGCCGCTGCTGGAACTGCTGGAGAACCTCACGGAGAACGCCGACGAGCGCCCGCTGCGCCTGCCGGTGCAGCTCGTCATCCGCCCGCGCACCCCCGAGCATCCCGACTACCGCGGCCTGGCCGGGCGTGTGGCCGACGGCACCATCGCTGTCGGCGACGAGATCGTCGTGACCCCCGGCGGGCTGCGTTCGACGGTCACCGGCATCGACACCCCGTGGGGGCCGGTCGATCGGGCGGTCGCGGGCGAGTCGGTCACCGTGCTGCTGGCCGACGAGCTCGACGTGGGCCGCGGGCAGGTGCTCAGCCACGCCAAGGCGCTGCCGCAGGAGGTCCGCGAGATCGAGGGCACGGTGTGCTGGTTGGCGCAGGGTCACGGCGTCGTCGGCGCCCGGGTGTTGGCCCGGGTCGGCACCTCGACGGTCCGCGCCATCGTGCGGGAGGTCGGGGCGCACTGGGATCTGGATGAGTCCGCGTGGGTCTCCCACGGCCGCCCGATCGAGCTCAACGACATCGCCCGCGTCACCGTGCAGCTGGCCGAGCCGGTCGCGGTCGACGACTACGTGCGGCTGCGCGAGACCGGTGCCTTCATCCTCATCGACCCCAACACCGGGGGGACTTTGGCCGCCGGGATGGCCGGCCCGCCGGCATTCGGCGTCCTGCCCGACGATGTGGAGGACGACGAGTGGCTGAGTCCCTGAGCGTGCTGCTCGTCGGGCACGGCAGCCGCGACCCCCGGTCGGCGGCGGCCCTGCGCGACCTACGTGACCGCGTCGCCGTCTCCGTGACCGCCGAGGCGTGCCTGCGCGACGAGCCCGCCCCGCGGGTCGAGCTGGCCTTCTTGGAGCTGTCGCAGCCGCTGCTGGAGGACGTGCTGGCGCAGCTGACCGGCGAGGTGATCGTCGTGCCGCTGCTGCTGGCGACGGCCTTCCACGCCCGTGAGGACCTGCCGGGCCGGGTCGGCGCGGCGTTGGCGGACCGGGTCGACCTGCACGCGCGGATCAGTCCGGTGCTGGGCCCGCACCCGCTGCTCGACGCGGCGGTGGCGGCGCGCGCCCAGGCGCTGCGAGCGGCCGGGCACGACTCGATCATCCTGCTCGGCACCGGCTCGTCGCACGAGAGCGCCAACGCGGAGGCGGCGCAGGTCGCCGAGCGGCTCGGGTTCGCCCTCGAGGTGCCAGTGGTGGCGGCGTTCGTCACCCGTGGTCCCGATGTCGAGGCGGCGGTGGCTGCCGTGGGTCTGCGGGGCGCGCGAAATCCCGGGGTGGTGCCCTGGTTCCTCGCTCCGGGGTTGCTGCTGGACGCCGGGCTGCGCCGAGCCGCCGAACTCGGGATCGAGGCCGCCGGCGACACCCTCGCCGCCGACTCCCGCATCGTCGACCTCGTCTGCACCCGGATAGCCCGGGAACACTCCGCGCTGACGCCGGTGCCGTAACCGGCCTGGTCGGCCTCGCCCCGGCCGACGCCGGACCCTCATCCACAGGCCCGGCCCGCCCGCGAGCGAATCGGACAGGGCTGTGGATGCTCGCCGACGCGTCCCACGGGTTTGCGGCCACAGTGTCAGGCATGACTTTCGAGCACTTGCCCAGCGGTTGGGCGGACCGTCCCCTGACCGATCCCGACATCTTCGCCGACGCCGTCGACCTCTTCGCCTCCGACGCGAGCCGCTACGCCGGCTGCCTCTACCTGCTGCTGTGCGATGCGCGCGTGCAGCTGATCCAGTCGGTCGCCATCGACCAGTGGGATTTCGACGCCACGGCTGCGGAGCAGCGGCGCTGCCTGCAGACCCTCCTGGGCCACCTGGCCGATCTGGGCATTCGTGATCTCGTGGCCGTGCTGGCGCGGCGGGGCCGCGCGGCGCCGATCGGCAACGATCACCAGACGGCATCGGTGCTGCGGGACGTCTGCGAGGGGCACGGCATCCGTCTCGACGGGCTGGCGATCGCGACGCCGACGGGGGTCCTCGCGCATCGTGCAGCGGCGTTCCCGCTGCACGCCGAAGCGGCCTGAACCCGGGGAGCCGCGCGCAGCCGACGCCCCGGCGCCGCGTAGCCTGCGGGTATGTCGATGACGCCTACGCCCACCCCTGCCTACTCCGTTCGCGTGCGCGTTCGGATGGTGAACCGTCCGGGCACGCTGGGTCGTCTGGCCGTGGCGATCGGGGATGTCGGCGCCAACATCGTCGGGCTGGAGGGCTTCGTCGTCACCGGCTCGCACCTGACCGACGAGATCGTCGTCTACTGCGGCAGCGAGACCCATCAGCAGCAGGTGCGGGCGGCCATCGACGCGCTGCCCGATGTCGAGGTGCTGGAGTGGCACGACCGCACGCACGTCATGCACCGCGGCGGCAAGATCGAGGTGGTGCCGTCGTCGCCGTTGAACGATCAGGACGACCTGGCGATGGCGTACACGCCTGGGGTCGCACGGGTCTGCATGGAGATTGCGCGGGACACCGACGTCAGCTACGAGTACACGATCCGCAAGAACACGGTGGCGATCGTCTCCGACGGCACGGCGGTGCTCGGCCTGGGCGACATCGGGCCCGAGGCGGCGATGCCCGTGATGGAGGGCAAGGCGATGCTGTTCAAGCACTTCGGGGGCGTCGATGCGTTCCCGATCTGCGTGGACACCAAGGACCCCGACGAGATCGTGGCGATCGTCACGGCGTTGGCGCCGACCTTCGGCGGCATCAACCTGGAGGACATCGCGGCGCCAGGGGCGTTCGACATCGAGGACCGGCTGGTGGCGGCGCTGGACATTCCGGTGTTTCACGACGACCAGCACGGCACGGCGATCGTCACGGTCGCCGCCCTGCACAACGCGCTACGGCTGGTGGACAAGAAGCACGAAGACCTCAAGGTCGTCGTGGCCGGCGTCGGGGCGGCCGGGGTCGCGGTGAGCAAGATGCTCATGGCCGCCGGGGTCCGCAATATCGTCGGGGTCGATCGTCGGGGCGCGGTGCACACCGGCCGAGAAGACCTCAACGCCAGTAAGCAGTGGTTCGCGGGTAACACCAACCCGGACCGGTTGGCGGGCACCATCACCGACGTCATCGCGGGCGCGGACGCGTTCATCGGCTTGGCCGGACCCGACCTGCTGACGGTCGACGACGTGAAGTCGATGGCCACGGACCCGATCGTGTTCGCGATGGCGAACCCGAACCCGGAGATCCGCCCCGAGCTCATCGCGGACATCGCCGCGGTCATTGCGACGGGTCGCAGCGACTTCCCGAACCAGATCAACAACGTGCTGGCGTTCCCGGGCATGTTCCGGGGGGCGTTCGACGCCCGGGCGCGCAAGATCACGGAGTCGATGAAGTCGGCGGCGGCGGTGGCCATCGCGGAGGTCGTCGGCGATGCGGTGCGGCCCGACTACATCGTGCCGTCGGTCTTCGACCCCCGCGTGGCCCCCGCGGTGGCGGCCGCGGCGGCCCACGCGGCCCGCGAAGACGGCGTCTGCCGGCCATGAGCACGCGGGCCAGGTCGAGCCATGCGTGACCGGCAACGTCGGCCGCGCCGCTCGGTCTTCGAGGCAGGGCGCGACTTCTGGGCGGGCGCGATCGTCATGATGGTGCTCGCCGCGGTGTTCGGCGTCGACCAGTTCAACCGAGGCAACCTGCTGCTGGCCTCCCTGGCCGCGGCCGCGTTCACGTTCTTCGGCTGGCGCCTCTTCGTCACCGCCACCAAACGCCGCTGAGGGGGCTCGGTTCGCGGTTCAGCGCGTGGGTGGCGGTCCGGCGCGGAACCGGCGGGCCTGGTCGCGGGCTTGGGCGCGCGCGGCGGCCACCACCGGGATCGGCCAGCGATGCGCGATGTACTCCACGGCGTCGTCGACGCCGAGCATGCGGCTGGAGTTGCCGACGCGTACCCACAGTTCGGGGACCACGGCTTGGCCTTTGCCGGGGCGCAGGTAGATGGGTCGCGGTGATGGTGGGCACAGCAGCCGACAGACGTGGCTGCCGTCGTCGAGTTCTTCGAAGTCTGCGATGGGCAGCCCGGCGGCGTTCGTGCCGAGGCGGGACTGCAGCAGGTCGCGCAGCCACAGCTCGAACCGGTCGGGGTCGGGCTGCTTGAGCGTCGCGAAGTCTGGAGCCAGGCCGAGCAAGGTGCCCTCGTCGTCGACTCCGAGCAGCAGAGTGCCCCCGTCGCTGTTGCCGAACGCGGCGACGGTCTTGGCGACGATGAGCTCCATCCGCTCGTCGCGCTGACCGGTGCGCAGGTTGACCCGCGCGGACGACTTCAGCTCGAGCCGATCGCTCTCACCCGCCGCCGCCTGTGCGCGGATCGAGGGCCGAGCCGGGGGCGGCGCCAGCCGCAGCACCAGCGCGGACACCAGGCCCAGCACCACGACGTCGGTGGCGAACGCGATGAGCAGGGCGATCGGGCTCCACAGGTTCAGCCCCGGCACGAACCAGCCGGCGACGAAGAAGCCGAGGCACATGCCGAGCACCGAGGCCACGGTCGTCGTCGACACCGACAGCCGCACGCGGGAGCGCAACAGCCGCTGGGCGCCCAGGCCCATCAGCCAGGCCACGAGCAGGATCATCGGCTGAACGAGCGCGAAGGTCACCAACATCGGACTGTGCGGCACAGAACTCCTCGCGGGTCTCAGGGGGTGGCGAGCGGCAGGTCAGCGCACCGCAAGCGCACCATCGAGCCTACGTTGCACCAGGCCAGCTGGTCCCAGAGGCCGCGCGGCAGGGCGCCAAAACTGATGACAGAGCAGCGGCTGATCGAACGCGCACCCAGCGGCAGATCGAACACGTGGCTTGCGGCAGATCGAACACGTGGCGGCCAAGAGCAGTCGTGGCGCACGGGTCTGGACGGGACACGCCTGGTCGCAACGGGACACAGCCTGACCCGACGGGACACGCCTGGTCAGGTGTGTTCCGTCCGCCCCAGATGTGTCCTGTTGCGCTGGGCTGTGTGCCGACGCGCTGGGCTGTGTCCTGTAGCGCCGCGAGCTGTGTCACTCGTCCCGGTGAGCGCGCTCCCAGGCGGTGTAGCCGCCGAGTAGGTGGCGGACGTCGGCGTGGCCTTGGGCCACGAGGTGGTCGAGCACCTGGCCGGAGCGGCCGCCGGCGGCGCAGTGCAAGAGCAGAGGGCGATCGGTGGGGAGTTTGACCGCACCGGAGAGGATCTGGTCCTTGGGGATGAGGCGGGCGCCGTCGATATGGCCCAGGTCCCACTCCACCTGTTCGCGCACGTCGACGAGGTCGAAGTCGGTCTCGCCGCGGGATCGGGCGGCCAGCAGGGCGTCGAACGTCTCCACGTCGATCTCGGAGCCAGCCGGTCGACCGCTCGCTTCCGCCGGCTGCGCGGCGGGAGCAGCGCAGTACGCACCGACCGCCTCAAGTGCGGTCATCGGCGTCCGCGACGGGTCGGGGCGGATCGCCAGCTCCCGCCAGGTCGCCTCGAGGGCGTCGTAGATCAGCAGCCGGCCGACGAGGGTTCGGCCGACGCCCGTGATGAGCTTGACCGCCTCCGTGCCCATCGCCGCGCCGATCGCCGCGCACAGCACGCCGAACACCCCGGCCTCCGCGCACGACGGCACCAACGCCGGATCGGGCGGATCGGGGAACAGGTCGCGGTACACCGCGCCGCGGCCGGGCCAGAACACGCTGACCTGCCCGTCGAACCGCAGGATCGAACCCCACACGCACGGCGTCCCGGAGATCTCGCACGCGTCGGCCACCAGGTAGCGGGTCGCGAAGTTGTCCGCGCCGTCGAGCACCAGGTCGTAGCCGCCGATGATCTCCAGAGCGTTCTCGACCGTCAGCCGCTGCGCGTGCGGGATCACCGTGATGGCCGGGTCGATCCGCGCGATCGCGTCCCGCGCCGACTCCACCTTCAACCGCCCGACATCCGCGACGCCGTGCACGACCTGGCGGTGCAGGTTCGACTCGTCCACCACGTCGTCGTCGATGACCCCGATGGTCCCCACCCCCGCCGCAGCCAGGTAGAGCAGCGCGGGGGAGCCGAGCCCGCCGGCCCCGATGACCAGCACTTTCGCCGCCAGCAGCCGGCGCTGACCCTCGATGCCGATGCTCGGCAGGATCGCGTGGCGCGCATATCGGCGGCTTTGCGTCGGCGTCAGCGGCGGCCCGGGCTCGACTAGCGGAGGGAGCGGGGTGCTCATAGGTCGGGCCGCCCCTCCATCGGCGAGGACGCCAAGGCGTGGCGACGCTGCGGGATCCGCCCGGCGCGGCGCGCCAGATACCCGGCCGCCACCGCATGCCGAAACGCCGCGCCCATCCGCGCTGGATCGTGCGCGCGGGTCACCGCCGTCGCCAGCAGCACCGCGTCACACCCCAACTCCATCGCCAACGCGGCATCCGAGGCCGTGCCGATCCCCGCGTCGAGCACGATCGGCACACCCGCCCGGGCGACGATCAGCTCGATGTTGTGCGGATTGAGAATGCCCAGTCCGGTGCCGATCGGCGCCCCCAGCGGCATCACCGCCACGCACCCCAGCTCCTCGAGGCGCAGCGCCGTGACCGGGTCGTCGTTGGTGTAGGCGAACACCTTGAAGCCCTTCGTGACGAGCTGCTCGGCCGCCTCCAACAACTCCGGGGCGTCGGGGAGCAGCGTCGTCTCGTCGGCGATCACCTCGAGCTTGATCCAGTCGGTCTCCAACGCCTCGCGCGCCAGCTCGGCGGTCAGCAGCGCCTCGCGCGCGGTGAAGCAGCCGGCCGTGTTCGGCAGGATGCGGATGCCGCGGTCGCTCAGCAGCTCGAACAGCGAGCCCGCCTCGCCGGGGGAGTAGCGACGCATCGCCACGGTCGTCAGCTCGGTGCCGGAGGCGTCGAGCGCCGCGCCCAACGCGTCCAGGCTCGGGATGCCGCCGGTGCCCAGGATGAGTCGCGAGCACATCGCCACTCCGTCGATGACCAACGGCTCCGTCAGCTCTCCCGTCAGCTGCTCGCCCACGCTCACGCCCACCTGTTCGCTCACGCTCACCCTCCCTGCACGGCGGTGACGACCTCGACGCGCTGATCTGCACGCAACAGTGTGTCGTTCCATTCGGCCCGCGGCACCAGCGCCCCGTCGACCGCCAGTGCGATGCCGAGGCCGGCGCCCTCCCTGGGGCGCCCGAGCGGATCTACCTCCCGGCCCGTCAGCTGCTCGACGAGTTGGCGGCACGTCGACCCCGGCGGCAGCGTGCGCCGCTCGTCGTTGACAGTGATCGTGACGTCGGTGCTCACACGGGCTCCTTTGTCGTAGTAGCGGTGGCCGTGGCTGCCCCGCTGTCCGCAGCGGGCGCAGCGGTGGCGTCGGCGGGTGCAGCAGCGGCGGCGAGGTCAGGGTCGGCCTGCGCGAACCGGTCGGGCGCGAAGGCGGCAAGGTCACAGCCGACGGGCCGGTCGGCGGTCCCCACCAGGTGGGCCACGGTGTCGGCGATGATCGGCGCGAGCAATACGCCGTTGCGGAAGGTGCCCGTCGCGGCGATGAGGCCGAGCGCCGGCAACCGCCCCAGCAGCGGCGCGTTGTCCGGCGTGCCGGGACGAGCCCGGGCCACCGACTCCAGCAGCGTGAACTCGGCCAGGGCCGGCAGCAACCGGATGGCGTCGCGCAGCAACTCGTGCACGCCGCCGACGCTGACGCTCGGGTTGCCGTCCTCGCGGCTCGTGGCCCCCAGCACCAGCGTTCCATCCGCACGGGGCACCAGGTAGGCGGGTCGGCCGGCGACCAACGCCCGGATCGTGCCGCCGATGAGGCCGCGCAGGGACGCCGGGGCATCGAGGCGCAGCACGTCGCCGTACACGGGCCGGACCGCCGGCTCAAAGCCCAGACCCGCAATGTCGCGGGCGCCCACCGCGTTGGCGAGAACCACCGCATCGGCGCCGATCCGGCTCCCGTCGGCCAGCAGCACCCCGGTGACCGCGGAGGCGTCGTCACCCTCGTGCGTCACCGCGGTCACGAGACCCGGCACGAACTTCGCGTGACGCGCAGCCAGCCCCTCCAACAGCGCCGCGGCCAGCACCCGCGGATCGACTTGATGATCGCCCTGGGCCAGAAATGCGCAGCTCAGCCCCGGTCCCAGCAGCGGTTCGAGACGCCGCGCCTCGCGGGTGGTGATGCGCTGCGATGCCAACCCCAACGACGTCGACAGCTCGTGCAGGTCGCTCAGCGAGCCGCGATCCGCGGAGTCGGCGCCGACGATGAGGGTGCGCGTCGGCAGATAGCCAACGTCGGCCTCCGACCGACCCAGCGCCTGCCCGACCTGCGCGACGAACTCCGGATAGCGTGCGGCCGACGCCAGGCAGAGCCGGCCCAACGCCTCCTCGCGGTAGTACGTCTCGGCGACCGGAGCGAGCATCCCCGCCGCCGCGTGGGTGGCCCCGGTGGCCGGCGCGGGATCGACGAGCACCACCCGCATGCCCTGCGTCGACAGGCGCCACCCGATGGCCAGCCCGACGATGCCCGCTCCGACGACGACGACGCGCATGCACCCTCCCTTCGCCGGCATGACCCAGACAGGTTCGAGCGGTCGGCGCCTGCGGGCGCCCTCTCAGCCACCCTGCGCGGCGGCCCGGTGGCCCGGTGCCCCGCGCGCTGTGGCTCCCGCGGATTTTCCCCACCGTATCCCGGGCCGCCGAGGGCGGCAGCGCGGGCCGCCCACGGCCACCCGCGACCAACCCGCGACCGCCGGCCTCGCGGCGCCACTCGCGCCGCCGCGCGGGCCCCCTACGGTGGGGCGTATGCCGATCGACGCGCCCGCCGCCGCACCCACTGCCATCCAGAGCGCCGACCTGCGGGCCCGACTCCAGGGCGCCCACCTCTACCTGTGCACCGACGCCCGGGAGGCGCGCGGTGACTTCGACGCGTTCGTCGCCGCGTGTTTCGCCGGGGGCGTCGACATCATCCAGCTGCGCGACAAGACCCTGGAGGCCGCCCGCGAGCTCGAACTGTTGGGGGTGCTGGCGCGCCGAGCCGCCGAGGCCAACGCGCTGTTCAGCGCCAACGATCGCGCCGACGTAGCGATCCTGTCGGGAGCCGACGTGCTGCATGTCGGCCAGGGCGACCTCACCCCGGCTCAGTGTCGACAGTTGGTGCCCCAGGCGCTTGTGGGGCGCTCCACCCACGACCCACAGCAGCTGGCCGTCGCGCTCGCCGACGACGATGTCGACTACTTCTGTACCGGCCCGGTCTGGGCCACGCCCACCAAACCCGGGCGCCCCGGCGTCGGTCTCGACCTGGTCCGTGCCGCAGCCCAAGCGTCCCCGGCCCAAGAACCGCAGGCCAAACCGTGGTTCGCCATCGGCGGCATCGACGAGGAGACGCTGGGGCAGGTCGTCGACGCCGGCGCCACCCGGGCGGTCGTCGTCCGGGTGCTCACGCAGGCCGAGGACCCCCAGACGGTCGCCGCGAGGCTGCGCGCCCGCCTGCGCTCCTAGTCCTTGTCGACAACACGACCGCATGTCGACAAGTTCTGTCCTGCCATGTGGACAGACTCTCCCCGGCCGGGCGGTGCAGGCGGCAGGATGAGCACAGGAAGCCGGCGCCCTCGGGGGGCGCCGGCTCCTTTGCTTTGGCGGAAAGCCCAGCCCAGCCGCCAGCCCAGCCCCCAGCCCAGCCCCCCAGGTCGACGGTCGCCCTTCCTGCCGAGGGTTGCGGTCGCAACGGCACCCGTCGGCAGTAGGCGCGACGGTCGGCGGGTGGGGTGGGGCGCCCCGTCCGGCCCAGCCCCCGGGGTCCCAGCCCCCGGGTCGACGGGCGCGCTCCCTGCCGAGGGTTGCGGTCGCAACAGCGACCGTCGGCAGTAGGCGCAACCGTCGAGTGGGGGGCCGGGCGGCGGGGGACGGACAGGGGCCGGGCGGCGGGGGACGGACAGGGGCCGGGCGGCGGGGGACGGACAGGGGCGGGCGGCGGGGTCGGACAGGGGTGGGCGGCGGGTCGGACAGGGGTGGCCCGCCCGGGCTAGAAGGCGGCCTCGGGCAGGTCCATGAGGGCGTTGTCGGTGTGGGTGGCGATGTCGCGCTCGCCGGCCAGCAGCGGCAGCACGGTGCGGGCGAAGAAGCGGGCGGCGGCGACCTTGCCCGTGTAGAAGGCCTGGTCAGCGTCGGATAGGTTCTCGCGCTCCAGAGCTTGCAGGGCGATCTCCGCCTGCCGCAGCAGCAGCCAGCCGACCATCACGTCACCGGCGGCCATCAGCAGCCGGGTGGTGTTCTGCCCGATCTTGTACAGGTTGCGCGGGTCGTTGTCCTCCCCGGTGCGCGGGTCCGACTTCATCAGCTCGCCGACCATGTAGCCCAGGATCGCCTGCACGTCTTCGCCGGCGCGGCCGAGCAACTTGCGCTCGGTGCCCAGCGCCGCTGGCCCGTCGGTGACGAAGCCCTGGATCTGCGCGGCGACGTGCCCGAGGGCCACGCCCTTGTCGCGGATGATCTTGCGGAAGAAGAAGTCCATGCCCTGGATCGCGGTCGTGCCCTCGTACAGCGTGTCGATCTTGGCGTCGCGCACGTACTGCTCGATCGGGTAGTCCTGCAGGAAGCCGGACCCGCCGAGGGTCTGCAGCGACTCGGTGCCCAGCAGCACCCACGCCCGCTCCGAGCCGACGCCCTTGACGATCGGCAGCAGCAGGTCGTTGACGCGCATCGCGAGGTCGACCTCCGAACCGGCCTCGGCACCCGAACCCGGCTCGGCGTGCACCTCGCTGGTCGACAGCTCGTGCCGCGCGACGACGTCCTGCAGGGAAGCGGTGTAGAGCACCAGGGCCCGCAGCCCCTCCGCGTAGGCCTTCTGCAGCATGAGCGAGCGGCGCACGTCGGGGTGCTGGGTGATGGTGACGCGCGGTGCGGCCTTGTCGGCCATCTGGGTCATGTCCGCACCCTGCACACGTTCCTTGGCGTACTGCAGCGCGTTGAGGTAGCCGGAGGAGAGGGTGGCGATGGCCTTCGTGCCGACCATCATGCGCGCGTACTCGATGACCCGGAACATCTGTGCGATGCCCTCGTGCACATCGCCGACGAGGGTGCCGACGGCGGGCTCCTTCTCGCCGAAGCGCAGCTCGCAGGTCGTCGAGACCTTCAGGCCCATCTTGTGCTCGACATTTGTCACAAAGACGCCGTTGCGCTCGCCCGGGTCGCCGGTCTCGAGGTCGACGTGGAACTTCGGCACGCAGAACAGCGAGAGTCCCTTCGTGCCGCCGCTCGCCCCCTCCGGGCGGGCCAGCACGAGGTGCACGATGTTCTCGCTCATGTCGTGTTCGGCGGAGGTGATGAACCGCTTGACGCCGGTGATGTGCCAGGTGCCGTCCGCCTGCTGTACCGCCTTAGCGCGTCCGGCGCCGACATCCGACCCGGCGTCGGGCTCGGTGAGCACCATCGTCGAGCCCCACTGCCGCTCGATCATGTGCCGGGCGATCTGCTTCTGCTCGGGAGTGCCGAGTTCGTAGAGGATCGTGGCGAAGCCGAAACCGGCCGTGTACATGTAGAGGGCGGGGTTGGCCCCGAGGATCAACTCGGCCACCGACCAGCGCAGCGACGGCGGGATCACCGTGCCGCCGAGCTCGCCGTGCACGTTGAGCATGCCCCACCCGGCGTCGATGTACGCCTTGTACGACTGCTTGAACGATTCCGGCAGGGTCACCGTGTTGGTGCTGGGGTCGAAGACCGGCGGATTGCGGTCGGAGTCCAGCAGGCTCTGGCCGAGTTCGTTCTCGGCCAGTCGGGCGACCTCCCGCAGAATCTCTCGCGCCACGTCCGCATCGACGTCTGCGAACGGGCCCTCTCCGAGAAATTCGTCGCGCCGCAGTACCTCGAAGAGGTTGAACTCCAGATCGCGGACGTTGCTTTTGTAGTGGCTCACGAATACCCCTTTGTTACCGGCCAGTAACATGATTGTGCACGAACGCCTGACGTGGTGCAAGAGCCGAAGGCGGCCGGGTCGCACGGCCGGGCGGCCACCGTGCTCCTTCCGTAGACTGATGGGCGTGACTGGCGCGGCGCTTGAGACAGAACTGAAGTTCGAGTTGTCCCGCGACGACCGGCTGCCACGTCTGGCCGGACTCGGTCCGATCACCACGGTGGGGCCGGCTCGCCGCATGGTCCAAACAGCCGTCTACCACGACACTCCCGACCTCGCGTTGCTCGCCGCCAAGCACACGTTGCGCCGCCGCACCGGCGGTACCGACGCCGGCTGGCACCTCAAAGCTCCCGGGGGCCAGTCCGACGACGGGGCGTGGCGCCGCACCGAGTACACCGCGCCCCTCGGCTCGGCGCGTAGCTTCGTGCCCGCCAGCCTGCGCGAGGTCATCGCCCCGATCATCGGTCGGGAGGTGCTGCTGCCGGTCTGCGTGCTGCGCACCGTGCGCGTGCGGCGCGAATTGCTCGACGCCGACGGCGCGCGGATCGGGCTGCTCGAGGACGACACCGTCGAGGCCTGGCGCCCCGGTCGGGCCGGCAGCGAGCTGCGGATCACCTGGCGCGAGGTCGAGGTCGAGATCGTGACGGCCGAGCCGGCGGTGGCCATCAGTGCCCCGGAGGCCGAGGCGGCCTCCTCGTCTGTGGTCGCCGCGGTGTTGGCCGGCTTCGAGACGATCGGGGTGGCCCCCTCAAGGGCCCCGTCGAAGCTGGCGCGGGCGCTGGAAAGCCTGGGTCTGCAGCCTGGGCCGTCGGTCGCCGTGCCCGAAGACGTGTCGATCGCCGCGGACGTCACCGGGGCGCGACTGGCGGTGTGGCGTTACGCGGCGGCCCAACTCGGCGTCATCCAGGCGCTGACCGGCGCCGTTCGCGACGACGCCCCCGACGCGGTGCACAAGATGCGCGTCGCCACCCGTCGGCTGCGGGCGACGCTGCGCACGATCCGCCCGTGGCTCGACGCGGAGCAGACGCAGGCGATGCGTCGTCAGGTGCGCTGGTTGACGCGCACGCTCGGCGGCGCTCGAGACGGGGAGGTGGTGCGGGAGCGCATCCTTGGTGAACTCGATGAGCTGCCGCGGCGCGATGTGCGCGGCCCGATCCGCAATCGGCTGAGGCGAGAGCTGAATTCGACGCACGCCCAGGCGCATGAGCGGGCGGTGGCGGCGCTGGACAGCCCTCGATACGAACGCCTGCTGGCCAATATTGCCGACTTCCTGCTGGCGCTGCCCTGGCGCAAACGCCGCCGCCGCAGCCTGCACGACCTCCTGCTCGCCGCGACCCACCGCGTGCAGAAGCGCGCGGTGCTGGCCGACGAGGCCGACACCCCCGCCGAGCGCGAGTTCGAGCTGCACGAGGTGCGCAAGAAGGGCAAGGCTGCGCGGTACGCCGTGGAGGCGGCGACGAAGTTCGCGCCGGAGCCGCACGAGCTGGGCGACGCTGCCGAAGGTGCTGCCGACGACGCCGAGGAGGCCGAGGCGGCCGCTCGCGACAGCGCCGGGGCGGAGGGTGAGGAGAGTGCCGGGCGTCAGCCGCTGGACCCCGCTCAGGAGCTGGCGGCGTGGGTGGATTTGCAGGAGCTCCTCGGCGACCATCAAGACGCCGTGGTGGCTCGCGAGACGCTGCGTCGCATCGCCGCCCAGGCCCGTGCCGCTGGTGAAGACACCTATAGCTACGGCGTGCTCGTCGGCCGGGAGACGCAACGCCTGGCCGACAACGCCAGCAAGATCGAGAAGGCTCTAGCCCGCGCGCTCGGCGAGGCGGGCTGAGGCCAGTGTTGAGCGAGTGACGGGAATCGAACCCGCGTGTTCAGCTTGGGAAGCTGATGTTCTACCATTGAACTACACTCGCGTTATTGCAGGTCACGGACGGTTTCTCGAAAATCTCAGCGAGGCTCGCCAGTCTCCTGCAACGGATCGCGACCACGGTGGATCGCGTCGACGGACAACTGTACCCGAGGCGCTCGGCGGTCGGGACAGCCGGGGGGAGGTCGTGGCGGTCGGACGCCCAGCGGTAGCCGACGGTCAGCGGCAGCCGACGGTGCTGGTCGCCAGGGTGTCGACGGCGTTGCGCACCGCGGCGGTCCGGCGATTGCCGTTCTCCAGGAAAGCGAAGATGCGGTCGCGGCCGTCGGCCCCGTGCGCGACGCCCGCGAGCGCCACGACATCGCCCAGCGTGCCCGTCTTGGCGTTGACCTTGCCGACCGCGCACCGCTGCACGCTCGAGTGGTAACGCGTGCGTAGGGTGCCGGTCTGCCCCGAGATCGGCAGCGCGCCGCGGCGGAACACGAGCGCCCGGTCCTGCGGGTCCTGGTACATCGCGGTGAGGGTCTGCACCAGGGTGCGCACCGGCATCCGGTTGCTGCGCGACAGGCCGGAGCCGTCGTAGGCGGCGTACCCGGTCAGCGGGATGCCGTTGGCCGCCAGCACGGAGCGGGCGTGCCGCAGCGAGCCGTTCCACGTCGGGGCCTCACCGGCCCGCAACGCCGACAAGCGCAGCAGGTACTCCGCGTAGTCGTTGTCGGAGTTGTTGAGCATGACGCTCATGATCGCGGTGATCGATGCCGACGCGGTCCGCGCCAACTCGTCCGAGCCGGGGGCCGTGCCGCGGCCGTAGTTGCCCACGGCGACACCGCGTTTGGTGAGCTCGGAGCGAAAGGCCGCGCCCGCGGCCAGCGTCCCGTCGGCGCCGCGATAGCTGCGCAGGGTCAGGCCGCGCACCTGCTGCACGTCGCCGCGCAGGTAGCTGCTCTTCCAGCCCGTCGCCAAGGTCGGGCGCGGGAACACCGTGTCGTCGAGGTAGAGGTTGACGCTCGTGCGCCCCTGCGCCTGCAGGGCGGCGGCGGTCTGCGCCGCGAGGGCGTTGATGCGGGCTCGGGTCAGCGTCGGGTCGCCACCGCCGACGACGTAGACATTGCCCGGGTTGGCCTGGGACTGCACGGTCTTGGTGATGATCTGAGCCTGCGGATGCAGCGAGCGCAGCGTGACGAACGCCGTGATGACCTTCTGCGTCGACGCAGGCATCCGGGTGCGGTCCGGCGAGCGCGACCACACGACCTCCCCGGTCGCGGTGTCGACGACGTAGCCGCTGAGGCCCGCCAGGTACTGGCTGCGGGCGCCCCCGGCGAGTTGCCGGGCGATCGTGGCCTGCAGGGCGGTCGACAGGCGCACCGGGTCGGCGCTGGCCGCAGCGACGCCGACCTGCGCGAGCTGCGCGTGATTCGCGGAGACGGTGGTGCCAGTGGCGCCCGCCGCGACAGATGCTCCCGCGGCCGTCGACAGGGGGGCGGCGCCGGCCGGCGCCTGCGCGAGGCCCCCGACCGGTAGGGCGAGCAGCGCTCCGACCGTGACCGCAACGGCCCGGCGACGCAGCTGTGCGGTCGGGCGTCCGCGGGAAGAGTTGGGGTGGGCGGGACGGCTGGGACGCGCAGTCATGCCTGGTCAGTCCTCGGGGGTCGGCGCCGGTGCTCGGCGGTCAGAGAGTGGACCGCGAGCCCCTCCGGGCGGACGCATGCGACCTCCACGACGACCGGCGCCCCCTCCGACGCCGGCCGTCTTGGACGTCGCACATCGCCCACCGCTCGCGAACTCCTTTCGGCGCGCCGGTGGCCGGGCTGAGTGCCAGTTGTGCAAAATCTCGGTATGCCCGCTGGTCCAAGGGGCTGCTGATCGTTGTGGCACAAGGAGATTCGGCGCCCGTGGCGCTGTCGTGGGCACCGTCTGCCCACCCCGGCCCCGCGCGGGTAGCCTGACGCCGTGCTGCTGTCTGATCGCGATATCCAGGCCGAGGTCGATGCCGGGCGGGTCGTGCTCGACCCCTTCGAGCCGGGCATGATCCAGCCGTCGAGCATCGACGTGCGGATGGATCGCTACTTCCGCCTGTTCGACAACCACAAGTACGCGGTCATCGACCCCTCGCAGGAGCAGCCGGAACTGACCCGGCTCGTCGAGGTGGAGCCGGACGAGTGCTTCATCCTGCACCCGGGGGAGTTCGTGCTCGGGTCGACGTTCGAGGCGGTGACCCTGCCCGACGACGTCGCCGCTCGCGTCGAGGGCAAGAGCTCGCTGGGGCGCCTCGGGTTGCTGACCCACGCGACTGCGGGCTTCGTCGATCCAGGCTTCTCTGGGCACGTGACGTTGGAGCTCAGCAATGTCGCAACCCTGCCCATCAAGCTGTGGCCGGGGATGAAGATCGGCCAGCTGTGCTTCTTCCGGCTCACCAGCTCGGCGCTGCACCCCTACGGATCCGCCGCGCGCGGCTCGCACTACCAGGGGCAGCGCGGCCCGACGGCCAGCCGCTCCCACGCCAACTTTTTTCGCTCCCAGGTGTAGGAGCAGCTGTGCCCAGTGCGGCGCCCCCGCCGGGGGAGTTGCCGGAGGATCTGCCGGAGCCGGTGCGGCCGCACCTGGAGGTGGTGCCGACTCCCACCCCGTCGACGGCGATCCTCGTGTTGCTGCACGGCGGCCCGGAGCGGGGGTTTCGCGAGGCGAGTCGGCTGGGCGCCCCCTACCTGCGGATGATCCCTTACGGCCGCGCGGTGCGCCGCCGCAGCGAGGACCGCATCGCCGTCGTCCGGCTGCGGCACCGGCACAACGGCTGGAACGGTGCTGCGGCCTCGACGGCCGTCGAGGCGCGATTGGCCCTGGACGACCTGGCGGAGGCTGCCCCGGGCGTGCCGATCGGGCTGCTGGGGCACTCGCTGGGCGGGCGGACGGCACTGCGGGTCGCTGACCATCGCGCGGTCCGTTCTGTCGTCGCGCTCGCGCCCTGGCTGCCGCCGGGCGAAGACGTTCAGCCCCTGGCCGACCGCGACGTGCTGATCCTGCACGGTGCCGCCGACCTCGTCTGCCCGATCGCCGACACGGAGGCGTTCGTGCGCCGGGCCCGCGCCGATGGCCGGTCGGTCGCCTTCGAGCGCCTCGCCGGCGCGGGCCACCTCATGCTGCGCCGGGCGCCCCTTTGGCACGATTTGGCCGCTACGTTCCTGGTCCGCACCCTGCTGCCCGACGACCCGAGCGCCGGCGCGACGATCTGAGAGTGGGCTCGGTGGAGCGCAAACCAGGTTGTGAGTGAGCACTCACTCCACGTACGATCTGGCGCGTGACTGCCCGCCGCGCACCTGCACTGAGCCAGGACGAGCGCCGCAGGCATCTGGTCGACGTGACGATCGGCCTGGTGCGCGAGCGGCACGAGCTGCCCAACACCCGCGACATCGCCAAGGCCGCCGGCATAGCCGAGGGCACGATGTTCCGGGCCTTCGAGACCAAGGACGCGCTGACGGATGCCGTGGTCGGCGCCATCGCCTGCCCTGTGCCGCTGCGCACCGCGATCGGTGGTATCGATCCGACGCTGCCCCTGCGCGAGCGAACGCTGGCCGCCACCCAGCTGCTCATGGAGCGCTTCGCCGGGCTGCTCGAGGTGTTGCAGCCTTTGGGCGTCAACGGCCCGCCGGCACACCACCGCCACCCTGGCTGCCCCGACCCCGAAGCGAAGATCCCCAGCGCCCACCCCGGTGAACGCACCGCGCTGGAGTCACTCTTCGCGTGCGACGCGGACCACTTGCGCTTGGGTCCAGAGGAGTTCGCCCACGTCCTGCGCCTGCTCGCATTCGGCAACGCCAGCCGACAGATCGGGCGCGCCCAACTGCTGTCGGCCGCCGAGGTCACCGACCTACTGCTCGACGGCGCCGCCCGCCGCGAGCAAGAGATCACACCGCCCGTCACCACTTCAGCCCCCACTTCAGCCACCCCTTCAGCCACCCCTTCAGCCACCAAGGAGTGCCCATGCTGAGCCGCCTGCTCCGCACTTACCTAGCGCGCTATCGCGGCGCGCTCATCGCCGTCATTGTGCTGCAGTTCGTCGCCGGCATTTCCGGGCTTTTCCTGCCGAGCCTGAACGCCGACATCATCGACAACGGCGTGGCCGTCGGCGACACCGCGCACATCTGGGCGGTCTCGGTGTGGATGCTCGGGTTCAGCCTGGTGCAGGTCTTTGCCCAGATCGGGGCCGTGCGGGCCGGCGCGCACGCCGCGATGGGCATGGGCGCCGACGTGCGCGCCGCGCTGCTGCGTCGGGTCATGAGCTTCTCCTCGCGTGAGGTCGCGCAGTTCGGGGCGCCCTCGCTGATCACCCGCAACACCAACGATGTGCAGCAGATTCAGCAGCTCGTCGTCATGGGCGCCATCATGCTCGTCGCCGCGCCGATCACGATGGTCGGCGGAGTCATCATGGCGCTGCGCGAAGACGTAGGCCTTTCCTGGCTGGTTGCGGTCTCGGTGCCGGTTCTGCTCGTGGCGATCCTGCTCATCATCCGCAAGATGGTGCCGCTGTTCCGGCTCTCCCAGACGCGCCTCGACAACGTCAACCGGGTGCTGCGCGAGCAGATCACCGGCATCCGGGTCGTGCGGGCCTTCGTCCGCGAGGAGCAGGAGCGGGAGCGGTTCGCCGTCGCCAACAACGAGTTGACCGACACCCAGTTGGGCGTCGGGCGACTCATGGTGCTGATGTTCCCCATCGTCATGCTCGTCATGAACGTCTCGACGGTGGCGGTGCTGTGGTTCGGTGCACACCGCATCGACTCCGGAGACATGCAGGTCGGGGCGCTGTTCGCCTACATCAGCTACCTCATCCAGATCCTCATGAGCGTCATGATGGCCACGATGGTCGCCACGATGATCCCGCGAGCCTCGGTCTCGGCGGAGCGCATCATGGAGGTGCTGCAGACCAGCTCGACGGTCGTGCCGCCCAGCAATCCCACCCCGATCGGGCAGGCTCGCGGGTTGCTGGAGTTGCGCGACGTGAGCTTCACCTACCCCGGCGCCGACTCGCCAGTGCTCTGCGACATCAGCTTCACCGCGCGTCCCGGCACGGTCACGGCGATCATCGGCTCCACCGGCTCCGGCAAGACGACGCTGGTCAACCTGCTGCCGCGGCTCTTCGACGCCACCGGCGGCAGCGTGCGCCTCGACGGTGTCGACGTGCGTGAGATCGACCCCGAGCAGCTGTGGCGTCGGGTGGGGCTCGTGCCGCAACGGCCGTACCTGTTCAGCGGCACGGTCGCCAGTAACCTGCGCTACGGCAATCCGGACGCGACCGACGAACAGCTGTGGCGGGCGCTGGAGATCGCCCAAGCGGCGTCGTTCGTGCAGGCGATGGACGGCGGCCTGGAGGCGTCGATCGCCCAGGGCGGCACGAACGTGTCCGGCGGCCAGCGGCAGCGGCTGTGCATCGCCCGGGCGCTCGTCGCGCAGCCCGAGCTGTACCTGTTCGACGACTCCTTCTCCGCCTTGGACCTGGCCACCGACGCGCGGCTGCGCGCCGCGCTCAAGCCGTACACGGCGGACGCGACGGTCGTCATCGTCGCCCAACGCGTCTCCACCATTGAGGACGCCGATCAGATCGTCGTGCTCGAGGCCGGCCGCATCGTCGGATTGGGCAGGCACGAGGAACTGCTGGCGACCTGCACGGAATACCAGCAGATCGTCGAGTCGCAGCTGGCGGTGACGGCATGAGCAGCACCACGAACGCGACCTCCGGTGGGGGCCAGGATCGGCCGGCGGTGCCGCGGCCCGGCAGCCCCGGTGGCCCTGCGCCGGGCGGGGCCGGCGGTGGCCCGGGGCGTGGGCCGGCCATGGCGATGCCGGTGGAGAAATCGCTGAACTTCCGCGCCTCCTCGGCCCGCATCCTGCGTCGCCTGACGCCGATGCGCACCCAGCTCATCGGCGGCTTCGTGCTGACGATCGCCTCCGTCATCCTCTCCACACTGGGGCCGCGGGTGCTGGGCTGGGGCACCGACCTCATCTTCGCCGGCTTCATCGGCTCCCAGCTGCCCTCCGGGGTCAGCAAGGAGCAGGTCATCGAGGGGTTGCGCGCCCGCGGCGACACGACCTTCGCCGACATGCTCGGCGGCATGAACGTCGTGCCGGGGCAGGGCATCGACTTCGGCGGGTTGGCGCGCATCCTGCTGCTGGTGCTCGGCCTGTACGTCGTCGCGGCGCTGCTCGCATGGCTGGCCGGCCGGCTGTTCAACGACGTCGCGGTCAACGCGATGCGTCAGTTGCGCCGCGATGTCGAGGAGAAGCTGCACCGGCTACCACTGAGCTACTTCGACCGCAGGCCGCGGGGCGAGTTGCTCAGTCGCGTCACCAACGACATCGACAACCTCACCCAGAGCCTGCAGCAGACCTTCGGGCAGCTGCTGAACTCCCTCGTGCAGGTCGTCGCGATCCTCGCGCTCATGCTGTGGATCTCCCCGATGCTCACGCTCATCGCGCTGATCTCGGTCCCCGTGTCGATCGGGGTCACGGCCCTCATCGCCAAACGCAGCCAGAAGCTGTTCATCAGGCAGTGGGCGGCTACCGGTGATCTCGGCGGGCAGATCGAGGAGGCGTTCACCGGGCACGAGCTGGTGACGGTGTTCGGCCGCCGGGAGGAGGTCATCGCGCGTGTCGAGACGACGAACCGGGAGCTGCAGAAGGCCGCGTTCGGGGCTCAGGCCGTCAGCGGGATGATCATGCCGATCATGTTCTTCGTCGGCAACCTGTCGTTCGTGCTCGTCGCGGTCGTCGGCGGCCTGCGGGTCACCACGGGCGCGTTGACGCTCGGCGACGTGCAGGCCTTCATCCAGTACTCGCGGCAGTTCACCCAGCCGATCACGCAGGTGGCCTCGATGGCCAACCTGCTGCAGTCGGGGGTGGCGTCGGCGGAGCGGGTGTTCGAGCTGCTGGACGCGCAAGAGCAGGTGCCCGATGTGGCCGGGCCGGCGCTCGAGGGCTCGTGCGGGCGCATCGAGTTCGAGAACGTCGACTTCTCCTACAGCCCCGACAAGCCGCTCATCGAGGACTTGTCGCTGGTCGCCGAGCCCGGCCAGACCGTGGCGATCGTCGGGCCGACCGGCGCCGGCAAGACGACGCTGGTGAACCTCATCATGCGGTTCTACGAGCTGGACGGCGGCCGGATCAGGCTCGACGGTGTCGACATCACCGACCTGTCTCGGGACGAGTTGCGCGACGAGATCGGGATGGTGCTGCAGGACGCGTGGCTGTTCAAGGGCACGATCCGCGACAACATCGCCTACGGGCGCCCCGACGCGACCGACGAGGAGATCCGCGCGGCTGCCGAGGCGACCTATGTGGACCGGTTCGCGCAGCACCTGCCTGACGGCTACGACACGATCATCGAGGACGAGGGCGCCAACGTGTCCGCGGGGGAGCGCCAGCTCATCACGATCGCGCGGGCGTTCGTGTCTCAGCCGTCGCTGCTCATCCTCGACGAGGCGACCAGTTCGGTGGACACCCGTACCGAGTTGCTGCTGCAGCAGGCGATGGCCGCGCTGCGCACCGATCGCACGAGCTTCGTCATCGCCCACCGGCTCTCCACCATCCGGGACGCCGATCTCATTCTCGTGATGGAGGACGGCCGCATCGTCGAGCAGGGCAACCACGAGCAGTTGCTGGAGCGTAACGGCGCCTACGCCCGCCTCTACAACGCCCAGTTCGCCGGCGCCGCCACCACCGACGACAACGACTTCTCCAGCTGACCCCCCTTCGATGTCTCTGGCCGCTGGGGCCGGATCTATCGCATGCCAACTGAGCTGTGCCGTGAGGGAAGTGTCGACTCAACCCCTTTGTTCCTGCGGCCTACACGCTGCGTCCACGACCCGCAAGTGCACCGGATCTTCGCCCCTGGGGGGTGCAGTGAGGGCGTCGAGGGCCATCTCGACGATCTGGTGACAACCGCCGGCGTCGAGTGCCACTGTCGCATTGAGGAGGACAGGGCCTCCTCGTGGTTCAAAGACGCTCCACCCCCGCTCAAGTAGGCCCCGGTCGTCAGCCGCGCGGGGTGAGGTGTTCGCCTGAAGAATGACGGTGGGGCCCCCGCCGAGGAGTTGCACCCAGCGGGCGACCGACGGCTCACCCGCCACGCCGACGCTGACATCGAGACGTTCAATGGTGACGAGTTGCTCCCGTGGTCGGAACATCGGATCGGCATGGGCGTCGAGCAGCGGAGCGCGTCGCTCGAGATAGTCCCGTAACGCCGCCCAGTCCGACCCCTCGTAGGGTGAGGGGTACTGATCGGGCTGATTCTTTCGCCTACCGAACATCGCTCACTCCTTCAGCGCCGCGATCAGCGTGCTCGGCGGTTGCGTCGCCCTGGGCCGGGCAGAAGTTCATGCCGGTACTCTGTCATCGCCGCCCGGTGGTGTGTGGCGAGGGCTACATCTCAGCGTGCTCTGGTTCACCGGCAGGGGCCCGTGGATCCTCGTTCGTAGAACACCCCGGGTGGGAGACGGGTCACGCCTTAGGTTCTGGGGTCCAGGGGCGGATGAAGTCGTTGCCCGGCCGGCCGGTGACTGCGAGGTCGAGCCCACCGGCGTCGGCGCCGTCGAGCTGTTCGCGGATGATGTCGGCGTGACCCGCGTGACGGGCGAACTCCTCGATCTCGTGCAGGATCGCGTACCGGGCGCGGGTGGGCGTCGGCTCGAAGCGGCCGTCCCAGGGGGCCGGCGGTTCGAGCACCTCGGCATCGGGGTCGAGGGCGCGCAGGTCGCAGAGGAGTCGCTCGGCCGCGGCGTCGAAGTCGGCCAGGGCGTCCGTGATGGACTCCTGGTCGGTGAGCGCGAAGCTGGCCATGAAGGCCTGCGCCGTCTCGGCAAAGGCCTGCGGATCGACCGGGCCCGGCTCTTGGGTGCGGCGGCGGCGCCAGCCGTCGGCCACGTAGGCGCAGTGCTTGACGATGCCGCCGATCGAGAGGGCGCTCGCGCAGGGCGTGACCCGCGCCTGTTCGTCGGTGAGGCCGTAGGCGGACGTGCGGATCGCGCGCAGCTGCTGCTCGACGTAACTGGTGAGCTCGTCGATCTCGCTGCGCACGGCGGGGGTGACTGTGAGGGACATGGGCGCTCCTTCGAATCGGGAAGGCTCGTGTGCCGGAGGGTCCGGCAACGGGACACCCGCAGTGTCGACCTGGCTGCGGTCAGATCCTGGCCCTTGGCCGGCCCCGGGGGCCGCCCGGCGTCACCGGCCTCGACGGCCCATAGACCAGCCCACCCCTCTCCGAGAGCCCTACTTCGCGGCGACCTGCAGAGCCATTCTCTGAAGCAGGCCGGAGAGTACGACTATCGGGGAGGGGTGGGCTGGGGTGCTGGTTGGCTATTCGCCGCGCAGGATCTTCAGCGCCTCCGAGGCGGGCAGGGTCTTGCCGTCGGCGGCGTCGACCAGGCGCTGCCAGGCCGCCGCGTCTGCGCGACCGCCGGCGGGTGTGGTGCTCGACTGGGCGGGCGCCGGAGCGGGAGTGGCAGCAGGCTCGGGAGTGGCTGGCTGCTCGGCGGGCGAGGGCTCGGTGGGCTCGTCGGCGCGCGCCGTCTCACCAGCCGAGGCCTGCGGGTCGGGGGTCGCAGCCGGTTCACTCGCTGGCGGCCCCGGAGCCGCAGTCGGCGCCGAGTCGGCCGGCGGCGCGGTAGCCACGGGCGGCCCACCCCCGGCATCGCCTCGGAACTTGGCGAAGGCCTCGGCCGCGCTCGGGTGGCCCGACGGGTGCGCCGGAGAAGGTGCCGGTGCGGCGCTGGGCTTGGCCGCCGCAGGAGCGGGCGCCGCCGGGG
>NZ_BAHD01000058.1 GCF_000298215.1 Kineosphaera limosa NBRC 100340 | reverse complement strand
GCCCTCGCGACCCGCGCTGCGGCCGCCCTCACGACCGCCGTCCCGGCGGCCCCGGCCGGCGCCCCGACCGGTCTCGCCCAGGTCTTCGATCACCTCGGCGTCCAATCCCTCGCGGGTACGCGCGGCCTTGGGTAGCCGACCGGTGACCGAGGGGTCGATCTCGAGGTCCTCGTAGAGGTGTTCGGAGGAGGAGTAGGTCTCCTCCGGGTCCGGGATGCCCAGGTCGAGGGCCTTGTTGATGAGCCCCCAGCGGGGCAGGTCATCCCAGTCGACGAGGGTGATCGCCACGCCGGTCAGGCCCGCGCGGCCCGTGCGGCCCGTGCGGTGCAGGTAGGTCTTCTCGTCTTCGGGGCACTGGTAGTTCACGACGTGGGTCACGTTGGGCACGTCGATGCCGCGGGCCGCCACGTCGGTGGCGACGAGGATGTCGACCTTGCCGTTGCGGAACGCGCGCAGCGCCTGCTCGCGGGCCCCCTGGCCGAGGTCGCCGTGGATGGCCGCGGCGGCGAACCCGCGGTCGACGAGCTCGTCGGCGACCTTGGCGGCGGTGCGCTTGGTGCGCGAGAAGATGATCGTCAGCCCGCGGCCCTTGGCCTGCAGCACGCGGGAGAGCAGCTCGACCTTGTCCATCGCGTGGGCACGGTAGACGAACTGCTCGATGGCGGCGACGGTCTGGCGGTCGTCACCGGCATCGGAGACGGCGCGGATGTGCGTCGGCTGCGTCATGTATCGGCGGGCGAGGGCGACCACGGCACCGGGCATCGTCGCGGAGAACAGCATGGTCTGCCGCGAAGCCGGGGTCTGCGCGAGGATCTTCTCGACGTCGGGCAGGAAGCCCAGGTCCAGCATCTCGTCGGCCTCGTCCAGCACGACCGTACGCACGTTGGACAGAGCGAGGTGGCCCTGCTTGTTGAGGTCGATGAGCCGGCCCGGGGTGCCGACGATGACCTCGACGCCGCGGCGCAGAGCCTCGATCTGCGGCTCGAACGCGCGGCCGCCGTAGATGCTCTCGACGCGGATCCCGCGCTTCTTGCCGGCGGTCTTGAGGTCGCCGGTCACCTGGGTGCACAGCTCCCGGGTCGGGACGACGACGAGCGCCTGCGGGCGACCCGGGTGGGGCAGCGACTCGAAACTCTCGTCGCCGGGGGCCACCACCTTATTGAGCAAGGGCACGCCGAAGCCGAGGGTCTTGCCCGTGCCCGTCTTGGCCTGGCCGATGATGTCGTGGCCTGTGAGCGCGACCGGCGCGGTCATCGCCTGGATCGGGAACGGGTGAACGATGCCCGCGCCGGCCAGCGCCGCGACGATGTCGGGGTGTACGCCGAAGTCGGCGAACGTGGGGGCGGGTGCCTGGGGGGCTGCTTCCGGGGCCTCGACGAGCTCGGCCTCGATGATGGGCGTCGCCTGCTCGGCGACGTCGTTGTGCGTTTGTGTCATGGACTCTCTCGATCGGTGGCGCGTCGCGGTGGCCTCGAGCTCATCTCGGGGCGCGCCGACGCACGGCGGTCAGGGCCGATCGGAGGTTTGTCCATCGGGCCACCCGCGCGGGTGGCCCGGTCTTTTGCCTGCTCCGTGAGGGGCTGGGCGGGCGCAGCGAGTGCTGCGACGATCATCGCCGTGCGATGACTAGGGGTGTCGTTATCGGCCGACCGGGCACCTGTTGACATTGCCATGGTACCCGGGTCGGCGACCGAATCCGCTATGCCCGGTTTGCGTGCTCGCTGTTGTGCTCAGAGAGTCGAGTGGGGCCCCCTTGGGTTCGCACTCGATCAGAGCTGGCCGAAGCCGACGCCACCCTTGCGCTGGCTGCCGATCTCGATGTACGCCAAGGTTGCGCCCGGCACGAGGATGACGCTGCCCTTGCGGTCTACGAGCCGCAGCACCGTTCCGGACTTGAGGGCGTCGGCGACGGCCTGCTCGATCTCCTCCGGGGTCTGGTCGCTCTCGAGGGTGATCTCGCGGGAGGTGTGCAGCACACCGATCTTGATCTCCATGCCGGTCTCCCTAGGTCTCGTGGCGATCGTGCGCCAACGCTGCGTCTGATCCGCTGGTGGCGAATCCTGGGGTCGTGGTCGGAGGTCGCCCGGGGGCGTCGCCGACCGTCCCTTCCAGGGTAGACGGGCCTGCTTCGTTCAGTTGGCGGCGGGGTCGGAGCCGGTTCGGGGCAGGCCGCGCATGCCGCGCCAGGCGAGTTGGGCGACCAGCCGCACCGCCTCCTCCTGGGGCATCTGCTCACCGCTGCTCAACCACTGTCGGGCCGCGATCTGGGCCATTCCCACGACGCCGGTGGCGAGCAGCAGCGCCTGCGCCTGCGAGCAGTCCGTGTCGGTGCGGATGACGGCCGCGACCGCTTGGGCGCAGTGCTCCTGGACGGCGTCGATGCGGCTACGTACCTGAGGATCGTTGACGAGATCCGATTCGAAGACGAGCCGGTAGGCCGCTCCCTCACGGGCGACGAACGCGAAGTAGGCGCTGATCGTGGCGACGACCCGCTCCTTGTTGTCGCGGGAGACGTCCATGCCGCTGAGCACCTCGGCCACGATCGCCTCGTCGGCCTTGTCCAGCAGCGCCAGGTACAACTCACGTTTGCCAGGAAAGTGTTGGTAAAGAACGGGTTTGGAGACGCCCGCTTGCTCTGCGATCTCATCCATGCCAGCGGCGTGGTAGCCGCTCTCGACGAACACCGCCTGCGCCGCCGCCAGCAACTGGGCGCGGCGGGCCGAACGCGGTAACCGCGTGCGGCTCGGTGCTGCGGGCCGTTCGTCGTCGATGGCCACGACTCTCCCTGTGGTTCGTTCTCTACGCTTTCCGGGCATGTTATCGCCCACGGACGTAGGCATGGGCGGCCCGACGTAGCCTCCAGCCCGCCCGTGCGGAGCCCGCCAGCGCGCCCGGGCCGTGGGCAACACGCCCGGGAGCCTGCGCGTCTGTGCAGGTCAACCGGCCAGGGTGGGTGCGACGGCGAAGCTTGTCGGCGGTCGGTGATCTGATCATGGCTGTGAGCATCCAGACAGCCGCGGGCACCGCCTTCGCCGCCGATTCCGCCGACGCCGCCGACAGCGCGGGTGCCGGTGGCCTCGGGCGCGAGCCGGTCGAGCTGCCGGACTGGTCGAGGCTCGATGCCGCGCAGCGCGCGGGCGTCCTTGCCGCGGGGTCGGTGCGGCGGGTGGTGGGTGCGCCGGGCACGGGCAAGACGACGGTGGCCGTGCACCGCATCCTGCACGCGGTGCGGGGTGAAGGGTTGGGGCCGCACCAGTGTCTGCTCATCGCGCCCTCGCGGGTCCAGGCAGGGCGGCTGCGTGAGCGGCTGAGCCGGGCACTGGCGGCCACCACGAGTCATGTGCCCGTGCGCACCATGGAGTCGTTGGCGTTCTCGCTGGTCCGATCCCGGGCGCAGGAGGAGGCGACGGTGGCGCCGCAACTCATCACCGGCGCCGAACAAGACGTCATCCTGCGCGAGCTGCTGGCCGGGCACGCGGCGGGCCACGGGCGCGTCCCGCACTGGCCGGAGTCGCTGCGGGAGGCGACGACGACGCGTGGGTTGCGCGCCGAACTGCGCGAGCTGCTCATGCGGCTGGCCGAGCACGGCGTGGGGGCGGGCCACCTGCGGGCGCTGGCGGCGGCGCACGAGGTGCCGGTGTGGGCGGCGGCTGCCGATGTTCTGGCCGAGTACGAGGAGGTCAGCGCGCTGAGCCGGCCGGGGGCGTTGGACTCGGCCGGCCTGCTCGCGCAGGCCATCGCGGTGCTCTCCGAGGCGAGCGAGGCCGGGCCGGCTGGCCAGGGCGCCGCCGCTGCGCCCGTCGGTGCCGCGGCGCTCGTCGGTGGCCTGCGGCTCGTTGTGGTCGACGACGCGCAGGAGCTGACCCGGGCCGGCGTCGTGCTGCTGGCGCGCCTCGCCGACCTAGGCGTCCGTCTCCTGCTCGTCGGAGATCCAGACGTGGCCACCCAGACGTTCCGCGGGGCGCAGCCGCACGCGCTGCTCACGGCGTGGCGTGGTGAGCCCGAGTACCTGCGGCCGCCCCTGCCGGGCTTGGGGCTCGGCGAACAGGGTGCGGGCAGTGCCTCCGGTGCGGTGGTGCTGCGCACCTGTCACCGGGCAGGCCCGGAGGTGGTCGCTGTCGCCGACCGGGTCGCTGCGCAGATCGGTACCGCCGGGGTGGCCGCGCACCGGCAGCCCTTGGCCAGGGGACCGCGCGGCGCGAGTTCGGGGGTCGAGGTGGCTGTGACCCCGTCGGCCGCTCACGAGGCGCGGCATATCGCGATGACGCTGCGCCGCGCGCATCTGCAGGAGGGGGTGCCGTGGGAGCAGCTGGCCGTCATCGTGCGCTCGGGCTCGCAGGCGGCGGCGCTGCGACGCGCCCTGTCGGCGGAGTCGGTGCCGGTCACCGTGCCGGGAGCACGAGTGCCCCTGCGCGACGAGCCGGCGGTGCGGCCCCTGCTCACCCTGCTCGCCCTGAGCCTGTCCCCGCGCCCGTGGCTGCCGGCCACAGGGGTCGTCGACCTCATGACCAGCCGCCTCATCGGCGCCGACTCCCTGGGCGTGCGCGCCGCCCGCCGCGACCTGCGACGCCACGCGCAGGCGCACGGGCACACACGCGGCAGCGACGAGCTCCTGGTGGCGGCCCTGCAACTGGCCGACGCCACGCACGAGTCGGTGCGGGCAGAGCTCACCGCGCTGCCGGCGCCGCTACGGCGGATCGTGCGGGCCGTGGCGGCCGGTCGACGGGCCGCCGGGCTACACCCCCCGGGTGAGCAGGCGGGGGCGGCCGACGGCTCGGCAGCACAGCACGGCCAGATGGTCGCTGCGCCGCCGGCGGAGCAGCAACTGACCGGCGCAACACCGCAGACCCGGGTCGCGCGCCGGGTCGGGGTCGACGAGGTGCTCTGGGCCATCTGGTCCTCACTCGGCCTCGCGGACAGGTGGCGAGCGCAGGCGGTGCGAGGTGGGTCCGCGGGCGCTCGCGCGGATCGCGACCTCGACGCGGTGTGTGCCCTGTTCGACGCCGCTGGGCGCTATGTGGAGCGCCTGCCCGGCAGCAGCCCACGCGGATTCCTCGACCACGTCGCGGCGCAGGAGATCGCGGCCGACAGCCTCGTCGCCCGGCGGGTGCGGGCCGGTGAGGTGACCCTGACGACCCCGGCAGGAGCGGTCGGCGGTCAATGGCACACCGTCGTCGTCGCGGGCCTGCAAGAGGGAGCGTGGCCCGACCTGCGCCCCCGCGGCTCGACGCTGCGGGTTCCCGAGTTGCTCGACGCCCTCGGCGACGTGCCGCTAGCGCCGCACGAGGCGGCGGCACCGTCGACCGTCGACACTCCGGACCGTCTCCGGCGGTTGCGGCACGACGAGGCGCGTCTGCTGCTCCTGGCCGTCAGCCGAGCACGCACGCGACTTCTGGTCACCGCGGTGCGCGACGAAGAGAACCAGCCCTCGGCATATCTCGACGTCATCGACCCGCAGGGGCACAGCGAGCAGAGCCGCCCGTTCGCGGAGGCCGTGCGGCCGCTGACGGTCGCGGGCGTCGTCGCCGATCTGCGTCGCCGCCTGGCCGGCGAGCCGGCCCCGGCCGTGCGGGCGGCGCTCGCCCGCAGGCTGGCGCGATTCGCCGATGCCGGGGTCGCGACCGCCGATCCCGCTCGCTGGTGGGGTGGTAACGAGCCGACCGACGAACGCCCGGTGTGGCCGGGTGCGGCGCAGGTACCGGTGTCACCCTCGCGCGTCGAGGCGTTCACCCGCTGCGGGCTGCGCTGGCTGTTGACGTCCTGCGGCGGGCAGTCGACGCACGAGTCCGTGCCGGTGGCCATCGGCAACCTCGTGCACGAGATCGCCGCCGAGGTCGACAACGACGACGCTGGGCTGCTGCGCGCGGCTTTGGCGCAGCGCTGGCCGCGGCTGGGACTGGGCCAGGGGTGGCTCGCGCAGCGCCACTACGAACTCGCGGAGTCGATGCTCAGCCTCCTAGCCCGCTACGACGCCCAAGCGAGCGCGCAGGGGTGGCGCGTCGTGGGGCGCGAGCTACCGGTGCGCGTCGACGTCGGTCGCGCCACCGTCACCGGTCGCGTCGACCGGCTGGAGGTCGACGCGCAGGGTCGGCTGCGGGTGGTCGACCTCAAGACCGGCGCGGGTAAGCCCGCGCGGGCCGACGTGGCCCGGCTGCCGCAGCTCGGCGCCTATCAGGTGGCGGTGCAGGCGGGTGCCTTCGGCGGCGACCTCGGCAGCGCCAGCGCTGGCGCCGCCCTGCTGCAGGTGGGCAAAGCCGCCGGCACCAAGCCGACCCTGCAGGTGCAACCGGCGCTCGCTGCAGACGAGGACCCCCAGTGGGCCGAAACCCTGGTTCGCGAGGTTGCCGACGCCATGGCGAGCGACCACGTCGAGGCTCGCGTCGGCGAGGCCTGCCGCACCTGTCCGGTGCTGGACTCCTGCCCGCTGCAAGCCGCGAGGTGGACGCTGTGAGTACCCCCGGGACGGGCGGCCCGGCCCGCCGCGTCGCGCCTGAACCACGCCTGCGCGCCGAGCAGATCGCGGCCGCCCTGGAGCTACCGCCACCCACATCGGAGCAGCGCCGCATTATCGAGCACCCGCTGACCTCAATGCTCGTCGTCGCCGGCGCCGGCTCCGGCAAAACCGAAACCATGGCTGCACGGGTCGTCTGGCTCGTCGCCAACGGCGCCGTCACACCCGAGCAGGTGCTCGGCCTGACGTTCACTCGCAAAGCCGCTGGCGAACTCGCCGAGCGCATCGACAGACGGCTACGTCGCCTGGCTGCCACAGGACTCTGGCGCCCCGACGAGGCGAGCGGTGCGGACATTGCGGCCTCGGCGGCTGCGGCGCGCTCGCCCGTGTCGATGCCGACGGTGTCGACCTATCACGCGTACGCGGGGCGGCTGCTGCGCGATCACGGGCTGCGCCTTGGGATCGAGAGTGACTCCCGGCTGCTCACCGCGGCAGCCGCCTGGCAGCTCGCCCATGAGGCGGTGACCTCCTACGACGGGTCCGTCGCCGACCTGGACGCGGCCGAGTCGACCATCACCCAGGCGGTGCTGGCCCTCAGCTCAGAGCTGGCCGAGCACCTGCGGATGAGCAGCGAGATCGACTCCTGGCTGATCCGGCTCGAAGAGAGGGTCGAGGCGCTGCCGCTGGGCGGCCGCCGCCGAGCGGTGCCCGCCGGCGTCGCGAGCCTGCTGACTCACGCACGGTCGCAGCGGGCGGTGCTGCCGCTGCTGCGTCGGTACGCACAGCTCAAGCGCGACCGGGACAGTCTCGATTTCGCCGACCAGATGGCCCTGGCCGCCCGCCTGGCCGAGTCGTTTCCCGACGCGGCCGACGCCGAGCGAGCCCAGTATCGCGTGGTGATCCTCGATGAGTTCCAGGACACCAGCGAGGCGCAACTGCGGCTCCTGCACGCCGTCCTGGGCGCCACCGGCCCCACCGGATCGGACGGCGACGACCCTGTCAGGTCAGAGGGGGTCAGTTCAGAGCCTGTCAGTTCAGAGCGGGTCGGATCCGAGCCGGTCACTTGCCAGCCGAACAAGCAGGAAGACAGCGGTGAACCGGAGCGGGACCTGCCAGAGCGGACGGCTGCCGCCCGGTCGCGGCTCGCGCCGGTGCCGGTGATGGCGGTGGGCGACCCGCACCAGTCGATCTACGGCTGGCGCGGCGCGAGCGCCACCACCCTGGCGTCGTTCACCACCCTGTTCGCACCCAGTGCCACACCCCCCGCGGGGACCGCGCCGGTGGCCGCCAGCTCTGGCAGCTCCGGCAGCTGCGAGGGCGGGTCGGTGCGAGTCCCGGTGCCGACGCTGCCGCTGTCGACGAGTTGGCGCAACGACGTGGCGATCCTGGCCGCCGCCAACCGGCTGGCCGACCCGCTGACCACTGGCTCCCCGGTTCCGGTGGCGCGTCTGGTGCCGGCACCGGCTGCCGGATCGGGGTGCGTCGAGCTCTTACGGGCACAGACCCATCTGGCCGAGGCGGACGCGGTCGCGCAGTGGGTCGCGGATCGCTGGTGGAAGCACCCCGGGCCACCCCAAGGAGCCGGTCGGGGCGGCGGTGAGCGCCGCGGCGTCAGCGCGGCCGTGCTCTGTCGACGCCGCGCGCAATTTCCCGCGATCGTCGATGCGCTGCGGGCCCAGGGCCTACCGGTCGAAGTCGTCGGGGTCGGCGGGCTGCTGCTGACCCCTGAGGTCGGCGATCTCGTCTCGCTGCTGGCCGTGGCGGCCGACCCGGCGCGCGGCGACCAGCTCATGCGGCTGCTCACCGGGCCCGCCGTCCGGCTCGCCCCCGCCGATCTCACCGCCCTGCACGCGTGGACCCGGCAACGCCACCAGCGGGCTACTCAGGCGCCCGCCACGGACCACGCTGACAGCGAGGAGGTGACGGACCGCGCCGTCGGCGAGGTGCACGAGGCGGCGAGCCTGATCGAGGGCCTCGACCGGTTGCCTCCGCGGCAGTGGCGCGGTCCGCGAGGCGAGTGGTTGACCGATGCGGCCCGGCAGCGACTGGCCCAGCTCGGCGCGACTATCGCCCGGGTGCGGCGCAGCTGCGACCATCCACTCTCCGACATCGTGCGGATCGCCCAGGAGGCAATTGGCCTCGACGTCGAGGTCATGGCCCGCCCCGGGGCCACGTGGGGCTCGGCGCGGGTGCACCTGGACGCCTTCGCCGACGTGGCTCGCGACTTCGAGGCAGCGGCCGACCGGCCCGGTCTCGGCGGCTTTCTCGCCTGGCTGGAGATCGCCCGCGTCGAGGAGCGGGGGCTCGAGTCGCCGGCCGCGCACACCAGCCAGGACTGCGTGCAGGTGCTCACCGTGCACGCCGCCAAGGGTCTGGAGTGGGACGTCGTGGCCGTGCCTGGGCTGCTGGAAGGCTCGTTCCCCGGCTACCGCTTCCAGCGGTCGGCACCCGCCAAGGGTGTGTGGCGGCTGGCCGAACCCAAGGACCGCGGCTGGATCACCGGCCTGGACCGCATCCCGTACGCGCTGCGGGGCGACCGCAGCGCCTTGCCCAGCCTGGACTGGCGCAGCGCCGACACCCTGGACACCCTCGAGGGCCGGCTCGAGGATTTCGCGCAGGCCGGCGGGCGGCATGCCCTGGCCGAGGAGCGTCGGCTCGCCTACGTCGCGCTCACCCGGGCCCGACACGAGGCGCTGCTCAGCGCGTCGGTGTGGGCCGAGGCGGGTAGCCCCCGCATCACGTCGCGCTTCATCAGCGAGCTGCTCGAAGACACCGGCGAAGACATCGGCAAAGACACTGGCGATGGCACCGGCGATGGGCGCGACGGCCAAGACCTGGCGAATCCGAGTGCAGGCAGCGGCGCGGCGCCCACGGGAGCCTTGCCGGGCGTGCACGTCAGCCGGTGGGCTCCCATGCCGCCCAGCGACGACCCGCATCCGGTCAATCCGCTGGAGGCGCACGCACCGACCTTGCTGTGGCCGGCCTCCGGGAGTAACGACGACGAGCGGCGGGTCCGGCACCGCCAGGCAGCCGAAGCGGTCGAGCGCTTCCGCCGGGGTCCCTCGGCTCCCGCCTCCTCGGCTCCCGGCCCCTCGGCTCCCGCCTCCTCGACGCCCGGCCCCTCGGCTCCCGCCTCCTCGACGCCCGGCCCCTCGACGCCCGGCGTCGCCGCGCCTTCGCCCGCGGACCGGGAAAAGCCTGGTCCCGACGAAGGGGACGGCATCGGCGATCCCGACGGGCTGGATGCCGAGACGACGGCCCTGCTCGCCGAGGCGGATCTCTTGGCCGACCTGGTGGAGCTGGACGGCCTCGATCACCTGGGCGCCTCGCACGGTGCGGTGGGCGGCGCCCCGGGTCACCTGTCGACCTCGCAGCTGGTGCGTTTCGCCGAGGACCCCGAGGGATTCCTCGCCGAGCAGCGACGGCCGGTGCCGCAGCGGCCGTCGCCGGGCCGCCGCAGCGGCACCGAGCTACATCGGTGGATCGAACAGCACTACGGGGCCGCGACGATTGTCGACCTCGATGACCTACCCGGTTCGGCCGACGACGACTTCGGTGGCGACCTCCGCGCCGCCAAGGAGCGATTTCTCGCCAGCGAGTGGGCCGCCCGAGCGCCGCTGGCCGTGGAACTGCCGGTGGAGACGATCGTCGAGGGGATGCCACTTCGGGGGCGCATCGACGCGGTCTTCCCGGACGGTGACGGCGTCGTCATCGTCGACTGGAAGGCATCGCGGCCGGTCACCGGCGACCGGTTGCGCGCTCGGACGCTACAGCTCTGCGCCTACCGCGTGGCCTACGCCCGCCTGCGGGGGCTGAACGTCAGCGACGTGCGCGCTGCGTTCTACCACGCGGCCACCGGCGCCACGGTGTACCCGCCACAGCCGCCGGACCCCGAGCAAGCGTTGCGCGCCCACGTCGCAGCGATCCGCACCCAGTCGGCCGGCCCAACCGAGCCAACGTCGTCAACCGAGCCAACGTCGTCAACCGAGCCTGCCGAGTCTCCGGGTCGCGACTGGACGCCGACGGGGCGTCAGCAGGTGCCAGTAGGAGGGCACACGGCATCAGGAGGAAACCACGAGGCCCCGGCGGAGCAGGCCCGGGCGCGCGCCGCTCAGCCGGCGGAGCCCCGGGGGTCCGGTGACTCCCCGGTTGAGCGCCCGGGCTCCGTGCGCGCTGTTCGGTCCGCATTCACCTCGGACGCCTCGCCGCCCTCGTCCGCTGCCGGCGCGGAGTCGGGGGAGGAGGTCGTCGACGAGCGATGAGTTGAGCTGGCGCGATCGGTCTGACGTTGATCGGCCGAGAGGGGCCGCTTCGCGCCGACCCGGCCCGGTCCACTGGGCGAGGGATTGACCGCCTGCGAGGGCGCGGTCTGCCGGGGGACCGCGGTCTGCGGGGGGACCGTGGTCTCCGGCGGCAACGAGGGCTCGACCCCGGTGCCGGGCTCGGGCGGGATGACCGGCAGTGGCGCGGTGTGCGGATCTTCGCCCGCAATGTCGGATCCACCCGCGGTGGACGCGCTCGTGGTGGACGCGCTCGTGGTGGACGCGCTCGTGGTGGACGCGCCTGTGGTGTCGCTGCGACTCTCGCCCCCAGTGGTATCGCTGCGACTCTCGTCGCCAGGGGGATCCGCGGCTGCGGTGGAGTCGTTTCGCTGCGCGCCCTTGGGCGCCTGCTCGTCCTGGTCCCCGATCCTGCGGGTGGGCCCGCCGGCTTGGTAGAGGTCTTGCCCCCCGGTGTCGGCGTCGAAGTCGACGGGGAGCCGGTCGACCGCGGTACCTGAGCGGTTGCCGCTGCCGCGACCGTGTGAGACGAGGTCGTCGAGCCGGCGCAACGCCTCGGTTGCCTGCGTCAGGTGTCGGCGATCGCCCAACCGGCGCGCGGTCAGCAGTTCGCTCAGATACTCCAGCTCGGCCAACAGGCTCGCCCGGTCGGCCAGATGACCGTCGGCCGGCTCGTGTCGCGCCCCCGCGTAGGCCTCCAGCACGGTGTCGGCGGTCTCCGTGGGCGCCAGCGCCAGCAGCGCCGCGAGGTCTTCCGCCGGATCCCCGATCTGGGCGCTCTCCCAGCTCGTGATGCCGACGACCTGCGCGGTCGCGCTGTCGTCCGGATCGCCGAAGCGCAGCAGCAGGTGATCGTCGTGCAGCCGCCCGTGCACCGGGGTGGGCGCGAACCGCCACCACGACACGTCGTCGAGCATCCGCTCCCAGCGGGCCAGGAGCCCGGTCGGCACCAGCCCGGTCGCCGCACCACGGTCCACGTCCGCCTGCCGCCGTCGGCGCAGGTCGTCCGCCTCGTAGGCCGGGACGCCCGCCTCCTCGAACACCCGCCGGTCGAGGTTGTGGACTGCGGCCACCGCGGCCACCACCGCCGTCGTCAGCCCAGGCCCCGCAGGCAGCAGCGCGAAGTCGACGGATCGCCCGGCGATCAACGGATACACGACTGCGCGCCGACCGTCGCGCAGCGGCGCCACCCCGGCGCTCTCCGGCACAGCGAAAGGCACCTTGTCGGCGATCAGCCCCGCCAGGGCAGCGGACTCCTCCAACTGCGCGGCCGCGACCGCGTCGGAAGGCACCCGCACCACCCATCGGCGTCCGTCGTCGCCTTCGATGAAACCCACGCGGAACCGCTCGCCGACCCGGTCGACCAACTCCTCGACGAGGCGCGGGCGTAACCCGGGAACGGCGGCGTCCGCGAGCGCAGCGAGGGTCCAGGCCGAACGTGTCACCGCCCCACGGTATCGAGCCGGGCCCGCGACGCACGTCCACCGCGCGGGAGGGCCGGGGCAGATCGCACCGTGTGTCAGGGTGAGCATCATGAATTCTGCGGCGGAGGCCGGGGCGCGCGCGCCACGCCTGGACCGATGCGGTGCCCAGCGCACCGACGAGCATCTGCTGACGACCGTCCTCGCGCAGGACGACACCCGCGTGCTCGTGTGGTCGCGCCACGGCATGCTCGTCGACACCAGCACCCCCGGTCAGCCGCGGCTCGTGCTGCACTATGGCGGTCCCGGCGTGCCACAGACCGTGGCCGGGCAGCTGGCGATCTTCTTGGGGCGCGACGAGAACGGCCACGCGTGGGTCGCCCTCGCGGTCGACGACGCGGGAGACGCAGCGGGCGACGACACGGCCGAGGCAGCGTCAGAAGCAGCCTCGTCACACCTGGTGTGGCTGGGACTGCGCGACGTCGGGTTCGAGTTGCCGCCGATCGAGCTCGACGCGTTCATGACCGCGCAGGCGCTCGCCTCCTGGCATCGGACCCACGTGCGCTGCCCCCGGTGCGGCGCTCCCACGGTTGCCGTGCAGGCCGGATGGGTGCGGCGGTGCGAGGTCGACGGGTCCGAGCACTACCCGCGCAGCGACCCGGCGGTCATCATGGCCGTCATCGACGACCGGGAACGCCTGTTGCTGGCTCGCTCGCCGGCCTGGCCGCAGAACCGGCGTTCCGTGCTCGCCGGATTCGTCGAGCCGGGGGAGCGGTTGGAAGAGACCGTGGCCCGGGAGGTGGCCGAGGAGGTCGGCGTCACCGTGCACGACGTGCAGTACTTCGGCAGCCAGCCGTGGCCGTTCCCGGCGTCGCTGATGCTCGGCTTCACCGCTCGCGCGACCGATCCGACCCTGCACCTGGACGACGCCGAAATCGTGGCCGCCGAATGGTATTCACGAGATCAGCTGCGCTCGGCCGTCGACTCCGGCGCCCTCGGACTGCCCGGTCGGCTCTCCATCGCCCGGCGGCTGATCGAGGGGTGGTACGGCGAGCCGCTGGTGCCGCCGGTCGAGCTGCCGTTCCACCGCCCGGACGCGACCACGACCACGAACACGCACCAGAACACGCACCCGGACAAGCCCAGCAGCGGGCGCTGACGAGCCACCGCGGACTCAGGGCACCTGCGCCGCCTCGATCGAGGCGAACGGGTCGCCGCCGTACACCGTGCCGGCGGTACGGGCCGCGAACCGCTCCTTGGTGTGGATGTAGGCGCCGCGGTCCAGCGGATAGAAGTAGGTGCGCGGCAGCACCGAGGGTGCGCTCTCGAGGTAGTACTCCACGAAGCGCGCCACTCCTTCGTCCTCCAACGCCTTCGTCGAGACATAGAGGAACAGCGGACGGGTCAGATTGCCGTACCGACCGCTTTGCGCGTCGGCCAACGAGGGTTGCAGTCCATCGACGGCGACAGTGGTGACCCGCGCCTGATGCTCGTGGGTCGTCGACAGGTAGTTGCCGACGCCCATGTAGCCCAAGCCCCCGGGGTCGTCCGCGATCCACTGCGACAGCTGCGCCAGGTCGTCGGTCGCCGTGTAGTCGGTCCGCAGCCCGTCCGCGTTCTGCGTGATCGCGTGGGAGAACGAGGCGTGGGTGCCGGAGGTGTCGGGGCGCCCGTACAGGCCGATGGGCTCGTCGGGCCACTCGGCGCGCACCTGCGACCACGAGGAGACCCCCGAGTCGGCCGCCCAGATCGAGCGCAGCTCTGCCCGGGTCAGCTCGTCGACGAAGGAGGCTTGGGAGTTGCGGACGACGCTGATGGCGTCGAGCCCGATCGGTAGTTCGAGGAACTCGATCCCGCTCTGCTCGCACTGCGCGACGTAGTCGACCGGCTGCCCGGCCCCGGGGATGGCGGTGGAGGCGTTGTTGATGGCGGTCTCGCCGGCGCAGAAGCGTTCGAACCCGGAGCCGGTGCCCTCGGCCTCCACGGTGACGTCGAAGCCGCCCTCGCGGGCCACGAGGGTCGTGATCGGCGCGACCGTGGAGCTGCCCGATACTTCGATCGGTCCGCTGCCCGAGCCGAGCCGTGCGCCGCAGGAGGCCAGTCCCAGCGCCGCCACCAGCGGCAGCACCACCGCCGACACGTTCGTGGTCCAGTGCCGCGCCGGAGTCCGGCGTGCGCGCCTGGTGCGGCTCATCCCAGCCCCCCTCGTCGCTGGCGGCTATCGGCCAACTCGCGCAGCGCCTCCTGGAAGAACGCGCGCACCTCGCCCCAGTGCACCTTGGCGTTGGCCAGGTGTTCGGACAGCTTGGCGATCTCCTCGTGCTGCTCCTCCCACGTGCCGCCGTGGTCGCGCGCGCAGGCTTTGCGCGCGGCCAGCTCGGCTTTGAGCTGCGCCACGGTCTCCTCGGCGTCGCGCAGCATCTCCTCCAGTTCGCGGTCGGGCGAGAACCGCGAGCTGCCCTCTCCGGCGCCATGGCGGCTGGCCGGTTCGGTTGCGGCGGTAGCGGAGCCGGTGTGGTCGGTCGGTCGGCTCGTGGGGTCGGTCATCGGGTGCCCTTTCGATCGCGGACGGTCGCAGGTGCGCAGGGGAGTGGGTGCGGGCCGATCACAGCAACACCGTCACGGCGATGAGCGCGCTGGGCAGCAGGACGAACATTCCTAGCACCCAGGCGACGACGTACATCTTGTTCTCGGACCCCAGGCGGGCCAAGGTGCTGGCCATCGTGACGGGAAGCGGCCGCAGGAACGGGATGGAGAACACGACGATCGCCGCGAACACGTTGTAGAGCATGTGCACCGAGGCTGCCTGCAGCGCGGCCTGGCCCTCGACGCCGGTGAAGCCGAAGGCGGCGATGAGCGCGGTGAGAGTCGTGCCGATGTTCGCGCCGACGGTGAACGGATAGATCTGCTTCAGGGAGAACTTGCCGGAGCCGGCGAGCGGCACGGCAAGCGATGTCGTGGTCGAACTCGACTGCACCATGACCGTGATGAGCGTGCCGGAGGCGATGCCCGACAACGGGCCGCGCCCGATGGCCGTGTGAAAGATCTGCTCGGCCTTGCCCACGAGCAGCGACTTCAACATCGTGCTGATAAAGCTGATGATCAGCAGGATCAGGGCGATGCCGAGCACGATGAGCGTGATGCCGCCCCACACGTCGCCCAGCGGGCTGACGGCCCATTCGAGGAGGTCGGCCCCGGGGCCAGTGATCGCGGAGACGACCGCGCCCAGACCGGAGAAGGCGGCGCCCACGACGCCGGCCTCCTCGCCCGCGAAGGTCGAGGCGATCCACTCCGACGCCCGACCCAGGATGCCGAAGGCGATCTCCAGTGGGAAGAAGATGAGCAGCGAGACGAGGTTGTACATGTCGTGCACGCTGGCGGCGCCGAAGGCCCGGCGGAACGTCTCCTTGTCGCGGGCCATGCCGAGGCTGACCAGGGTGCTGGTCATGGTGGTGCCCATGTTGGCGCCGAAGAGGATCGGGATGGCGATCTCGATGGGCAGGCCGCCGGCGACCATGCCGACCGTCACCGCCGTGGTCGTCGAGGAGGACTGCGTCAGCACCGTCGCCAGCAATCCGATCATCAACCCGACGAACGGGTTGGCGGCGAACTGGAACAACTCCTTGGCCTCGTCGCCGACCGCCATCGAGAAGCCGTTACCGATCGAGCTGACGGCTGTGATGAGGATCCAGATGCCGGCGAGCACTCCCACCCAGTTCGCGATCTGCATCGCGCGGCCCTGCAGCGGCAGGAAGTCCAGGGGACTCTTGGGCGCCTTTTCTTGCGCGTCGCGGGGCTCGGTCGCGGGATCGTCGTCGGGCGGAGCCTGAGTGTGCGAGGTGCCGTCGGCAGAGGTCGAGGCCATGAGGTCTCCAGATCGGTCGAGATCGGCTGATCTCAAACCGATCACGGAACGACGGCGGCCAGTGTGGCCGCAGGGTGAACACTGCGTGAGCGCTGTCGGGACGAATGGGTGAATCGGGACAAGTCCGGCCCTCCGGCGCTCGCGTGAGGGCTGTCGGAGGTCTCTGACAGGATCGAGGGGATGCTCCCGCCACCCCTGCGCCACACCGAGCCACCAGGCCCGGTCGATCCCGACGCGCTGCTGGCCGCGCTCGACGCGGAGCAGCGGGCGGTGGCGCAGCAGCCGCTCGGCCCGATGTGTGTGCTCGCCGGCGCGGGCACCGGCAAGACCCGGGCCATCACGCACCGCATCGCCTACGGGGTGGCGGCCGGTGTGCTGGTGCCCCAACGGGTCCTCGCTGTGACGTTCACCGCGCGCGCCGCGGGGGAGTTACGCACCCGCCTGCGCGAACTGGGCGCACGAGGCGTCCAGGCCCGCACCTTCCACGCGGCGGCCCTGCGGCAGTTGCGCTATTTCTGGCCTCAGGCGGTGGGTGGGGCCGCGCCGCAGATCGTGCCGCACAAGGCGCCGTTGGTCGCCGAGGCCGGGGCCCGGCTCGGGCTACGACTCGACCGGGCGGCCATCCGCGACCTGGCGGCCGAACTGGAGTGGGCCAAGGTGGGCATGCTGACGCACGAGACGTACGCCGGGGCCGCCCAGCGAGCCCACCGCGAGCCGCCCGGCATGGACGTCACCGCCATGGCTCGCCTCATCGAGGAGTACGAGCAGGTCAAGAGCGAACGCGCCGTGATCGACTTCGAAGACGTGTTGCTGCTGCTCGTCGGCATCCTGCGCGAACACGGGAGGGTCGCGGCGGCCATCCGCGAGCAGTACCGCCACTTCGTCGTCGACGAGTATCAAGACGTCAATGCCGTGCAGCAACGACTGCTGGACCTGTGGGTCGGCGATCGCGACGACGTGTGCGTCGTGGGCGACCCGGTGCAGACCATCTACTCGTTCACCGGCGCCTCGCCCAAGCATCTGCTCGACTTCGCGCGCCGCCACCCGAAGGCCGCCACCGTGCGGCTCGTGCGCAACTACCGCTCGACACCCCAGGTCGTGGGCCTGGCCAACACGGTGCTGCGCGCTCGCAGCACCGGTGGCGGTACGAGCGCGGGGGTGCAGTTGCGGGCCGTCGCCGCCGCGGGGCCGCCGCCGCAACTGGTTCGTTACGACGACGACGAGGACGAGGCCGTCGGCACCGCCGCCGCGGCGGGTCGACTCATCGCCCAAGGGATTCCGGCGGCACAGATCGCGGTGCTCTACCGCACGAACAGCCAGGCGGAGGCGCTCGAAACGGCGTTTGCCGCGGCGGATCTGCCGTATCTGGTGCGGGGCGGCGAGCGCTTCTTCAGCCGTGAGGAGGTGCGCCGAGCCGTCGTGCTGTTGCGCGGCGCGGCTCGCTCCGACGACGGGGTGAGCCCGCTGCCGCGCCTCGTCGGCGACGTGCTGACCGGGGCCGGTTGGAGTCCGGAGCCGCCGGCGGGGCGGGGTGCCGTCCGGGACCAGTGGGAGTCTTTGCAGTCTCTGGTGCGGCTCGCCGAGGAGCTCACGCGCGGCCTGCCCCAGGCGCGGCTGCGCGAGTTCATCGCCGAACTCGACGAGCGGGCGGCAGCCTCCCACGCACCGACGGTCGACGGGGTGACACTGGCGAGCCTGCACGCAGCCAAGGGTCTGGAGTGGGACGCGGTCTTTCTCATCGGCGCTAGCGAAGGCTTGTTGCCGATCTCGATGGCGCTGACCTCGGCGCAGATCGAGGAAGAACGTCGGCTGTTGTACGTCGGCCTGACCCGCGCCCGCACCCACCTGAGCCTGTCGTGGGCCGCCGCGCGACCCGGGGGGCGACCCACCCGGCGCCCCTCGCGCTTCCTCGCGCCCGCCGCCGGACTCCTGGGCGCGGCCGCGCTGCCCGACGACGATCCCAGCGCCGGCGGGTCACGTGGTGGGTCACTTGGTGCATCACGCGCTGGGTCACCTGGTGGGTCGCACGGCGGACCGGGTCGTCGGGGCGCGGCGACCCGGCGTGCTCCCGCGCGCTGCCGCGGCTGCGGTGGGGAACTGCCCGACGCGGCCGCCCGCAAGGTCGGGCGGTGCGCCGACTGCCCGCCGGGCTACGACGAACAAACGATGGTCCGCCTGCAGCAATGGCGCGCGGACGCCGCCGCGCGGGCCAAGGTGCCGGCGTTCGTCGTCTTCACCGACGCGACCCTGGCCTCGATCGCCGAGCGGATGCCGGCCGACCTGCCGGCCCTGGCCCGCATCAGCGGCGTCGGTGCCGTCAAACTCGAGCGCTACGGCGCCGGCGTGCTCGGCGCCCTGCACGAGCCCACCCCGCCCGCGTGAGCCGCACGGGGCGTTCGGGCAGCGGCGAAAGCAGCGGCGAGAATCTGTGTCGATAAATACGTTGCACACCGCGGCATGGCTCGCTTAGCCTGAATTCACCCAGGTCACGGCTATGCCAGGACACGAGTTTGTCCGTCGTGACGAGCGTCGCAGCAGAGAGGAGGAGAGGCGTGTGAACACCACCATGACGTTGAGCCGCATGGCGTCGATGCAAACGACGTGGAGCAGCCTGTCGAACGAGACCTTCGAGCAGACCACGAGTCCGTCCGTCTACGCCTCCGTAGCCTCGTTCGCCGCCTCCTGCGCCGCGGCCCCCGCCTTCCCGTTCGCCGTCTTCGTCGGCGATGACCGACCGCGTTGGGGCGCCGAGAAGCACCTCGGCATGACGCCCGGCACAGCCACTTTTGTCCAGACCACCCCGTCCACCACCTCGGGTCTCCACCCGGCAACGAGCAGATCGGCACCGTCGAGCACCTAGCCGACGACACGTCTCCTCCAGGCCGCGGAACCCGATCGGGTCCGCGGCCTTCGTCATCCCAAGGCACTGCGCACCCACAGCCCGGACACGTCCGAAAGACAGGCACATGACCAGCGCAGCAGTTCGCCGCGAGCCTCCGGCACCCCGGACCCGCCGCCGACCGCCAGCCCGGACGACCAGCCGCCACCGCGGCGCCCAGGAGACGACCATGCACACAGCCACCGCCCTGCTTGCCGACGCGCCCAGCGGCCAAGCCACCGATGGTGCGTTGACCGGTGGGGAGGCGACCGAGAGCGACCTCATGGTCGCGTTGCCCGATGTCACCGACGAGCTTCCGTGCCGCGCACACGACGGCGAACTCTGGTTTGCCGAGCGGCCGGAGGAGGTCGAGCGGGCCAAGGCGTTGTGCGCAGACTGCCCGCTGCAGGTCCAGTGCCTGCAGGGAGCGCTGAGCCGTCGTGAGCCCTGGGGCGTCTGGGGCGGGCAGTTGTTCGTGCAGGGCGCAGTGGTCGCCCGTAAGCGGCCCCGTGGCCGCCCCCGTAAGACCACGGCCGCCTGAGGTCGCCCATCAAACGACACATGATGTGTCACTTAACAATTGTCGAATCGTTACTTTCGCCGTTAGAATCCCGGGAAGGCACCGGGGGTCGGCGCAGGTGAGCGCCGTGGGTGCCGCTTCCGAGCAGTGCGCGCCGGCTGCGCTGCGACCGACGGACGGGAAGTCAACGCATGCCTGTACCCGCGCGTGCCAACACCGTGATCAGCCTCGACCGCCTGCGACTGGCCATGGTGCGCAACAGCTCCGCGGCCCGGCGCAACGGCGAGCAGGTACCCGTCGATCCGTTGGTCGCCGCCGCCCAGGCCCAGGCGCGGGCGCTGCGAGACGTGCGCACCGCAGCGCCCGCGACCGACCACCAGCCGTAAGCCACGCCTCGTCGGCTCGGGCGCCTCGCCGGTCCGTGCGCCGACCGACGCGCCGATCGAGCCTGGCACGGCTCAGTCGTGGGCCTCCGGGCGCGGTACGGGGTAGGTGGCCTCCGGGAGCCACCGGGCGAGCACCTGCGCGACCGGCACCTCGCCCTCCAGCTGGGCGAGCACCCCGAGCCCGCCGATCCACACTCGCTCGATGAGCAGGTATTCGCGGGGCAGGTTGAGCTTGATGCTCGTGCGCCACTGCTCCCCGCGCGGATCCTGCAAGCGGGTCGCGACGCCGCGCAGCCAGGAGCGGCGCAGCGTATAGGTGGGCACGGTGAACGGTTCGAGAAACGGCTCGATGAGGTTCAGCACCGCCTCCGCCTGCACCGTCATGGTCGGCAGCACGAAGCCCTCGTCGCGCAGGCCGGCCAGCAGCGGCTCGGCCTCGCCCCGCAGCGCGTACGTCAGCAACCGGCCGATCGCGGTAGGCAGCCCGTCGGGCAACTCTTGGACCGCGCCGAAGTCGAGCACCCCCAGACGGCCGTCGGGCAGCAGCCTGAAGTTGCCCGGATGCGGGTCGGCGTGCAACAGCCGGGCCCGTTGCGGCCCGGCGACGAGAAACTCCAGATACCGGGTCGCGGCTTGCGCCCGCTGCGTCGGCGTGCCCTCCCCGATGATGCGCGAGAGCGGCACGCCCTCCATCCACTCGGTGATGATGACCGCGCCCTTTTGGTGAACGACGGCCGGGACGAAGACCTCCGGGTCGCCCTCGAAGGCCTCGCCGAATCGGCGCTGGCTGTTGGCCTCGAGGGCGTAGTCCAACTCGTCCTCGACCCGCTCGACGAGCTCGGCGAGAATCGGGCCCAGGTCCAGGCCGGGCACCCAGGAGGCGAGCATCCTGGTGGCCTGCGCCATCCTGCGGAAATCGCCGACGAGGGCCTCGCCCGCGCCGGGGTACTGGATCTTGACGGCGACCTCGCGGCCGTCCTTCCAGATGGCGTGGTGCACCTGCCCCACCGAGGCGGCGGCCGTCGGTGCGTCGTCGAACTGGGCGAACTTGGTGCGCCAGCGGGGGCCGAGCTCGCGGCTGAGCACCTGGTGCACGGTGGCCGTCGGCAGGGACGGCGCCGAGTCCTGCAGCTTGGTCAGCGTCGCCCGATAGGGCGCGGAGAACTCTTCCGGCATCGCGGCTTCGAGCACCGAGAGCGCCTGACCCACCTTCATCGCGCCGCCCTTGAGCTCGCCGAGCACGGTGAACAGCTGCTCGGCCGTGCGGGCCTGCAACTCCGCGGCGACGGCCTCGGCGGGCTTGCCGCCCAACCGTTTTCCGGCCCCCCAGGCCGCCCGCCCGGCGACCCCGATGGGCAGCGACGCGAGCTTGGCCGTGCGCACGATGGCGCGGCGTGGCAGTTCAGTCACCGTTCCATTGTCGCCGATCGGCGCAGCCCCGGCATGCTGCGTGGGAGCGCCAGGCGTGGTGCGTCGCCTGCGGGGAGGGCAACCGGTAGGTGGCGGACAGTCCCGGGGGAGGGGGGTGCCCGTCGATCGCTCCGAACACGAAGGTCGCCACGAGCCCGGTCGCCAGAGCCCGCAGGCTGCTCTCGGCCTCCACGGGTTGGGCCTGGCCGGGCCGGTTGGGTGCCAGCTGCGACAGCAGCTCCGGCCAGGCGGGGTCGCGGTCGCCGCGGTGCCGGTCCACGCACTCCAGGCAGGGGCTCGAGTCCAGCACCAACGGCCCGACCCGCAGCACGGGTCCATCGATGACGACCGGCAGATGCGGCACGCCGTGGCGCCGCCACGACTCGGCGCTCTGGTGCGGCACCGCGCCCTCGGCGACGATGACGACGAGATCGGGGGGCTGGCCAAGTCGTCGGCGCAGCGCCAGATCGGCGGCGCCGACGGCCGCCGGGCCGCTCTCGACCGCGCACAGGCCGCCTTCGCGCAGGCAGTCGGTGATCTGATCGACCAGGCGGCCGCGGCCGTCGACGATCACGCGTGCCTGGGTGCGTCGCGACAACAGCGTGAAACCGTCGTCGTCCAGCCCGTAGGCACAGGCGCGGGCCGCCGCGTCCGCGGCGAAGCACCACACCTGCTCCGGTTGGATGCCCCGCAGATCATCCATGCGCGTGGTGGCGCCCAGCAGCAGGTGGTGCTCCGCGAGCCGAGTGAGCACCTCCGTGAGTCTGGTCGAGTCGACCAGCAGTTCGGGGGAGTCCCCGAGGTTGGCGCGGGGCCCGCCGTGTCGTCGGCTCCCCAGCCGGCGCAGCTGCTCGATCTCGTCCTCGCTCAGCCCGCGGACCACCACGCCGGCGTCGAGGCTGCCGATCTGCAGCGCATCCGGGCCGCGGCGCAATACCCGCGCATGCGCCTGCAGGACCGGGCGGTGCAAACGGTGGCGCGATGGTGCCGCCGGGGTCGGCGAAGGCGCACGGGCCGCGCCGGTCGGGCCGGTCGAGGCGGTCGAGGCGGTCGAGGCGCCGGCGGGAGAGCCGGTAGCGGGGTAGGTCGGGGTGTCGGAGGGGAGGCGGTCGAGCATCGTGGGGCTCTTTCGGCGTGAGGGTGGGAACGACGCCGAGTCTGCCCGCCCGGGGGAGGCACACGACGCCGCTATCCACAGGCCTGTGGATAGCGGCGTCGTGTGGGAGCGCAGTGGTGCCGACGAAAAGCCGGCGGTCCCGGGCGAAAGCCCAGGACCGCCGGCTGATTCGGCGCTATGGCGAAAGGTGCCCCCACGGCCGGGTGGCGTCCCTGCCTGCCCGGCCCGACCGGTGTGGCCTCGTGTCGGTCGTCAGGCCTTGCCGAGGATCCGGTTGAGGTTGGTACCGCAGGTGGGGCACTTGCCCTTGGCCATGCGGCGTCCGTTCGTCTCGACGACGTTGCCCTCCGCCTCGCGCTTCTCCTTGCACTTGACGCAGTAGAACTCGCCCTTGTAGGTCTCGCCGGTGTCTGTCATGTCTTGAGGCCCTCTCATATGGAATGGCCGCACGCAGGCGGCCCTGGGACCAGGCCACAGTAGACCAGCGTCGGCCCGAGCCCGCGCAACAGGGGGCCAGTTGACCTGGGGTGTCGCGTGGTTCGGCCGGCGACCGCTGCCCTCGGTGCGGGCGAGGGTGCTCAGCGTCGATGTGGTGATGACGTGATTGTTGCTGGTCAGCGCCACAGCGCGATGACGCCGAGGAGAGCCAGGCACACACCGATCTCGCCGAGGCCGACGATCAGCGGGCGGATCCGACGCCCCGCCAACAGCCAGGCGCGCGCCGTCAGGAGCGCGAACAGGGCCGCGAGCGCGACCAACGGTCGCTGCTGCATGCCCGGCGGCAACCCGGCTGAGAACGCCTGCACCGCCAGCACGCCCAAGGCGGCGGTGACAGCCGCGTGATAGCCCACCGACGCCCAGACCCAGGCACGCTGCCCGCGCTCGCGGATCATCGTCTTGACGTACAGGGCGGTGCCGACGAAGTACGCGAACAGCACAGCGGTGATGACGCCCATGGTGCGCCAGCCGACCTCGATGGTGCCCTCGGGGCTGTAGCCGGCCTGGTACGTGACGAGCCCGAACGCGCAAGCGGCCAGGATCGTCACGATGTCGTTGGCGAGCGCCCGTTCGTGACGCCGCCAGGAGAACCACAGGCTGGTCGCCAGGCACACGGCGAACACGGGAGCCCACACGAGCAGATCGGGGCGCAGCCAGACGATGGGCAAACCCAGGCCCAGCGTCAGGGCCCCGTAGGTGAGCACCGGAGGCCGGAACCGCGGCTTGCCGCGCGACTTGACCCACACGGCGGTCGCGTTGAACGCGAAGTAGCCCGCCAGCCAGAACGCCAGCAGCAGCAGGTGCAGCCAGACGAAACCCGAGCGCAGCGCCCCGGCGAGGAAGGGGAGCAGCAGCATGGCCCACGCCCCGTGCTGCCGCGGGACCCAGGAGGCGACCCTGGGGCGGCGCCGCGCAGCACGCGTCGCGGGAGCGGCCCGGTGGGCGCGTGTCGTGCGACTCACGACCGGCCTCCCGGCGTGTTGCCCAGGCTGGCGCGCAATCGGGCGCGGCCGGCCGCGACCAGGGCCTCCACGCTGGGCTCGGGCAGGCGCTCGACCGGCCACCAGCGCAGGTCGTCGGACTCCGCGCTGCGCTGGGCGCGCTCCGGCACCGGAGCCACCGCCAGGAAGCGCACATCGAGATGCTCGTCGCAGGCAAAGGCTCCGGGCAGCGGGTGCCGATCCAAGTGCACCGGATCCGGGTCCAGGCGCAGGTCGGCCAGGCCCGTCTCCTCGCGCGCCTCGCGCAGCGCGGCGGCGGCGAGGTCGGCGTCACCGGCCTCGACATGCCCGCCCGGCTGGTACCAGCGTTTCGCCTTGCCGTGCAGCACCAGCAGCGTGCGGCTGCCGGTGGCGTCCAGCACGACCGCCCCGACCGTGAGGTGCTGCGGTGGGCCCGAGCGGGCCCAGCCCTGCGGATGCGCCTCCAGGTGCGCCACATAGTCACGGCGTAACCGCTCCTGACCGGCGTCCGGCGCCACCCACGATCGCAGCAACGCCAGCGCCGGACCCCCCGGCGACCCAGACTCCCCGTGCCTCACTTCTTCGGGTCGTCCCCCCGGGTCTCCTCGTCGATGAGTCGGGCGAGGGCGGCGTCCATGTCGTCCAGGTCGCCACGATCGCTGGACTCGCCGGCGTCGCCGGCCATACCGCTGGTGGAGCCCTGCGCGTCGCCGGCCTGTGGCGCGGTGGGCGCGGTGCCCGCCGGCGTGTCCGGACCCGACGCGCCGCCCTCGCCGGCGCCGATCGACTCGGCCCGTCGCCCGGTGAGGCGCTCGACGTAGCCGAGGATGTCGTCCAGGTCCTCGGCGGTGGGGGCGACATCGGGGTGACCCCACGCCCGGTCGCGCATGGCGGCGCCGTCGGCCTTCTCCAAGGCGGCGAACAGGTTGGCGGCGTCCCGCAGCCGGCGCGGCCGCAGCTGCAGGCCCACGAGTTGGCTGAACAGTTGTTCGGCCGGGCCGCCGGTCGCGCGTCGTCGACGAACCATCTCGCCCAAGCCGGCGGACTGCGGCAGGCTGCGCTCGGTGGCCCGGGCGACGACGACGTCGACCCAACCCTCGACGAGAGCCAGCAGCGTCTCCAGCCGCTCGAGTGCCCGCTTCTGCGCCGGGCTCGGGTCGGGGGTGAACAGCCCCCCGGCCAGCGCCTCCTGCACAGCCTGCGGATCGGTCGGGTCGATGGTCGAGAGCTTGGCCTCGATGCCGTCGGTGTCGACGCTGATGTCTGCGGCGTAGGCCTGCACGGCCGCGAGCAACTGTGGGCCCAGCCAGGGCACATCGGCGAACAACCGGGCCCGCGCGACTTCTCGCACCGCCAGGTACAGCAGCACCTGCGTGTCGTCGACATCCAGGCCCTCGGCGAACTTGGCGACATTCGCAGGCAGCAGCGCGACCCCGCCGCCGGGCACCAACGGAAGCCCGACTTCGGTGCCGCTGACGACCTCGCCGGCCAGATTGCCGACGGCCTGCCCGATCTGGGCACCGAACATCGAGCTGCTCATGCGTCCGAGCATCGGCTCGAACTGGTTGATCATCGTCGAGAAGTCCATGCCCGCCGGCAGCCCCGGCATGCCGGGCATGCCACCGGGCAGCTCGGGCATCTCACCGCTCTCGCCGAGCCGGTCGAGCTGCCCGCGCAGGGCTCCGGTGATGGCGTCGGTCACGGCGGTGGCCACGGGCCCGACCAGCTGCCCCCACACCGGCATCGTCTGGTCGACCCACTCGGCGCGGCTCCAGGCCAGGGCCGGACCGCCGGGTCGGGTGAACGAGGTGACCTCGTCGAGCCACAGGTCGGCCACCCCGACTGCGTCGCGCACGGCCTTGCGTTGCGCGTCGTCGACGAGGGCGTCGCCTGCGGCGGCCACGGTCTTGCGGGCCATGTCGGTACTCAACTCGAGGTTGATGCCGTCCGTGGGTTCGGTGGCGAACATCGCCGTGAGCTGACTGGCGATCATCTGCATGGTGGCGGGATCGAGGTTGTCGATGCCCATGGACTTCAGCGCCTCGGACATGGCCGGGTTGTCGGCGTCGCCGAGGAACTGTTCGAACATTCGGCGCATGTCGTCGGGGTCTGGGTTGCCTGGGTTCTCGCGCGACACGACCGTCTCCTTGGGGTATCCGTTGGCGTCGATGAAGCTGACAGGATGTGGTTAGACGATATCGAGCGTGCGAACACTCGGTGGACCCGCACGGCGCCCGGGCAGCGTTCCGCCTGGCAGCGCGGGTGCGCCCGCCGCACAATCCCAGCACGAGAGAGGCCAGACTGACCGAGGGTGAGACTGTGCCGGCCAAGGGTCGAGACTGACGGACGCGGGTAGGGTCGGCAGGCCGGTGCTCTTGCCTTTCGTGGGCACAAGGGCGGCAGTTCAGGCAGGAGGTGACACGTGGCGAAGCGCAGCGCGCAGGCGCCGTCCGTGGGGCCGCTGGCGCCCGAAGTGTCTGCGCGCCAGGCTCCGCGAGTGCTCGTGCTCGGCGTCGAGGGACGCATCGCGCGCGAGTTCGTGGCACTCGCCCGGGACCGATTCGGTCTCGATTCGGTCACGACTGTGTTGCGCGTTCCGGGCAAAAGTCCCCCCCCTCGAGCCGTCTCGAGCGACCCCGACGAGCCAAGCACCGGGGCCATGGCCCTGCTACGCGCCCGCACGGTGGTCTGTGTGGCCCTGAGCACCGATCTGGAGTCGGACCTGCGGGTGACCACAGTCGTGCGCCGGGGAGTGTTGCGCGAGTTGGTGCGGGCCGCCGCCGACGCCGCACAGCACCATCTGGTGGTCGTCACGTCGGCGCGCGTGTACGGGGCGCGGGCGGGCAACCCAGTGCCGCTGCCCGCGGATCACCCCTTGCAGGCCCGGGACGACGGGGGCATCGCCGGCGATCTGCTCGATGTCGAGGCCGAGCTGGGCGCCATTCGCGAGGCTCGGCCCGATCTGCAGGTGACCGTCGTGCGGCCCGCGGCGGTCGTCGGCCCCGGGGTCGACACCTCCATCACCCGACACTTCGAGTCACCGCGGTTGCTCGTGCTCGGTGGTAGCCACCCGCTGTGGCAGTTCGTCCACGTCGAAGACCTGGCTCGGGCGATTTTGGTCGTCGTCCAGGCCTTCGCCGCGGACTCGACCGCCGCCACCGCCGACGGACCCGAGTCTTGCGGTGCGCCGGCGCCGGACCACGGCGGCGTCGTCACGGTCGGCAATCCGCACCCCCTGACCCAAGAGCGCGTCGAGCGGCTCACGGGCAAGCGGCGCCTGGAACTGCCGGCGGCCGCGGCCCATGCGACGGCCAGGCGCCTGCACGCCGCGGGGGTGCTGAGTACGTCGGGCGGCGATCTGGACTACGTGCGTTATCCGTGGGTCGTGGGTTCGCACTGGTTGGAGTCGGTCGGCTGGTCACCCCGCTACGACAACGAGACCTGCCTGCAGGCGATGCTGGAGCAACTACGCGACCGCGGCTTGCTGGCTCTGCGTCGTGATGCCGCCGTGGGAACGGCCAGCGCGGCCGTGGCGTTGGTCGGCACGGCCGCCATGCTCAAGCGGCGACGCAGGAAGGGAGCCTAGGGACGTGGCAGTGCGGGATACCGACGAGTCCGGCGGCAGCGACGGGCGCGTCGCTGCCGGTCACGAGCACGCCGGCCCCGACAGCAAGGTGCGGCTGGTGGCGGTGCGTGATCAACCGCTGAGCCTCGATGAGGTGACGTCGGCGGTGCAGGCTCCTGGGGTCGGTGGCATCGTGACGTTCACCGGCCTGGTGCGCGACCACGACGGTGGCCGCGGCGTGCTGGCGCTGGGGTACTCCGCTCATCCCAGCGCCGAGCGCGTGCTGGCGCAGGTGGCGCGCGAGATCGCCGAGCGGGACGGGGTCGTCGCGGTGGCGGCAACGCACCGCGTCGGCGACCTGGCCGTGGGGGATCTCGCCGTGGTCCTGGCCGTCGGCGCGGCGCACCGAGGTGAGGCGTTCGCGGCCGGACGCGACTTCATCGACACCCTCAAGGCGCGGGTGCCGATCTGGAAACACCAGGTCTTCGACGACGGTTCCGACGAGTGGGTGGGCACCCCGTGAGCCCCCGCGTCTCCTGGCAGCTGAGCCCGCGCACCCGCAACCGCCTCATCGCCCTCCTGGTCGTGCTGGCCATCGCCGTGGCCGGCCTGCTCTACCGGCCGCCGTACGTCATCCTGCGCGCCGGGCCGGTGTTCGACACGCTGGGGACGACGGACGGCCACGATCTGGTGCGCGTCACCGGCATCCCGACCTATCCGACGACCGGCACCCTGGACCTGACCACGGTCGCGCAGTACGGCGGGCCGGGCTTCGAGATCACCACCTGGGACCTGCTCGCCGCCTTCCTCGACCCCGGCGCCGAGATCCGGCGCCGCGACGAGCTGTACCCGCCGGACACCACGCGCCAGCAGGTGCAGGAGCGCACGGCGGCGCAGATGGCCGGCTCGCAGCACAACGCGGCGGCCGTCGCGTTGCGCGCCATCGGCAAACCGGAGCAGGCGGTCGTGGCTCAGGTGCTGGCGGACGGCCCGGCGGCCGGCCGGCTGCACGCCGACGACATCGTCCTGGCGGTCAACGGCACGGCCGTGACCCGCGCGTCGCAGGTGTCGTCGCTGATCCAGGAGGGCGGCTCGACCGCCACGCTGCGCGTCCGGCGATCCGGGCAGGAGATCGACGTTGCCGTGCCGACGCGGATCGACCAGGGCCGTCGGATGGTGGGGATCGGCCTGGAGGCGAAATTCGACGACTCCATCGACGTGGCCATCGACGCGGGCAACGTCGGCGGACCCTCGGCGGGCATGATGTTCGCGCTCGCCGTCTACGACAAGGTCACTCCCGGCCCACTGACCGGCGGCCAGAAGATCGCCGGTACCGGCACCGTGGGCATCGACGGGGCGGTCGGCCCGATCGGCGGCATCACCCACAAGCTCGTCGGCGCAGCGGATGCCGGGGCCACCTGGTTCTTGGCCCCGGCAGCCGACTGCGCCGAGGTCGTCGGCAATATCCCGGACGGTCTACAGGTGGCCAAGGTCGCCACCTTCGACGAGGCCCGGCAGGCCGTGGAGCAGATCGGCGCAGGCCAGGGCGACCGCGTGCCCACCTGCACCCCGTAATCCCACCCCGTAATCCCACCCCGTAATCCCAGCGCGTCATCGGCGCGCCGAGTTGGGCGGGCTCAGTCCTGCAGGGTTGCGGACAGCGCCTCCACCAGGCCCGGTGCGATGTCTTGACCGACGGCTACCTGGTCGTCGCTGTCGTGGGCCCGCTGGCGCAGCAGGCAGGTCGCCGAGCCGTCGCGGCGCACGGCCACCAAGAGTCGCACGTCCTGGCGGTCGGGGTGCTGCGCGACGGCGGCCAGTGCCTCCGCATCGGTCCGCGGCAGGTCTGCCTGCGCCTGCGGCGGCAGCACGATCCGCTCGACCGCCAGGGCGATGCCGTCGACCTCGGGGGGCCACGCGAGTTGCGCCAGCAGGGTCTCGACGGAGTCAGCAGGGGGCAGATCCTCCTGCTCGATGGCGCTGAGCGCGTCGTCGTCCTCCTCGCTCAGCTGGGCCAAGTGCGGTTGGGCGGCGCGCAGCTGCGCGGTGGGGACGAGGGCGAACAGGCGGGCCGGTTGGTCCCAACCGGCGGCGGCGACGTGCCGTTCTATGTCGCGCGCACAAGACAGCAGCGGAGGTAGCAGCGGGTTCACACGCCCACTGTGCCCGACCCGGGCGGCTGCGGCTGGGGCGGGCACAGATCGGCGTCTCGACGCGCCTGCGCCGGGGCCGTGCGGCGGCGCGGGCGCGTCTGTTCGATACTTGTCCCGTGACGTGACCCGGCCGTGGTCTCGGCGCCCGCTCCGGACCGTTTCCCAACGGTCATGGGCGACCGGTGCCGGTAGGTACGGTGGGGCGACCGAATCCGCGAGGCCGCGGCGCGGCCGGATTCGGTGTGGAGTGGCTTCATCGAGGCGCGGACGAAATGGGCTGTGGCGTGGGCGAGTGGGACGGCGATCAGCGTGAGTGACGACAAGGACCAGGGCGCAGGCCCGCAGGAGCCGGGCCGCGGCGACGATCGACCGGGCGGTTCGGAGGGAGCCGGCCGACCCGGCCCGGGTGACCCCGGCGAGTCGGGTGGGTCGGGGGGTTCGCGCGGTGCGGGCAATCCGTTCCGCTTCCCCGGTGGCCTGGGCGGCTTCAGCATGGGTCCGGGGCGCCCTGGTGGCGCTGGGGGCCAGGGCGGTTCGAGCGGTCCGGGACAGGGCTCTGGCGGCCCCGGCGGGTCGGGGCCGACCGGTCCCAGCCGCCCTGGTCCGGGTGTTCCCGGTGGTCCAGGCGGGCCCGGTCGCCCCGGTGGTCCCGGTGGCCCCGGGATGCGCGTGGGCCCGATGGGCTCAGGTCCGCGTCGGCGCCCCGGTCCGTTGGCCACGACGCTGGCGGTGCTCGTCATCCTCGCCGGGGTCCTGACGGCGGCGTCGCAGTTCTGGACCGAGGTGCTGTGGTACGAGTCGGTCGGCTTCTCGCGGGTCTTGTGGACCCAGCTGGGTACGCAGGCCGGGCTGTTCGTGGTCGGTGGCCTCATCGTGGCGTTGCTCGTCGCCTCCAGCCTGCTCGTCGGCTATCGCACTCGGCCGCTGTACGCGCCGAGTACGCCGCAGCAGGAGGCCCTGGACCGCTACCGCGAGCTCATCGACCCGCTGCGCCGGATGGCGCTGGTTGCGGCGCCGCTGGTGCTCGGCGCGTTCGCCGGCGCGGCCGCCGCCAGCCAGTGGCGGTTGGTGCTGCTGTGGCTGAACCGGCAGGACTTCGGCACGCAGGACCCGACATTCGGCCTGGACAACGGGTTCTACGTCTTCACGCTGCCGTGGCTGATGTTCATCGTCTCGTTCCTGACGATGGGCCTCGTGCTGGCGCTCATGGCGGCAGCGTTGACGCACTACATCTACGGCGGCCTGCAGTTGGGCGGCCGGGGCCCCCACACGACGAAGGCCGCGCGGGTGCACCTGTCGCTGCTGGGCGCCGCGCTCGTGCTCGTGCGGGCGGCCGGCTACTGGCTGGAGCGGTACCAGCTGACCGTTCGCGACTCCACGCGGATCACCGGTCTGACGTACGCCGACCAGTACGCGGTGCTGCCGACCAAGACGATCCTGGCCATCGCCGCGCTGTTGTGCGCGGTGCTGTTCATCGCGACGATCTGGACCACCTCGTGGCGGCTGCCGATCATCGGTGTCGCGATGCTGCTCGTCATGTCGGTGGTCGTCGGCGGGCTGTACCCGATGGCGGTGCAGAGCCTGCGAGTGCGGCCTAACGAGGCGGCGCTGGAGGCTCCGTTCATCGAGAAGAACATCCAGGCCACGCTGCAGGCCTACGGGCTCTCGGATATGGAGAAGACCCAATATCAGGCCGAGACCGATGCGACGCCGGGGCAGCTGCGCGAGGACGCGGCGACGATCCCGGGTATCCGCATCCTCGACCCGCTCATCGTGAGCCCGACGTTCACGCAGATGCAGGGCCTGCGGCAGTACTACCAGTTCCCCGACGTGCTCGACGTCGACCGGTACTCGATCGACGGCGGCCCGCCGCAGGACACGGTGGTCGCCGCGCGCGAGCTCAACCTCGAAGGGGTGCCGCAGCGCAACTGGGTCAACGACCACACGGTGTACACGCACGGTTACGGCCTGGTGACGGCCTACGGCAACCGGCGCACCGCCGACGGCGAGCCCGACTTCTTCACCCGCGACATCCCGCCGCGCGGCCCGCTGACCCCGTTCGAGCCGCGCATCTACTTCGGTGAGCGCACGACGAACTACTCGGTCGTCGGTGCCCCCGAGGGGGCGCCGCCACGCGAGATCGACTACCAGAGCGCCGAGGGTGAGCAGCGGTTCACCTACGCCAACGGTGGCGGCGTGGCGATGGACAACATCTTCAAGCGGGCCGCCTACGCCGTGAAGTACCGGGCGTATCAGCTGCTGCTGTCCGAGCAGGTGGGCGACTTCTCCACGATCCTGGATCACCGCCAGCCGCGGGAGCGGATCGAGCGGGTCGCGCCGTGGCTGACGCTGGACGGCAACGCCTACCCCTCGGTGGTCGACGGGCGGGTGAAGTGGATCCTCGACGGGTACACGACGTCCGCGTCGTACCCGTACAGCAAGCTGCAGAGCCTCGACACGGCGACCGCCGACGCGGTGACGACGCGGACCCAGAGCGTGCAGCAGGTGCGCGCGGGGCAGGTCAACTACATCCGTAACTCGGTCAAGGCCACGGTGGACGCCTACGACGGCACCGTGAAGCTGTACACGTGGGACGACCAAGACCCGGTGCTCAAGGCGTGGTCGTCGGCGTTCGGCAACACGTTGTCGCCGATGAGCGAGATCAGTGGCGACCTCATGAGTCACCTGCGCTACCCGGAGGACCTGTTCAAGGTGCAGCGGGAGCTGTTGGCCCGCTACCACGTGACCGACCCGGGCACCTTCTTCGGTGGCGGTGAGTACTGGAAGGTGCCGGTCGACCCGACGCGCGCCGAGGCGGGCGCTGCGGGCGAGGGCCAACCGCCGTACTACCTCTCGATCCGGATGCCGGAGCAGGACGAGCCGTCGTTCTCCCTGACGACGTCGTTCTCGCCGATCGGTGACGACCGACCGTTCTTGACGGGCTTCCTGGCCGTCGATTCGGACGCGGGCAGCGAAGCCGGGGTGCGCCGGGAGGACTACGGCAAGATGCGCCTGCTGGATCTGCCGAGCGCGACCAACGTGCCTGGACCGAGCCAGGTGCAGAACCAGATCAACTCCTCGAACACGCCGTCGGTCGACTTCCCGATGACGCTGAACAACTTCCTCAACATCTCCCAGACCGGTAGTCGGGTGCAGCGTGGAAACCTGCTGACGCTGCCGGTGGGTGGCGGGTTGTTGTACGTGCAGCCGATCTACGTCTCCGGGCGGGACTCGGGCTATCCGCTGTTGCAGGCGGTCGTCGTGTCGTTCGGTAACAAGATCGCGTGGGGCAACACGCTGGACTCCTCGCTCGACCAGCTCTTCGGCGGCAGCTCGGGAGCCCAGGCCGGTGACGCCGAGGTGACCCCAGGTGGGGGGACGCCGGGTGCGAGCCCGTCGCCCACTCCGGCGCCGACCGGGCAGCCGGGCACGCCGGCGGAGCTGCGGGCGGCACTCGTCGAGGTCGACCGGCAGTTCAAGGCCGGCGAGGCAGCGATGAAGGCCGGCGACTGGGAGGCCTACGGGCGCGCTCAGGAGGCCATGTCCAAGGCCATCGCGGAGGCGATGGCGCTGCAGCCCGAGGGCGGTGCGATCGAGCCGGGCAATGCGGCCACCGGGACCGCCAGCCCGACGGCCACGCCGACGGCAACGCCGACTGCCACCCCCACCCCGACCGGCACGGGAGGCTGAGCCCGACACCCGATTTGGACGCTCGCTGTACTCCGCGTAGAGTAGGGATCACCGACGCGGGGTGGAGCAGCTCGGTAGCTCGCCGGGCTCATAACCCGGAGGTCGCAGGTTCAAATCCTGCCCCCGCTACCAAAATCCCGTCGGATTAACGGAAGGCCCGGACCGCAAGGTCCGGGCCTTCCGTCGTCCGTGGTGCCGTTGGTGGGGTACCGGACTGCGGGCGACCTCGCGCCAGGCGACCTCCTGCGTGTTGCGCACGGAGGATGACCGATATGCGGGACAGGGGCGTCAGGGGTCGGCCCTTGCGGGGGAGGGCTGACAGGATGGTCCAGCCGTTCGAGACCTCAGGAGACTCCCCGCATGTTCCCTTCGCGTGACCGTCACAACGTCGTCGTCATCGGCTCCGGCTTCGGGGGTCTGTTCGCGACGAAAGCACTGGACGCTCCCGACACCAAGGTCACGCTCGTCGGCAAGACGAGCCATCACCTGTTCCAGCCGCTGCTCTACCAGGTGGCCACGGGCATCCTGTCCGAGGGCGAGATCGCCCCGCCGACCCGCGAGATCCTGCGCCGCCAGAGCAACGCGCGCGTCATCCAGGGCCTGGTCACCGACATCGACCTGGAGCACAAGACCGTCACCTCCCGCTTCCACGACAAGGAGACGGTGCTGCCCTACGACTCGCTGATCGTCGCTGCCGGCGCCGGGCAGTCCTACTTCGGCAACGACCACTTCGCGGTCTTCGCGCCGGGCATGAAGTCCATCGACGACGCCCTCGAGCTGCGCTCGCGCATCTTCGGCGCGTTCGAGCTGGCCGAGATGGAGGAGAGCCCGCAAGACAAGGAGCGGCTGCTGACCTTCGTCGTCATCGGCGCCGGCCCGACCGGCGTGGAGATGGCCGGGCAGATCCGGGAGTTGGCGAACACCACCTTGGCCCGCGAGTTCCGCCGCATCGACTCCCGCGACGCCCGCGTCATCCTGCTCGACGGAGCCCCGACGGTGCTCGGTGCCTTCGGTGACCGGCTCGGCGGCAAGGCCAAGAAGGCCCTGGAGGACATGGGGGTCGAGGTGAAGCTCAACGCCCTGGTCACCGATGTCGACGACACCGGGTTGACCGTCAAGCACAAGGACGGCAGCACCGAGCGCATCGAATCGGCGTGCAAGGTGTGGGCCGCGGGCGTGCAGGGCAACGCGCTGGGCAAGGTGGTCGCCGACGCCGCGGGGGCCGAGCTGGATCGCGCGGGTCGCGTCAAGGTGCAGCCCGATCTGACTCTCCCGGGGCACCCGGAGGTCTTCGTCGTCGGTGACCTGGCGTTCGTCGAGGGCGTCCCCGGCGTGGCGCAGGGCGCCATCCAGGGCGGCCAGCACGCGGCCCGCAAGATCCTGGCGCGGCTGCGCGGCGAGCAGGAGCCCGGCGCGTTCAAGTACGTCGACAAGGGCAGCATGGCCACGATCAGCAAGTTCAACGCGATCGCCAGCATCGGCAAGCTGCGGTTGGCCGGCTTCTCGGCCTGGGTGATGTGGCTGGCCGTGCACCTGCTGGCCATGGTCGGCTTCAAGGCCCGCGTCACGACCCTCCTGCACTGGGTCATCACCTTTCTCGGCAACGGCCGCGCCGAGCGAGTCACCACCAACCAGCAGCTCGTCGGCCGTCTGGCCCTCAAGCAGTTGGGCCAGAACATCTCCGGTCCGCTGTTGCGCGGCGACAAGGTCGTGCAGGAGGAGAAGGCCCCGCGGCAGTGGGATTGAGCATCCAGGTGGCCTGATCCGCGTGGGCGCTGCTCTAGCCGCGGGCGGCGCCACCTAATGTGGTGGAATGCCGCTTGCCTACGAGATCGCCGAGCACACCCTCGGCAACGGCCTGCGCGTCGTGGTCAACGAAGACCACAGCGTGCCGGTCGTCGCCGTCAACCTGTGGGTGGGGGTCGGTTCGCGGCACGAGCCCCCGGGGCGCACCGGCTTCGCGCACCTCTTCGAGCACCTCATGTTTCAGGGGTCGAAGAATGTCGCCTCCGGCGAGCACTTCTCGGTGCTCATGGGCCACGGCGCCCGCCTCAACGCCACGACCTGGTTCGACCGCACCAACTACTTCGAGACGCTGCCCGCCGGAGCCCTCGACCTGGCGTTGTGGATGGAGGCCGACCGGCACGGCAACCTGCTGGCCGCGGTGACCCAGGAGAACCTCGACAACCAGCGGGATGTCGTCAAGGAGGAGAAGCGGCAGCGGTACGACAACGTGCCCTACGGCCAGGCGCTGAGTCAGCTGTACGCCGCGGTCTTTCCGCAGGGCCATCCCTACAGCCATCCGACGATCGGTTCGATGGCCGACCTCGACGCGGCGACGCTGCAGGACGTGCACGACTTCTTCAGCACCTGGTACCGCCCCAGCAACACGGTGCTCACCCTCGCCGGCGACCTCACGCCCCGCGAGGGCTTCGCCGGGGCGCAGAAGTACTTCGGTCAGATCGCCGACGCCCCGGTGCCGCAGCCGCCCCTGACGCCGGCCGTGCCGCCGCGCAGCACGCCCGTGCGGGTCGACGTCGTCGACGACGTGCCGGCCGCCCGCCTCTACCTGGGCTTCCGGCTCCCGGTCGACGACACGGCCGAGTTCTTCGCCGCCTCGGCCGCCATCGACGCCCTCGCCGGCCTGACGATCTCGCGGCTGGAGCGGCGGCTCGTGCGTGAACTCGAACTGTGCACCCACCTCTCCGGAGCCTCGATGGGCCTGGTCGACAACGTCTCCCTCGGCTTCTTCGTCGCGGAGGCGGCGGCCGGGGTCGAGTCGGCGCGTATCGAGGAGGAGCTCTGCGCGCAACTGGAGGCGTTCGCCGATCAAGGCCCGACAGTGGCCGAGATGGAGGCGGTCGTCGCGCAGAACGAGCGGGCCTGGCTCAGTTCGCTGGCGGCCCTGGAGGAGCGGGCGGACCACATCAGCCGCACGACGCTGCTCTTCGACGACCCGCGCGCCATCAACACCCTGCTCGACCGCACGGCGGCGGTCAGCGCCGATCAGGTGGGGGAGGCCGCGTCGGCCTGGCTGCGGCCGCACGCACGGGCGACCGTGAGCTACACCCCGGGGGAGCCGGCCCGCCACAGTGAGGGCGCCGCAGTGGCGGCCATCGCAGCAACCGGCACAGCGGCCGGCGCTTCAACGGACTCCACAAACGACTCCGCGACCGGCGCGCTGGGCGGACTCATGGCAGGCGGTGCCCGATGAAGACGGCCAAGCGCCCCTCCGTGAGTCCGGCGCGCTCGTGGAGCTTTCCGGTGCCGCGCCGCACCGACCTCGACAACGGGCTGACCGCGCTCTCGTTCGACCTGCCCGGCCAGCATGTGCTGTCGGTGCGGCTCGCGGTGCCGCTGCCGCTGCCTAGCGAGCCGCCCGCCGTGGAGGGCATCGGCACCCTGATGGCCCGGACGCTGGACGAGGGCACCCAGCGGTGGTCGGCCGAAGAGATGGCCGAACTGCTCGAACGCCGGGGAGTGGCCCTGGCCGCCGGGGTGGGAGAGCGCGGCTTCGTCGTCGACATGGACGTACCCAAGCGCCGCTTCGGCGACGCCCTCGACCTGCTACGCCAGGCCCTGGCCGAGCCCGCTTTCGGGGAGGCCGAGGTGCGCCGCGGGGTGCGCGCCCGCCTGGCCGACATCGAGCAGGAGCTCGCCTCACCGGGGCAGCGGGCCGCGATCGAATTCGTCCGCGCCTACTATCGCAGCGACTCCCGGGTGTCGCGGCCGACCGGGGGTAGCGCGCAGACCGTCGCGGCCATTACCCCAGCGGCGTTGCGGGAGTACCACGCCCGGCACCTCGGCCCGGTCGGCGGCACCGTGATCCTGGCCGGCGACCTGTCCGGCGTCGACATCGAGGCGGAGTTGGAGGCCGGGCTGGGTGCCTGGTCTGATCCGGCCGACCGACAGGCCCCCGCACCGGTCCCCACGGCCGCGCGTGCCGACGACGCGACGGGCATCGTGCTCGTGCATCGGCCCGGGGCCGTGCAGAGCGAATTGCACCTCGGCTGCCCCGGCCCCAGTCGCGAGGTCGAGGGCGGCTGGGCTCCCTATCCGGTGTTGGCGTTCCTCATCGGCGGAGCGCCGCAGGCCCGGCTGGACGCCGTGCTGCGCGAAGAGTTGGGGTACACCTACGGCATGCGCGCCGGGTTCCGCCCGCGCGTCGGGTCGGGCCTGTTCGTCGCGAGCGGTTCGGTGCGGGCGGATGTCACGGCGGAGGCTCTCGGGGCGACGTTCGACATCCTGCGCGCGGCTCGCGACGGGTTCACCGGCGACGAGGCCCGCGCGGGTATCGACTTTCTCTGCGAGACGGCCCCCGGTCGGTACGCCACGGCCGACTCGGTGGCCGACGAGGCGGTCTCGCGGGCGCTGGAGGGTCTGGACACCGAGCACACCACGCGCACCTTGCGGCAGATGCGCGAACTGACCCCCAAGCGGCTTCGCCGCGCCTACCGGTCCGTCGTCGCCGACACCGACGCGCAGTGGACGACGATCGTGGTGGGCGACGCCGAGGCCGTCGGCCCCGGCCTGGAGCGGCTGGCCGACGAGCGCGGCCTGGGCGCGGTGCGAGTCATCGACCGCTGAGCGCGAGGTCGTGTGAGAGGGCGTGGCGGCGCGGGCCCCGGGCGCCGGCAGGGTGCCGGCGTCGTGCCGATCAGGTGCGGCTGACGGACTCCTGCGGTGCCGACTCGGCCTCCGCGGAGGCCTGCAAGCTCTCGAGCACGGCGTCGTGCAGATGGCCGTTGGTCGCCAGCGCGTTGTTGCCCCACGGGCCGGGCTGACCGTCGAGAGAGGTGAACCGGCCGCCTGCCTCGGTGACGATCGGCACGAGCGCGGCCATGTCGTACACGGCCAGCTCCGGCTCGCACGCGATGTCGACGCCGCCGTCGGCCAGCAGCATGTAGGACCAAAAGTCGCCGTAGGCCCGGGTGCGCCAGCAGCGGTCGGCGAGGGTGACGAACTGGTCGAAGCGCCCGGCCTTGCGCCAGCCACCGAGGCTGGAGTACGACAGCGACGCATCGCCGACCGCCCGCACGCCGGAGACCCCGAGGCGCTGCGCGCTGGACAGGCTGCGGCCGGTCCAGGCCCCGGTGCCGAGCGCCGCCCACCAGCGGCGGCCCAACGCGGGCGCCGCAACGAGCCCGATGGCCGGCTCGTTGTTGTCGTAGAGCGCAATGAGGGTCGCCCACACGGGCACGCCGCGGACGTAGTTCTTCGTGCCGTCGATCGGGTCGATGATCCACTTGCGCGACCCGCCGCCGGTCTCGCCGCCCTCCTCGCCGAGCACGGCATCGCGGGAACGGGCGCGCTTGAGCTGGGTGCGGATGAGCTCTTCGGCGTCGGTGTCGGCGTCGGTGACGGGGGTCAGATCCGGCTTGGCGTCGACCCGCAGGTCCGCGGCGCGGAAGCGGGCCATCGTGATCCGCTCCACGGAGTCCGCCAGGACGTGGGCCAGCCGCAGGTCGTCGTTGTAATCGGGCACGAGGTCCAACCTATCGCCCACCCGGCGTGTTCAGCCGCAGGCGGGCGTCGCCGCGCGGTCACGAATGGCCGTGCGTCTACCCGTTCTTGGACCCCTTGCTGTTCTTGGCGGGCTTGGCCGACTTGGCGCTCTTGGCGGCCTCCGCCTGCGCCTGCGCTTGCGCCTGTACCGCCTTGGCGTGGTTGGGCACCTCCAGCTGCAGGGCCCGGTCGGTGCGTCGGTAGCCCGTCGACGGCGGCCGTTGCGGCAGCTCCAGGTAGGGCTGCTCGACGTGCTGGTAAGGCACGGAGTCGACGAGGTGGGCGATCATGTTGATCCGCGCGGCCCGTTTGTCGTTGCTCTCCACGACGTTCCAGCGCGCCTCGGCGATGTCGGTGTGCACGAACATCTCGTCCTTGGCGCGGCTGTAGTCCTCCCAGCGGGTCAGCGACTCCAGATCGGTGGGGGAGAGCTTCCAACGGCGCATCGGGTCGGTCATCCGGGAGCGGAAGCGGCGCTCCTGCTCGTCGTCGCTCACCGAGAACCAGTACTTGCGCAGCATGATGCCGTCCTCGATGAGCATCCGCTCGAAGATCGGACACTGCCGCAGGAAGCGTCGATGCTCCGCGGTCGTGCAGTAGCCCATGACCCGCTCCACCCCGGCGCGGTTGTACCAGGAGCGGTCGAACAGCCGGATCTCGCCGGCGGCAGGCAGGTGCTCGACGTATCGCTGGAAATACCACTGGGTCGTCTGCCGCTCGGTCGGGGCCGGCAGCGCCACGATCTGCGCGATGCGCGGGTTGAGGAACTCCGTGATGCGCTTGATCGAGCCGCCCTTACCGGCGGCGTCGCGGCCCTCGAAGATCACGACGAGGCGTTTGCCCTCGGTCTTGATCCACTCCTGCATCTCCACGAGCTCCTGCTGCAGCCGCAGCAACTCGGCCTCGTACACGGCCTTGTTCATGCGCTTGGCTTTCTCAGACATGGGCGTCCCTCTCGTCGGTATCGGCCTCGTCCGTAGCGGCGGCGGGCACGGTCGGCGCGCAAGACCCTCATGGTGACACCCCAGTGACCTCGCAGGGGAATCGAACGTCCCGCAACCACGCGGGGCCACCAGCGCGGATGCGGGGTCGGCCCGGTGCTGCGTCGCGCCGCGCGGGCTATTCGGCGCGCTCGGTGCGGGCGCGCAACAGCCTTCGCAGGGACGCCAACCGGGCCGGGCCGGCCGGACCGGCGTTGCCCGCGGCCACGAACTCGTCGAGGGCACACTCCGGTTCGTCGTGACTGCACCCGCGTGGGCAGTGCTGCGTGCCCGGCTCCAGGTCGGGAAAGTGCGTGACGATCGCCGTTGGTTGCACGTGGGCCAGCCCGAACGAGCGCACCCCGGGGGTGTCGACGATCCAGCCGTCGTCGTCGGGCAGCGGCAGCACGATGGCGGAGGTCGAGGTGTGCCGGCCACGTCCCGTCACGTCGTTGACGGCACCGATGGCCCGGTGCGCCGTCGGCACCAGAGCGTTGACCAGTGTCGACTTGCCGACCCCGGAATGCCCGACGAATACAGTGACCTGCCCCCGCAGTTGCTGCGCCAACGCCTCGAGGCCCTCGATCGGTGCACTCGGCGCGTGCGGGTCCGAGGCGGTGACGACGACCCGCACGTCGGTCAGCTCGCTGTAGGCCTCGAGAAACGCCCGCGGGTCGCCGAGATCGGCCTTGGTGAGCACCAACAGCGGCGCGAGCCCGGCGTCGAACGCGGCGACGAGGCAGCGGTCGATCATCCCGCGCCGCGGCTCGGGATCTGCCAGGGCGGTGACGATCGCCAGCTGGTCGGCGTTGGCGACGATGACCCGCTCGACCGGGTCGGTGTCGTCGGCCGTGCGCCGCAGCACCGAGCGCCGCGGCTCGATCCGCACGATCCGCGCCAGCGCATCGGGATCACCGGAGACGTCCCCGACGACCGCTACCGCATCGCCCACGACGACGCCCTTGCGCCCCAGCTCCCGCGCCTTCATCGCCGTCACCGTGCGCCCCGGCTCGAGCCCGGGGACCAGCAGGGTGTAGCGGCCCCGATCGACCGCCAGGACCCGGGCGGGCGTGGCGTCTTTGTGCGTGGGCCGCGTCTTCGTACGCGGCCGACTGCCGCGTCGATTGGGTCGGACGCGCACGTCCGACTCGTCGTATTCCCGGTAGTCGAAGGCCCGCGCCCGCCGGCTCACGCGCCGCCGTTCCGGGTCGAGGCGCCCCGCGATCGCGGAGCGTCCTGCCCGCTGCCCTGACCCCGCTTCTCCACGCTTTCCTGTGCGATCTCGCCGTTCCGCTGGGTCTGTCCCAACATGTCCGCCCACAGTCGGGTGAAGGTGGGCAGCGTCTTGCCGACCGTCCCGACGTCCTCGACGAGGGTGCCGGGGGCGGCCAGGCCGAGCACCGCCGCAGCCATCGCCATCCGGTGGTCGGCGTAGGTCGCCAGTCGCGCGGCGCTCGGTCGCCGGGCGGGACGGATCGTCAGACCGTCGGGCAGCACCTCGACGGTGCCGCCGACCTTGCCGATCTCGGTGGCCAGGGCCGCCAGCCGATCGGTTTCGTGCCCGCGTAGGTGGGCGATGCCGCGCAGTCGGCTGGGGGAGTCGGCCAAAGCGGCCAGGGCAGCGACGACCGGAGCGAGCTCGCCCGCGTCGTGCAGATCGAGGTCGACCCCGTGGATGGTCGGGGGGCCGGTCAACGTCAGGCCCTCACGGCTGAGGGAGACGTCGCCGCCCATGGCGTCGAGGATGTCGCGCAGCTCGTCCCCGGCCTGCGTCGTGTATTGCGGCCAGCCCGGGAGGTGGATCCGGCTCCCGGTCACCATCGCGGCGGCCAGGAAGGGGGCGGCATTCGACAGATCCGGCTCCACCTGCACATCGAGGGCGTGGATCGTCGAGGGAGCGACGCGCCAGCGGTCGGGCTCGTGGTCCTCGACGTCGACCCCGGCGTCGCGCAGCACTTCGACCGTCATGGCGACGTGCGGCTCGCTGGGCACGGGATCGCCGACATGCACGACCTCGACGCCCTCGGTGAAGCGAGCCCCGGTGAGCAGCAGCGCAGAGATGAACTGCGAACTGGAGGAGGCGTCCAGGCTCACGCGGCCGCCGCGCACGGCGCCGGTGCCCACGACCGTGAACGGCAACGCGGCCCGCCCCTCGTCGCGCACGTCGACGCCGAGGGCGCGCAGTGCCAGCAGGCCGGCCCGCATGGGTCGCTTGCGGGCGTGCGCGTCCCCGTCGAAGCGCACGGGGCCGTCGGCGAGGGCGGCGACCGGCGGCAGGAAGCGCATGACGGTGCCCGCCAGGCCGCAGTCGAGCGAGGTCTGCCCACGGATCGGGCCCGGCTCGACCAGCCAGTCGTCGCAGTCGTCCTCGTCGCCGGGGATGTCGTCGATGCGCGCGCCCAGGGAGCGCAGCGCATCAGCCATGAGCAGGGTGTCGCGGGAGCGCAGCGGCCGCCGGATGCGGGAGGTGTCGCCGGCCAGGGCGGCGAGCACCAGAAATCGGTTGGTCAGCGACTTGCTGCCGGGCAACTGCACCACGGCGTCGAAGGCGCCGGCGGCGGGTGGGGCGGGCCAGGGGTCCAGATGCCGATCCGCGGAGTCGCCGGCGTCCGAGTCGTCGTCGGCCGCGGTGCCGGGCTCGCGGTGGTCACTCATGCCCGGCCGCCGTGACTGACGGTGTTGGTGGGACGAGGCAATAGATGCATCGCAGGTCAGGCTCTCCTCGCATGATCGGCGCCCGCGCCGGGGGCGATGGGCCGGCGCGCTCACGGGCCAGGCGGACCCGTGGACTACCTACGGTAGTCCCCCGGCGCCGAGACGGTGAGGTGGCAGTTGCCCGCTCCCCGCACGGCGATGACCGGCGCCCCGCAGGCACGCCCGTTAGCCTGGGGCGCCATGTGCGGGCGATATGCAGCTGCCTCCAGCAGCGACGAGTTGATCGAGGCGCTCGAGATCGATGTGGACCGCACGTCCGACCCCGTGCGCAGCGTGTTGAAGTCAGCGCAGTCGCCCCCCGCCGGCGACCCCGACTACAACGTGGCGCCGAGTAAGAACGCGCGCGTCGTGGTGGCTCGCCGCCCGCGTGACCAGGGTGACTCGGTCGAGGCGAGCGGCGGTCTGGCAGGGCAGGCCGACGCGGAGGGCGGGCAGGGTCGATTGCAGCGTCAATTGCGGCTGCTGACGTGGGGGCTCGTGCCCTCGTGGGCCAAGGATCCTGCCGTCGGCGCGCGGATGACGAACGCCCGGGCGGAGACGGTCTTCGAGAAACCCGCCTTCCGCGCAGCCATCGCGTCGCGCCGCGCGCTGGTGCCGGCCGACGGGTGGTACGAGTGGCAGACGAGCCCGGTGGCCACGGACGCCAAGGGCAAGCCACGCAAGCAGCCGTTCTTCATGCACCGTCCCGACGGGGTGCCGATCACGTTCGCCGGGCTCTTCGAGTTCTGGCGCGATCCGGGCGCGGAGCGCGACGACCCGTTGGCCTGGCTCACGACGTTCACGATCGTGACGACCGCGGCGGAGGCGGGGCTGGAGCGCATCCATGATCGGCAGCCCCTCGTGCTCGACCCCGACCAGTGGGGCGCCTGGCTCGACCCGGACGCCCCGGCGGAGCAGGTGCAGGCGCTGGTGGCAACGCAGCGACCCGGCCGGTTCGCCGCCTATCCGGTGGGGCGGGCCGTCGGCAACAGCCGCAGCAACGGCCCAGAGCTCCTCGAGCCGGTCGGCGCGGCCGACCTCGTCGGCGTTGTCGATCCTGCGACCGGTGAGGTGCTCGGGTGAGCCCGGCGCCGGGGCGGCGCAGCACGCGCACGATCCCCACTCCGGTCGGTCCGGCGCGCGCCTACCTCCACCGGCCGGGCCCCGGCATCCCCGTGCGCGGCAGCCTCATCCTGGGGCACGGCGCCGGCGGCACCGGCCCGAGC
>NZ_BAHD01000059.1 GCF_000298215.1 Kineosphaera limosa NBRC 100340 | reverse complement strand
GCTCGGAGTGCCCGTGCCGGTGGCTCTCAACAAGGTGCCCGCGGCGGGGCCCGGCGCCGACCGGGCCGCGGAGCTGGCCGGCCTGCTGGCCGCCGACCGGTCGGTGGCCGCCGTGCATCGGCTGCCCGAAGACCTGGCGCTCGGTGCCGCTTTGGGTGGCGGCGCCACGGTCTGCGACGCCGCCCCCGACGGGCCGTTGGAGACGGCGATCGGCGAGCTGCTGACGCAAGTGCTGCCGCTGCCGGCCGGCCTGGTGTGACCCCGGGTGCCGCGCTGTCACCCAGCGTCCTTGGGCGCCGGACCCACCGAGTGTGTGAGCATGTGGCGGTGCCCGATCGCCTGACCCCCGTGGACGCGTCCTTCCTGTACCTGGAGGGCGCCCGCAGCGCGATGCACGTCGGTTCGGTCATGATCTTCCAGGCACCTCCTGCCGGCCCGGACGTGCAACGGATCATCGATCTCGTCGCCGGGCGGATCGAGCAAGTTCCGCGCTACCGGCAACGGGTGCGAGAGGTGCCGGGCGGCCTGTCCACGCCGGTGTGGATCGCGGACGGGCACTTCGACCTGAGCTATCACGTGCGTCGCTCGGCCCTGCCCCGCCCAGGGAGCCACTCCCAGCTGGAGGAGTTCGTCGGCCGCATTCAGAGTCGTCCGCTGGACCGCGCCCATCCCCTCTGGGAGATGTATGTCGTCGAGGGCCTGGAGCACGATCGTTTCGCCATCGTCACCAAGACCCATCTCGCGCTCGTCGACGGCGTCAACGCCCTCGACCTGAGTCACCTCATCCTCGACGACACCCCGACGCCGCAGCCGCCCGTGCCGGTCGACCGGGTGTCGGTCCGTGAGCCCGGCGACCTGGAGCTCGTCGTGCGCAGCATCGCCGGTCTGGCCACCGACCCACGACGCTTGGCCGGCCGGCTCGTCGGCGGCGCCGGTGACGTCGTGCGCTCGGCGAGTCGGGTGTTGGGCGCGGCGGGGGAGGTCGCGGGTCGGCTGGCCCGGACGGCCGCCTCGCCGGCACCGGAAAGCCCCCTCAACGTCGTGACCGGTGCCCCGCGGCGGGTGCGGATGGTCGAGGTGCGGCTGGAGGAGTTGCGCGCGGTACGCGACCACCTGAGCGCCGCCGGGGGTCCCCAGGTGTCGGTGACCGACGTCATGCTGACGGTCGTCACGGGGGCACTCGCGGCATGGCTGGCCGCCCGCGGGCAACCGATGCACACCGGCACCATCTTGCGGGCGCTGGTGCCCATGAGCGTCGGCGAGTCGACGCGGCCGGTCGGCTTGGTCAGCGACGTACATGCCGCGGTCGTCGACCTGCCGGTAGGGGAGTCCGATCCGTACGTCCGACTGGACCGCATCGCTTACCAGATGCGGCGCGAGGCACGGGACCGGCATGCCGTCGACGCCGGCGCCATCGTCGGGCTCGCGGGCTTCGCGCCGTCCACGCTGCATCACCTGGGCGCCCGGATGGCCAACGCCATGTCGCGGCGGTTCTTCAATGTCGCGGTCATCAACGCGCCCGGCTCCCAGCATCCGATGTACGCCGCCGGGGCGCGCATGGTCGCCGGTTATCCCGTCGTGCCGCTAGCCGCAGGTCAGGCGTTGAGCATCGGCCTGACCAGTTACGACGGGGTCGTGGGCATCGGCCTCAACGGGGACCGCGGGGCACTGCCGGATCTCGACGTCATCGCCGGCTGCCTGCCCGACGCCCTCGCCGAGCTTGCGGTCGGGATGGCCCCGGGCAGGGCAGAATCGCGGCATGAGTGAGGCGAGGGCGCAGGCCCGGGTGTACTGCCGCGTGTACGCGCCGGAACTGCGCGCCTGGAGTGCCGGGACGCCGGCGGACCTGACCGGCCGACCCGCGCAGGCGGTGACCGACCGGGCGCGCGCGGCCTTCCCGGACGACGACGAGGAAGAGCTGGAGTACGCCGCCCTGTGGTCGGCCGTCGAGGCCGCCGGCGTCGGGCAGGACCCGGCCGCCGGGCTGGTGTGCGCCGCCTTCGACGTGCCCGCGCAGTGGCTGGCCCCCAGCGGGGGGCAGGACCCGGACCGGGGCTTCGAGGTGGCCCTGCTCCGACCGGTGCCTCCCGCTCGGCTCGTCGCCCTGCACGTGCTGCCGGCCGGCGCGGACGCGGACGACGAGCTCTCCTGGTACGACGCCGCCGAACTCGACACCCTGGCCGATCCCGCCTGAATCGGGTGGCTTCGGGTTGTTTCAGGCCCCCTTCCGGGCGCTTCCGGGCGCCTCCGGCTGCTTCAGGGCCGCAGCGCGTGCGCGATGTCGGCAAGTTGACGGCGCAGCAACGAGTGCGCGCGCCCGGCCTCGCTGCGCAGCCGATGGCTCTGCGGGTTGGCCGGCTCGTCCGGCTCGCAGGGGCTGCCGTTCTGCGACGAGGCCGGAGCCGCGGTGGGAGGCGAAGCGCCGGCCGCAGCGGTCGCGCGTTCGCGCAGCGCCCGTTCCCGCAGTTGCAGGCCGGCCAGGGTCATGCCGAACTCGTCCAGCGCCGCGGCGAGCGCGCGCAGTGCCGCCACCTGAGCCGGCCGTCGTGCGTCGGCTGCACACCCAGGGCGAACCAGCACGCAAGAGTGTGGGGTTGTGCGGGCCGGTGCGTTGCCGGCCAGCCCGGCGTGCTCCGGCTGGTGCGCCTGCCGTAGGTGCTGCTCCAAGCGCGCGGCAGCCGCGCGACATGCGGCCGCGTCGGTCGGTGAGGTCAGCGGCGCAGGCGCCGGCGCGCCGACGCCGCTCAGATCCATGCCGTCACCCGGTCGCAGGCCAGGGTGAGCACCTCCTCCAGTGCCGCCTGCGTTCGGGCATCTCCGGTGTCGGGGCACAGCGTGGTCAACTCCTCGAACAGGGCCAGGGCCGCTGGGCAGTGGCTCGTCGGTTCCGGAGGGCTCGGAAGGTCTGGCGAGGTCAGCACCGCCTCAGGCTAGACGGCCGCGGCCGTGAGCCACGGAAGTTATCCACAGACTGCCTCCGCTGGTCACGCCGTCGCACGTATGATCGACCAGGGCGGTTCTGGCGGGAAGATTTCATCGGGATCTGCGCAGGCTGACGCTACTTGTCGGTGCCGCCCCCTAGCATCGTCAGCAGAAGGGCACGACGAGGTGCCTACTCACGGATCCGATGAGGGTGATACGCCGACATGTCCGCTTCTCTCGAAGAGTCCCGTCAGCATGTGCTCGCCGAGGCCGCCGCGCTGGCCGATCGATCAGTTGAGGAGCCGGAGGCGCTCTTGGCGCGCTATTACCGGCATCTAGCCGCTGAGGATCTGGTCGACCGGCGGCCCGAAGACCTGGTCGGGGCCACCCTGTCCCATCGCTCGCTCGCGCTGGAACGTCCGGTGGGCCAAGCCCGCGTGCGGGTGTTCACCCCCACTGTCGAGGAGCTCGGGTGGTCCACCGGCCACACCGTCGTCGAGATCGTCACCGACGACATGCCCTTTCTCGTCGACTCCGTCACAGCCGAGCTCGACCGGCAGAATCGGGCCGTGCACGTGCTGGTGCACCCCCAACTCGTCGTTCGGCGCGACGCCGGCGGGCGCCTGCTCGAGGTGCTCGACATCGATGTTGACCAGATCCCGCAGGTCGCGCAGGCCGCAGACCCGGGTGAGACGGTCGGCGCCGAGTCGTGGATGCACCTGCAGATCGACCGGGAGTCCGATCTGCCCGACCGGGAGTACATCACGCAGCGCCTGCAAGAGGTGCTCGACGCGGTGCGGGTCTCGGGGGAGGACTGGCAGAGCATGCAGGCCCGCGCCCGGGCCATCGCCGACGAAATCGCGCAGCACCCGCCCAAGGGCGTCGACGAGCAGGAGGTCAGCGAGGCCGCGGCCCTGCTCGACTGGATGGCCCGCGGCAACTTCATCTTCCTGGGGTACCGCGAGTACCGGCTCGGCCCGCAGGACGGCCAGGAGTATCTGACCGCTGTTCCCGAGTCGGGTCTGGGCCTCATGCGCGTGGACACCGAGGCGGCCGACGGCGACGCCTCGGAGTCGGGCGGACAGCAGAGTGGGCGCACGCGGCTGCTGGGCGCGGTCGCGGAGAAGGCTCGCGAGCCCAAGGTGCTCATCGTCACCAAGGCCAACTCGCACTCGCCGGTGCACCGCAACGCCTATCTCGACTATGTCGGCGTCAAGAGCTTCGACGAGTCGGGTCAGGTCACCGGCGAACGGCGGTTCCTGGGGTTGTTCACGGCCAGCGCCTACACGTCGTCGGTCAGCGTCGTGCCGTTCATCGGCGACAAAGTCGAGGGGGTGCTGCGGGCCTCCGGCTTCGCCCGCGACAGCCACCTGGCCAAAGACCTGCTCGGTGTGCTGGAGAACTACCCTCGCGACGAACTGTTCCAGGCCAGCACGGAAGAGCTGACGCAGACCGCGCTGTCCGTCGTGCACCTGGCGCAGCGCCGGCGCACCCGGCTGTTCCTGCGCCGCGACGACTACGGCCGCTTCATGTCGTGTCTGGTGTATCTGCCCCGTGACCGGTACAACACCACCGTCCGGCTGCGCATGGAGGCGCTGCTGCGCGAGGCCTTCGGGGTCACCGATCCCGACGCCGTCGAGTTCACGACCCGCGTCGCGGAGTCCAGCCTGGCCCGCCTGCACTACGTGGTGCGGCTGCCGCAGCGCTACGACGGCAGCGATGTCGACGTCGTCGAGCTGGAACGCCGCATCGCCGGCGCCACCCGCACGTGGACCGAGGACCTGGCCGAGGCGGCCCGCGCCGAATACGGCGAAGAGCACGCGGCCCGACTGCTGCACAGCTACGGACGCGGCTTCCCCGAGGGCTACAAGGCGGACTTCCACCCGCGCGTGGCAGTGGCCGACCTGCAGCACATCGAAGAGTTGGCGGCCGAAGGCGACTTCCGGCTCAACCTCTACCAGTCGCCCGGCGCCCCCGAGGGCGAGCGGCGGCTCAAGCTGTACCGGCGCGGTCCGGTCTCCCTGTCCCAGGTGCTGCCGTACTTCACCGACCTCGGGGTCATCGTCACCGACGAGCGGCCGTACGAGTTGCAGCGCAGCGACGGGGCCGGCGTGCACGTCTACGACTTCGGTCTCAAGGCGCGCGACGAGGCCAGTTGGCGGCGCGGCCCCGAGGGCATGCGGGCGGCGTTCCAGGAGGCCTTCGAGGCGGTCTGGCGGGGCAAGGCCGAGTCCGACGGCTTCAACGGGCTCGTGCTGTCGGCGGGCCTGACCTGGCGTCAGATCGTCAGCCTGCGCACGATCGCCAAGTACCTGCGCCAGGCCGGCACCACGTTCAGCAACACCTATCTCGAGGGCACCCTGCTGCGCAATGCCTCGATCGCCCGGCTGCTCGTCGAGCTGTTCGAGGTGCGCTTCGACCCGGACCGCTTCGCGGATGTTCCCGAAGCACAGCAGGAGGCCAGTCGCCAGGTCGCCGAGCAAACCGGTGTCGACGCGATCATGCACGCCCTCGACACCGTGACCAGCCTCGACGAGGACCGCATCATCCGTTCGTTCCTGCAGGTCATTCAGGCCACGTTGCGAACGAACTTCTATCAGGCCGACGACGAGGGCCGGCCCCGACCGACCGTGTGTCTCAAGCTCGATCCGCGCCAGATCCCCGGCCTGCCCGAGCCGCGCCCCATGTTCGAGATCTGGGTCTACGGGCCGCGGGTCGAGGGTGTGCATCTGCGCTTCGGTCCGGTGGCCCGCGGTGGATTGCGCTGGAGCGACCGGCGCGAGGACTTCCGCACCGAGATCCTGGGCCTGGTCAAGGCGCAGATGGTCAAGAACGCCGTCATCGTGCCCACCGGTAGCAAGGGCGGCTTCTACGCCAAGCAGTTGCCCGATCCGGCTGCCGACCGCGAGGCCTGGCTGGCCGAGGGCATCGAGGCCTACAAGCTGTTCATCTCCGCGCTGCTCGACGTCACCGACAATCGCGTCGGCGACGAGGTGGTCGGTCCGCAGCGCACGGTGCGTCACGATCCCGACGACCCGTACCTCGTCGTGGCCGCCGACAAGGGCACGGCGAGCTTCTCCGATATCGCCAACGGGGTCGCCCAGTCCTACGGCTTCTGGCTCGATGACGCGTTCGCCTCCGGCGGCAGCGCCGGGTACGACCACAAGGGCATGGGCATCACCGCGCGGGGTGCCTGGGAGTCGGTCAAGCGGCACTTCCGCGAGATGGGCCACGACACGCAGACGCAGGACTTCACCGCGGTCGGCGTCGGCGACATGAGCGGCGACGTCTTCGGCAACGGGATGCTGCTCTCCGAGCACATCCGCCTCGTCGCTGCCTTCGACCACCGACACGTCTTCATCGATCCCGATCCGGACGCGGCCAGTTCGTACGCCGAGCGACGTCGGCTCTTCGACCTGCCGCGCAGCTCCTGGGGCGACTACGACACGAGCCTGATCAGCGAGGGTGGCGGGGTGTTCTCACGGACCGCCAAGTCGATCACCTTGACCGACCAGATCCGCACAGCGCTCGGCATCGACGCGCAGGTGCGCACGATGACCCCCGCCGAACTCATCAAGGCCGTCTTGCTGTCGCCCGTCGATCTGCTGTGGAACGGCGGCATCGGCACCTACGTCAAGGCGGCCTCGGAGAGCGACGCCCAGATCGGCGACCGCGCCAACGACGCCATCCGCATCAACGGCAAGGACCTGCGGGTTAAGGTGGTGGGCGAGGGCGGCAACCTCGGCTGCAGCCAGCTGGGCCGGATCGAGGCTGCGCTCGCGGGGGTGCGGATCAACACCGACGCGATCGACAACTCGGCCGGTGTCGACACCTCCGACCACGAGGTGAACATCAAGATCCTGCTCACGGGCCTGGTGCGCGACGACGACCTGACCCGCAAGCAGCGCGACGAACTGCTCGCCTCGATGACCGACGAGGTCGGTCTCAAGGTGCTGCGGGACAACTACGAGCAGAACGTGCTCCTGGGTAACGCCCGCGCCCAGAGCGTCGAGATGGCCACCTTGCACGAGCGGTTCATGGACTGGCTCACCGAGCGGGGCGAGCTCGACCGCAACCTCGAGTTCTTGCCGAGCGACGAGACCCTCGACGAGCGGCTGGCCGACAACATGGGCCTGACCTCCCCGGAGTTCTCGGTGCTCGTGGCCTACTCCAAGTTGGCCCTCAAGGCCGACCTGACGAACAGCGACGTGCCCGACGAGCCGTTCTTCGACCAGACGCTGCGCGACTACTTCCCCGAGCCCATCCGCGAGCGTTACGCCGAGCAACTCGAACGGCACCCGTTGCGGCGCGAGATCGTCGTCAACTCCGTGGCCAACTCCATCGTCAACCGCGGCGGCATCACGTTCGTCTACCGGGCGATGGACGAGGTCGGGGCGACGGCCGAGCAGGTGTCGCGCGCCTTCGTCGTGGCGCGTGAGGTCTACGACCTGGCGTCCTTCGTCGCCGGGGTCGAGGCGCTGGACAACGAGGTGAGCGCCGCGGCGCAGACCCGCGTCTACCTGGAGTTCCGGCGGTTGCTGGACCGGGCCGTGCGCTGGTTCCTGCAAAACCGGCCGGCCCGCCTCGACGTGCGGGCCGAGATCGATCGGTTCGGGCCGAGCGTCGCGCAGATCCGCGGCTCGATCGACACCCTCCTGCAGGGGTCCGAGCGGGCCCGTCTGGACAAGGACACCGAGTCGCTGATCAGCAAGGGCTTCCCGCCCGAGTTGGCCCGCGGTGTGGCCGGCCTGCTCGACATCTACTCGTGCCTGGACATCGTCGAACTGGCCACGGACCTGTCGCTGCCGGTAGAGGAGGTCGCGGGCGTCTACTTCGCGGTGTCTGCCTCGTTCGAGATCGACAACCTGCTCTCGCGGGTCACCGACCTGCCGCGCGCCGACCGCTGGGACTCCCTGGCGCGCAGCGCGATGCGCGACGACCTGTACGTCGCCTTGGAGGCGCTGGCTCGAGCGGTGCTCGAGTCGACCTCCAGCGAGGACGACCCGCAGGTCCGGATCGAGCAGTGGACGGCCGACAACGCCGAGGCCCTGGAGCGCACCCGCAAGGCGCTCGCCGGGCTGGAGGAGCTCAGCGAGCCGACCCTGGCGTCGCTGTCCGTGGGGCTGCGCATGCTGCGCAGCGCTGTGCGCTCGGGCAACGCGACGACCTGACCCGAGCCGCCCGCGGGGACGAGTCCTACCCCGCGGGCCGCTCGGTGGGGCGCTCGGGTGTTCATTGCCCGCAGCAAGCCGTCGCTGCGGCGGCCCTGGCGGCACGTACGCTGCTGTGCGTGGGCACCACTGCAGACGTCATGGTTCGGGCACGGCAGTTGCGGGCACAGGATGTCGATTGGCTACACCTGCTGATCGGCGACTGGCAACTCATCGCAGACCTCTCGTTCGCCGACCTCGTGCTCTGGGTGCGCGTCGACCCCGGCGCCGCCGACCCGGACTTCTCCGTGCACGACTCCCAGTGGGTGGTCGCCTCCCATGTGCGCCCCAATACGGGTCCGCTGGTGTTCTTCGACGACATCGTGGGATCTCGGGCCGGGGCCGAACGCCGGCGGCTGCTCGACGCGTGCGCGCAGCTGGGGCAGATGATCTTCGACACCGACCGCGATCGTGACGAGGTCAACGTGCGGCAGACGGCCATCCCGGTCGTGCGCTCCGGCAAGGTGCTGGCGGTGCTCACGCGACACAGCAATGTCGCCACCGGGCGGATCCCCAGCCGGCTGGAACTGACGTACCTGAGCCTGGCGACGCAGATGCTGGAGATGATCGCCGCCGGGGCGTTCCCCACTCTCGGCGCCCCCACCGGGCAGCGCCGCGGCGCGCCGCGGGTCGGCGACGGGGTCGTCAGCCTCGATTACGAGGGCGTCGTCACCTACGCCAGCCCGAACGCCATCTCCGCCATCCACCGCATCGGCCACCCCGGCCCGATCCTCGGTGAGCAGCTGAGCCGCATCGTCTCCGACCTGCTGGAGGACCACACCGTGGTCGACGAGTCGCTCGTGTTGGTGGTGACTGGCAAGGCCCCGTGGCGCAGCGAGATCGATGCCCACGGCGCCAGCCTGAGCCTGCGCGCGATCCCGCTGACCAGCAGCGGAGTGCGGACCGGCGCCATGGTGCTGCTGCGCGACGTCAGCGAGTTACGCCGCCGGGAGCGCGAGCTGATGACCAAGGACGCGACGATCCGGGAGATCCACCACCGGGTCAAGAACAACCTGCAGACGGTGGCTGCGCTGCTGCGCCTGCAGTCGCGCCGAGTCGAGGACGAGGGGGCCCGGGCCGCCCTGTCCGAGGCCGGACGGCGCATTGCGACGATCGCGCTCGTGCACGACACCCTGAGCCGCACGATCGATGAGGACGTGGACTTCGATGACGTGCTGACCCGCGCGCTGAACGCGGTCGTCGAGGTAGCCACCGACGGCCCGCCCGTCGACTGGGTGCTGACAGGGACGTTCGGGCGGGTGGGCGCCGAGGACGCGACGTCGCTGGCGATGGTGCTCACCGAGCTGGTCCAGAACGCCGCCGAGCACGGCCTGGCGGGTATCGGCGGCAGTGTCGTCATCGATGCCCGCCGCGGCGTCAAACGTCGCCTGTCGGTCACGGTGACCGACGACGGGGTCGGGCTGCCGGAGAACTTTCGCCCGGGCCGCTCGGGCCTGGGCACCCAGATCGTCTCGGCGCTGGTCGAAGACCTGCGCGGCCGCATCACGTGGGAGCGGGTCCAGCCGCACGGCACGCGGGTCACGTTCACCGCCAAGCTGCGCACCGTCAAACCGGCCCGGCAGCCGGAGAGCGACGAGCTCGACGAGGGGGGCGACGCGAGCGGCTGACGTGGGCGCGATGCGCCCTCCCAGGGCTATCGCCGGGCACGCGAAACGGCCGGCAGACGCGGAGTCTGCCGGCCGTTCGACGGTCGTGCTGCGGCTGTTGCGCGGTGCCGCTGCGTGGGTGCCTGGCTCGCCGCGCTCAGCTGGCGCGTCGGGCGCGGGCGTTGCGTCGCTTCAGGGCGCGGCGCTCGTCCTCGGACAGGCCGCCCCAGACGCCCGCGTCCTGACCGGACTCCAGCGCCCACTTGAGGCACGTCTCCTGTACCTCGCATCGACGGCAAACCGCCTTGGCCTCCTCGATCTGGAGGAGGGCAGGGCCGGTGTTGCCGATCGGAAAGAAGAGCTCGGGGTCCTCTTCCAAGCATGCAGCGCGGTTGCGCCAGTCCATCGGTTACTCCTTGCCTCGTGGTCCACCTGCGCCGCGGATCCGCGAGGTGAATCTCTGTAGCTCTCGCACACGGGCGTGCGCGCACGCTGCACCCATGTGAACAACTTCGGTTGCGTCGTTACCGTTCCCCCGGTGCACCATGATCGGGCGGGATCACGCTTGCACCTCCACGGCCTTCTGCGGTCTGTTCCGCCGACCGGTCTTGCCGACGACGATTCGTTGCAACGACGACGACAGCGTCGTTGTTCCCAGACTCACAGAGCGATTTCCGCACGGCAAGGTGTTAAGGATAGTTTGCGCACGAGTCGTCGTGTGACGTCCGTCACCGCCGTGACGGCTCGGCCAAGTGCGCCGTGGCGCGAGGCGCCCCGGATGGGTGTTCAGCCATCACGGTGGCTGGTGACCCGTCGGGGCCGTCGGCATCGACGGTCGGGGACCACGTTATCCCACTTCGACGTGTGCGAACACCTGCGCCCAGGCGCCCGCCGATCGCGCGTCGAGACCGATCACACGCAGGTCTGGCGATTTCGTTCCGTGGGCTCGCTCGCATGTGTGCCGGGGAGCCGGTAGCGTGAACCTACGTTTGCGTAAGTTGTTCGCCCGCCTCGTCCGCACCGGAGGTGCCTGCGTGTCATCCACACCCTTGCCCGTCGTCATCCAGGGAGGGATGGGCGTCGCCGTGTCGTCCTGGTGGATGGCCTCGAGCGTGGCCCGTGCCGGTCACCTCGGCGTCGTCTCCGGTACGGCGCTCGACGCCGTGCTCGCCCGGCGCCTGCAGGACGGTGACCCGCAAGGGCATGCCCGTCGGGCGCTGGCCCACTTCCCGTGTCAAGAGATGGCGCAGCGAATCCTGGACAAGTACTTCAAGGAGGGGGGCCGCGACGGCGCGCCCTACCGGCCCAATCCGACGCTGACGGTCGAGCCGAGCAAGGCGGCCGTCGAGCTGAGCGTGGTCGGCAACTTCGTCGAAGTGTGGTTGGCCAAGGAGGGGCACGACGGCCTCATCGGGATCAACTTCCTCGAGAAGATCCAGATGGGCACGCCCACCGCCGCCCTTGGCGCCATCCTCGCCGGGGTCGACTACGTCCTGATGGGGGCCGGCATCCCGCGGGAGATTCCGCGGTTGCTGCGCGACCTGTCCGCGGGGCGGTCGGGTGGCATCACCATCGACGTCGCCGGCGCGACCCAGCACTACACCTCCACGATCGACCCGACGGCGGTCATGGGTGAGGCACTGCCGAGCGACCTGAAGCGCCCACAGTTCTTGGCGATCGTTTCGCTGCACTCGCTGGCCGCCTACCTGTACCGCGACGAGGACATCCGACCCGACGGTTTCGTCGTCGAGGGGCCGCCGGCCGGCGGCCACAGCGCCCCGCCGCGCGGCAAGATGCAACTCGACGACGACGGTCAACCGATCTACGGCCTGCGCGACCAGCCGGACCTGCGCAAGATCGCCGACCTCGGGCTGCCGTTCTGGCTCGCGGGCGCCTTCAGCAGCCCGGAGAAGGTGGCGCAGGCGCTGGCGACCGGCGCGACGGGAGTGCAGTGCGGCACGATCTTCGCCCTGTGCACCGACTCCGGCCTCACCGAGAAGGTGCGCGGCCAACTGCTCGACCGCCTGCGTCGGGGCGTCCTTTCGGTGCGTAACGACCCGCTGGCCTCGCCGACGGGCTTCCCGTTCAAAGTCGCCAAGTTGCCGGGCACGATGTCCCAGCCGGAGGTCTACGAGGCCCGCCCGCGCCTGTGCGACCTGAGCTACCTGCGGACCCCCTACGAGCGACCTAACGGCACCTTGGGCTACCGCTGCGCCTCCGAGCCCGAAGACGCCTACCTGAAGAAGGGCGGCCACCTCGAGGAGACGATCGGCCGCAAGTGCCTGTGCAACGGGCTCATGGCCAATATCGGCATCGGTCAGGAACGCAAGGACGGCTACGTCGAGGCGCCGGCGGTGACCCTCGGTCAGGATCTCGAGGGCCCCATCGAGTTGCTGGCGCAGTACCCGCAGGGCTGGAGCGCCGCTCAGGCGCTGGAGTGGCTGCTGACCGGTGCTAGCGACGCTCAGGGCGGGCCGGCGGACGGTCAGGCGGACTCGGATCGGCCCAAGTCGGTGCCGGCCGCGGCGGCCCGCGCGGGTTAAGTTTGGGCGTATGCGCAGGAGACTGTTCGGCCGTCGTACCCGCGCGCAGATCGTGCGTGCGGTCGGCTACACGCTGCTCGCGGGCGCGGCCGCTCAGGTGGCCGCGGCGGCGGCGGTCATCAGCGTCGACGAGGTGCGTAAGCGGCGGGCCACGCCGGCGGCCGGGTTTCCCAGCGCACCGCCGCGCTCGGTCGACGTCGTGGGCAACCGCATCACGACCTACACCAACGGCGAGGACCTCTACGAGGACATGCTGACCGCCATCGAGGGCGCCAAGTCCTCGATCTTCTTCGAGTTCTTCATCTGGAAGGACGACGAGATCGGCACCCGCTTCAAGGATGCCCTCATCGCGGCCGCCGAGCGCGGGGTGCACGTTTTCGTCATCTACGACGGCTTCGCCAATCTCGTCGTCGACCCGCGCTTCTACCGTTTTCCCGACTCCATGCACGTGCTGCGCTTCCCCGTCGTCCGCTGGGGGATGCTGCGCCTGGACCTGCGCCACTTCGGCCGTGATCACCGCAAGATCGTCGTGGTCGATGGCGATGTCGGCTTCGTCGGCGGGTACAACATCGGCGACCTCTACGCCACCAGCTGGCGCGACACCCACCTGCGGGTCCAGGGGCCGGCGGTGTGGGAGCTGACCGACGCCTTCGTCGACTTCTGGAACGAGTACCGGCACGCCTCCCGACACCCCGAACTGCCCGAGCGCGGCGCCAAGGAGTGGAACCCCGACGTCCGGGCGGCCCGCAATGCGCCCAGTCGCATGCTGTTCCCGGTGCGGGGGCTGTACATCGACGCCATCGAGCGCGCCGCCACGCACATCTACATCACCCAGGCCTACTTCATTCCGGACAACGAGATCCTCACCGGGCTGCTCAAGGCCGCCCGCCGCGGGGTCGACGTGCGGGTCATCGTGCCCGAGTACAGCAACCACATCATCGCCGACTGGGTCAGCCGCGGGTACTACTCCGAGTTGCTGGCCGGGGGAGTGACGATCTGGCTCTACCGCGACGCGATGGTGCACGCCAAGACCGCCACCGTCGACGGAATGTGGAGCACCGTGGGCACCGCCAACATCGACCGCCTGTCGATGATCGGCAACTACGAGGTCAACCTGGCGCTCTACAGCGACGACATGGCCGCCAAGATGCAGGACATCTTCGAGATGGACCTAGGCAACTGCCGGCAACTGACCCTGGAGGAATGGGAGCAGCGCGGCCGCCTGCCGCGCATCGCCGAGGCGCTGCTGAACCCTCTGCATCCGCTGATGTAGCCCTGCTCACGGCGCCGCGCAGGCGCGCCCCCACGTCGTGGCGGCGCGGCTGTGACCGGCGACTTCTCTTGCCATCAGCCGGGATCGGCTCAGGTCAGCGCCGCGCCCGCCGACTTCGTGGGTGAGGGAAATGCCGACCCGGGCTGCCGAGGCGGACCGGAGCATGGCGCCGACGCGGCGCCGGCGAGGTGCTAGCGAGGAAGAGCGGATGCGCGGTGCTGCCGTACGGACTGGGCTGGATAACCGCCTGAGCCGGCTCCCGCGTACGCCCGCGTGGCGCTGCGTCTACTACGCCCTGATCTATCTGGTGATCGCGCATCTGAGTCGGCTCGCCGTACCGGAGAACGTCGGGCTGGCCTACTTCTGGCCCGCGGCCGGCGTGGCCTTCCTCTGGGTGCTCTTCCTGTTGCGCCTACCCGGCGGCGTGCGGCGCTGGGAGTTCGGGGTCTCGCTGGTGCTGCTCGCGGCGGCGACCTATCTGGTCAACTGGTGGAGCGGATTGACCACGACCGAGAACCTCGCCCTGACGCTCGGCGGCGGGCTCGTGCATCCGATCGTGGCCGCCGGCTACTACGCCCGCACCGGTCCCTACGGCACGTTGCACACGCGCGCCCGACTGCTCGACCTGCTCGTGGGCGCGATCCTGGGCGGGCTCGCGTCGATGCCGTTCGGCCCGCTGGCCTCCGTGCTTTCCGCCGGCGACACCTGGTGGACCTTGCCGATGTGGGTGCTGCGGCAGGTGACCGGCACGTTCCTCGTGGCGATCATCGGGCTGCGGCTGCTGCGCCGCCACCAACGCGAGCTGCCGCAGCGCAGCGCGGGGCACGCGTTGCTCATCACGCTCGTCTCGGTCGTCTTCGTGGGCCTGACCTTCTTCGTCATGCCACAGGTGCCGCAGAGCTTTCTCTTCGTGTCGCTGGTGATCTGGGTGGCCTCCACGCGACGTACCAACGAGACGTTCTTGCACGCGCTGGCGCTGTCCTTCAGCTCCCTCGGCCTCACCGTCGCCGGCTACGGACCCTTTGCGCACCAGAGCCCGATGCTGCAGGCGGCCTTGGCCGAGGGCCTCATGCTGGTGCTCGGTCTGTGTTCCATGAGCATCGTGTTGGCGCGCGAAGAGCAGGCCCGGCTCGTCAATCAGGTCAGCGCCTCGGAGCGGGCCACCGCCGAGCAGGCGGTGCTGATGGACCGGATCGTCGAGAGCATGGACGACGGGCTCATGGTGTTCGCCGAGGACGGCTCGGTGATGATCGCCAACGAGCGTGCCCGACTTCTGCTGGGTTGGCAGCCGGAGCAGGCCGCCGAGGGCGACGACGAGGCCCTGGAACTGTTGTATAGCGAGTCGGCGCCGGAGCCCAGGATCGTCAACCTCACGCTGGCGGGCCAGACCCCAGCCCCTGTGGACCTGCTGCCGAGGCCCGGCGCGGGCGGGGCGCAGCGCATCCTGTCTGCCCGTGCGGTGCCCTGTGTGGGGGACGAGGGGTCGATGCAGGTCGTTGTCGTGCTGCTGGACGTCACGCACGAGCGGCGGCGCACCGCCGAGCTGACGAGCTTCGCCGGCGTCATCGCCCACGACCTGCGCAACCCGCTGGGCGCCATCGAGGGCTGGGCCGAATTGCTCGCCGACGAGATCGAGGACACCCACCCAGGACTGGGCCGCAACGCGCTGCGGCGCATCGACGCCGCCGCCCAGCGAATGCGCGGGATTCTCGACGGATTGCTCAGCTACAGCGTGGCGCGTGACGGCGAACTGACGGCCACGCAGGTGCCGCTGGGGGATCTGGCGCGCGAGATCGTCGAGGCCCGCAGCAGCGCCGCCAGCGTCACCGGCGGCACCACGTCCCACTTCACCGTCGATGCCGACGTGCAGGTGTTCGGCGACCGCGCCCTCATCGCACAGGTGCTGGACAACCTCATCGGCAACGCCGCGAAGTACACCCAACCCGGCCAGGCACCGAGCATCGACGTTCGCGCCGTCCCGGCGGGCGACGACTGGGCGCGCATCGAGGTGGCCGATCGCGGCATCGGCCTGCCCGCGGGGCAGGAGGAGGCGGTGTTCGCGGAGTTCCATCGAGTGCCCGAACACCGCGGCGGGTTCGTCGGCACCGGGCTCGGCCTATCGATCTGTCGCCGGATCGTGGAGCGCCACGGCGGCCGCATCGCCGCCATGGCGCGGCCCGGCGGGGGATCGGTGTTCGCGTTCACGCTGTCCCGAGTGCCCGATCCGCAGGGGCCGGGACCGGACCCGCTCGCTGAGGTGATCGACGACCCCAGCGCCCCTTCGGTGCACCCGCACATCCGGGAAACAGGGGTGGCGCAGGCGGTGGCGGCGGCGCACAGCCAGGCCCGCGTCAGCGCGGCGTCGGTCGCGGCGGCCTCGACAATCGACCCGACCGCGCCGTCGGGCGCCGGCGCCGGCGGGAGCGGGGACGCCGCCAAGACCACGGAACAGTAGGCTTGGCCCTTGTGGCTGTCGACTTTGCTTCCCAAATCAAGGACCTGCGCCAGACGATGGAGTCGGTGCGCGAGGTGACCGACCTGCCTCGCCTGCGCGCCCAGATCCAAGATCTGGAGTCGCAAGCGGCCGCCCCCGACCTCTGGGACGACCAGGAACGCGCCCAGCAGGTGACCAGCAACCTGGCCCGCGCCAACGCCGAACTGGACCGCATCACGGGCATGGACGCCCGCGTCGAAGACCTCGAGGTGCTGGTCGAGATGGGCACCGAGGAGAACGACGCGGACACCCTCGCGGAGGCCGAGCGGGAGCTGACGTCGCTGCGCAAGGCGGTCGGCGAGCTCGAGGTGCGCACGCTGCTGGCGGGGGAATACGACCCGCGCGAGGCGGTCGTGACGATCCGGGCCGGGGCCGGCGGTGTCGACGCGGCGGACTTCGCCGAGATGCTGATGCGGATGTACCTGCGGTGGGCCGAGCGGCACGGCTATCCGACGCGCGTCATGGACACCTCCTACGCCGAAGAGGCGGGCCTGAAGTCGGCGACGTTCGAGGTCAACGTGCCGTACGCCTACGGTCACCTGGCCGTCGAGGCGGGCACGCACCGGCTCGTGCGGATCAGCCCCTTCGACAACCAGGGCCGCCGCCAGACGTCGTTCGCGGCGGTCGAGGTCGTGCCGCTCATCGAGCAGACCGATCACATCGAGATCCCCGACAACGAGTTGAAGATCGACGTCTTCCGCTCCTCGGGCCCGGGTGGGCAGAGCGTCAACACGACCGACTCGGCGGTGCGGATGACGCACATCCCCACGGGCATCGTCGTCTCGATGCAGAACGAGAAGAGTCAGATTCAGAACCGGGCGGCGGCGCTGCGGGTGCTGCAGTCGCGGCTGCTGCTGGCTAAGCGCGCCGAAGAGGCCGCCGCCAAGAAGGAGCTTGCCGGCGACGTCAAGGCCAGCTGGGGCGACCAGATGCGCTCGTATGTGCTGCATCCGTACCAGATGGTCAAGGACCTGCGCACCGAGCACGAGGTGGGCAACACCTCCGGGGTCTTCGACGGCGACATCGACGCGTTCATCGAGTCCGGCATCCGCTGGAAGCTCTCGGCGGACCGGGAGGACTGACCGAAAGTCACCCGCTCGGCCCGTGTCAGGATGGCCGACATGGGACGCATGAGTGATTTCTTCGGCCTCAACGGCGGCACGGATCCCCAGCACGAGATCGCGCGGCTGAACCGGCGTGTGACGGCGCTGGAGGCCACCGTGCGCGAGGTGTGCAAGCAGACCGGCATCGACCCCCGCAGCCTGCCGCAGCCGCAACGCCCGCACCAAGAAGTGCTCGACCTGCTACGCAGCGGCAAGAAGATCCAGGCCGTCAAGCGCTACCGCGAGCTCACCGGCGCCGGTCTGCGCGAGGCCAAGGAGGCGGTCGACGAGATCGAGGCCGGGGGCGGCGGCGGCCCCCGCCACCTCTGACCCCGCATAGCCATCCCCTCAAACGCCGAAAGTCACACTCTCGGCCAAGCGTCATAGCGTGAACTATGCGCATGGCCGGAAAGTATGACTTTCGGCGTTTGGGGAGGGCGTTCTCCCGGGTGCTCCTGCTACTCGGCTTCCCACTCCAGGAGGACCTGGCCGCCTTGGACGGCGTCGCCGACCGCGACGGCGACCGCCGCGACGGTGCCATCCTTGGGGGCGGTGACCTCGGTCTCCATCTTCATGGCCTCGAGCACCAGCAGGGTCTCCCCGGCCGTGACCGCCTTGCCGGGCTCGACGAGCACCTTGACGACGGTGCCGGCGAGGTTGGCCGTGAGTGCGTTCGTGGAGGTCGCCGGCGCCTTCGCAGCGCTCGGCGTCACGCCGTATGGCGAGGAGCCGCCGATGAGGATGGCGCCCAGCTCGGGCTTCTTCTCCTCCTCGACCTCCACGTCGACGTCGTAGACGGTGCCGTTGACCGTCACCTTCAGCTTCATGTTCGTCCTTACTGGTCGGCGTATCGGTCAGCTGCGGGTCAGTGAGGGCCCGACGGAATGCGACTGCTGCAATGTCGTGCGCCCCTGGGCGCTCCACGACGACAGCTGGCGCAGCCGCACCTGCTTGACCTTGGCGCGTTTGCCGAGGAAGGCCGCGACGGCGGCCGAGATCGCGAGGATCACCTCGGGGTCGGGCGTGGCCGAGGGACTGACCTTCGTCAGGTCGGCCTCGAGTTGGTCGACGCGGGCCGTGAGCCCTGCGATCTGCTCCTGCAGGGCGGCGAACTGCTCTGCGGACAGCGTGATCTCACCCGCGGCCGGCGCGGTCTGGTCGGCGCTCACAGCGGGATCAGTCCGTGCTTCTTGGCCGGTCGCGACTCGCGCTTGTTGGCCAGCGTCTCCAGTGCGCGAGCGACGTACCTGCGCGTCGCTGCCGGCTCGATGATCGCGTCGACGAGGCCGCGGGAGGCCGCGACATAGGGCGTCGAGAACGCCTCCCGGTAGACCTGCACCAGCTCCTCGCGCTTGGCGGCGGGGTCGTCGGCCTCCGCAATCTCGCGGCGGAAGACCACCCCGGCGGCGCCCTCGGCACCCATCACGGCGATCTGCGCGGTAGGCCAGGCGTACACCCGGTCGGCGCCCAGGTCCTTGCCACACATCGCCAGGTACGCGCCGCCGTAGGCCTTGCGCAGCACGACGGTGATCTTCGGAACCGTCGCCGAGGAGTAGGCGAACAGCATCTTCGCGCCGTGGCGGATGATGCCGCCGTACTCCTGGGTGACGCCGGGCAGGAATCCGGGGACGTCGACGAAGGTCACCAGCGGGATATTGAAGGCGTTGCAGAACCGGATGAACCGGGCACCCTTGTCGGAGGAGTCGATGTCGAGCACCCCGGACATCACCGCCGGGTTGTTCGCGATGATGCCGACGGTGCGGCCCGTGATGCGGGCGAAGCCGACGACGAGGTTGGGGGCGAAGCCCGCGTGCACCTCCAGGAAGTCACCGTCGTCGATGACCCCGCCGATGACCGTGCGGACGTCGTAGCCCTTCTTGTCGTCGTCGGGGATGATCGAGTCGAGCTCGGGGTTGGGCTCGACCGAGTCGTTGCCCTCCAGGATCGGCGGCTCCTCGCTGTTGTTGCTGGGCAGGAAGCTCAGCAGCTTCTGCGCGAGGAGCACCGCCTGCTCGTCGTCGTCGGCGACGAAGTGGGTGACGCCGGAGCGGGACATGTGGGCGTCGGGGCCGCCGAGGGCCTCGCCCGTGACCTGCTCGCCGGTGACCTGCTTGATGACGTCGGGCCCGGTGATGAACATCCGCGAGGCCCGGGTCTGGATGATGAAGTCGGTCAGCGCTGGGGAGTAGGCCGCGCCGCCGGCGCACGGGCCCGCGATGATCGAGATCTGGGGGACCGCGCCCGAGAGCGCGACGTTCTGGAAGAACACCTTGCCGTAGCCGGAGAGGCTGTCGATGCCCTCTTGCACGCGGGCGCCGCCGGAGTCGTTGATGAAGACGAACGGGGTGCCGTTCTCCAGCGCCGAGTGCAGCGCCTCCGCGACCTTGACCGAGTGCATCTCGCCCGCCGAACCGCCGGCGACCGAGAAGTCCTGGCTGGCCAGGTGGATCGGGCGGCCGTAGACCGACGCCGAGCCGGTGACGACACCGTCGGCGGGCATGTCGGCCTTGTCCATGCCGAACAGCGTGGTCCGGTTGCGGGTGAACAGCCCGGTCTCGTCGAAGCTGCCGGCGTCGACGAGTTGTTCGATGCGTTCGCGGGCGGTCAACTTGCCCTGTTCGTGCTGCTTGGCGTGACGTTTCTCGCCACCGCCGGCCTCGACCTGTGCGCGCTTGCTCTTCAGCTCGTCGATGCGCTCACTCATGGTCGGCTGCTTGTTGGCCATGTCTGCCTTTCGTTGCTCTTCGGTGGCCTGGTCGGTCGCCGGTCAGGCCGGCTTGACGGCCACCGAGTGCTCCTTGCCGTCGATGGTGATGGTGTACGAAATGGGCATGCGGACGGGTCCGGAGCCGGTGTCGCCGGCGGCGGCCAGCTTCTCGGCCTCCAGCTCGGCGGGGTCACGGCCGACGTTCTTGGGGCCTTGCGGGCGCTCCTTGAAGAACTTCGGGGCGACCTTGGGGAACATGGCGTGCGTCAGCACGTCCTCGTCGGAGCCGTCGAAGCCCTCGAGTTTGGCCGCGTCGTCGCGCAACTCGTCCCACTCCGGGGGAATGAGGTCGGCGGGGCGCACCGTGATCGGCTCCTTGCCGGTCTGCTCCTTGGCCTTGGCCACCACGTCGGGGTTCATCTCACCCAGCGTCAGGCCGTAGTAGCCGAGCATGAGGTCGGCGAACTCGGCGGTGAGCACCTGATAGCGGCCCATCAGCACGTTGAACACGGCCTGGGTGCCGACGATCTGGCTGCTCGGGGTGACCAGCGGGGGGAAGCCGGCGTCGGCACGCACCCGCGGCACCTCCTCCATGACCTCCTTGAGCTTGTCGCCCGCGCCCTGCTGCTTGAGCTGGGACTCCATGTTGGAGATCATTCCGCCGGGGATCTGGGAGTCGAAGATGTCGGTCTCCACGTTGAAGCTCGACATGAACTGGGAGTACCGCGGCTTGACGGCCGCGAAGTGCTCCTTGATGCGGCCCAGCAGCATCTTGTCGAGGTCGGCCACGTAGCCGGTGCCCTCGAGCATCTCCTGCAACGACTCGGTGGGGTTGTGGCCCGGGCCCAGCGACATCGAGCTGATCGCGGTGTCGACGACGTCGGCGCCGCCCTCGATGGCCTTCATCAGCGAGACGAGCGTGACGCCGGTCGTCGAGTGGCAGTGCACGTTGACCTGCAGGCCGGTCTCGTCCTTGATCGCCTTGACGATGTCGTAGGCGGGTTGCGGCTTGAGCAGCGCCGCCATGTCTTTGAGGGCGATGGAGTCGGCGCCCATGTCCTTGAGCTGGTTGGCCAGCTGCACGTAGCCCTCGACGGTGTGCAGCGGGGAGGTGGTGTAGCAGACGGTGCCTTGGGCGTGCTTACCGGACTTTTTCACTGCGGCCATCGCGCGCTCGAGGTTGCGCGGGTCGTTGAGGGCGTCGAAGACACGGAAGACGTCCATGCCGTTCTCCGCCGCCTTCTCGACGAAGTGATCGACGACGTCGTCGCCGTAGTGGCGGTAGCCGAGCAGGTTCTGCCCGCGCAGCAGCATCTGCAGGCGCGAGTTGGGCAGCAGCCGGCGGAACGTACGCAGACGCTCCCACGGGTCTTCGTTGAGGAAGCGGATGCACGCGTCGAACGTCGCACCACCCCAGCACTCCACACTCCAGTACCCCGCCGCATCGATATCGGGGCACGCGTCGACCATGTCTTCCAGGGCCATCCGCGTCGCCATGAGGCTCTGGTGGGCATCACGCAGGGCCAGTTCGGTCACGCCGATCTGTCGGGCTGAACTCATGGGCCCCACACTTCCATGTCGGGTGCCGCAGATGGCACAGGACGAAGGTCATCGTCCGCCTGGTGAGCAGGGCGGGGATCGGCCGGTGGACGGTTGCGGCGCGCGCGAATCGGCTCGGTGCGGGCGGATGCAGGAACAGGACGTACCCTGATCTGCGGGGGTCGGACGGGACCGCCGGCTATACGGCCGGCCCAGCGTCCGCGATGATCGCGCTCCGCTCCTTTCCAGGGAGTGCGGTGCGTGCGTGCTCGGGGGATATTGGGACCAGACGTCGCATGAGGAAGACCGAGGAACACCCGGTGATGATCCACTTCGAGAACGTCGTCAAGTCGTACGCCCGGAGCCCACGCCCGGCACTCGACGACGTCGATCTACGCGTCGACGACGGCGAGTTCGTCTACCTCGTCGGGGTCTCCGGCTCCGGCAAATCCACCGTCATCCGGTTACTGCTCTGCGAGGAACGCGCAACGCAGGGGCGGATCACCGTCGCCGGTCGGGACCTGAGCCGTATCAAGCGCCGCGAGGTGCCGCGCCTGCGCCGCGACCTCGGCATCGTCTTCCAAGACTTCCGGCTGCTGCCCGACAAGACCGTCTACGACAACGTGGCCTATGTGCTGCACGTGCTCGGCGCCAAGCAGGAGCTGGTCCGCGAGCGGGTGCCGGAGACCCTGGACAAGGTCGGTCTGGCCGACCTGTCGCGGCGCCTGCCGCACGAGCTCTCCGGTGGCGAGCAGCAGCGGGTGGCTATCGCTCGCGCGCTGGTCAAGGCGCCGCGGCTGCTGCTGGCCGACGAGCCGACCGGCAACCTCGATCCCGGCACCAGCGTCGAGATCGTGCAGCTGCTCTCGGCGATCAACGCCGACGGCACCACCGTGCTCATGGCCACCCATGACGACACCATCGTGAACGACGTCCGCCGCCGGGTCGTGCAGCTCGACGCCGGCCGGATCGTGCGCGACGAGGCCGGCGGGGCCTACCTCGCCCCCCGCCCGCTGGGCCCGCAGAGCTCCTCCGGGTCGAGCGCGCCGCCGAAGTCGCCGCCGAAGAAGGCAGCCGGTGTGCGGGCCGCGCCGAAGAAGGCAGCCGGTGAGCGTTCCGTCCCCGCCACGGTCGCAGACAAGAAGCCAGCCGTCGCGAAGCCAGCCGTCGCGAGGGCGGGCGCCGCGAGGAAGGGCGCCGCGAAGCAGGGCGAGGTCAATAAGGCCGAGGCCATGGTCGCAGCACCGTCCGAGGGTGACGGCGCGAACGACAACGCGAACGACAATGCGGTGGCGCGCGACGTGCGCCGGCAGGCCGAGTCGGTCTCCAGCACCCGACGCAGCTTCGGCGCGGTGGCGGGGGTCGGCACGGGAGCGCACCGCGCGGACCCGGTGGCGGACGACGGTGCGGAGCCGCAGGACTGGCCTCCAGGGCCCAGATCACGCCGCGCGGCCGACGAGGCCGAGGCGCAAGGGCCGACGCGCGCGCAGGACGAGCAGGCCGCGGCGGGGCAGGTGCGCCGATGATGCGCCCGGCTTTTCTGTTGGCGGAGGTCGGCACGGGGCTGCGCCGCAGCGCGTCGATGGCGACCTCGATCATCGTCGTGACGATGGTCTCCCTGTTCTTCCTCGGTATCGGCCTGCTCGCGGGTCGGCAGGTGGAGGCGGCCAAGGGGTACTGGTACGACCGGGTCGAGGTGTCGATCTTCTTGTGCACGGCCAAGTCCAATGAGCCGGCCTGCGCCGACGGTGCGGTGACCGCGCAGCAGCAGCAGGACATCGCCGCTCTGCTGGACGACATGGCACCGACCATCGCGGGTTATGAGTTCGAAACCCAGGATCAGGCGTACGCCCGCTTCCGCGAGCAGTTCGCCAACAACCCGACATTCGCCGAGACGCCCAAGGAGGCGATCCCGGCGGCCTTCCGGGTCAAGCTGGCCAACCCCGAGGACTACCACGTCGTCGCCACCGCCTTCCAAACCCAGCCGGGGGTGGCCACCGTGCGCGACATTCGCGAGGTGCTCGAGCCGTTGTTCTCCGCCCTTGATCTGCTGCGGCGCGCGGCCTGGGCCCTTGCCGCCGTGATGCTGCTGTGTTCGGTGCTGCTCGTCTCGACGGCCATCCGGCAGGTGGCGTGGAGCCGTCGCCGGGAGACCTCGATCAAACGGATCGTCGGGGCGTCGGCCACCGCGATCCGCCTGCCGTTCATCGTCGAGACCCTGCTGGCCTCGGCGGTCGGCGTGGGTCTGTCCGTCGGTTCCTTGTGGGCCCTGTCGACCTACGGCATCAGCGCCCTGGGCCAACGCTTCCGCGACTTCGCCTGGGTGGGCACCGCCGACGTCTGGGCGGTCTCGCCGATCTTGGCGGCCGTCGCCCTGGGCCTGACGATCATCGCCTCCTGGATGGCCGTCACCCGCCACGTGCGGGTCTGAGCGCCAGCCGGGCCAGTCGGCTGTGACGGGCTGCGCCGGTCGCCGGACGACGGCGGCCCGCCGAGGGTTGCGCTCCCTGCCCACCGGCGCGGTCGCAACCACAGCCCTCGGCAACGACCGCAACCGTCGGCGGGGGTGAGGGCGCGGGTGGGGGCCGGCGGGGCGGCCCGGGCGGGGCGGCAGGGCTGGGCAACTACCGGGTCAGCGCAGGATGACGGTGCGGTTGCCGTGGAGGATGACGCGGCCCTCGGCGTGCCACTTCACGGCGTCGGACAGGGCCTTGCACTCGGTGTCGCGGCCCGCCGCCACGAGGTCTTCGGGGCTGAAGGCGTGGTCGACGGGCTGGACCTGCTGGGAGATGATCGGGCCCTCGTCGAGCTCGCTGTTGACGTAGTGGGCCGTCGCGCCGACGGTCTTGACGCCCCGCTCGTAGGCCTGGTGGTAGGGGCGTGCGCCCTTGAAGCTCGGCAGGAACGAGTGGTGGATATTGATCGCCCGGCCGGTCAGGGCGCGCGACAGGTCGTCGGACAGGATCTGCATGTAGCGGGCGAGCACCACGAAGTCGATCTCGAAGCGGTCGACCAGCTCGAGCAGTCGTGCTTCGGCTGCCGGTTTCGTGTCCGCCGCGACCGGCACGTGGAAGAACGGGATCTGGTGCCACTCGGTGAGCGAGCGGTGGGTCGGATGGTTCGAGACGACCGCGGCGATCTCGATGGGCAACTCGCCCATCCGGGCCCGGAAGAGCAGATCGGCCAGGCAGTGCTCGAACTTGGAGACCATGACGAGCACGCGCTGCTTGCGGTGGCCGGGGCGCAGCAGAATCCGCAGCCCCCAGCGCGCCGCCAACGCCTCGAGGTCCGCGCCCAGCGTCGCCTCGCCGGGGTCGGGGGTGAACGCGACGTGGATCCGGGAGAAGTAGTGCCCCGCGCGCAGGTCGTCGTACTGCTTGAGTTCGATGATGTCGCCGCTGTGCTCCAGAAGGAATCCGGTCAGCGCATGGACGATCCCGGGCCGCTGCGGACCGTCGATCGTCAGGATGTAGTCGGAGGCGGGGGAGGCGGGCACGACTGCTCCTTCATCGCCCGGGTCGAGTGGTCACTTTTGTGGGCGAGTGGTCATTTCGTAGGTGTCGAGGTGTCACTTTGTGTCGCGAGTGGTCACTCTTTGTGGCAATTCGAGGTCAAAAGTGACCACTCGGCGGGTGGGGGTGGGGTGGGGTGCGCGTGTGGGGTGCGCGGGTGGGTGTGCGGTGCGCGCGGGCGGGAGCTCGTGCGGGTGGGTCAGCACTCGATCACGTTGACGGCCAGGCCGCCGCGCGAGGTCTCCTTGTACTTGGACTTCATGTCGGCGCCGGTCTCGCGCATGGTGCGGATCGCCTGATCGAGGGTGACGCGGTGGCTGCCGTCGCCGAGCACCGCGAGCCGGGCCGCGTTGATGGCCTTGACCGAGGCGATCGCGTTGCGTTCGATGCACGGCACCTGCACGAGCCCGCCGACCGGGTCGCAGGTCAACCCGAGGTTGTGCTCGATGCCGATCTCGGCGGCGTTCTCGATCTGCTGCGGGGTGCCGCCGAGCACGGCGCACAGACCCGCCGCGGCCATCGAACAGGCTGAGCCGACCTCCCCTTGACAGCCGACCTCCGCGCCGGAGATCGACGCGCACTGCTTGAAGATGATGCCGATGGCGCCCGCGGTGAGCAGGAAGTCGATGACTCCGTCGTCGTCGGCGCCGTCGATGAAGCGGGTGTAGAAGTGCAGCACCGCCGGCACGATGCCCGCGGCGCCGTTGGTGGGCGCCGTGACCACTCGGCCTCCGGTCGCGTTCTCCTCGTTGACCGCCAGCGCGTAGAGGTTGACCCACTCCATCGCCCATAGCGGGTCGTTGGAGCCGCCGTCGCGTTGCGCCTTCTCGTAGTGCTCCCGCAGTGAGCGGTGCAGCGCGGGCGCCCGGCGACGCACCTGCAGACCACCGGGCAGCAGCGGCTCGGTGCGGGCACACCCGGTCTCGACGCACTCCTGCATGACCGCCCAGATGCGCAGCAGCGCGGCCCGAGTCTCTTCACGGGGGCGGAACGCGTCCTCGTTGGCCATCATCAGCTCGGCGATGGATCGCCCGGAGATGCGGCATGCCTCCATAAGTTCGGGTGCGGTTTCGAAGGGCGCGGGCAGGCGCACCTCATCGCCCGGCAGCGAGTCGCGGTCCACGTCTCGGCTGTCGACGACGAAGCCGCCGCCGACCGAGTAGTACTCGCGCTCGCGCACGGTGTTGCCGTCGGCGTCGTAAGCGGTGAAGCGCATGCCGTTGGGGTGCCCCGGCAAGCTCTTGCGCAGGTGCAGTACGAGGTCGGCCTCGGCGTCGAAGTCGATGCGGTGCTCACCGAGCAGCGTCAACTCACCGGCCGCCCGGATCGCCTCGACCCGGCCGACCGCGTGCTCGACGTCCACGGTCTCCGGGTCGGCGCCCTCCAGACCCAACAGCACCGCTCGATCGGAGCCGTGCCCGCGGCCGGTGGCACCCAGCGAACCGAACAAGCCGACGGACACGCGGGCCACCTCCGCGAGCTGACCGTCGCGTTGCAGGCCGATCGCGAACCGGCGGCCGGCGCGCATCGGGCCCACGGTGTGGGAGGAGGAGGGGCCGATTCCGATGGAAAAGAGGTCCAGCACCGACAGCGACATCGCACGCTCCTTCACGCCAGGTGGTCGCGACGGTGCGACCGGCCCGACGGTCTGCCGGGCGTTGCTACGGAACATACGTGAGCGGGCCCAGCGGGGAAAGTGACGGCGCTCGGGGGCGCTCACCAGCGGCTCGGCAGCGGCCGGGCAGCTGCCGGGTACGGCACGGTGATCCGGCCCGGCCGATCGCATGAACGGCGGTCCTCAGCTGGGCGAATTTAGTTCAATTTCAAGTAAATTCATCGTCAAAGAGGCGTTTGCAGGCGCGTTGCCCGGGGCCTGCTTGCTTACCTTTTCGGCCATGAGGACTCCCCGTGCGCCCTGGGCTTTGCGAATGACCGCCGTGGCCGCCGCAGTCGCTTTGGGGGCCAGCCTGGCCGCTCCCGCCGCCGATGCCCGCCCCGTCGGAGCAACCGACGATCCCGCGACCCAGCGCGATCGCCTGGCCGCCCGGATCGATGGTTCGCGCGCCGACCTGGCCGACCTGAGCGCGGAGTCGGCGCGCGCGCTGCGGGCGCTGCAGCGCACCCAGGCCGGGGTGGCCGAGGCCCGACGCGCCCAGCAGGCCGCCCAAGCACGGCTGCAGCAGG
>NZ_BAHD01000060.1 GCF_000298215.1 Kineosphaera limosa NBRC 100340 | reverse complement strand
CGCCGGCGTGGCGGCCGGGGCGGTGGCGTTGGCCGCCGGCTGCGGTTTGCCCGGCCGGGGTCCCGTGCAGCAAGGACTGGACGTCGGGGCACCCAACGTGCCGCCCGTGCGCTTCGACTTCGAGGCACCCGCCCGTGGCGCCTCGCCCGAGCAGATCGTGCGGGGTTTTCTGGCGGCGAGCTGGTCGACGGACGACGACTTCCGGGCCGCTCGCGCCTACCTGACCCCGGAGGCTTCTCGCTCGTGGGACCCCCGGGTCGAGGTCGTCGTCTACCCCGACAGCTCGTCGCTGGAGGTGCACGCGCAGGACGACGGCGACCGGGTGCAGCTGCGCGCCGCGCAGGACGCCGGCCTCGACGCCTCCGGTCGATACACCAGCGCCGCGCCGGGCTCGACGCAGGAGGCGACCCTGGGGCTGGCCCAGGCCTCGGGGGAGTGGCGCATTTCGCAGGTGCCGCCCGACTTCGGGGTGTGGATCAGCCGGTTCTACTTCGACAGCGCCTTCCGCTCCTTCTCCGTGGCCTACGCCAACCTCGGCATGGACGGCTTCGTCGTCGATCGCCGCTGGTTTCGGCTCGGCGCGGGTCTGCCGACGCGGCTGGCGCGAGCCCTCGTGGAGGAGCCCCCGCCCTACCTGCAGGGAGTCGTGCGCACCGGCTTCCCCGAGGGCACCCGGCTGTCGGTCGACTCGGTGCCCGTCGAGGCCGGCCAGGCGCTCATCGACCTGTCCAACGGAATGCTCGACGTCTCCGCGGACGAACGCCGGTCAGCCTGGGCCCAGGCGCTGCTCACGATGCGTCAGGCCCCCACGGTGGACGGGGTGATCCTGCAGGTCTCTGGGCGCAACCTCGATGTGCTGATCGATGGCGACGCGGGCGCGGTCCCCACCGGTATCACCCAACTCGGCTTCACCGGCACCGAGCCGGGCCGCAGCCACGTGTTGCGGCGCAGTCCCGGGGGCGCTCTGGAGGCGATCGACCTTGCGGATGTCGCTCGCGGCCGGGAGCCGTCGCAGGCCAGCACGCCGCAGTTGCCGGCCGTGGGTCCGGAGTGGGGCGCCCTCGCCGCCCGCGACGACGGGCTCGAAGTGGCGGCGGTTGCCGCCGACGGCAGCCGGGTGCACCGCTGGCGCGGCGGGCAGGCGGCCGACGTCCCGGGCCTGAGCGGCGAGCTCACGCCTCCCGCCTACGACCGCGAGGACCGGCTCTGGGTGGGCGGCTCCACCACCGCGGGCACCAGCCGCATCTGGGCCGTCGACGCGGCCGGGGGACTGGGCGCGGCCCCACACGCGATCGCCACCCCGTGGTTGGGTGCGCAGGGGCCCGAGCAACTGATCGCCGTGCGGCCCGCCCCCGACGGGCAGCGGATCCTCGTGGTCACCCGCCGCGGCGGCCGGGTCGCCATCGGCGTCAGCGGCGTGCTGCACGACGGCCTGGGGGTGCCGGTCGGCCTGACGCAGCCGTGGCTCATCGGCGCAGATCTGGGGCAGGTCAGCTCCGCGACGTGGGTGTCGAACACCGCCATCGCGGTCATCGGCAGCCACACCGCCTCGGGGCGCTCCACGCCGATGATCGTGCAGGTCGGGGGCCCCACGACCCAGCTGGCCACGGTGCCGGACCCGCGCCGCATCACCTCCAGCGGGGGGGAGCGGGGGGTGGTCGTCGTCTCCGGCGACGGCCACGCCTACGGCCGCGTCGGCGGCGGTTGGGAGCGGCTCGGAGCAGCCGTGGACATCATCGTCCCGGGCTACTGACCCGCCGACGGCAAGTCCGACAGACCTCGCGTATCGCCGTCCACAGGCCCGCCGGCGGTCACCGGCGCATCCACAGGCGGAGCGCCGCGGGGCTGCGGCGGGCCAGCGTGCCTCCCACACTGGCGCTATGAGCGTAGGGCTGAAGCTAGGGCTGGGTTCAGGAGTGGATCGGCGCAGCGGGCGAGCGTGGCCGCGCCGGTGAGCCGCGCGCTGCGCGGAGTCTGGCGGGCCACCGTCGACCTGGTGCTGCCGCTGACCTGCGCCGGCTGCGGTGCCCCCGACCATGCGTGCTGCCCCACCTGCCGAGCGAGTTTCGGGCGGCCGCGGCTGCGCCGCCCGGCGTGGACGGCGGTGGCGGCCTTTCCCGCGGCGCAGCCGTTGCCGCCGACGTGGTCGGCGGCCGACTACTCCGGGCGGGTGCGGGACCTGCTCGTGGCCTACAAAGACGGTGACCGGCGCGATCTGCGGCCGGTGCTGGCCCGCGCGCTCGCCCCGGTGCTCGTCGCAGCAGCCGACCACGCCGCGTCGGCGCAGGCAGGCGGTACCGGCGACACCAGCGACGCCTACGAACCAGGCGACGCAGACGACACGCCGGTGCTGTTGGTGCCGATGCCGACAGCACCGGCCGCCCGCCGGCGGCGTGGGGACGCACCGCTGGAAGATCTGCTCGGCGTGTCGGCCGCGCTGCTGTACCGCGCCGGCGTGCACCTATCCGTCGAGCCCGCCTTGCGGATCACCCGCCGGATCCGGGATCAGGCACATCTCGACGCGCACGCCCGAATGGCCAATCTGCACGGCGCCTACGCGGTGACCCACCCTGGGTTGCGCGGGCGCCGCTGCGTGCTCGTCGATGACGTCGTGACGACCGGTGCCACCCTCTCCGAGGCGGTCCGGGCGCTGCGGTCGGTCGGTGCCGAGCCGCTCGCGTGCGCGGTTCTGGCGGTCACGCCGCGAACCGGCGGGAGTGTTGTGCGCAACAGCGGCCTGATCCCGGGGGTCAGAGGTGAAGGTCCTGCTGCCTTTGGGTGAACACGTCGCGTACCGTTGGTGCATGAGTCCCCAGTGTTTGCGCCGGGAGACCGGGCCCGGAGTGCACAGCGTGCGTGCCGGAGCCGGTTTGCCGTGGCAGGCCCGGGGGCTTTCTGCATTTCCGGGCGCAGACAGGAGGTGAGGCGGCAGCGATTTCCGCCCGTGGCCGGCGGTGTTTCGGCCCGGGTCAGACCAGCACCACCCGCAAGGAGGATCTCGTGGAGTTGACCGTCACCGGACGTCACGTTCAGGTATCCGAACGGTTTCGCCGGCTGTGCGCCGAAAAGCTCACCAAAGTCGAGCAATACGCCCCCCGCACCCAACGCATCGAGGTAGTTGTCAGCGAAGAGACCAGCCGCGGCGCCCCCAAGGGCAGCCAGCGGGTGGAGATCACCTGCCTCGCCAAGGGCCCTGTCATTCGGGCCGAGGCGTACGCCGAGGACAAATACACCGGCCTCGACCTGGCGCTGGCCAAGCTCGCCGAGCGAATGCGTCGCGTCAGCGACCGCCGTAAGGTCTCCCGCCGCCGCGGTGGCAACGATGTCTCCGCCGCGACCGCAGACCTGGCCGTGGCCGACCTCTCCGGTCACGCTCCGGCCCCGGTGCAGGAGGTCGATGTCGACCCGGCCGAGCACGTCGACGAGCGCCTCGGCAGCACCGGTGATTGCCCCGTGCACGTCCGTGAGAAGGTGCACCGCTCCGCGCCGATGACCCTCGATCAGGCCCTCAACAGCATGGAGCTGGTCGGGCACGACTTCTTCCTCTACCACGACAAGGAGACCGACCGACCCAGCGTCGTCTACCGTCGCCGCGGTTGGGACTACGGCGTCATCCACCTCGACGTCGTCACCGCTGAGCAGGAGTTGGCCGCCGCCGAAGCCGAAGAGGCGAAGGTCAGCTGACCACACAGAATCCTGTGCCAGAGGGCGTCCTTGCGGCGCCTGGCGGGCGAGCGGGCCGTTCGGGTGCTTCCCGGGCGGCCCGCTCGGCTGTGCTCGTTTCGCCGGCGCAGGCGCGCCGGATCGCGCTGGCCGCGCAGGGCTTCGGGGCCCGCTTCCGGCCTCGCGGCACGGTGCGCCCCCATCATCTGCGGGCCGTGGCCGACCGGCTGGGCGTGGTTCAGATCGACAGTGTCAACGCGGTCACGCGGTCGCACTACCTGCCCTTCTACTCCCGACTGGGCCCCTATGACCCCACCATGCTCGACGCCCTGCGGGACGGGCCCGGCGGCGTCGGCGGTCGACGTATCCAGCGGCACCTCGTGGAGTACTGGGCGCACGAGGCATCCCTCATCCCTATCGAGACCTGGCCGCTCTACGGCGTACGCATGCGCCGGGCGCGGGAGGAGGCCTGGGGCAACATCCAACGCATCGCCGCCGACCATCCGGGCCTCGTCGACTCCGTGCTCCAGGTGGTCACCGACGTCGGCCCGATGACCTCGCGGGAGACCGAGGCCGCCATGGCCCACGACGATCCGCGCCACCGCACACACTGGGGATGGAACTGGTCGCAGGTCAAGACGGCCCTGGAGCACCTGTTCTGGACCGGCCAGCTGACGTCCGCCGGGCGTACCGCCCAGTTCGAGCGCCGCTACTGCGCCCCCGAGGTGCTGTTGCCCGAACACGTGCTAGCCCGCGGCCCCTATGGCCGCGATCCCCTGCCCGAGTCGGAGGCGACCCAGGCCCTCGTCGAGTACGCTGCGCGCGCGTTCGGCCTAGCCAGCGAGCAATGCCTGCGCGACTATGCCCGCATCTCGCCGGAGCGGGCGCGGCCCGCCATCGAGCGCCTCGTCGAGCGCGGCGTTCTCGTGCCCGCGCAGGTGCCCACCTGGCGGCGACCGCTGTTGCTGCACGCGGAGGCGGCGACCCCGGCGCGGGTGCGTGCTCGGGCCCTGCTCAGCCCCTTCGACAGCCTCATCTGGCAACGCGACCGCACCCGGGCGCTCTTCGACTTCGACTACCGCCTCGAGATCTACGTGCCGGCGCCCAAGCGGGTGCACGGCTATTACGTGCTGCCGTTCCTCCTCGGCGACCGGCTCGTCGGACGCGTCGACGCCCGCTCCGATCGAGCTGCGGGCGTCCTGCGGGTCCATGCCCGGCACTGGGAGAGCGGGCGCGGAGACGCGAGCGACCGGGCGGAACTGGACGAGGAACTACGCTCGCTCGCCGACTTCCTGGGCCTCGTCGACGTCGAGGACGCACCCGGCCCCGTCGGTCCCTGACGCCCGTCGGCCCCTGACGCGCAAGCCCCTACTGGTCGGCGGTCAGGATGAGGTCGACCATGCGGTCCTCGAAACCGGGCTCGATCTCCAGCACCACGCGATGCCGTGCACCCGGCACCTGCGGGTGGTCGGCCCACATGCCCCGCAGGTCGGCGATCGTGCGCCCGCGTGACGGGCCGTGGCTGGTGTCGACCTCGACGTGCACGACCGGCGACAGCGTCGTCGGCACCAGGCCGGCAGCCACCGCCACTGCGAGTGCGTCGTGATTGCCGGCGCACCGGCGGCCGGTGATGCCGGTGTAGAAGTTGAAGTAGTAGTCGAGGATCCGCGCGCAGTGCTGGGCGACGGGGCCGCCGGCGGCCAGCCGCGCTCGATGCTCCTCCGTGAGGATCGAACGCATCGTGACGTCCAGGCCGACCATCGTCATCTCCCACGGGGCCTCGAAGACGAGCTGCGCCGCCTCCGGGTCGTGCCAGATGTTGGCTTCGGCCGCGGCGGTGACATTGCCGGGCGTCAGCGCGGCCCCACCCATGATCGTCACGTGGCCGACGCGCTCCGGCAGGCTCCGGTCGGCCTGCAGCGCGAGCGCGAGGTTGGTCAGGGGGCCGACCGCGACGACGTGCAGCGTGCCGGGGTGCTCGTGAGAGAGCCGGATGAGCAACTCGGCCGCGCTCTCGTCGGCAACCACCGGCACATGCGAGATATCGCCGACATTGCCCGCCCCGTCGTCACCGTGCACATGCGGGGAGAACGTCGGGGTGGTGCCGTCGAGCGGGCCCGCGGCGCCGCGGGCCACCGGCACGTCGGCTCGGCCGATCATGCTCAGCAGGTGGTGGGTGTTGCGTACCGCCTGGTCGACGTCGGTATTACCCCACGTGCAGCCCACTCCGACGAGGTCGATCTCGTCGGAGAGGGCCGCTGTGAGGATCGCCAGAGCGTCGTCGATACCGGTGTCGCAGTCGAGCAGGATCGTCGTCACGCATCGAGAGTAGGCGACGATGCCAGGCGACGGGGGCCAGCGGCGACGGGGTCACCGAAGGAGCGCGACGAAGGTACCCGCGATGATGGCGGAGGTGATGACGCCGGAGATGTTCACCCCCAGTGCGGCGGGCATGACGACGGCCTGCGGGTTGGCCTGGGTCGCCAACTTCTGCGCGACCTTGGCGGTCGTCGGCACGCAGCTGACGCCGGCGATGCCGATGATCGGGTTCACCTTCTTGCCGCTGACGAAGTACATGAAGTACCCGCCGAGGATGCCGCCGATGCCGGAGACCAGCAGCGCCAGCATGCCGAGCAGCAGCAGCCGCAGCACGTTGGGATTGAGCAGTGTGCCGGCTTCGCAGAGAACGCCCAGGGTCAGGCCGAGGAAGAACGTCGCGCCGTAGAGGAAGACCGTGCTCAGCAGATCCTGGAACTGCCGGATGCCCGCCTCCCGCACGGCCACCCCGAGGAACAGGGAGAGGAACAGCGGGGCCGCGACAGGGAACAGCAGGCACAGCAGGGTGCAGACGACGACGGCGAACGCCAGCTTCTGCCCGGAGGTGATCGGCTTCTTCTTCTCCGCCTCCATCGGGAGTCCGCGCAGGCGCTCCGGGATCATCAGCCGGATGAGGTAGGGGTAGCCGCCGTACGTCAGCCCGAGGTAGAGGTAGCCGACGACGGTGATCGGCACGAACAGCTCGGGTGCCAACACGAGCGAGGTGAACAGCACCATCGGGCCGTCGGCGCCACCGATCGTCGCGACCGAGGCCGCCTGCGGGGCGGTCATGCCCATCGCCAGCGCCAGCGGGAACACCACGAACGTTCCCGCCTCCGCGAACAGCGCGATGATCATGCTCTGGAACGGGCGCGCCATGACATAGCCGACGTCGAGCAGCACACCGATGCCCATGAACACCAGACAGGCGATGAGCCCGTTGCTGAACATCAGCGTGTAAATGGGCTGCAGCCAGTCGATCTGCAGCACGGTGACGACCTCGTCGGTCGTCTCCACCAGGGGGTTGATGAACAGCGTGCCGGGTTTGCCGCTGTCGAGGATCAGCACGCCCGCGTTGACCGCCGACATGCCCATCCCCATGGGGATCATGAGCAGCGGCTCCAGCACCTCCTTCTTGCCCAGGTAGATGAGCAGGAAGCCGAGCAGGATGAGCGTCACGCGGCCGATCGCCACGTGCGTTTCCTGCTCGAAGAGGGTGCCGATGCCCTGGAAGAGCTCGCCGAGGCTCGTCGAGCCGGGCAGCCCGGGGTCGACCAGCGGACCCAACGCGATCACGGTGACCACCCTCAGCGCAGCGTGAGGACGGTCTGCCCGGCGAGCACTTGCTCGCCGACGGCGAACTCGATCGAGGCGACCGTGCCCGAAAGGTTGGTGACCAGCGGAGTCTTCATCTTCATCGCCTCGATGTGGGCGACCGTGTCACCGGCGGAGACCTGCTGGCCGACGTCGACCAGCAGGTCGTTGAGCACGCCGCTCATGGTGCTGATGACCGCGCCGTCACCGACGTCCCCGGAGTCGCCTGGGGAGCCCGCGGAGGGGTCGCCGGCCACGACGGCCGCGGGCATCGGGGCCGGCGGCGGCGCCTCGGCCGGGCTCGCCGCAGCGGGCATGCTGCTGGGAGCCGGGTACAGGGCGTTGTCGGTGCTGGTCAGGTCCTCCACCGTGACGTCGTAGGAGCGGCCCTCGATCGTCACGCGCAAGCGCCTGAGCATGTCTATCTCCTTCGTCCGGGGTGCGGTGGTGGCTGTGGTCGGCGGGTTTGGGACGTCAGTTGTGGCGCGGGCGGGCCGCGTGGTGCGAGCTGCGGTGGGCCTGTCGGCCCTCGGCGGTCCAGCCGGTGCCCATGCCGACCGACTCGATGTGCACGATCTGAGGCGAGTCAGTGACGGCGGCGACGGCTGCCGTGATCGCCGCGAGGTGATGCGGGGGCAGCGCTCCCGCATCGGTCGCGACCGCGGTCGTCGGGGGCGACGTGGTCGCGCCCCTGGCGGCTCGGGCCGCAGCTCCGACCGCTGACCCGTGCGCCGCCTGGCGGCCCAGCAGCCCGACGATGACCTTGATGACGACGGCCACGAGCAAGGACACGACGATCGCGATGCCCCACACGAGGAAGTTCATGATCATGGCGTTGGCTCCGGTTCGCTGCGCCCGCTCACAGCGGGATGTTTCCGTGCTTCTTGGCGGGCCGGAGCTCGCGCTTGGTGAGGTTCTTGCGCAGGGTCAGCGCGAGGACGGCGCGGCTTTCGGCGGGCTCGATGATGTCGGTGACGTAGCCGCGCTCGGCCGACAAGTACGCCGAGGCGACCTCGTCGCGGTACTGCTGCACCAGACGCGCCCGCTCGGCACCCGGATCGTCGGCGGCTTCGATGTCCTTGCGGTTCAGCAGGTCGACGGCACCCTCGGCGCCCATGACGGCGATCTCGGCGTCGGGCCAACTGAACACGGCATCGGCCCCCATCTCCCGCGAGCACATCGCCAGGTACGAGCCGCCATAGGCTTTGCGCAGGATGAGGGTGACCTTGGGCACCGTGCCCGAGGCGTAGGCGAACAGCAGCTTGGCCCCGTGCCGGATGATGCCGCCGCGTTCCTGTTCGACCCCGGGCAGAAAGCCCGGCACGTCGACGAGCGTGACGATCGGGATGTTGAAGGCGTTGCAGAAGCGGATGAAGCGGGCACCCTTGTCGGCCGCGTCGATGTCGAGGGCCCCGGCCAGGTGCATCGGTTGATTCGCCACGATGCCGACGACCAGCCCCTCGATGCGGGCGAAGCCGATGATGAGGTTGCGGGCGAAGTCGGCCTGCACCTCGAGCAGGCGGCCGTTGTCGACGAGCCGCTCGATGACCGCGTGCATGTCCAGCGGCGTGAACTGTTCGTTCGGCACGAGGTCGTTCATGCCCTCGTCGCGGCCCAACGCCAGGTCGGGGGAGAGCCGGTGCGGCGGATCCTCGGTGTTGTTGGCCGGCAGATAGCTCAGTAGCTCCTTGACCAGCCGCAGGGCGTGGTGCTCGTCCTCGGCGATGAAGTGGACGTTGCCGCTGACCGAGGCGTGCATGGCGGCCGAGCCCACCTCGTCCATGCTGGTCTGGCGACCGGTGACCGACTTGATGACGGCCGGCCCGGTGATGAACATGTGGGCGTCTTTTCGGTTCATGATGACGAAGTCCATGAGCGCCGGGGAGTAGGCCGCGCCACCGGCACACGGGCCGGCGATGACGGCGATCTGCGGCGAGACTCCGGACATCAGCACGTTGTTGTAGAACACGTCGCCATACCCGGAGAGTGCGTCGACACCCTCCTGGATGCGCGCGCCGCCGGAATCCTGAAAGGCCACCATGGGCACCCCGGTGTGCATCGCGAACCGCATGAGCTCGACGATCTTGTTGGCGTGCACCTTGCCGAGGGTGCCGGCGGCCACGGTGAAGTCCTGGGCGAAGCCAGCGACGAGGCGCCCGTCGACGTACCCGGTACCGGTCACCACACCGTCGGCCGGCAGCTCCCGGTCGCCCAGCTCGGGGCTGTGATGGCGGGCGTGCATGCCGGTCTCTTGAAAGCTGCCCGGCTGGAACAGCCCGTCGAGCCGCTCGCGGGCGCTGAACACGCCCTTTCCGCGTCGTCGCGAGTGGCGTTCCTCACCGCCACCAGCGCGGGCGGCGTGCCGACGGCGACGCAGCTCCTCCAGTTCGCTCTCCGACAGTGGCATCTCTCGACCTCTCGTTCGCTGGCCGACCGATGGTCCGGGCGCCCGGCCGCACGAGAAGGTCGCTGCCGAACTCCCTGGCCAACATGGCGAATCGAGGGGTGCAGATCGTCTTCGTCGACGGTCGGCCGCGCTCAACGGCCGAGTCCACCGTATGGCTGCCGGACCCCGCTTGCCGGGACCTAGGTCGCTTCATCTGCGAGGCGGTGAACGAGGCACGCCGTCACAGCGTTTAGCCTGGAAGGGTTGCCAATTGGTACGCCCTTGCCCCGTGCCGCGTAGTGGACATCCGTCCTGCTCGCGGCTATCCGCCCGACCAGGAGTCCACCCGTGCCGAAGATCGTCGATCGCATCCTGCGCGCCGGAGAGGGTCGCGTCGTCAAGCGGCTCGAGGGTATCGCCAATCAGGTCAATGCCATCGAAGACGACTTCGCCAAGCTCACCGATGCCGAGTTGCGGGCCGAGACCGATGTGTTCAAGGCGCGGATCGCCGACGGAGAAAGCCTCGATCGGCTGTTGCCGGAGGCCTTCGCGGCCGTCCGCGAGGCGAGCAAGCGCACCATCGGAAAACGTCACTTCGACGTTCAGATCATGGGTGGCGCCGCGCTACACATGGGCAATGTCGCAGAGATGAAGACCGGTGAGGGCAAGACGCTGGTCGCCACGCTGCCGAGCTACCTCAACGCGCTCTCGGGCAAGGGCGTGCACGTCATCACCGTCAACGACTACCTGGCGCAGTACCAGTCCGAACTCATGGGCCGCGTGCACCGCATGCTGGGCCTGGAGACCGGGTGCATCCTGGCCTCGATGAATCCCGCCCAGCGCCGCGCCGAATACGCCAAGGACATCACCTACGGCACGAACAACGAATTCGGCTTCGACTACCTGCGCGACAACATGGCGTGGCAGACCGCCGAGTTGGTGCAACGCGGCCACAACTTCGCGATCGTCGACGAGGTCGACTCGATCCTCATCGACGAGGCGCGCACCCCGCTCATCATCTCGGGCCCCGCCGACCAGGCCACCAAGTGGTACGTGCAGTTCGCCAAGCTCGTGCGCCTGCTGGAGCGCGGTGACGGAGGCGACCGAATGCGCGGCATCCCCCCGCGTGGCGACTACGAGGTCGACGAAAAGAAGAAGACCGTCGGAGTGCTCGAACCGGGCATCGAGAAGGTCGAGGACTACCTCGGCATCGACAACCTCTACGAGGCCGCCAACACCCCGCTCATCGGGTACCTGAACAACGCCATCAAGGCCAAGGAGTTGTTCAAGCGGGACAAGGACTACGTCGTGCTGGACGGCGAGGTGCTCATCGTCGACGAGCACACCGGCCGCATGTTGCCGGGGCGCCGTTACAACGAGGGCATCCACCAGGCCATCGAGGCCAAAGAAGGCGTCGACATCCAGAACGAGAACCAGACGCTGGCGACGATCACCCTGCAGAACTACTTCCGGCTCTACGACAAGCTCTCGGGCATGACCGGCACCGCCCAGACCGAGGCCGCCGAGTTGCACCAGATCTACAAGGTCGGGGTCACGCAGATCCGCACCAACCGCGACATGATCCGAATGGACCAGCCCGATCTGGTCTATCGCACCGAGCAGGCCAAGTTCGATGCGGTGGTGCAGGACATCGTCGATCGGCACCACAAGGGTCAGCCCGTGCTCGTCGGCACCACCAGCGTCGAGAAGAGCGAGTACCTGTCCCAGCAGCTCAACGAGCGCAAGGTGCGACACGCCGTGCTCAACGCCAAGCAGCACGAGCGAGAGGCTGCGATCGTCGCCGAAGCCGGCCGCAAGGGCGCGGTGACCGTCGCGACGAACATGGCTGGCCGCGGCACCGACATCATGCTCGGCGGCAACCCGGAGTTCCGGGCCGTCACCTCGCTGAAGAACCGCGGCCTATCGCCGGAGGAGACTCCCCAGGAGTACGAGGACGCCTGGGAAGACGCGCTGGCGCACGCGGAGAAGGACGTGGCGACCGAGCACGAGGAGGTCACCGATCTGGGTGGACTGTACGTGTTGGGCACCGAGCGGCACGAGTCGCGGCGTATCGACAATCAGCTCCGCGGCCGATCCGGGCGCCAGGGCGACCCGGGGGAGTCCCGTTTCTACCTGTCCCTGCAGGACGACCTCATGCGGATGTTCAATGCGGGCCTGGTCGACCGGTTCATGACGTCCGCCAAGCTCGAGGACTCGGTGCCGATCGAATCCAAGCTCGTCTCCCGGTCGATCCAGAGCGCGCAGACCCAGGTCGAGGGCCGCAACTTCGAGATCCGCAAGAACGTGCTCAAGTACGACGACGTCATGAACACCCAGCGCAAGGTGATCTACGAACAGCGGCGACGGGTGCTGCAGGGCGAAGATCTGCACGACCAGGTGCGGCACTTCATCACCGATGTCGTCACCTCCTACGTGCGCTCGGCCACCGCCGTCGGATTCGCCGAGGACTGGGACCTGGAGCAGCTGTGGACCGCGCTCGGAGCCCTCTACCCGGTGTCCATCGAGATCGCGGAGCTCGACGAGGCCGCCGGCGGTCGCCAGGGCATCAACGCCGAGATGCTCATCGAGGAGCTCGTCTCCGACGCCCAGCACGCCCTCGACCGACGCGAGGCCCAGCTCGGGCGGCGGGTCATGCGTGAGGTCGAGCGCCGCGTCGTTCTCTCGGTGCTGGACCGCAAATGGCGGGAGCACCTGTACGAGATGGACTACCTGCAGGAGGGCATCGGTCTGCGGGCCATGGCACAGCGCGACCCGGTCGTGGAGTTCAGCCGCGAGGGCTTCGGCATGTTCCAGGCGATGATGGAGGGCATCAAGGAGGAGTCGGTCTCCTACGTCTTCACCATCGACGTGCAGATCGACGAGAGCCAGCTGCCGCCGGAGGACGACGAGACCGGAGCGCCGATCGACGGCCTGGACTCCGCAGGGCTCACCGACAGCAAGCCCGCGCACTTGCACTACTCCGCGCCCGGTGAGAGCGGTGGCGTCGAGGAACACGACGAGGACGCCGACGAGCGCGCCCTGGCCGGCATGAGCCGGCGTGACCGTCGCGCCGCCAAGAAGGCGGCCAAGCGCAGCCGCTGAGCCTGCGACTCCCCGGCGACCCGCCGCCCGGCCATCGACTCGATCTGTGGCCGGGTTGCGGATCAGCCGATGATGAGCTCGGTGACCAGCCAGCGGCCGTCGACCCCGATCAGGCGCATGGCCACGGCACGCACCCGTGCGCCGTCGTCCACCACGACGCTGGCGTCGGCGATGCCGTCGCCGGGCTCGCTGATGAGGACGCGCCGCACCCGCGCCGGCCGCACCGGCAAGGCCGAGCCGCGCGTGCGTCCCACTCGCCGCCGGTTCAACGACTCGTTGACCGCGGGCGTGACGAAGCGTGCGAGCTGACGCGGCGAGCGAACCCCGGAGATGACGTGCATGGCGCCCAACGCCAGCTGGCCCGCCCACACGGTCGGGTCGGGAAGGTCGTGCGTCGCGGTCGGTCGCGGCGCGAAGGCGTCCCGCGACTCCCCGCGCCGGCGCGTTGGCCGCCGTGCCTGCGCGCCCGTCGGCACCAACTCCAGGTGCGGTTGCACGCAGACCTGCAGCGTCGGTGGTGACTCGATCGGACCGGCGCCGGCCAACGGCCCGGCCAACGGCTCCGGATCGCGGTCGGGCACCGGCTGAATGTGCACTGGGCGCAAGGCGCGGACCGGCCCTGGCGCCGGCACAGACGCCTGAGCGCTGCCCTCTGTCGCCTCGCCGTCCGTCGCCTCGACCAGGGCGAAGGTAGGTAGTGCGGTCACGATCGACCCCCCACATCTGCGGCCCTCACGCGCTGCTGTTGGTGCTGATGGCGCGGGCGCGCACGACCGGAGAGGGCAGACCGGGTGGCGAACCGACTCCGTCATTGTGCCATCTGATGCAGTTTGATGCAGTTTGCTGCGACTAGATGTGGATAACTGCCTTGAAGGTTCGATTGGCGCTGTGCCCTCCAGCGCCGGCGGGGGCCCACAGCGACGGCAGCCCGGTAGCGTGGCGGCCCTGGGGAAGGCCTGCTAGGGGTGGGGCAAAGGGGGTCGGGAGTGCGTTGGGATCGACTCTTCGATGACTTGCAGGCCGGTGCCGAGCAGGAGGCCGGCGCCGCGCGCGACGTCGAGGTCGCCGAACGGATCCGGGCCGAGCGGGCCCGCGTCGACCTGCCGTCCCGGTTGCGGGCGCACCGCGGGTCGTTGCGATTGCTGCTGCGTCACGCCCGCTTGCTCATCGGTGAGGTGAGCGAGGTCGGTGCCGACTGGCTGCAACTGGAGGGCGATCCGCGGGGAGCCAACCTTGTTCCACTGGCCGCGGTCGTCGAGATCGACGGGCTCGGCTGGGCGCAGGCGCAGCCCGGGCCGGTGCTGGGTCGACTGACCCTCGGCTATCCGCTGCGGCGCCTGGCCCGCGACCGCGAGGTCGTCGAGGTGCTGGATGCGCTGGGGCGCACCCTGACCGGGACTGTCGATGCGGTCGGTGCGGACGCCTTCGAGTTGGCACTGCATCCGCGCCACGTCCCCCGGCGTCGCGGCAATCTCGCTGGCCGCCCGACGATCCCGTTCGCCGCGCTCGTCTGCCTGACCGCTGTCGGCCCCGAATAGGCGACCGCGCCGAGCCTGCACGAGCACCCTGGGCCGAGTGCCGGAGTCCTGGCGCGAGCCTCAGACCGAGTCGGGCTCCGCCTCGACGCCGGCGTACGGATTCGAGGTGACGAACTCGCGGGTCTCGGAGTATTTGCGCTGGATGAAGGACTCCAACTCGCTGGCCTCCACCCGCCACTGGCCGCGCCCACCGATGCGGATCGCCGGCAGGTCTCCCGAGCGCACTAGCGCGTACGCCTGCGAACTGGAGATGTTGAGTACCTCACAGACGTCGGCGAGCTGCAGAAACCGTTGCGGCACCGTACCTCTCCTCGCTCAAGCAGGTCGTCGGCCCGTCTGTCGGCGAGGCCGGCGCACACGCAGTTGGTCTGGTCTCTCGTGCTCGGGCCGCCCGACTGCCGGTGTGGGTCACCTAGCCTGACGGCCCCGGGACTGCCCTGGGGCACGATGTCGAATTCTAGTGCGGTGTGGCCTCCGGACGAGACGAGGTGCGGCGAGACTGTGGATAACTTGCGGGTGCTCGTCGTCGGCGTGGGTGCGCAGATGCTGGCCATGCTGCGGGCTCACCCGCGGGTAGCGGCCGCGCGGGAGTGTCTCGACATCGTCGACGTGCGGGCGCTGTCGCTGGGTTTGGGGGCCGACGCGGCCGTGTTCGGCTGCCTGGACCTCGACGGTTTGGACCGCAGCACCGTCCGCGAGCTGATCGGCGCGGGCGTCGAGCCCATCGGGCTCGTGTCATCCGACGCCGCCGAGGTGGTCGATGAGGTGGTCGCCACCCAGACGTCTCCCGATGCCGCGCAGCGAGCGGCGGATCGATGGCGCCGGCTCGGGGTGCGCTACGTGCTCAGAGCCGAGCCCCGCACCGGCCTGGCCGCCGAACTCGACCGGGTGCTGCGAGCGGTGGGCGGAGAGGAGCCAGCGGACCTGCCGGCGCCCCGCCCGCCGGACCGGGCCGGACCGCCGGTCGGTTGGCGGGAGGTTCCGGCCTCGATCCTGGATGCCCTCGTCGGTCGCGACCTGGCCGCGCTCCGCCGCGAGTCGCTGTGGCCCGCCCTGGCCGAGGCCGCGCGGGGCCCGGACCGACCCGGGACGGCGGGCAGCGGCACGGTGTTGGCCGTCTGGGGTCCGGCCGGCGCGCCCGGTCGCAGCGTCGTTGCGGCGGTCATCGCGCGACGTCTGTCGGCGTGGGGAGCGACCGTCCTGCTCGTGGACGCCGACACCTACGGTGGCGCGCAGGCCGTGCTGCACGGTCAGCTCGACGAGGCTCCGGGGCTGATCCGCGCGGTGCGCCTGGCCGACCGCGGGCGTCTGGACGACGCGGCGCTCGCGGACTGTGCCGTCGCCATCCCCGGCGGTCCGGCGCTGCTCACGGGGCTGACCGACGCCGCCGGCTGGCCACGGCTGCGGCCCGCGGGTCTGGAGGTCGTCATCGAGGTCGCCCGGCGCCGCGCACACGTCACGGTGGTCGACTGTGGGTTCTGCCTCGAGGAGGACGAGGAGCTCTCCTACGACACTGCCGCGCCCGCCCGCAACGGAGCGACCCTGGCGGCGCTGCGCAGCGCGGACCACGTGCTGGCCCTGGGCGTCGCCGAGCCGGTCGCC
>NZ_BAHD01000061.1 GCF_000298215.1 Kineosphaera limosa NBRC 100340 | reverse complement strand
GACGCGCAGATCATCCCCGCCGTCCTCGGCACCCGCAGCGAACTGCTCGACCTGGGCCACGCCCATCGGCTCGCCAAGCCCGGACTGGTCACCGCGCTGGAGCTGCGGGACAAGACCTGCACCTACCCCGGGTGCCGAATACCGGCCGCCTGGACCGACAAGCACCACATCACACATTGGGCCAACGGCGGACCAACGACCAAAGGCAACACGTGTTGCCTCTGCCGACACCACCACACCGTCGTGCACCGACACGGCCACGTAGCGACCGTCACCCCGACCGGGGTCACCTGGACGCGCGCCGACGGCACGCCCATCGGCAACCAACCGCGCCCGGGCGACACCTCACTAGTGCCGGCAGAGACGCCGGCGGCCGCCACCGCAGCAGCGGCAACGGCGGCGGGGGCTCCGGCGACCACTGCGGCTGAGGTGTCCACGGGGCTGGCGACGACAACGGACGAGCCGGTGCTTCCGATACGTGCCGAGGTGCGCGCCCCCGGCCCAGCCGCCCTGACGACGAGCCGCTCACCCGCCTCCCGATCAAGCATGTGAACTGGCGCTGGAATCGTCCTCGACGGCTCCCCCCGCCGACGTCACCTACACCAGGGTCCCGTCGCTGCCGAGCTATGAGACACGCTCTAGGCGATCGGATCGCCGTCGACCCGACCGCCAGTGTCCCGGGACCCTGCGGCACGAGACCCCGCGACACTTCGTCTCCGAGCGCGCAGAAAGACGAGCACGCCGAGAGTGGAGACCGCCATGCCGAGCAGGGCGGCGGCGCGGATCGGGGTCCCGAACATCATCGCGCTCCACAGGGCCGTCGTGGGGGGCGTGAGATACAGCAGCGCGCTGACGGTGGCCGCGCCGCGGGTCGCGAGCAGCAGCAGGTAGGTGCCGTACCCGCCGAAGCCCGCGAGCACGACAACCCACGCCACGGCGCCGGCGAACGTCCGCGTCGGCGAGGGTGCCGCCGTGCCCGCCAGTAGCGCCCACACAGTGAAGCCGACCGCGGCGGTGACGGTCTGCACCGTCAGGCCGGCGAGCAGATCGCCGCGATCCGGCACGCGCTGCGCCAGGATCGTCCCTAGCGCGAGAGCCAACATCCCGCCGATGGGCAGCAGGTAGGCCCAGCCGGGTGCCGACCCCGCACCCAGCCCGTCGCTGACGACGAGCGCGACACCGCCAAAACCCAACGCGAGGCCCACCGCGGCCCGCCACGAGAGAGATTCGCGCAGCGCCAGGATGCCGACAACGGCGACGAGCACCGGCTGCAGCGCCGCGACCAGCGCCACCGTCGACCCGGAGACGCCCGCCTCCACACCGTGGAAGACCCCCGCAAGGTAGACAAACTGCATGAGCACGCCCAGCGGCACGTGCCGGCGCAGCGTCGCTGAGGTGATCCGTCGACCCGTCGCCGCGCACACGAGCAGCAGAAGCGCCGAAGCGACGACGAAGCGCCACATGAGGAGCGTGTCGGGTGTGGTCACTCGCGCGCCGAGCTCGGCACCGATGAAACCCGAACTCCACAGCAGGACGAACGCCAACGGCAGCGCAAGGGCCAAGAGCCCCGTGGGAAGGGGGCCGCGCGGGCCACTGGGGTGAGCGGCCCGGCGGGCTCGGCGGGCAGCTCGTCGGCCGGCGCAAGTGCCTGCTGTGCCCTGCCGAGCCATTGTGTGGGTGGTCATGAAAGGCAGGTAACCATACCGGTCGGTATACTCTCGGTATCCTGACCAAAGGGCGATACGGCGCGGCCGTGACGTGCAGCGATGCCGCACCCGCGAGACCTCTCGCCGCGACCGACCTCCACTGCCCGATCGCCACACCCCGACTCCTGACCCGCCCCCGATCGGAGGACCGTGCGACTCCTCGCCGACGCCCCGGCCACCCCGGCCGCCGCGCGCATCCTGGCCGCCGCCGCCGACCTCTTCTACGCCTACGGCATCGGCGCGATCGGCGTCGACCGCATCGCTCAAGAGGCCGAGACGACGAAGAAGACGTTGTACGACCGGTTCGGCTCCAAGGAGCAGCTCGTCGTCGCCTACTTGCGCGCCCGGCACGCCCGCTTCACCCAGCACGTACACGACCACCTCGACGCGCTCCCGCCGAACGGGGGCCGCACCCTCGGGATCTTCGACGCCCTCGAATCGTGGCTGGCCGTCAACCCCCGCGGCTGCGGCTTCGTCAATGCCTACGCCGAGCTCGCCGGCACCAACCACGCCGGCCTGGCTGTCATCGGCGAGGAGAAGCGCTGGGTTCACGACCTCTTCACCGAGTCCCTCGAACGCGACGGCTATCTCGACAATGCGGCACACGAGAGTGTGCGCAAAGGTGAACAGCGACGCGTCGACGAGCTGGCCCGCACCCTCGCCATCCTCTACGAGGGCGCGATCGTGCGCTTCACCGCCGGCGAAGACCCGCTAGCCGCCGACCTCGCCCGCCGTACCGCCGAGCGTCTCCTGGAGTGAGCATCGACGGTTGCCCTCCCTGCCTTTGGGTGCGGTCGCGACAGCAACCCAGCGCAGGGACCGCCACCGTCGGCGGATTGGGAGGGGGCGGGCCGGAAGTGAACTATCTGCTACGTAGCAGTTGCTACCAAGGTGGAGGCGGCGTAACCTAGCAGCATGAGCCCATCCCGATCGGCGGTGCGCGGATCGTCGGGTACGGCCTCGCGTCGAGGCAGTCCCGGCCCCGTCGAAGCGGATGTCGCCAAACGGCTCAGGTCGCTTGCCCCACAGGCGGCAAAGACGAATGGTGGTACGCCGCTGGACTCCCCCCAGCGAAAGGCGTCCGAAGAGTTCAGCGACCTCATCAAGTCGCTGCACGAGCAGGGGCACTCCTGGCAGCAGATCGCCGACGCGTGCGGCTTGTCGGTTGCCGGGGTGCGGATGCGTGCGGCGCGGCACGGCTACAAGAGTGGCCCGCCAAGGGGTGTCGGCGGCTATCGAGGCGCGCAGCGCGCTGCGGATCGGCCCGGTCATGCGCTCACCCTGACGGAGGTGCTGTCTCCTCTGGAGATCGCCTTCCTCGAACGTTTTGCGGCACGCCGAGGCGATGCCACCGTGCAGCGTGCCCTGAGTGCGGCGGTGAAGTTGCTGTACGAGGCCGATCTCGAGCAGCAGTACGCGGCGGCGGACGAGGAGTGGCGCTCCTCCGGCGACGCTGCGGCTTGGGATGTCGCCGTCGGCGACGGGCTCGACGATGAAGTGTGGAGGGTCGCGCCGACCGATAGCGCGGACGATGCGTAGAGGGGACATTTTCCTTGTCGCGCTCGAACCGGTGGTCGGCAGCGAAGCGGCGACAACGCGGCCCTGCGTCGTCGTCAGCAACGACGAACGCAACCGGGTCAGCGTCCGCAACCAGCGAGGAGTCATCACCGTCGTTCCGGTGACCAGCAACGTGCGGCGCGTCTTCGACTTCCAGGTCTACCTACCGGCCGAGCGCACCGGCCTCCCGCTCGACTCCAAGGCACAGGGGGAGCAGGTTCGTTCCGTCGACGTCGCACGCGCCGGCAGGCGGGTCGGCCGACTGCCCGACGACCTGCTCGCCCACATCGACGACGCCCTCCGCCTACACCTCAGCCTGTAGGAGATGTGGCCCCGTCAGAAGCCCAGTCCCTGGATGTACCGCAGGTTGATGGCGGCCGCCTCGCGCGGGTGCCTGTGGGTGGTGTCCTGCTCGAGCACGTACCAACCGTCGTAGCCGCGGGCCTGCAGGTCGGCGACGATCGCGGGGATCGGCACGAGTCCCTCGCCGAGCTCGGGGAAGATGATGCCGCGCAGCGCGTCACCGAAGCTCCACGATTCCGCTTTCGCACGCGCCAGCACGTCGGGGTCGACGTCCTTGAGGTGCACGTGCGCCACCCGGTCGCCGTACTGGGGCAGGAAGTCCAGGGCGTCGCCGCCGCCGTACTTCAGGTGGCCCACATCGAGGCACCAGCCCACCTTGGCCGGGTCGCTCTCGTCGAGGAAGCGCTTGGTCTCGGCGGCCGTCTCGACGTAGGTGCCGACGTGGTTGTGCAGCACGACCCGCATCCCCATCGGCTCGAGCAGATCCGCCAGGTGCGCCAGGCCGTCGGCGAGGTTGCGCCACTGCTCGTCGGTCAGGCCGCGGGACTCATCGACGTGCCCCGCCTCGGCATCCCGTCGCTCGTCGCCCAGTTCGGCGGCCACGAGGATCGACCCGCCCGCAGCGCGCACCCGCTCGGCGACGGCCAGCGCCGTCGCGTCCACCTCGTCCCACGCCTCACGCTCGCGGTAGCCCAGCCGCACGAAGGCCCCGACCATCGAGAGCCCGCGCGCCGCCATCTCCGAACGCACGACGGCCGGGTCGTCCGGCATCCCCGGCCCCCACTCCGTGGCGCGATACCCCGCCTCGATCATCTCGTCCATCATCTGGCCGGCCGCCGTATACGGGCGAAAATCGGGAATGTCCCCGTTGTTCCAGTTGCAGGGGGCGGTGGCAATCAACATGGCGGTCTCCGAAGGACGATGGGGCGGCGTTGCCCCTACAGGCTGGCACGGCCAACCCCCGGCTCGCAGGGGATTGGGCTATTGACAGGACATTATTACAGAGAGGTAGGTTGGTGCCTACCGGCGCGACCCCACTGGCAGGGTCGCAGACGTCCGGGCCGACGACGCCCCGAGAGGAAGCCATGCGCGAGGACAAGTCCCGCAACCCCGAGCCCCGTTACGCCAACCTGACGATCGGCGTCTGCCCCGACCAATGGGGCGTCTGGTTCCCGCAGGACCCCAAACAGATCCCTTGGGAGACCGCCCTGCAGGAGATGAGTGACGCGGGCTTCTCGGTCATGGAGACGGGCCCCTTCGGCTACTTCCCCAAGGATCCCGCGCGCCTGGCGGAGGCCATGGACGCCCATGGCTTCCGCGTCGTCGCCGGCACCGGGTGGGGCATCCTGCACAAGGAGGAGGCGTGGGCCGACACGGAGGCGACCTTCCGCGCCATCGGCGAGACGCACGCCGCCGTGGGCGCCGAGTACGTCGTGCACCTGCCCCCGATGTTCCGCGACGAGAAGACCGGAGAGTACACCGACGAGCGCACGCTGACCGGCGCCGCCTGGGACCTCTACATCACCAACGCCAACCGCCTCGGCCGGATGATGAAGGAGGACTACGGCCTGCAGATGGTGCTGCACCCGCACGGCGACTCCCACATCGAGACGCGCGAAGACATCGACCGCATCTTCACCGCCACCGACCCCGAGTACGTCGGCTTCTGCCTCGACACCGGGCACATCGTCTACGGCGGCGCCGACAACATCGACCTCATCAAGACCTACCCCGAGCGCATCTCCTACGTGCACATCAAGGCGATGGACCCGGGCCTGGTCCAACAGGCCCACGACGACGACTGGCCGTTCGTCGCGGCCGTGCACAAGGGCTGCTCGGTCGCCCCGCCCGCCGGTGAGCCCGACATGCCCTCGGTCATCGAGGCCCTCGCCGACCTCGGCAAGCCGCTGTACGTCATCACCGAGCAGGACATGTACGGCTGCGACCCCTCCTACCCCAAGCCCAACGCCATCAAGACCCGCGAGTTTCTCGCGCGGCACGGCCTCGGCATCCTCTGACTTCGGCACACCACAAAGGAGACTGTGAAATGACGGTACGCATCGGTATGATCGGCCCCGGCGGTATGGGCCGGGCCCACATCGATCGGATCCACACCGTCATCGCGGGCGGGCGGGTCACCGGCGTCAGCGATGTCGTCACCGAGAACGCCGCCAAGGTCGCGGAATCGATCGGCGGGCGCGTCTACGAAACCTCCACCGCGCTCATCGGCGACCCGAACATCGACGCGGTGATGATCTGCAGCTACGGGCCGGCGCACAAGGACGACGTCATCGCCGCCGTCAAGGCTGGCAAGCCGGTGTTCTGCGAGAAGCCGCTGACCCCGACCTCCGGGGAGGCCCTGGAGATCATGGAGGTCGAGCAGGCGGGCGGGCGCAAGCTCGTCACCGTCGGCTTCATGCGGCGCTTCGACGAGTCCTACCGGCAGATGAAGGCGATCCTGGACTCCGGCGAGATCGGGGAGACGCTCATCGTGCACAACCGGCACCGCAACCCCACCGTGCCCGCGCACTACACGTGGGACATGGCGATCAACGACACCGGCATCCACGAGGTCGACACGATGCGTTGGCTGCTCGGCGAGGAGATCGTCGCCGTCCGGGTCGACAAGCCGAAGAAGACCTCGCACCGCTTCGAGCACCTGCAGGACCCCCTCATCCTCATCATGGAGACCCAGTCGGGGGTGTGGATCGACGACGAGATCTTCGTCAACAACCAGCACTCCTACGACATCCAGTGCGAGGCGGTCGCCGAGACCGGCACGATCCGGCTCTCGGACCAGCACAAGATCGAGCGCACCGGTACCCTCGGGCGACACAACGCGCTGACGATGGACCACAACCAGCGCTTCGGTGGCGCCTTCGTCACCGAGGTGCAGGAGTGGATCGACGCGGTCGCGCGCGGGGAGCACACCGGCTCGACGAGCTGGGACGGCTACGCGGCGGCCTGCGTGTGCGACGCCGGGGTCAAGGCCCTCACCGAAGACGGCGTCGTACCGGTGCGGATGATCGACAAGCCCCAGTTCTACGCCTGACCGCGCCCGTTCGGGCGGAGACCGAATTGTTACTTTTACGCCGGCAGCTGCTGAACGGGAAACCCTCTGTGCCCCAGTTGCATTGAAAGAGTAGCGATTTCGTTTGACGCGACGATGCCTCGGGGCGACCTGACCGCCGCGGGCCCGCACACCTGCCGCACTGATGCGCAGAAGTGATGCAGCTGTCCGTGACGAGCGTCCATTACCGTGCGGTAACAGACCAGCGGCCAGGCCGTCCCGAGCCGCTCGAGCGACGGGGGAGGCGTGCGGCGTGGAGGACCTGCGGATCGAGGTGCCTGGCGGGCACATCGCCGTGCGCGACTATGGCGGCGCGGGGCGCACCGTGGTCCTGGTCCACAGCGTCGGCTACTCCTGCGACGTCTGGCGACGCCTGGCCCCGCTGCTCTCCGGCAGTGCCCGGGTGCTTGCGGTCGATCTGCGGGGCCACGGGCAGAGCACGGCCCAGGTCGACACGGTCGCCGATCTGGTCGCCGACTTCGAACGCCTCGTCGCCGCCCTGGAGTTGCGCTGTCCGGTGCTGGTGGGTCACCAGTACGGAGGCGGCATCGCCGCCGCGGTGGCCGCGCGCTACCCCCTGTTGTGGGGCGGTCTGTGCGTGATCGACAGCCCCGTCATCGGCACCCAGGCGGAGTACCGCGAGCTGCTCGACCTCTTCTCCACGCCCGCCGTGAGCGCGGACTTGGCCCGCCGCTTCCGGCTCGGTGTCTGCGGCCAGGGCATCGCCTCCCGCGACGAATTCTGCGAGCGGGCCGGCGAGGAGATGTCGCGCGACTGGCTCAGCGTGCCCCGCTTGAGTTTCGACAACTACTCGGTCCGCCGCTCCGTGCTCACCGATGAGGCGACGGGGCGCTGGGAGCGGCAACCGAACATGGAGACCGTGGCACGGCTGACCAAGCTGGGCACGGACTTTCCCCTCATGCCGGGGCGCGAGTTGCTGGAGCGGGTCGCCGCGCCGGTGTGGGTGCTGCAGCCGGAGGCCGGCGAGTACGGGCAGGGCTTCGACGAGATCGAGGCGCTGGCCCGCACCCGCCTGGGCTGGGCGGCGGTGCGCATGAAGGGCTCGTCCTTCGTGGCCCACACCCAACCCGAGGTGGTGCGGGACGCCCTCGTGACGCTGCTCTCGCAGCTGCCCACCCAACGCGAGCCCGCCGCCGAGATCCGCTCGGCACTGGTTCACCGCGTCTCCGCCATCGATACGTGAAAATGTCATAACAAACCATTGACATCACGTCATCCGCAGGGCAGGCTTTCACCACCGCTCGACGTCGCGCCCAAGGCCTGCACGTCGGGAGGGTTCGTGACAGCCCAAGTGCAAAGGACCCCTCGTGCGTATCGGAGTCGCCGGCGTCGGCCGGATCGGAGCGTTTCACGCCGAAACCCTGCGTGACCTTGATTTCGTGGAGTCGGTGGTGCTCGCCGACGCCCTGCCGAACGCCGCGAGTACCGTCGCGCAGCGGCTCGGAGTCGAGTCGGTCGACAATGTCGATGCGCTGCTGGGTGCGGGCATCGACGGCTTCGTCATCACCACCGCGACCCCGGCGCACGCGGCCCTGCTGCGGGCGGGCGTCGCGGCCGGCATCCCGACCTTCTGCGAGAAGCCCGTGGCGGCCACGCTCGAGGAGTCCATCGAGCTGGTTCAACTGGAGCAGCAGACCGATGTGCCGATCCACATCGGGTTCCAGCGGCGCTTCGACACCGGCTACCGCCGGGCGCAGCAGGCCGTGCAGTCCGGCGAGCTGGGTTTCATCCACACCATCCGCGCCACCACCGGTGACCAGTCGCCGCCCCACGCCTCCTACATCCCGACCTCCGGCGGCATCTTTCGCGACTGCAACGTGCACGACTTCGACATCCTGCGCTTCGTCACCGGCCGCGAGGTTGCCACGGTCTACGCGACCGGCGCGAACAAGGGCGCCGACTTCTTCACCGAGGCCGGCGACGTCGACACCGGTGCCGCGGTGCTGACGCTGGACGACGACACGATGGTCGTTGTCACATCTACCCGCTACAACGGCGGGGGCCACGACGTGCGCATGGAGGTCTGCGGCAGCGAGGGCACCATCGGTGTGGGACTCGACGACTCCCTGGCCATGGTCTCGGCGCAGGAGGGCGTCACCTGGCCGACCGGGCCGCAGAAGTGGTCGTTCATGGAGCGCTTCCTGCCGGCCTACCAGGCCGAACTCACCGCCTTCGCCGATGTCGCCGCCGGCAAGATTCCCTCTCCCTGCACCGTGTACGACGCCCTGCAGGCCTTCCGCGTCGCCGACGCCTGCGAGCTGTCCCGCCGCGAACACCGCCCCGTCGCCCTAGCCGAGATCGCCTCGGCCTGACGAGGCCTGAGCCCGAGCTCAACCAGCAAGTCCATCCCGCACGAGGTTCCGACAACCGGAGTCCGCCCATCGACCCCGCCGCCGCGGCGGGGCCCGCGAAAGGTACCGAGATCATGACCCGAAACCGCCGCATCAGTGCCGCTGTGGCGTTGGCTGCCACGGCCACTCTGGCATTGTCTGCCTGCTCCTCCAGCGGAGGTCGCCAGCCCACCGCCGACGGAGGCGGAGCCGCCGGCGTCGCCGACACTCCCCAGATGACGATCGCCATGATCACCCACGAGGCCCCTGGCGACGCCTTCTGGACCATCGTGCGCTCCGGCGCCGAGGTCGCCGCGAAGAAGGACAACGTCCAGCTCGACTACACCAACGACCCCGACGCCACCAAGCAGGCCCAGCTCATTCAGGCCGCGATCGACAAGAACGTCGACGGCATCGCCGTCACCATGCCGAACACCGGCGCCCTGTCCGGCAACATCAAGAAGGCGGTCGAGGCCGGCATCCCGGTGACGATGCTCAACGCCGGCGGCCCGGACGCGATGGAACTCGGCGTGCTCAGCTACTTCGGCCAGGGCGAGACCGACGCTGGCAAGGCCGTCGGCGAGCGCCTCATCGCGGACGGCGCGAAGAAGGTCATCTGCGTCATCCAGGAGCAGGGTCAGCAGCAGCTCGAGGACCGCTGCGCCGGCGTCACCGAGGGCGCCCAGGGCGCCTCCGTCGAGCGCGTCTACGTCAACGGCCGCGACCCGGCAGCCGTCACCACGACGATCCAGGCCAAGCTCACCCAGGACCCGTCGATCGACCACATCGTGACCCTCGGGGCCCAGTTCGCCCTGCAGTCGGTGCAGGCCGTCTCCGGTGCGGGCAGCAGCGCCAAGATCGGCACCTTCGACACCAGCGCCGAGCTGGTCAAGGCCATCCAGAACGACCAGATTGCCTGGGCCATCGACCAGCAGCCCTACCTGCAGGGCTACCTGGCCGTCGACGCCCTGTGGCTGTACAAGACGAACGGCAACATCATCGGTGGCGGCCAGAACGTCGCGACCGGCCCGGCGTTCATCGACAAGTCCAACATCGACAAGGTCGCCGAGTTCGCGGCCAAGGGAACGCGGTGACCCGATGAGCACCACCAACACGGCGCCTCCGGAGGCGCCCGCGACTCCGCCTGCCGGCGACGACCGGGTCGGCAATCGGTCCGCGTTCGCGCTCTTCTTCAGCATGCCCGCGGTCGGCGCCTTCGTCGCCGCGATCGTGCTGGCAGGCCTGTTCTTCGTCACCGCCGAGCCGTTCCGCAATGTCGCCAACGTCGGCACGATCCTGTACGCCGCCGCCACCGTCGGGATCATGGCGATCTTCGTCGCCCTCCTGATGATCGGCGGCGAGTTCGACCTGTCCACCGGTGTGGCCGTGACCTTCTCCGGGCTCGCGGCAGCGCATATGGCCTGGTACTTCGGCCTGAATGTGTGGGTCGGCATCTTCCTGGCGCTGGTGATGTCACTGGCGGTCGGGGCGTTCAACGGGTTCTTGCTCATCAAAACCGGGCTACCAAGCTTCTTGGTGACCTTGAGTACGTACTTCATCCTGTGGGGCGTCAACCTCGCGGTGACCCGCATCGTCACCGGCGGCGTCTCGTCCAACAACATCAGCGACATGGACGGCTGGAACAGCGCCAAGGCCGTCTTCGCCTCCAGCATCCAGATCGGCCCGATCAACTTCAACATCGTCGTGCTCTACTGGCTGCTCCTCACCGCGGTCCTGTCGTACGTGCTGCTGCGCACGAAGATCGGCAACTGGATTCTGGCCGCCGGCGGCGACGCCAAGGCCGCCCGGGCCGTCGGTGTGCCGGTGACGGCCACCAAGATCGGCCTGTTCATGGGCACCGGCTTCGCCGCCTGGGTCGTCGGAATGCACACGCTGTTCCAGTACAACAACGTGCAGTCCGGCCAGGGCATCGGTCAGGAGTTCGTCTACATCATCGCCGCGGTCATCGGCGGCTGCCTGCTCACCGGCGGCTACGGCTCGATCGTCGGTGGCGCGGTCGGCGCGCTCATCTACGGCATGGCGGTGCTCGGCATCAGCTACGCCGGCTGGGACGTCGACTGGCTGCGCACCTTCCTCGGTGTCATGCTGCTCGGCGCCGTGCTGGTCAACATGTACGTCAAGAAGAAGGCGGAATCGCTATGAGCACCGCAGTCGAGACCGAAGCTCACGGCAGCCCGGGCGCTGCCGACTCCCTGCTGGTGATGGAGGACGTGGGCAAGTCCTACGGAAACGTCGACGCGTTGCGCGGCGTCTCGATGGACGTGCGCGGCGGCGAGGTCACCTGCGTGCTGGGCGACAACGGCGCCGGCAAGTCGACGCTCATCAAGATCATCGCCGGCCTGCACGCCCACACCAGCGGCACGATGCGCGTCGAGGGTAAGGAGACGGTGTTCTCCTCCCCGCGCGAGGCGCAAGGTCGCGGCATCGCCACCGTCTACCAAGACCTGGCGCTCGCACCGCTGATGAGCGTGTGGCGCAACTTCTTCCTCGGTAACGAGATGCGCTCGGGTTTCGGCATGAACATCGCGGAGATGAAGCGCATCGCCGGCGAAGAATTGCAGAAGATGGGGATCGTCATTCCCGATCTCGACCGCCCGGTCGGCGCGCTCTCCGGTGGTCAGCGCCAGTGCATCGCCATCGCCCGCGCGATCTACTTCGGCGCCAAGGTCGTCATTCTCGACGAGCCGACCGCGGCGCTGGGTGTCAAGCAGTCCGGGGTGGTGCTCAAGTACATCTCGAAGATGCGCGACTCCGGCCTGGGCGTCGTCTTCATCACGCACAACCCGCACCACGCCTACCTCGTGGGCAACCACTTCATCATCCTCAAGCTGGGCCGGGTCGTGCTCGACGCGCACCGCAACGAGCTGACCCTCGACCAGCTGACGGCGGAGATGGCCGGCGGTCAAGAGCTCGCCGAGCTCTCCCACGAGCTGGGCGACCTGCACCCCGAGCGGGTCGTGGAGCCGCACACCGTGCAGCCCGGCGACGTGGCGCCGCCCACCGGCGCCATGCGGATCGTCCAGGGCAACCCGGACAACTGATCTCACCTGGCGGCGGACTTCGCCGAAGCGGCGGGCTAGCGACGGCCGCCTCGACCCCACCGGGTCGGGGCGGCCGTCGTCGTGCGGCACCGAAGGCCACCCACGCCCTAGTGGCCGGTCAGCCCCAGGGCCGCGTCGACGATGCTCGCCGCGTCGAGGCCGTGCAGGCGGTAGGCGTCGGCCAACCCCGACGACTGGCCGAACTCGCTGACGCCCAGGCACCGGATGCGGTCGCCTCGGGCCCCGGCCAGGAAGGCCAGCGTGTGCGGGTGGCCGTCGTGCACCGTGACCAGCGGCGCGGGTGCGTGCGCCGGGAACAGCGTGCCCAGGATGTCGCCGCTGTGTCCGCCGGACACGTGGCCGCGCTGCTGGAAGGAGCGGAACACCAGGTCGGGGCTGGTCAGGACGACGATCCCGGCGCACACACCCTGGTCGGCGAGCCGCTGCGCGGCCTCGATGACCTCGGGCATGATCGCGCCGACGCCCACGAGGGTGACCTGGTCGGCCCCCGCCGGATGGCTGCTGAGGCGGTAGCCGCCGGCGATCGCGTGGCGGCGGCGCCGCTCCCGCAGGTCCGGGTCGTCGGGCAGGTTGGCCAGCGCCGGGTCGATCGGGCGCGTGGAGAGCCGGAAGTAGGCCGACGTGCCGCCCGGGACGCCGACGTGGCGGGCCGCCTCCAGGAACGTCCACTCCAGGTCCTGGGCGAAGGCGGGCTCCCACGCGACGCAGTTCGGCTGCTCCAACCCGATCGACGGGGTGGTGATGGACTGGTGGGCGCCGCCCTCGGGGGCCAGGGTCACCCCCGACGGGGTGCCCACGAGGATCGACTGTCCGCCGGCGTAGATGCCGTACGACCACGGTTCGAGGGCGCGCGACACGAACGGGTCGTAGATGGTCGCCACCGGGATCAGCCGCTGCCCCCACCGTGACCAGGTGGTGCCGAGCTCACCGAGCAGGCTGACGAGGTTCACCTCGGCGATGCCGAGCTCGATGTGCCGGCCCCGCTCGACCTCCGACCAGCGCAGCACCCGCTGCCCGTCGTCGGCGAACCAGTCCCGCCGCTGGGTGGCCGACCAGACTCCGGTCTTGTTGATCCAGCCGCCGAGGTTGGTGGAGGAGGCGACGTCCGGGCTGCACGTCACCATCCGGTCGGCCATTCCCGGGGCGTCGCGCACCAGGTCCGCGAGCAGTCGGCCGAGGGCGGCCTGCGTCGATCCGGCCGTGCGGTGCTCGCGTCCCAACGACGTCGGGATGTCGAGGTCGCGGCAGGTCGGGGTCGGCTCGCGGCGCAGCGCCTGCGCCCGCTCGAGGCACAGGTCGGCCTCGCGGCTGCCCGCCGCGAAGGTGCGCCAGGGGTCGTCCAGGCTCGTGCCGCTCGCGCCGGCCAACTGGCTCATCTGCTCGGCCGTCAGCAGCGCCGAGTTGTTGTTGGGGTGCCCCTCGATCGGCAGGCCCCGGCCCTTGATCGTGTACGCGAAGACGACGGTCGGGCGGTGCTCGTCGACGTCGGCGAACGTCTGGGTCAGCAGGGCCAGGTCGTGCCCACCGAGGTCGCGGACGATCGCGGCCAACTCGTCCGCGGTCAGGGAGCCCACGAGCTCGCTCAGCGCGGGACCGTCCTGGCCGGCCAGGAGCCGGTCGGCGACCTCGCATCCGGGGGCCCGCAGCATCCGTTGGTACTCCTCGTTCGGCATCGTCTCGAGCCGCTGCTGCAGCTGCGCGCCGCCCGGGCGGGCGAAGAGCTCGCTGATGGCGCGCCCCCACTTCAGGGTGACGACCTGCCACCCGGCCGCCGCGAACATCCCCTGCAGCCGTTCGATCTGGATGTCGGGGACGACGCGATCCAGGGACTGCCGGTTGAGGTCGACGACCCACAGCAGCTCCCCGAGGCAGGCGACCTGCGGGTCGGCGACGGCCTCCCAGATGGCGCCCTCGTCGAGTTCGGCGTCGCCGAGCAGGCTGACGAAGCGGCCTGCCGGCGGGGTGTCGCCGAAGTGGGCGGCGGTGTAGCGGTGGGCCAACGCGGCCCAGAGCGCGGCGGTGGCGCCGATGCCGACGGAACCCGTGGAGAAGTCGACGGTGTCGGGGTCCTTGAGCCGGCTCGGGTAGCTCTGCAGCCCGCCCAGCTCACGCAACGTCGGCAGGTACTTCGGGTCCAGGTCGCCGAGCAGGTAGTTGACGGCGTGCAACACGGGGGAGGCGTGCGGTTTGACCGACACCCGGTCCTCGCGGCGCAGCGCGTCGAACCAGAGCGCGACCATAATGTCGACCATCGAGGCGCAGGACGCCTGGTGGCCGCCGGCCTTGACGCCGCTGACGTTGGGACGCCCGCGATTGGCGGCGTCGACGATCGCCGTGGACAGCCAGCGGACGCGCGTGGCGATGGAGCGCAGCGTCGCCACGTCCGGTGTCGGATCCAGGCCCGTCGAGGCGGTGCTCGAGGCAGCGAGGGAGGGAGTGGTGTCGGCGTTCAAGGTCGTCATGGCGTGGGCCTCCTGGGGGTGCGAGGAGCTGGGTCGGGCGGCGCTCAGGCCGACAAGGGGCGGGCCGCGGCGGCCAGCGCCTGGTCGAGGTCGGCGATGAGGTCCGCCGGGTCTTCCAGGCCGATGGACAGGCGCAGGATGTCGGCGCCCGGCCGCGCTTCGGCCGGCACGGGCCGGTGGGTGATGGCGGCCGGGTGCTGGATCAGGGAGTCGACCCCACCGAGTGAGACGGCGTGGGTGATGAGCTGGCATTGGGAGGCGACGGTGGCGGCGGCCGCGTACCCGCCCCGGACCGCGAACGCCATCGTCGAGCCGGGGCCGCGCTGCTGGGTGCCGACAAGGCCGCTCGGGTCCTCCAGACCCGGGTAGAACACTCGGCTCACCCCCGGGTGAGCCGCCAGCCAGGCGGCGACCGCCTGCGCGCCGGCCTGGGCGGCCCGCACCCGCACCGGCAGGGTCTGCAGACCGCGGTGCAGGTCGTAGGCGGCCTTCGGGTGCAGCACGGCCCCCGTGAGCACGCGTACGGAGCGCAGCCGCACCGCCCACTCGCTGTCGCTGGCCACGACCCCGCCGAGCAGGTCGCCGTGGCCGCCGATCGACTTGGTCGCCGAGTGCACGACGAGGGTGGCGCCGTGCCGAATCGGGTTCTGCAGGATGGGGGTGGCGAAGGTGTTGTCGACGATGACCGGCACGTCGCCCGCCTGGGCGGCGATGGCCTCGATGTCCAGCAGGTCCAGCGTCGGGTTGGCGGGGGTCTCGAGGACGACGAGCCCGGTCGCCGGGGTGATCGAGGCGGCGACGGTCTCGGGGGTGGCCCACGTGACCTGCGTGCCGAGCAGGCCGGTGGCCAGCAGGTGGTCGGTGCCCCCGTAGATCGGGCGGACCGCGACGACGTGCGGCTTGCCCGCGGCGACGGTCGCGAGCAGCGCGGCGCTCCAGGCGGCCATGCCGGAGGCGAACGACACGGCCTCCTGCGCGCCCTCCAGGGCCGCGACGGCGCGCTCGAAGCGGTCGAAGTTGGGGTTCCACAACCGCTGGTAGACCATCGTGGCCGCGCCATCGCCGCGCTCGCCGGCGGTGATCTGCTCGTACGCCTCGCCGCCGCTGTCCACATCGGTGATGGGGTAGGTCGTCGACAGGTCGATGGGCGGCACGTGCACGCCGAGGGCGCGCAGGTCGTCACGGCCGGCGTGGATCGCCTGGGTGTCGATCGATGACATGGGGTCCTCCGGGGGTCCTGAGTTGGTGTCGTTAGCCCAATTTCAGCGGAACCCCCGGATCGAACGCCATAGATGCGGTGATTCCTCTTCGAATAGGCAGCCACTACGTGGTTTCCACGAACATGCACCGCTACGCTGTCGCTCATGCCGAGGAATCCGCCGACCCGCCGCCAGCTGCCGCCAGGCCCGCCACCGACCGTTCCGCCGGCGCTGGACGACATCGACATCGACCTCCTGCGGATCCTGCAGTCCGACGGCCGCCGGTCGATCGCCGCTCTGGCCCGCGACCTCGGCCTGGCCGAATCGACGTGCGCCGGTCGCGTCCGCTCCCTGACCACCCGCGGCATCGTCCGCGGCTACATCGCGGACGTCGATCCGGCCGCCGTCGGCTACGCCATCGAGGCGATGATCGCGGTCAGCCTCAGCGGCCAGAGCCGGGCGCACTACGAGACCCTGCGCGACGACCTCGCCCAGGTGCCCGGCGTCATCGCGATCTACAACACGAGCGGCACGAGCGACTTCGTCGTCCACATCGCTGCGGCCGGCGCCGACGCCCTGCGCGACTTCCTGCTCGACCACGTGTCCAATCGCCCGGGCGTGCTCCGCACCGAGACCAGCCTGCTCTTCGAGGCGACCCGCGGGATCGGGCTACTGCCGCGCTGAACCCCGGCGGTCAGGGGGCGGTCAGGGGGCCGGTCAGGGGGCCGCTGGCGCCGCGGCGCTCGTGCCGCGGGCGACGAGGGCGGGGGTCAAGGTGAGTTCCCTTGGGGTCGTGCGGCCCTCGTCGAGGCGCTCGAGGGCGGCCCGCACGGCGCCGGCACCGAGCCGGGTGGCGTCCTGGTTGACGCTGGTGAGGTCGATGGTGGCCAGCGCAGCGATCGGGGAATCGTCGAACCCGGTGACGCTGACGTCGACCGGCACGCGCAGGCCCGCCCGGGTCACGGCGTCGATGACGCCGAGGGCGCTGCGGTCGTTGTAGGCGGCGATCGCCGTCGGACGTCGGGTGCGCTCCAGCAGCGAGCGCGCCGCCCGCCGACCGTCCTCTTCGGTCGAGCCGCCCGGCACCACCACGGAACGGCCCACCAGCCGATGCCGGCGCACCGCCCGCTCGAAGCCCGCGCGCCGGGCCGCCGGAATGTCGCCGGCGCCCCCGTCGACATGCGCGAGGTGGCGGTGGCCCAAGGCCACGAGGTGGTCGACGACCAGCTCCATGCCCACGTCGTCGGCGCTGCGGATGACGTCGAGGTCGCCGCCGCGGGCCTGCCGCCCGATGCACACCACCGGAGTGTCGGCGGCCAAGTGGGCCAGCTCGTCGGCGTCCAACGTCGGGCCCAGCAGCAGCATCGCCTCGCACCGGAACTCCAACAACCCCTCGATCGCCGACCGCTCGTCGCGGCCGGCGGCGCGCGGACCCAGCACCAGGTGGTACCCGGCGGCCTCCGCCTGCGTGAGCGCCGCCTCGACGATCTCTGCGTGAAAGCCGTTGTGCAGATCGAGCACCACCCCTAGCTGGTTGGTGCGCGTGCGGGCCAGCAGGCTGGCGCTGCGGTTGGCCCGATAGCCCAGCCGGTCCGCGGCCTCGAAGACCTTGCGTCGCGTCGCCTCGCTGGCGCCCGGCGCCCCGCGGAACACGATGGAGACCAGGGCCTTGGAGACGCCGGCCTCCGCCGCGATGTCACGCATCGTCGGCGCGGAGCCTGGTCGCGGTCCGGGCGGCATCGGTCCTCCTGGGTGGTTGGGTCAGTGGCGTGGCGACGGCGAGCGGGTGCAGATCCGGGGGCGGAGCCCCTTGACGGTGGCCGCTCCACCTCCTAGCCTAGACCGTACTACTAGACCGGTCTAGTCTTGAGTCTGACGCGGCGAGATTCTCGCGGGTCCCGGGATGACGACCGAGGGTGACGAAGGAGCCACACCATGCTGAGCATCGGACTGCTGGGCTGCGGCCGCATCGGCCGGGTCCACGCCGACTCGATCGCGACCAACCCCAGAGCCCACTTGGCCCGGGTGTACGACCCGTTCGAGCAGGCCGCGTCGGCGGTCGGCGCCCGTTTCGGTGCGCAGACGACGACCGACGTGGACGACATCATCGGTGACCCCGGCATCGACGCCGTCGTCATCGCCTCACCCACCCCCACGCACATCGACCTGCTGACCGCCGCCGTCGAGGCGGGCAAGGCCGTGCTGTGCGAGAAGCCGATCGACCTCGACGTGGCCCTCGTCGACGCGTGCGCGCAGCGGATCGATGACCTCGCCGGCCGCGTCATGCTCGGCTTCAACCGACGCTTCGACCCCTCGTTCGCCGACATCCACGCCCGCGTCGCCGCCGGTCAACTCGGCCCGCTGGAGCAGCTGACGATCATCAGCCGCGACCCGGCCCCGCCGCCCGCCGCGTACGTCGCGACCTCCGGCGGGCTGTTCAAGGACATGACGATCCACGACTTCGACATGGCCCGGTTCTTCCTCGGCGACGTCGTCGAGGTCACCGCCACCGGCTCCAACCTCGTCTCGCCCGAGATCGAAGCGGCCGGCGACATCGACGGCGCCGTCGTCGTGCTGCGCGGAGTCAACGGTGCGGTCGCCACGATCATCAACTCCCGCCGGGCCGCCTTCGGCTACGACCAGCGGCTGGAGGCGTTCGGCGAGCTTGGCATGCTGCGTGCCGAGAATCAGCTGCCGACGAGCGTCACCTTCAGCGGCGCCACGTCGACGCAGGTCGCGCCCCCGTACTACAACTTCTTCCTCGACCGGTACACCCCGGCGTATCGCGCCGAGCTCGACGCCTTCATCACCGGAGTCGAGGCCGGCACCGGCTTCTCGCCGAGCTTCGCCGACGGCCGCGCCGCGCTCGTGCTGGCGCAGGCCGCCGACGAGAGTGTGCGCACCGGCGCCACCGTCGCCGTCCCGGGGCCCGACCTGGACGCGCCGGTGACGCCGTGACCGGCGCTGCGAACAGCACAGGGACCGGCACAGGGACCGGCGTCGGGCCGACCGTCGTGCGCTGGGGGATGCTGTCGACCTCCGGCATCGGGAGGGTGCTCGCGGCGGCGGCGGCCGGGGTGCCGAACGCGCAGATCGTCGCCGTCGGCGGCCGGGACGCCGCTCGCGCTCGCGCCTACGCCGACGAGCTGGGGATCGAACGCAGCCACGGCTCGTACGAGCAGCTGCTGGCCGACCCCGACGTCGACGCGGTGTACGTCCCGGTGCCGATCTCGCTGCACACGGAGTGGACGATCAGGGCCCTGCGCGCCGGCAAGCACGTGCTCTGCGAAAAGCCGTTCGCGACCAGCGCCGCCGACGCCGCAGCGTGCTTCGAGGCCGCCCAGCAGGCTGATCGCGTCGTCCTCGAGGGGCTCATGGGGCGCCGCCACCCGCAGACCGCCCTGGCCCGCCGGCTGCTGGCCGACGGGGCGATCGGGCGGCTGGCATTCATCCGCGCGGCCCTGACCGTCGACGTGCCCCCCGGCGACATCCGCCGCACGGGGGCGCTGGGCGGTGGCGCCCTACTCGACCTCGGCTGCTACTGCGTCAGCGCGATCCGCCTCTTCGGCGGCCGGCCCGTGCGGGTCGCCGCCGCGCGAGTGCTCGACGAGGCTCCCGGGGCCGACGGCGGCGACCTGCGCCTGGCCGCCACCCTCCAGCTGCCCGCGGGCGTGCTGGCCCAGTTCGATGTCGCCCTGGATTACCCCCGCCGCGACGAGCTCGAGCTCATCGGCACCGCCGGCACGATCACCCTGCCCGACCCGTGGCTGTGTCGCGCGGGGGTGGTGCGGCTGGAGCGCGACGGCGTCACCCAGGAGCTGCCGGCCGACCCTGACGGCCGTTTCGGGCTGTCGACCGATGCCGAGAACGAGGACGCCTACCGGCTTGAGCTGCAGCACGCCTGCGCCCTCATCGCCGGCGACGCCGACGAGACGGACGAGTTCGGCGCCGCCGACGCGATCGAACAGGCCGCCACGCTGGAGGCCGTTCATGCCGCCGCCGTGAGCGGCGCCTGGGTCGATCTGCCGACCGTGCGCCTGTAATACCAAACAATTCTGTGTAGACGACCTGCGGGTCGTTGCGTCGAGACCCCGAACCTCCCCAAGAAGGACTCCTGATGACCCTGCGCGTCGGCCTCGTCGGCTGCGGCAACGTCGCCGTCAACTTCCACGTCCCCGCCTACCGGGCGCTGCCCGACCAGTTCGCGATCGTCGGCCTGGCCGATCCGTCGGCGGAGCGGCTCGAGCTGGGCCGCGAGGCGGCCGGGCTGGCCCCCGAGCAGGTGCACCTCGAGGTCGCCGAGCTGTTGGCCCGCGACGACGTCGACTTGGTCGACGTGTGCACCCCACAGCATCTGCATCGCGAGGTCGTGCAGGCCGCGGCCGCCGCCGGCAAACACGTGGTGGCGGAGAAGCCGCTCGCAGCGATCCCCGCCGACGCCGCCGCAATGGTCAGCGCCGCCGATGCGGCCGGGGTCGTGCTGGGCGTCGTGCACAACTACCTGTTCTTTCCCGAGGTCGTTGCCCTGCGCGCGCTGATCGACTCCGGCGAGCTCGGGGAGATCCGCAGCGTGCGGGTCGACATGCTCGGGGTCGTCGACTCCCCAGGCGCCGCCGGTTACCGGCCGCAGTGGCGCAAGGACCCGGCGGCTTCGGGCGGTGGCGTCCTCATGGACATGCTGCACGGCGTCTACGTGGCCGAGCACCTGCTGGGTGCCCCGATCGAGGCGGTCAACGCCTTCCTCGACGCCACCGACGGTGAGGCGGTCGAGAGCCTGGCCCTGTGCCGACTGGAGGCCGGCCGGTCCGCGGCCCTCGTCAACGTCGGCTGGGGCCTGGGCCCTGGTGGGGTCGCGATCGAGGGCAGCGCCGGACGCGCCGTCGCGCACTACGCGGCCGACGGCACCATGCCGTGGGCACCCTTCGACCGGATCGAGGTGACGACCGGATCGGGTTCCCGGACCCTCGACCTTCCGCCCGGGCAGCAACTGGTGCCGCTCGTCGCCGACGCGATGCGCGACACCCTCGCCGACCTCGGCGCGGCCATCACCTCCGGCCGGGCCCCGGCCGCCGACGGGGCCACCGCCCAACGGATCTTGGAGGCGACCGTCGCCGCGTACGCTGCCAGCGCCCTGCGCCGCACCGTCGACCTGCCGCTGACAGGAGCCCTCTTCGAGCGCGGCGCCGTCGGTCTCACGGACCTAGACGTGCCCGCAGGCTCACCCGCCCGGCGCCTCGGGCTCTTCGGCCTGAGCGCCTGACTCGCCTACCCGACCCGGGCCTCACCGCGCCACCGGGCCACACGACCTCCTGAGCACGCGCGACGGCCCACCGTCGCGACCTCCCCCATCGAACGGACCTGCCATGAACCTCGGCCTGCTCACCGACAGCCTGTCCACCCTGACCCGCGCCGACGCACTGGATGTCGCGGCCGACCTCGGCGTCGAAACCGTCGAGATCGGGCTCGGCGGCGACCACGGCGGATGGTCACCGGCGCCGCACGCCGATCTGCACGAACTGCTGACCGATGCCGCCGCCCGCGCCGAGCTGCGCCGCGACATCGCGTCCCGCGGCCTACGCCTGGAGGCCTTCAATGCCGCCGGCAACCCCCTGCATCCGGTGCACGGTGCCCGCGACACGCGCGTGCTGCGCGGCGCGATCGACCTGGCCAACGCGTTCGAGCTCGACACGGTCGTCACGATGTCCGGGCTGCCCGCGGCCCCCGGCGACTCCTTCCCGGCGTGGATCACCACTGTGTGGCCCCCGGAGAACCTGCAACTGCTGGAGCACCAGTGGCGGGTCGCCGTCGAGCATTGGGGTGCCCTGGCCGAGCACGCCCGGGCCGCTGGGGTGCGGCTGGCCGTCGAGATGCACGCCAACCAGCTGGTGTACTCCGTCCCCGGCCTGTTGCGGCTGCGCGCGGCGGTCGGTGACATCGTCGGGGCGAACCTCGACCCCAGCCATCTGCTGTGGATGGGCGCCGACCCGCTGGCCGCGGTGCAGGCCCTGTCCGGCGCCATCCACCACGTGCACGCCAAGGACACGCGTATCGAGGCCCGTGCCGCCGTCGCCTCGCGGCTGGAGACCGTGCCCAACGAACAGACCACCGAGCGGGCCTGGAACTTCGTGGCGGTCGGTACCGGGCATCCGGACGGCGTGGACTTCTGGGCCCGCTTTGTCGCCGCGCTCGCGGCGGCCGGTTACGACGGGCCCCTGTCGATCGAGAACGAGGACTACACCCTGGGCCAAGAGGAGTCGGTGCGCCTGGCCGTCGCCACGTTGTCCCAGGCGTGCGCGCGAGTGTGAAGACACGTGCGGCGCGGCCGCCGCATCGCGGTGTTTCCCGGCGCCAGACCAACCTTGAGCGTTTCGCGAGCGCTAACTAAACACCTGAGCGATAGCTGAGCAACGCGGTTCAGCTGTCGATAGGTGGGTGGCGCCCCGGTCCGCATGGTCGGCGTTGCCGCTGACGACGTCGAGCCGCCGGCGTCCTGACAGGAAAGTCACGCCATGACCACCGCTACCTCGCAGCAGCGCCGCTCCTTTCGCACCCTGGGCATCCGCGCCAAGATCCTCGGCGTCGGACTGATCGGCGTGATCGGTGCGCTGATCCTCGGCATCGTGAGCCTGTGGGGTCTGCAGTCCTTGCACACCGCCGAGGAGGAGCTGGAGCGGCTCGCCAAGGTGGAGGCCGGGGCGCGGGAACTGTACGGCCTGGTCGCCGAGCTCGACAGCCTGCAGAACTACATCGCGCTGCAGTCCTCCCTCGAGGGTCGCCAGGCGGCGTTGGGCGAAGGCAGTGAACTGCGCACGTACTCCTCCACGCTGTGGCAGTCGGTGGATGCCTCCGTCGCCAGCCTGCGCACCATCGAGATGGGCGAGGCGGACCGCGCCAGCGCCAACGAGGCGGAGCAGCTCATCAACTCCTACCGGGAGACCGACCAGGCCATGTTGGCGGCGTTCTCGCGGAACACGGCGGCCGCTAACACCGAGGGTCTTCGTTTGGTGGAGCAGGTAGGCACGCCGGTGTTCCACCAGATCCGCGACCTGAAGTCGGCGTGGACCAAGCACCTGGCCACCGAGGTCGCCGAAACCGTCGAGGCCGGCGACAACGCGTTCACCGTGTCGCGCCTGAGCATCCTCGTGACGATCCTGCTCGTCGTGGCTGCCGTGCTGTTCGCGGCGCTGCGCATCAGCGGCGGCATTCTTCGCACGGTCGACTCGGTGAAGACCGCGCTGCTCGCGCTCGGCCACGGCGATCTGACCGTGCCGGCCACGGCGGACAGCGACGACGAGATCGGTCAGATGGCCGCCGCTGCCGAGGAGACCCGGGTCTCGATGCAGCAGGTCATCGCGCAGGTGGGTCAGACCGCCACCTCCGTGGCGGCGGCGTCCGAAGAGCTCACCGCCGTGGCGACGCAGGTCGGGCGCGACGCCGGAGACTCCTCGAGCCGCTTGGGGCAGGTCAGCAATTCGGCCCAGGGCGTCTCGGAGAACATCGAGACGGTCGCCGCCGGTACCGAGGAGATGACCGCCTCGATCCGCGAGATCGCCAGTAGCGCCAACGCCGCCGCCGGCATCGCCGCGCAGGCCGTACACGTCGCGGACACGACGAACCGCACGGTCGCCAAGCTCGGCGACTCGAGCACCGAAATCGGCAACGTGGTGAAGACCATCACGAGCATCGCCGAGCAGACCAACCTGTTGGCGCTGAACGCGACGATCGAGGCCGCGCGCGCCGGCGAGGCGGGCAAGGGCTTCGCCGTCGTCGCCAACGAGGTCAAGGACCTGGCCCAGGAGACCGGAAAGGCCACCGAAGACATCGGCCGCCGCGTCGAGGCCATCCAACTCGACACGGAGGCCGCGGTGCAGGCCATCGCCGAGATCGCCACGATCATCGCCCAGATCAACGACTCCCAGGCCACCATCGCCTCCGCGGTCGAGGAGCAGACGGCCACGACCAACGAGATGGGCCGCAACGTCAGCGACGCGGCGACCGGATCGCGCAGTATCGCCGGCAATGTCGCCGATGCGGCCCGCGGTGCGCAGGAGTCGCTGCAGTCGGCGCAGCACGTCTCCGAGGCGGCCAGCGAGCTCAGTCAGCGCGCGGCGGACCTGACCGGTCTCGTGGGGCGCTTCCGCTACTGACCGCTCAGAGCGTGAACGCCGCGCGGAACGCCTCCACCGCAGCCGTGGAGTCGCCGCTGGCGTGGGCCTCCATGGCGATAGTCCCGGTGTATCCGGCCTCGGCGAGGGCCCGCGCGATCGCCGGGTAGTGAATCTCGCCGGTGCCGGGTTCGCACCGACCCGGCACGTCGGCGACCTGGATCTCGCCGACCCACGGCAGTGCCTCCCGGCACAGCTGTACGAGGTTCCCCTCGCCGATCTGCGCGTGGTACAGGTCGAGATTGACGCGCAGGTGCGGGCTGTCGACGGTGCGCACCAGGGCCAGCACGTCGGCGGCCGTCGCGAACGGGGTGCCCGGGTGGTCGACCGCCGTATTGAGGTTCTCCAACTCGAAAACCACGTCGTTGCGTTCGCCGAGCTCGGCGATCCGGCGCAGCGTGAGCGCGGCCTGGGCCCACATCGGCCCGGTCGCCCGGTCGCACGCGACGACGGGTAGCCCCTGGCCGTCGAGCCCGGTGCCGTGCAGGTTGAGGCGGGGAATGCCCAGTCGCCGGGCTACCGTCACAGACTCCTGTGCGGTGGCGAGGAGTTCATCGGCCCCCGCGGGGTCGGCCAGCGTGCCGCGCAGGTAGCCGGTCATCGAACCGATGACGACGCCGTCGCGGCGGGCCTCCTCGAGCGCCTGGAGGTCATGGTTCGCCCAGTTCCAGATCTCGGCGACGAAGCCCAGGTCGCGCAGGTGCCGCAGCCGCTGGGGGACGGGCAGGTCGGTGAAGACCATCTCGGCACATACGGCGAGCGTGAACGGGCCGTGCCGCCCCAGGTCATCGACGCTTTCGCTGGAAGCGGCAGTCGGGTCTGGGGCAGGCGGAAAAGTCACGTCACGCACCCTAGAGCGTCCGGCTCGGGCGCGGCTGTAGGCCGGCCGCCCGATAGGCGGCATCGACGAACTCGGCCTGGGCCACGACATCCTCGAACGGGTCGTAGCCCAGCGGCCGGCCCTCGCGCACCAGCGCGGTGAACGCCTCCAGTTGGTAGGTGTAACTGGAGCGGGTGCCGGCGTGTTCGACGACCGGCTCGCGGCCGTCGCGGCGCAGCTCGATGGTGTCGTCCAGGTGCGGTTGCACGACGTTGGCGGCCCGCACGCTGCCGGTGGTGCCGGTGACGCGCAGATGGAAGTCCCACTGGCCGGGCTCGTCCATGTCGTCGCCAGCGTTCATGTCGCTGCCGAGGGCGGCGGTGGCGCCGGAGGGGTATTGCGCCTCCACACTGAGGCGTTCGTCGACGCCGGGGTGGCCGGGCCTTTCGCGCGCGATGGCTGTGGTGATGGTCGGCTCCCCGCCGCAGAACCGCCGGCCGAGGTGCCGACCGGCGTGGAAGGCGTAGCAGCCCAGGTCCATGGTGGAGCCGCCGGCCAGGTCGAGCTGCCAACGCGGATCGTCGGGCGCCGGGGCCGGCATCCGCATCGGGGCCTCGACGTGCCGCACCTGACCGATGGCACCCGCCTCGATGAGCGCACACAGTCGTGTGAAGACCGGATGAAAGGGGTAGTGGAAGGCCTCCAGCAGACGCACTCGGGCGGTCTGCGCTGCCGCTACTACCTGGCGGGCCTCCGCGGCGTTCGACGCGAACGGCTTCTCGGCGAGCACGTGCTTGCCGGCCTGGGCGGCCCGCAGGTTCCACGGTCCGTGCAGGCCGTTGGGCAGCGGGTTGTAGACGACGTCGACGTCCGGATCGGTCACCAGCGCCTCGTAGGAGTCCACGACGTGCTCGATGCCGTGCTCTGCGGCGAACGTTTGCGCGCGCGCACGGTCGCGGGCCGCGACCGCTACGAGCCGGGCGCCGACAGTGTGGGCGGGGGCGACGATGCTCAGGGGAGCGATCCGCGCGGCCCCGAGAATGCCGATGCGCAAGGGTTCCATGGGTGCCTCCGGTCGCCGATTCGAGGGTCGCTCGCGGGATCGATCCTCACGCTATTACGCGCCCGGGGCGTGCGGAGACACGAATCGGGGTCGACCACCGCCTTGTGGTCGACCCCGACGCAATTCGTGCGGGACTGGTGAAGGTCAGCCCTGCTGCTTCTGCGCCGGGGCCATGAGGGCGACCGCAGAAGCGGACAGGGAAAGGGCTGCCGTGGTGAACGCCGCGAGTCCGGCGAGGAGCTGAATGAGGCCCGACTCGCTGGTCATGCCGATGACGAACAGCACGACGGCGATGAGTCCGGCGCTGACGGCCGGAGCGCTGAGGTAGTCACGCGCCTGAAGGCTCGTGGGGGCGGGAACGTTGTGCGGGAAAATGGTCACAGTCTTTCTTTCTGGCGAGGAGGGTACGAAAAGAGGTTGGTCGCGCGCGACGGCGCGCTGGGTTGATTCAGGCGGCGCTGGTCTCGCGAGCCGGGGAGTCCAGATCGGTGGCCTCGCCGGCGGCGGCGATCGCGCTGATGGCCTGGACGATGGCCATGCCCGCGGCGACGAGGGCGGCGGCGCCGGCGACGAGGAAGAGGCTGTGGGCGCCGGTGGCGACGCCGCCGATCAGCATCACGAGCGAGATCACGGCCAGCGAGAGGGCCTGGGCGCTGACCAGGTCCTTGCCGCCGAGCGGCGAGGTGTTGTCCGCGTAGGGGTAGCTGTACATCATGTGGGGCTCCTTCACCGTGCGACGGTGGCAGGGGAGCCTCGACGGCTCGTCCTGCACGGCCGTCGTGCGCCCGGAGTGGGCGGCTTGTGGGGGATGCGGAGCGGTTCCGCACCGTCGATCACTGGGCTGATCGACATATCAAGCGTGCGCCTGACCCCCGGGGGTGTGTCAACTCCCTTGTCGGCCCGAAACACTGCTGAAACAACATGAACGGGTGAAATTTCTGCCCGAGTTCGTGGAATATCGAAGCGATATCCCTGGTCAGTGCCCGTTCGGGCAGTTGCGACGCGTCTGCTGGGCTGTTTCAGGAGCTGACTGTAGCTGTGTCCGAATAGTGGTCGCTCACCGTGACTGGGTAACAGTTTTTCGGCCGGACCTGAAGGTGGGGTCGGGCACGGCCGAGCCCCCGAGCGTCCGCCCATGGTCGCTCGGGGGCTGGGGTCTGCGGGCCGCGCCGTGCGGCGCCGGGCTGGCGGCTTGGAGGCTGGCGGCTTGGAGGGCTGGCGGCTTGGAGATCGGCGCCGCTGGCTGAGGCAGGCCTCGTCAGGCGCTGACCCGGCGGGCGTCGTACTCGCTCAGGGTGCGCGCGAGCTGCTCGACGCTGCGGCCTTCGCGCAGGGCCTCGCGCACGTGGTCGGCCTGGGAGGCCGGCGCCAGCCCGTCGATCGGAGGGTCGAGGTCGAGGTTGGTGGGGAACGGGTAGCCCTCGGCGCTGGCGGCCACGACGTTGTGGGCGGCGGCCTCGTCGAGGCTGCCGTCGGCGAGCGCGGCGGCCAGCGCCGGGTAGATGGCCAGGGCGACCCGCCCGCGGTCGACGGTCTCCATGGCCCGCCCGAACGCCGAGCTGACCTGCAGCAGGTTGGCCATGCGCAAGATGTCGGCGGAGTGGTTGGTGCCGGCGGCGTGGAAGAGGGCGGGGTTGAAGAAGACCGCGTCGCCCTTGGCCAGCGGCAACTGGATGTGGTGGCCGTTGAAGTGCTCCTTGAACTCCTCCAGCCACCAGGCCAGGTAGCCGGGGCCGTACTTCTGGCTGTGCGGCAGGTACAGCGTCGGGCCGGACTCCACCGGCATGTCGACGTGCGCGACGGCGCCCTGCAGGGTCAGCACCGGGGACAGGTGGTGCACGTGAGCGGGGTAGCCGGCGGCGACCTGCGGTCCGAGGAAGCCCAGGTGGTAGTCGCGGTGCACCTCCTGACGCTGGCCGCCGGGGTTGACGACGTTGACCTGGCTGGTCACCTGGTAGGCCGGGCCCAGCCAGGCGCCGGCGGCGATGGCCAGCACGTCGTTGGCGTAGTACCGCACGAACGTCTGCGGGTGGGCGAGTGCGAACTTCTCCAGCGCGTTCCACACCCGGTCGTTGGCTCCCGGGGCGGCGAAGTGGTCGCCGACCACACGACCCTCCTGGCGTTGGCGCTCGATGAGGTCGTTGAAGGCGTCGGTGGCCTCGTCGATGACGTCGTGGGTGAAGGCGCCCTTGATAACGACGATGCCGGGGCCGTCGGTCAGCGCCTGGGCGAGCTCGGCGGTCAGGGCGGCCTCGTCACGGCTGGCGGCTTCGCGCAATGCGTCGGCCTGGTAGATGAGCACGCCCTCGACGAGCTCGGCCGCCGTGGGGTAGTCGGCGATGTCGGTGCCGGCCAGGCCCTCCTCGATGAGGGCGACGAGGTCGTCGACCCGGCAGTCGGAGAGGTCGTAGCGTCCGGTCTTGCGGGTGCTGATGGCTCCGGTGGCCAGGGTCATGGGGGCTCCTTCGTGAGTCGGTCCGGTGGGACGGGTGCTGCGGCGTCTTGACTCCACTGTCGCGCTGACAGCGGCCTCCTTCTAGGGGGTCGACCCCTCAGAAACCCCTCAGCCCGCTGGCCCCCTCGTTCGACGGTTGCGGTGCCTGCCGACGGGTGTGGGTGCGACCGCGCCGGTGGGCACTAACCGCAACACTGGGGGATCAGCAGGAGGGGAGGCCGACCGTGCCGCATCGCCATCGGGTGCGCGATATCGCCGATCAGGCTGGGCTGTCGGAGGCGACGGTCGACCGGGTGCTGCATCACCGGCCCGGGGTGAGCGTGCGCGCGACGCGGGCGGTGCACCGGGCGATCGCAGACCTGGATCGGCAGGCGGGGCAGCTCGTGCTCACGGGCCGCTCGCTCGTCGCGGACCTGGTGATGGCGGCCCCGGACCGGTTCTCGGACGTGGTGCGCGCGGCCTTCGAGGCGGAGGCAGCGATGCTGCGGCCGGCGCAGCTGCGGTTGCGCTACGACCTGGACGCGGCGGCCGACCCGGCCTGGATCGCGGACCGGCTGGCGCGGCTGGCGCGGCGCGGCAGTGACGGCATCCTGCTCAAGGCACCCGACGATCCGGTGGTCGCCGAGGCCGTCGATGCTGTGGTCGCCGCGGGCATCCCGGTCATCACATTGGTCACCGACCTGCCGACGACGGCCCGGCACGTCTACGTCGGCATCGACAATCAGGCCGCCGGAGCGACCGCGGCCTACCTGCTCAACCTCGCTGCCGGGCCTGGGCACGCCGACGAGGCGTCGCCGGACGTGGTGACGACGAACCGAGGGGCCGCGCCTGGGCCGGGCGAGCTCTCGCAAGTGGCCCGCTCGGGGGCGGCTCGTTCGGAGGTGGCCCGCACCCACGAGGCCCGCGCCCAAGAGGCCCGTTCTGTGGTCGACGCCCTTGTGCCGCTGAGCCGGGCGGCCTTCCTCGGCGAGGGGCAGCGGGCGCAGGGGTTCGTGGACGAATTCACGCGGCTGCGCCCGGGGTCGCGCGCGGTCGTCCTCGACGGTACGGACGGCCTCGACGAGACGATGGAGCGGCTGGCGGCGCAGGCTCTGGCCGACGATCCGGGGCTGGCGCTCGTCTACTCCCCGGGCGGGGCCAACCGGGGCACGCTCGCCGCGTTCGATGCCGCCCGCCGGCCGGTCCGCGGTTTCGTGGCCCACGACCTCGACGAGGACAACCTCGTGCTGCTGCGCTCGGGTCGCCTGACCGCGGTGCTGCACCACGACCTGCGACGCGATGCCCGCCGCAGCCTGGGCGCGCTGCTGCAGGTGCAGGGGCTGCTGCCGGGGCGTCCGGTGTCGTTGCCGAGACCGGTCGTGGTCGTCACTCCGCACAACATTCCGCTCTGAACCCCGGGTGCGACCGGGGGCTGATCAGACGATGCCCAGCACCCGCAGCAACGCCAGGACGCCCAGCACGGCCAGCCCGATGACGGCGGCGAGGATGAGGACGACGATGGCGCCGGCTCCGAGGAGGTAGCCGATGCCGTCGGTCTGCACCCGCTGCCCGCGGGCGACGGTGCGGTCGAGCAGCCGCACGTTCTTGCTGTTGGCGCGGTGGGCGGCGTCGGCGGCGTCCCCGATGAACGGCAGGAGGCCGAGCAGGCCGTCGATGAGCAGGTTGCCGCCCATCCGCAACAGCACGCTGTAGGGCACGCGCTGGCGGATGCCCTCGACGAGGATGATGCCGGAGATGGCGCTGCCGGCCGCGTCGCCGAGCCCGGGGATGAAGCCGAGGATCGGGTCGAGGCCGAAGCGGAATCGGGTGCCGGGCACGCGGATGAGTTCGTCGAGGATGAACGCGAGCATCCGGGTCGTGTCGCTCGAGGCGACGGAGGCGTGCGGCGGGCGGGCCTGGCTGCCGTCCAGGGGCGCGGGCGGCGGCGGGTTGTGCCGGGGTTTGGCGGGTTTGGCGGAGCCACGCCAGCCGCCGCGGTCGACGGGGCGGTGGTGCGGCGCGTCGACGGGAGGCGCGCTGGGGCGTCGTCGCTGCGGGTCGGAGCGTCGCACGTCGCCTCCTTGGGCGGGTCGTTGCGGTGGTTGCGGCCGTTGCGGTCGGGTGCGTGACGGCCAGGTTCTCAACGGCCGGACCCTACGCAAGGTGCCGGGGCCCGATTCGGGTGCGCCTCACACTCCGGTAATCAGCCACTTGTCGGTGCGGGCCCGCCGGTGCAGCAGCAGGCTGCGCAGCAGCATGAACCACGCCATGGCGGCCCAGACGGCGGCGATGGCCAGGGGCGCGCCCTGGGCCATGAGGTGCTCGCCGGCGAGGAAGACGACCGCGAGCACCGGGAGGTAGGCGACGAGGGCGATGAGTTGCAGGACGGCGAGGTGGGTGCCGTCGCCGGCGCCGATGAGGACGCCGTCGAGCACGAAGGCGTGTCCGCTGATGGGCACGGTGAGGCCGATGACGAGCAGCCCGGCCGTCAGGGCGGCCTGTACGGCGGGGTCGGAGGTGAACAGCCGGGGCAGGACGGGGGACAGGGCCGCGACGAGGAGTCCGAGGACGACGCCGAAGCCGATGCCCCACCGGACCATGAGCCCGGTGGCGTCGCGGACGGCCGGTACGTCGCCGGCGCCGAGGGCCCGGCCGGTGAGGGCTTGGGCGGCGATGGCCAGGGCGTCGAGGGCGAAGGCGAGGAAGGTCCAGATGGTGGCGGCGACCTGGTAGGCGGCCAGGGGCACGTCGCCGAGGCGGGCGGCGACGAAGGTGGTGGCCAGGATGGCGGCGCGCAGGGCGAGGGTGCGCACGAGCAGCGGGACGCCGGTGGCGGCGGCGGACAGCACCCGGCCGGGGCGGAACCGCATGGGTGCCTGGTGTCGGCGCGCGGCGCGCAGCACGACGATCAGCAGCGCGGCGGACATGCCGGTCTGGGCGATGACGGTGCCCCAGGCGGAGCCGGCGATGCCCATGTGGAAGCCGTAGACGAAGACGTAGTTGAGCACCACGTTGGTGCCGAAGGCGGCGACGGAGGCGATGAGCGGGGTGCGGGTGTCCTGCAGGCCGCGCAGCACTCCGGTGGTGGCCAGCACGATGAGCATGGCGGGGAGGCTGATCGTGCTGATCCGCAGGTAGGTGACGGCGTGCTGTGTGGCCTCTGGTGAGACTCCGAAGACTTCGCAGATGGGTTGGGCGAAGACGGCGACGAGGACGGCGGAGGTGAGGCCCAGGATGACGGCGAGCCAGATCCCGTCGAGGCCCGCGCCGAGGGCTCCGCGCAGGTCGCCGGCGCCGAGGCGGCGGGCGACCAGGGAGGTGGTGCCGTAGGCGAGGAAGATGTAGATGCTCGCCATGGTGGTCAGGGCGGCGGAGGCAGCGCCGAGGCCGGCGAGTTGGGGGGTGCCCAGGTGGCCGACGATGGCGGCGTCGGCCAGCAGGAAGAGCGGTTCGGCGACCAGGGCCAGGAACGCCGGAATGGCCAATCGCAGCACTTCACGCCGCGTGTCGCGGCTCGAGCGGAGGGTGCTGGGTGGCGGCTGATCACCCGAGTTATCCACAGGTTCTCCACATGGGCTTGGTGGCGAGGCGGAAGTCTTGCGTACATCTCATCTGGACAGACCCGTCGACCGAAGGGCGAGACAGATCGGCTGGTCAGGCGTTTTTTTCTCGCACACACGGGGTGCATGGCGAATGTCCAGGTCAACGGCTCGGGTCCCGTTGCATTCATCGGAAATCCCCAGGTCGGTCCACAGCCCGGCTCGGCGTTGTCCCCTGTGCGTCCACAGGGTATCCCCAGGGCCGTCCACAGGCTGTGTTGAGTCTGCCTGACCTGCGACTTAGCGTTGCGGAACCCGGTCGTTCACCGGGTGGTCACACCGGCCGGAGGCAACCTAGCGCTCGCAGTCTTGTCGGTGGTGCGTAAGAGGGTGTGGGGGGTGGTCGCCTCGTCGTGGGAGGGCACGACGAGGAGCCACACCGCATGTCCGACGAAGTGCCACGACAGGAGGAGTGCGTTGTCTCTGGTTCGCCTTGAGCGGGATATGGAGCAGGGCCCGCGCGAGGACGGTGAAGACCGTCTCCCGCCGCAGGACATGCACGCCGAGCAGAGCGTGCTGGGCGGCATGCTGTTGAGCAAGGACGCGATCGCCGACGTCCTGGAGATCACCCGCGGGGTCGACTTCTACCGTCCCGCGCACGAGCTGATCTACGACGCGATCCTCAACCTCTACGGGCGCGGGGAGCCGGCGGACGCCATCACGGTCGCCGACGAGCTGACCAAACGCGGCGACCTGAGCCGAATCGGCGGCCAGAGCTACCTGCACCAGCTCATCGCGGCGGTGCCGACGGCCGCGAACGCTGGCTACTACGCGCAGATCGTCGCGGAGCGCGCGGTGCTGCGCCGCCTCGTCGACGCCGGCACCCGCATCGTGCAGATGGGCTACGGCACGGGCGGCGGCGACGTCGAAGAGATCGTCAACGCCGCGCAGGCGGAGATCTACCAGGTGGCCGACAAACGCGGCTCCGAGGACTACCACCTGCTCGGCGAGCTGCTGGAGGCCACGGCCGACGAGATCGAGCACGCCTCCGGCTCCTCCGGCGAGATGGTCGGCGTCCCCACCGGCTTTCTGGAATTGGATGATCTGACCAACGGATTGCATTCCGGCCAGATGATCGTCATCGCGGCGCGTCCGGCAATGGGCAAATCGACGCTGGCTTTGGATTTTGCCCGTTCTGCGGCGATCAAGCACAACATGGCGACGGTCGTTTTCTCGTTGGAAATGAGCCGTAACGAGATCACGATGCGTTTGCTGAGTGCTGAGGCGTCGATCCAGTTGCAGCACATGCGTAAGGGCACGATGCGCGATGACGACTGGGCGAAGTTGGCGCGCACGATGGGGGAGGTCAGCGAAAGCCCGTTGTTCATCGACGACTCGCCCAATATGTCGCTCATGGAGATTCGGGCGAAGTGTCGGCGGCTCAAGCAGCGGCACAATCTCAAGCTCGTCATCATCGACTATTTGCAGCTCATGAGTTCTGGCAAGCGCGTGGAGTCGCGCCAGCAGGAGGTCAGTGAGTTCTCTCGCGCTCTGAAGCTGCTCGCGAAGGAGATCGAAGTGCCGGTCATCGCCCTGTCTCAGCTGAACCGTGGTCCGGAGCAGCGGACGGACAAGAAGCCGCAGGTCTCGGACTTGCGTGAGTCGGGGTGCCTGCCGGCGTCGACGCGGATTCTGCGGGCGGACACGGGCGCCGAGACGACGCTGGGTGCGCTGTATCGGGCGGGCGCCACCGACGTGCCGGTGTGGGCGCTGGACGAGTCGCTGCGCTACGTGGCGCGGCCGATGACGCACGTGTTCTCCACGGGGGTGCGCGAAGTCTTCGAGTTGACGACGAGTTCGGGTCGCACGCTGCGGGCGACGGCCAACCACCCGTTCCTCACCTACGCGGGGTGGGTGCCGCTGGGGGAGTTGGAGGTCGGGGGCCGGGTGGCGGTGCCGCGGCACGTGCCGGCGCCGGACCAGTACGACGACTCGTTCAGCGACGAGGACGTGACGACGGCCGCGCGGCTGGTGGCGGAGTTGCCGGAGGCGCGGGTGCCCAGCGGCATCAGCAAGCTCCCGAAGGCGCAGATCGCGTTGTTCCTGCGGGAGGTGTTCACGCGCGCCGGTGGGGTGGGCCTGGCGGCGACGCACCCGGGCGGGGAGATCTTCTGCTTCGCCGACGACCGCGAGCGCTTGGACCGAATCGCGTTGCTGCTGTTGCGGTTCGGCATCTCGAGTCAGGTGTGGGGCGGGGCCCGCGACTGGGTGCTGGACGTCGTGGACCTGGATTCGCAGCGGCGTTTCCTGCAGGAGATCGGCGTGGAGGGCGCGCTGGGCAGCGAGGCGGACCGGCTGCTGACGATTGTGCGCACCGACACCCGCCCGGCCCCGGACGCCAACCCGGTGTGGAATCAGGTCGCGGCCGCCGTCGCCGGCGGCTCACCCGCGACGGACTCCGGCAGCCTGGCGCAGGTCGCGGCCGTGCTCGACCGAGCCGACGTCGACCTGGCCGCCGTCAACGACGTCGAGTGGGACATGATCGTCGGCATCGAGCCGGTCGGTGTCGAAGAGGTCTTCGACGCCACGGTCCTGGGCATCCACAACTTCGTCGCCAACGGCGTCGTCGTGCACAACTCCATCGAGCAGGACGCCGACATGGTCATGCTGCTGCACCGCGAGTCCGTCTACGAACAAGACTCCCCCCGCGAAGGTGAAGCCGACATCATCGTCGCCAAGCACCGCAACGGCCCGACCAAGACCATCACCGTTGCTTTCCAGGGGCACTACTCGCGCTTCACCAACATGGCGACCAACTTCTGACGCACATGTAGAGATGGGTCCTACTTTTCACAAACCGCCACCTATGTTTCATAGGAGGGTTTACGGCGTGTCTTCTTGTCAGATCGTGATTTCTGCGCTAGGCGGCGCGAGAGGGGAAGGTCTACGTTCAACGCACTAGACAAACGTCGAGGGCGCCCCGTTCCAGCGGAGCGCCCTCGTAAGACAAGTACCTGATCCGGGTGAGGAGACAGGAGGTGTCGTCATGCCCAGTGTAGGGCTACGGCCCGTCGGTGCCCAAGTGGGTGAAGCGACGTGGTCGTTTTGGTGTGCTGGGGGTTCGCGATCCGAGTGGTCATGGGTGGCGGGGCCGCCCGATCCACGCAGCTTGCAGCCGGTGCGGGAGACAAAGTCTGGCCGACTGTCGAGAAACATCCCGGTGCAGGCGATGTCGACGACGACGGGTGGGTGGCTGTTCCTCGAGTCTGGTCTTGAGCACGAGCTCGCGACATGGTTGGACCATCAACGTGATGTGACGTGGCTGGTCGGTCAACCCGTGTTGTTGCGCTGGGAGGACGGAACGAAGCACTTCCCCGACGTGTTGAGCGCGCACCGGGACGGTTCGGTGACCATCTGGGATGTCCGCGCCCCGGAAGAACGCGACGACACGTTCATGGTGATGTCGACGCGTACTCAGGCGGTCTGCGCGAAGGTCGGCTGGCGTTACGAGCTGTTCGGTGGTCTGGACCCGGTGGCGTCGTTGAACCTCCGCTGGATCGCGTCGGCGCGCCGAGCCCCGGAGTGGGTGATGCCTGCCAAGGCGATCCTGCAGGGTGTCCTGACCGACGGTGACGGCACTGTCGGTGATGTCATCGCGGCCGATGACGATCGAGGGTTCCTCACGTCAGCCATGTGGCACCTGGTCTGGTCCGGCGAGATCGAGATGGACCTCAACGCCCCTTGGGATCAGCGCTCGCGCCTCGCGTGGGCAACCGATGCGGCGCGGACATGAACGCCCGAGTGACGCTCTACGAGGGCGCCACCATCCTCTTCCCGGAGGGACCCCGAGTGGTGGTCGCAGTCGGCCCGTTCGGGTACACGGTCCGCGACGTCACCGGCGGAGTCGACGAGGTGTCGTGGACCGACGTCCAACCGGCACGCGCCATCGTCCACGGGCGGGTGGACGCGGTGGCCGAGTCATTGATGGCCGTCTTGTCCGGGCTCAGCGATGACGCTGTCCAAGAGTCGCTGGACAAGCTGGAGGTCGTTCTGACCATTCGCACGGGCTTCGCCCGTGGGCACCCCGCTCTCGCACGACCAGGGGAGCCGTACTCGCTGTTCAACCCGGCCCGAAAGGTCTCGGACAGCAAGAAATGCGAGGCGATGGCCAAGATCCTTGCCCGGGAGGCTCTGCTCGATCGGCGTCGTCAACGCAACATGGAGGCGGGCAAAGCCACACCTCGAGCGAGGGTTGGCGCGGTCTCACAGCGTCAGCTGATGAACTGGCTGTCCGAGTTCGACCGCCCGATCAACGGCGGCCTCCTGGCCTTGGTGGACAAGCGCCGTGTTCGCCGGCATTCCGCCTTCGGAGGTCTCGATCCTGAGGTGCGACGCGTCGCCGACGACATCGCCGCCCGCATCGATGGGACACAAGCGGTTCGCTCGATCGATGAACTTCTCCGCCGCACGCTGTTGGCGCTCAAAGCCGAGGGTTTGGACTCGCTCAACCCACCGGAGTCGACCCTGCGGACCTACCTGACGCAGGCTGCTCAAGCCGCTGGCCGCACAACTCGTTCCCACACGACCAAGAAGCTTCGCGGTGTCCTGGCCTTGACCGCCTACCCCGCCCTTCGACCGGGCCAAGTCGTCGCGATCGACGTGACCCGCAGCGACACCTTCTGCGTCGACCCGTGGACAGGCAAACCCATATCGGTCGAGATCATCACCGCCCTGGACGTGTGTACGCGTGTCGTCCTGGCTCTACGGGTCGTGCCCCGCAGCGCAAACGCCATCGAGGCCGGCCTCATCCTCTACGACGTGCTGCGCCCGTTCAGCCAAGTCGTCGAACCCGGCCAGGTTCATGACTGGCGCTGGGCTGGAGTCCCGGAGGCGATTGGCTCGATTGATGATGCCGTCGTCGAGGCCGAACGCCTCTCCGGGCGCCCGCTGATCGGGGAGCATGCGATCCCGGGACTGCTCCCGGACGCGATCCGCGCCGACAAGGGCAGCATCTTCACCGGCCGCTACTTCCGCGAAGTGTGCACCCTCTTGGGAATCCACCTCCTGCTCTCCCGGGCGAAGAAGCCCACCGACAACGCGTTTGTGGAGCGCTGGCACGAGACGCTGCAGCGCTGTTTGCTGCAGTTGTCCGGCCACAAGGGCCGCAACGTGTCCCAGCGGGGCAGCGACGCCGGCAAGATCGTCGTCGACAAGAAGGGTCGCGCCGTCTTCAAGGGCGACGGCCCGAGCCTGACGCCGCGCGAGCTCGAACTCCGGTTGCGAGAGTTCATCTGCACCGACTACCACCGCACCCGCCACGGCGGTCTCACGGTCGTCGACCGCACCATGGAAGACCGCTCACCGGCGGTGGGGATGACCCCGCTGGAGGTCTTCGACGCGCTCCTGGCCGCTACGGGCCGGCTGCACGTCCTCCAGCGTCCGGACCTTCTCTATGACCTGCTGCCACAACTGTGGCTGACGATCCGCCACGACGGCGTCGAGTACAAAGACCTGACGTTCGACTGTGAGGAACTGGACGACTTCCGCTCCGTCCCCAAGGGCTTCTTCCGCGACCGGGACCGTGCCGCCCCCTTCTTCATGGATCCGCGGGACCTCTCGCGGTTGTGGTTCCGTCGACCTGACACCGGTGCCGTGGTGGAGGTCCCTTGGCGGCGAGCATTCCAGTTGCAGGCGCCGATGACCGACCTGGTCCTCGACGCCGCCGCCAAGGCGGTGAAGCGTCGCGGCGGCACGAACACCACCATCAACAAGGACAGTGTTCAGCGGGAAATCCTTGAGGCCATCAACGACATCGCCTCGATCGACCGCCTCCGAGCCAACCCGGACCTGGTCGACTGGAAACCCAACAAGGTCGCGGCGGCCCACCTGCGCGAATCACGATCCCAGTTCGACCACGCCGAAGCCGCCGAAGCTGGCGCCCGCGGCACCCGACGCACCCGCCACGGTGCCTCATCCAAGGGATCCCGCGCCGATGCGAGCAGGTCGAGCACTCCACCAGCATTTGACCCGACACAGACGGCGTGGCCGACGCTGGAGTCACAGGAGGGGGAGTCGTGAAGGCGTCCCGCCTGCACGCGCAGGCTTATGCACCCCCGCTGGTCCCGCCTGCGACGTTGACTCGGACAGCGGCTGCGGGGATGTCGGAGGCCAAGCGTCGCGAGTATGCACGTGAGGTACGCCGCTACCTCAACGGCCACTACTTCGACTCCGAGCGGGATCGTCACATCCGGCAGGTCCTCAATGACCTGATTGAAGACAACGCCGAGATGCTGACCGGGACCCGGGAGGTCGCCCTCCTGACCGGCTTCAACGTCCTCGGCAAGTCCACAGTCCTCTACCAGCTGTCGTATGCCGTGCACCGCCACCACGTCGGCCCTGACGGTGACCCCGAACGTATGGCGCGGCGAACCACGACCCGTCGGTTCGGGCGCCGTGACCAGGAAATCCACCCCACCCACGCTCCGGTGCTGTTCTTGTCCCTGGAAGCCGCGACCACAGTCACCCGGTTCAACGAGCTCGTCGTCGAGGCCTTCGACATGGACAAGAGCACCGCGAAGAAGGCCTCCACTCTCGACCTGGTCCTCGAGCACGGGGTACGGCTGCTGGTCATCGACGACCTCCACCAGCTGATCCTGACCGAACGCCTCGGCCGATACGCCCTGGACCACCTCAAAGCGATCGTGACCGCCCTGGGGGAGTACGGCATCACTGTCATCTTCAGCGGCGCGAACCTGCACGACCACGACGTGATGAGCGACCCCCAGATCACCGGCCGCGCCTACGCGATCACCGTCGCTCCCTACGGTTCCGACACCCACGACCAAGTGCTGGCGTGGCAACGGTTCCTCAAAGAATCCGGCGACATCATTGCCCCGTTCCTTCCGGCCGCCGAACCGGGCATGCTGCACAACGACCTGCCCGGGTTGATCCTGGAACGCACCCACGGACGAATGCAGGCCATCGTCACCCTCCTGCGCCGAGCCACCGTCGCGGCCATTGAGAACGGCACCTGGGCGGTCACCGAGGAGCATGTGCTGGCCGTTCCCGCGTCCAAACTCACCGTCGACGAACTCGCCCAGAAGGCCGACAAGACCGTCGCGAAGCCGACCCAGCTGCATCCCACGGTCAGCGTCACCCAGCACGGGCAGGGCACCGGATGACCAGTGCCTGCCAGCTCCCCGTTGCTGTCGACATCCAGCCCGGGGAAGACATGTGGCCTTCCTGCAACGGGTCGCCGATGCCAACTACCTCGATTTCCGCGATTTGACCAGCCACCGGCGCACCGCCCGTGTCTGGGAGAACCCAGAGCACCCATTTCTGGCCCAGCTCTCGTCGATCACCGGGGTCGCCGAGGAACGCCTGCGGGCTGCCACGCTGGGGGGTACCTATCCGGGGATGGCGCTCGGACGGGCCCGGACCGGGCGCCGGTATGCCGGCCAACCCGCTACATGCCCCCGCGGCTGCTTTGACACGGTCGCCGCAAGGCTCAACCTGGTCGTCCTCTGCACCAACTGCGAAGAACTCTTCATCGATCGTCTCGACCCCACGCCACCACCGGTCCCGACCCGCGTCCGCCATGTTCACCGAGAGGTGATGGCCACCCTGGCGGCGACGACGTCCAGCCAGTCTGCTCAAGATCGGCTCCGGCGCCTGGAATCCCTCATGGCCGAGGTCGAACTCGCCCTCTGGCGGAACTGGCCCCCACTGTTCGACGGGGAAACGCAGCAATGGAGAACTCGGGCGGTGCGCTGGGTGGACCGCAACGTCATCACCGGCCGATACACGCTCGCCCGCCCGCCGTCGATCACCGCCACCCTGCTCACTCTGACTTGGGACGCATCGGTTGATCGAGCCACCGCCGAAGCGATCCTCGATGACATTGCGATCATGGCCGACCCGTGGGATCCCGACCCCCACGAGATGCCAGACTGGCGCAACCCGGTGGACGCTCGAGTCGGTCTGCTCGACCTCCTGGAGAACCTCGGCCTCCAGGCACGACACGTCCCGACCATCCTGCGCCTGCCCGAGGACCCGATCATCCTTCCTGAACACCAACGCACCCACCGAACCGCCGAAGCCCTTGCCCTGACCGCCCTCGCCAGCCAAGCGCACGGCACCCCCATGACGGTCGCCGGAGCTGCCTCGCTTCACGCGGCCGATTGCTCCTCCCGCGCCCAACGCGTCGCAGCACGCCTACTCGCCGACACATATTCGCTCTGCCGACTCGCCGTACATGCTGAGCGACTGCACTCCGCAGGCCTGCTTGACCGGGCACAAGCCCGGGCAGAACTGCGCGGCATCCAACGTCTCCCATCCACCGCCCTCCGAGATATCCCGCGAGCCGGCAGCGCGCACCTCGATCGCGAGGTCGCGGCTGCCTGGGTGTGGCTCGACGCCACCGCAGGCCGGCCCGCCGGTGGACCCCACCCACACCGAGCCAACGCCGAGATTGCGGCCTTCGACACCGCCCTCGACCCCGAAACGAAACTCCACCTGCGCGCCTGGTGGCATCAGCGGCTCAGCCACGTCAGCGACCTGGTCAAGGCCCAGGAATCCGCCTCGCCGGCCGGTGCAACCGAGGAGAGTCGAGATGCTGGCTGACAACGCCGACAACCACCTGCCGACCCTCGTCGACCTCGCTCCCGGCGAGGCCCTCGATGCCTATCTCGAACGCGTTGCTGACGCCAACTACCTCACCACGGCCCGCCTGATCGAGATGGTGCGGGCCGGGCACGACACCACCACCGCGTACCTCATGCTCGCGCCCACACCGGGGACCCTTGCCCGCATCGCCCACCTCACTGGAGTCGACACTGCCGCCCTGCAGAACGCGACCCTGGCGGCCTACGACGGAACCAGCCTGGACCTGCGCGGGCTCGACCCCGGCCACCAGTCCAGCTTCCGTTCCATCTCCGCCCGCGGCTGGACCCCCGGCCACGGCACCCAGATCTGTCCGCAATGCCTCGGTGACGACGGGATCTGGCGCACCTCCTGGCGTCTGCCGACGACGACCGCATGCCGCACCCACGGCACCTACTTGCTCGCAACGTGCCCCGGCTGCCAGCGCCCTTTCCGCGACCAGCGCCACTCACCCCTGCGCGTCGTTGGTCCACAGACGCTGTGCGGCAACCCTCTTGGCCAAGGCCCACGCAAACAATGCCGTGTCGACCTCACCACCCTCACTGCCGAGCCGGCCGACGATGACTGCCTCCAACGCCAAGCACGGCAAGACGCCGCCGACGTCGGCGGGATCCTCGCCACGTTCGCCGGCGGACTCGACGCGCCAGAGTTCACCGCAACCCTCCGATCATTGACCGCCCTTGTGCTGCACCTCGCCGCAGCATCCCGAACGCCGGACAACCTTCCTTGCTGGGCACGTGACGTCGCAGATGCCAGCACACGCAGTATTCGGCGCTGGAGCATCCGCCCGCCCCAAGACCCCGTACTCCGCTCACGCGCGCTCACGGCAGCCGACCGCATCCTCGCCGTCGAGGACATCGACACCGCCGCGGCCCGATTCGGGCAATGGCTCCGCCACGTCCCCGACGTCCCCGAAGGCCGGCTCGGATGGCTGGCCGACCACACCCGCATGACCTCGACCCTCACGCGGCTTGTCATGGCCGCCCACGCACCGCGGCGTCGCCTGTCCCATCTCCTCGACCAGCAACCACCGCTGACCGACTCGACCCGGCAGATCCCGCAAGTCCTCCCCGCTCGCCTCGTCGACGAACACCTCAGCGGGCTCTTCGACTCCCGCCCCGCGACCGTCGGCCTCTTCGCATCCCTCTGCCTCGCCAGAACCCACCCGCACATCCACTCCTGGGCCGATGCAGCCCGCGAACTCGGGCTGTCACCCGAGGTCGGCGAACGCACCGCACGCGCCGGCTCTGCATCGATGACCGCATCGCCCGCCGCCGTCGTCGCCGCCCTCGGCGCAGCGAGCCGTGAGCTCGAGATCGACTACCGAGATCTCGAAGACCGTGTCCGGCACCTTGCCCGCACCACCCGCTGGTTCACTCGCTGGGCCCGTGCCAACCGTCCAGGTAGTCGCTCGTCTAGCCACTCGTACGCCGTCCAGTGGTTATGGCTCGAAGCGGCGCAGAGCCACCTCGCGTCGGCGCCGACAACTGGTGACCCATGGCGCTATCGAAAGTTCGCGCGATCCCTCACCATCGCGCAGACCCGGGCCTTGGCCGAGATCGTTCTGAGGGTCACCCATCAGCCGGAGGAGCACCGATGAGTCCTCGTGCCACCGTCCCTTTGACCAGCGACATCAGCGCTGCCCTGGCCATGTTCTTCCACGGTGGCGCGGGGCCTAGCCACACCACGATCACGACCGTCCTGACGGGCTCGGGATACGGGGACAATTACGTCTACAACCCCAATGCGCAGGGTACGAACAAGCAACAGCGGGTGCTGACCGCGTTGAGAACCGCGCAGCGTGAGCCGACTCGCGCCCGCACCCTCGTCGACGAGCTCCTGTCGACACTGCGGGTGGCGGGCCTGATCGGAGAAGAGGCTTCCGGGGAGAACGTGGACCGTCTGAAGCGCGCCCTGGCCTCGTCCGGCTGGTACCTGACCGAGGACGGATACCTGCAACCCTTTGGCAATGTCGATCTAGACACCGGTGGCCGGCCAGCCCTCGAGGAGCAGGTCGATCGCCTTCGTCGCTCCACCAGTGACCCGGCGCTGCTCATCGGGACCGCCAAGGAACTCCTGGAGTCTGTGTCGAAATTCGT
>NZ_BAHD01000062.1 GCF_000298215.1 Kineosphaera limosa NBRC 100340 | reverse complement strand
CCGGAAACACTATCGAACAGGATTTGTAACAGCAACGCTATTAATAGTTGAAATCCATTGCAGCGCAGGGGGATTCAGTTTCACTAAAGAGGCGATGAGTTTCGTTGGGACGCAAGCAATCTCGTGGCCATCGTCGACGCCCAGGGGGAGTGATCTGCATCACATAGCGTTTGGGCTGTGGGGCGCACCCATGCGGGCCGTCCGAGCCCGAGACAATCGACGCAGCCCGACCCACGGTCGTCTCCTCGCGAGGTAGAGCGCTCAGCCACCCCACCGCAGTGCCACCGGCACGCCTGGCTGCGCAGGTGCTGGCCGAAATCCTGGCCGCGGACGCCTGTCCGCGCCGACCCTGTCCGCGCCGACCCTGTCCGCGCCGACCCTGTCCGCGCCGACCCTGTCCGCGCCGACCCTGTCCGCGCAGGCGCCTGGCCGCCGACGCCTGGCCGCGGACGCCTAGACGCGCAGACGCCTGTCCGCGCCGACCCTGGCCGCCTGCCCCGACGACCTGGCCGGCGATGGCAATCGCACGCCCCTAGTCGTCGGCGAATCGTCGCAGCCCCGGGAGTCGGGCCACCCGGTGCCGCCAAGAGCCCGGCGCGTGCCCGACCCGATCCTGCGGAGTGCGCAGCCGGCGAGCCGAGAGCCAGAGCAGCGCGCCGGTCAGCAGCAGCGAGACTGCCACCCCGAAGGGCCACACCGGCCCGCCCGCCGGCGCCTCCGAGCCTGCTGACGCCTCATCGACGGGGCGCCCTGGGCAGTTCTCCACCGGCTCGTCGCCGGGGGCGGCGCGGGTGCCCCGGATGGCGTCGCTGAGCGCGTTGACAACGCTCGGACGCTCGGGCCCGGCTCCCAAGGCGTCGGCGAGCGTGACGAACGGGCTGAACGCTAGGACCGGCCACACTCGGTCGCTGCGGAAGCGGGTGATGTCTCGCTCTACGAGGACGCAGCCGTGCTCGTCCGCCACCGGTGTCCCTCCCTCCGGCGCGGTGCCGCCCAGGGCCGGGTCCAGCGTGACCGCCGCAACCCGCACAGGTGCCTGTGTGGTCTGTGGGGTCATCGCGACGAGCACCGCGTAGCCGATCAGCGTGCCGACCGACAGCACCGCGACCAGCACCTGCGTCAAGGCCATCGCGGCCGGGCCGCGGCGGATCGAGGCTCCCGCGAAGACTCCCAGGGCACCCGCGCAACCCGTCGCGGTGACCAGCGCCGCGACGGTGGCCAGCGGTGCCGCCAGCCCGGTCCCGTCGAGCACCGCCGCGACCAGCAACACCGGGGCGCCGAGCAGCAGGGCCAGCAGCCCGACCCCGCAGGCGGCCACCCAGGCGCCGAGCATCAACTGCCCCCCGGAGAGGGCCGTGAGCTGCAGCACCGGCAGCACCCCACGATCCCGGTCGCCCGCGACCGCTGAGCAGGCCAGCGCCGGGACGGCGAGCACGACCGCGACCAGCGCCGCGAACGACACGAGCCCCAACATCACCCCGACGCGGCCGCCCGTCGCGACCCACGCCAGACCGAGCAGCGCGTACGCCCCGGCCAGAGCTACGACGAACGTCACGACCAGCCGGGGCGTCCGCCACCAGCGCAGCGCATGGAGCTGCGCCGCGAGCATGACCCCGACCAGAGCGGGCCCCACCCTCGGCGGCCCATCGCCGCCGAAGCCGCCGGGCAGCACCCGACCCAGCACCGCCTGCGCGCGACCCGACAGCCCGGCGGCGCCGGAGCGGTGGCCACCCGACGCTCTGTTCGGGGAGGCGCGGCCGACGGGGGAGGCGTGACTGCTGTCGGGGGAAGCGTGGCCGGCGGGTGTATGCCCGGCCCCAGCGGATGCCGGCGTTGTCGCAGCCGCCTCGCCGCTCGCGCGAGCCCGCCGCGCCAGACGGGGCCAGCTCAGACGAGGCCAACGGGGCCGGAGCGGGTGGGCGCGCTGCTCCCGAAGCGCCGCCCGTTCGCGCAGCTCCCGTCGGGTCAACTGCTCGGGCGCCCGCTCTCGCAACACCCGCGCGGCGGCCGACGGCCTCGCCGCACCGTCGGCCACACCACCGTCGGCCACACCAGAGCCGGCCACACCAGAGCCGGCCACACCGGAGTCGGCCACACCGGAGTCGGCCACACCGGAATCGGTCGCGCTCCCACCAGTCGCCCCGTGACCGGCCGGACCGTGCCACGGTGCCCCGGTCACGACGGGTCCCCCTGCGTAGGCCCGCTCGGCGCGACCGGCGGGGATTGCCTCGATGCGTCCGGCGATGGACCGCTCGGTGCGTCCGGCGGCCGCCCGGCAGGCCCCGCAGCCGGGCACTGCTCGGGCGCCTGCACGACGGTGTGCGCGGACGCGGCGGTGTGCGTGGACGGTTCGGAGTCCGGTCGAGAGGGCCATGTTCCCGGGCTTCCCGCGGCCCCGACGTCCCCAACGGATCCGATGGCCGTCGGCGGCAGGAACCCGCGGATCGGGATCCCGGCGCGCACGAGCGCGGTGAGCAGCTCGGTGGCGTCCTGGTCTTGGGCCAGCACGACCTCGACGACCGTCGGCGCCTGCGGATCGGTGAGGTCGAACGCCGAGGCCGGCCCTCCGGCGCGGCCCCCGGCGTCGAGCGTCGAGTCCCGCGTCGGGCCCTGCGCCGAGCCCCGAGGTGAGCCGCTGTCGGGGTCGACCGCGTCCGGGTCGATGACGTCGGGCCCGGCGACGTCGACGTGTTCGACACCCAGGGTGTCGAGGCCGGCACGCAGGGCGTCCGCGTCGTCGGCGACGATGCGCCACCGCGTCGGACGCGGCAACCCGACCAGATCGTGGGAGGCAGCGATGCGGCCGCCGCGCAGCACGAGTATCCGGTCGGCGACGTCGTCGACATCGACCTGCGGATCCGCGCCCAGCACCACCGCGACCCCGCGGGCCGCCAGCCCGCGCAGCCCCGCCACGACCTCCGCCCGCTCGGCCGCCGGCAGCCCCGCGAAGGGTGCCTCCAACACCAGCACCCGGGGCCCGTGCGCCACCGCGCACGCCAACGTCAGGCGGCGGGACAGCCGCCGCGGCAGGTCCGTGGCCGGCACTCGCGCGTGGTAGATGAGATCGGCGGCGGTCAGCAGCGTTCGCAGCCGCCGCCGCGCCTCCCGCCGGGGGACCCCCTGCGCCCGCAACACCGTCTCCAGCACCTCTTGCACCCGCAACCGGCCCCAGTCGACGGGGTCCGCCGGCACCCACCCGACGACGGCGCGGGCCGCGACCCTCGCCGCGCGCGTGTCGTGACCGTTGAGCAGCACCCGCCCAGTGGTCGGGGCGAGTTGGGTGGCGATGAGCCCGAGTAGGGTGTGCGCCCCGCTGCCCGGCTCGCCGCTCACCGCCGTCACCGACCCGGCGGCGATGCGCACCTGCGCCCGCTGCAGGCCCGGATAGGAGTCCGCCCGCCGGCTCACATCGGCCAACTCGACGGCGACCGGGCGCGTGGCAGGGAGTCCGGCAGGCAGTCCGGCAGGCAGTCCGGCAGGCAGCCCGGCAGGAAGCGCGGTGGAGACGGCGCCGACCACGGCCCACCTCCTCTGCCACACCAGCCGGGCTGGCTCCCACTGCGTTTCGAGACCGCGGCGGCCGCAAACGCCCCCAGTTCCCATCGGCATCCCGTCCCGCGATTCGAGCAACGGGAGGTTCGAACCGCGGGCGGATTAGACTTCCTGCGACGTCGTTTTGTCCCCGATCCCCCAGCGGAGTGTGTCGTGAGCCTGGTCGTGCAGAAGTTCGGCGGTTCGTCGGTGTCCGATGCCGACAGCGTCAAGCGCGTGGCCCGGCGGATCGTGGAGACCCGACGCGCCGGCCACGACGTGTGCGTCGTGGTGTCGGCGATGGGTGACACCACGGACGACCTCCTCGACCTCGCCAAGCAGGTCAGCCCGCTGCCGCCGGCACGCGAGCTCGACATGCTGCTGACGGCAGGGGAGCGGATATCGATGGCGGTGCTCGCGATGGCGATCGCCTCCCTGGGTCACACGGCGCAGTCGTTCACCGGCTCGCAGGCCGGAGTCATCACCGATGAGGTGCACGGCAAGGCCCGCATCATCGATGTCACTCCCGGCCGCATCCGCAGCGCCCTCGACGAGGGGCACATCGCGATCGTCGCGGGCTTCCAGGGCGTCAGCCAGACGACGAAGAACATCACAACGCTCGGCCGCGGCGGCTCCGACACCACCGCCGTGGCGCTGGCCGCGGCTCTGAACGCCGACGTGTGCGAGATCTACACCGACGTCGACGGCGTCTTCACCGCCGACCCGCGGATCGTGCCCGCCGCCCGCCGGCTCGAGCGCCTCTCCACCGACGAGATGCTCGAGATGGCCGCCAACGGCGCCAAGATCCTCATGCTGCGGTGCGTGGAGTACGCCCGCCGCTACAACATCCCGATCCACGTGCGCTCGTCCTTCTCCCACAAGGACGGCACGCTCATCACGGACAAGCCAGCAGAAGGAGAAGCCGTGGAGGCCCCCATCATCGCCGGCGTCGCGCACGACCGCGGCGAGGCCAAGATCACCGTCGTCGGAGTGCCCGACCACCCCGGCATGGCGGCGCAGATCTTCCGCGTCGTCGCCGAGACCGAGGCCAACATCGACATGATCGTGCAGAACGTGTCCGCGGCCGAGACGGGCCGCACCGACATCTCCTTCACCCTGCCCAAGTCCGACGGCCAGCACGTCGTGCAGGCCCTCGACCGGGTGCGCGACCAGATCGGCTTCGAGTCGCTGCTGTACGACGACCACATCGGCAAGCTCTCGCTGATCGGCGCCGGCATGCGCTCCAACCCCGGCGTGAGCGCCACGTTCTTCCGCGCCCTGTCGGAGGCGAACATCAACATCGAGATGATCTCGACCTCGGAGATCCGCATCTCGGTGGTGACCCGCGACGACCAGCTCGACGACGGCGTGCGCGCCGTGCACAGCGCGTTCGGGCTCGATTCGGCCGACGGGGAGGCGATCGTCTACGGGGGCACCGGACGATGAACGAACGCAGCAAGCCCACGCTGGCGGTGGTGGGAGCCACCGGCGCCGTGGGCGGTGTGCTGCTGCAGTTGCTGTCCGAGCGAGTGGACGTCTGGGGTGAAATCCGGCTCATCGCCTCGGAGCGTTCGGCCGGCAAGGTGCTGCAGGTGCGGGGCGAGGACGTCGTCGTGCAGACCTTGGGCGCTGACAGCTTCGATGGCGTCGACGCCGCGATCTTCGACGTGCCCACGCAGGTGGCTCGAGAGTGGATTCCGCGGGCGGTCGATCGCGGCACGGCCGTTATCGACGCCACCAGCGCCTACCGCTCGGAGCCGGGCGTGCCGCTCATCGTGCCGGAGATCAACCCTTCGCAGGTGAAGAACCGACCCCGGGGCATCGTCGCGAGCCCGAACAGCACGACGTTGACGCTGATCGACGCCCTGTGGCCGCTGCACTCCGGGTGGGAGCTCGTCGAGTTGGTGGTGGCGACGTACCAGTCCGCCTCCGGAATGGGGCACAAAGGCATGGCGCGGCTCTACGCCGAGGCCGACGCCTTGTCGCACACCGCCGGGGTCGGCACCCACACGGGCGGGGTGCGCCGGCGGGTCGCGACGGGGTTGCCGCCGGAGTCGCCCTTCCCGGCTCCGCTGGCCTACAACGTGGTGCCGTGGGCGGGCACGCTGTGCGACGACGGGTGGAGCTCGGAGGAGTTGAAGATCCGCACCGAGATCCGTCGGGTCCTCGGTGTGCCCGACCTGTTGGTGGCCGCCACCTGCGTGCAGGTCCCCGTGGTCATCGGCCACTCGGTGGCTGTGCACGCCACGTTCCGACGCCCCCTGGGGGTCGAGGAGGCCCGCAACGCCCTCGTGCATGCCCCCAGCGTCGTGGTGCTCGACGACCCGGCCCACGACGAGTGGCCGACGCCCACCGACGTCGTCGGCTCGGATCCCACCTTCGTCGGCCGCATGCGCCAGTCCGTGGACTTCCCCAACAGCATCGAATTCTTCGTGGTCGGCGACAATCTGCGTCGCGGCAGCGCCCTGAACGTCGCCCAGATCGGCGAGCTCCTCAGCAAGGACCTGCAACAGCGCGAAACGGGCAAGGCCGCGCCGCGGGCGACGGACGGATTCTGAGCGATCGGCGTTGTTCGGCCGCCGCGGAACGGTGCCACCACGTGGCGTGACCCGGCTCACCTGTCGGGACGCTCCCAGGGAATGCTCAAACTCGTGGTTCGCAGGTCGAAAGGCCAGATGACGAGTGCTGTGAGCTGACGCTGGCGCATGCCTCGTCTCGGTGGTTGGGCGGGTTGCGGCGCATCGTGCGGGGCGGCGAATTCCTCCGGGGGAGAACCTCGAAGGCCCCACACGATGTGCCGCGACCCTGCCGCAGCCGACGCGGCGGTGGCACTCTGCGCTCCGCCGACCCAAGCGAAAGGGCTCTGATCGCGTGTGTGCGATCAGAGCCCTATGTGTCGGGGTGACAGGATTTGAACCTGCGACCTCTTCGTCCCGAACGAAGCGCGCTACCAAGCTGCGCCACACCCCGTGGCCTGGTCCGAGCGATCCATCCGGGGCTCGGCGCCCGCCCTACGATAGCCGACGAGGGGCCCGCGCACCGAATCGGGTTCGGGTGCCGTCTTGCCCTGTGTCACGAGGCTGACGCAGGGGCGGTGACACTGAACGGCGGGCCGGTCAGTAGTCGGTGGGGACCAGGGTCAGCAGGCTCGCCTCGGGGCGGCACGCGAACCGGAACGGCACGTAGGGCGACGTGCCCAACCCGGCGGAGACGTGCATCCACGCCGAGCCTTGCGGGCCCCGCTCCGAGGGGATGCCGTTGGCTCCCGGCCACCAGCGGGAGACGCCCTTGGCGCGGCGAGTGTCCAGGTCGCAGTTGGTGACCAAGGCGCCCCAGATCGGCAGCGCCAGCTGCCCGCCGTGCGTGTGGCCCGCGATGAGCAGTTGCGCCCCGTCACGCGTCATCGAGTCGAGCACCCGCGTGTACGGCGCGTGGCAGATGCCCACCTTGAGGTCCGCGGCCAGGTCAGGTGCGCCCGCCACCGCGTCGTAACGGTCGTAGTTCAGGTGCGGATCGTCGACCCCCACCAGCTCGAGGGCGGTGTCGTTGACCCGCAGCGAGCCGCGGGCATTCGTCAGGTCCGCCCAGCCGTGTTCGGCCAGCCCGCGCACGAGCTCAGCGGTCGGCAGCCGCGGCGTCGTCGGCTTGACCGCGCGCTTGCGCACGTAGTCGAACGGATTGCGTCGGCCCGGCGCGAAGTAGTCGTTGGAGCCGAGGACGAACGCCCCCGGCCGGTCCAGGTAGGGCTCCATCGCATGCAGCAGCGGCTCGATCGACTCCGGGTGCGCGATGTTGTCGCCGGTGTTGACGACCATGTCCGGCTCGAGCCGCGCGAGCCCGCGCACCCAGCGCATCTTGCGGCGCTGGCCGGGCATGAGGTGCAGGTCGGAGAAGTGCAGCACCCGGATGGGCTGCGCCCCCACCGGCAAAACCGGCAGGTCGAACGTACGCAGGGCGTAGGCATTACGCTCCACCAGCCCGGCGTACGCAAGTCCCCCCGCGCCGGCCACGGCGAGCCCACCCGCAGCGCGCAGCAGCGCCCCCATCAGTTGGTCGGGCTCGGGCTGGCGCTGTCGTCCGGCGAACTCGGGCTCGGGGTGCCGGTGCTGTTGCGCGTGGCGGTCGAGCGGGGAGTGCGGTTGTTGGCCTGCTGCGCAGCCGGGATGCCGCGGGACAGGTACAGCGTGACGGTCTCGCCCTTGGGGGCGATCTCACCGGCCTCGAGGGAGGTGTCGGCGACCCGACCCCACGGGATGGTGTTGGCCCGCACCTTGCGCGAGGCGACGTTCACCTTGAACCCGGCCTCCTGCAGGCGCCGCGTCGCCGAGTTCTCGGAGCGCCCGATGACGTTGGGCACCTCGATCTGGTCGGAGCTGCTGTTGCCGTCGGCGCTGATGACCCGGAACTGCTCGCGCGGCAAGCCCTTGCTCGTGGCGGCGATGACGTCGCGCCACAGCGGCCCGGCGTAGGTTGCGCCGTAGACGCCCGGCATCGGGCGCGGTGGGTCGGGGGTGCCCACCCATACAGCACCGGCCCGCTGCGGCGTGAAGCCCGCGAACCACGTCTGCATGCTGCGGTCGGTGGTGCCGGTCTTGCCGGCGGCGGCCCGCCCGTCGGGACGGCCCACGTTGCGGCCGGTGCCCTCCCACACGCCGGTCAGGATGCGCGTGGCGCGGTAGGCGACATTCGGGTCGAGCACCTGCTCGCAGTTGCCGTCGCTGACCTTGAAGCCCTGCCCGTTGAAGTCGGTGATCTTCGTGACCGGCACCGGGTCGCAGCGCTTGCCGCCGGCCGCCAGCGTGGCGTACGCCGAGGCCACGGTCAGCGGCGAAGCGTTGTCGGCGCCGAGGATGACGGCCGCCATGCCCGACTCCCCGTACTCGCCGCCGGTGGCGGTGTGCAGGCCCATCTTCTTCATCGTTGCGCGCTCGTTGCAGACGCCGACCATGCTGGCCAGTTGCACGAAGGCGGTGTTGACGGACATCGCGGCGGCGTGCGCGAGCGTCATATTGCCCTGCTCGCGGCTCTCCGCGTTGCTCGGGGCGAAGCTGCCCGTGTAACCGCACTCGGTGCCGCCGAGACGGCCCGCGCTGAACCGGGTGCCGTCTGCCGGAGCGTAGACATTCGTGCCGGCGCTCAGGCCCTTCTCCATCGCGGTGACGACGGCGAACATCTTGGCCGTCGAACCGATCTGGAAGCCGGCCGAGCCGCCGTAGCGCTGGTCAACGGTCCAGTTGACCGAGGTCTTGCCGAACTCCTTGCTCTGGCCCGTGGCGTAGTCGGTGTTCTGCGCCAGCGCCACGATGTGCCCGGTGCCCGGCTCCACGACTGCCGCGGCGGTGCCGCGGCCGGCGCGGTTGCCGACCGGCAGTCGCTGCTCGAGGGTCTTCTTGACCTGCTCGTTGAGTGCCAGATCGTATGTCGTCTCGATCTTCAGGCCGCCCCGGTAGATGCGCTTCTCCCGCTCGGCCGGAGTGTCGCCCAGACCCGGCTGCTCCATGAGCCACGCCTTGACGAAGTCGCAGAAGTACGGGTCTTTCGACGCCGGGCAGGAAGCCTGCCCCCTCGTCGGGTTCAACTCGATGGAGGTGCGCATCGCCTGTCGCATCCGCTGCGTCGAGATCTTGCCCGTGTCTCGCATGCGCTGCAGCACGTCGTCACGGCGGGCCTTGGCCCGGTCCGGGTACTGGAACGGGTCGGTGGCGCCGGGCCGCTGAGCCATGCCCGCGATCATCGCAGCCTGCGGCAGGCTGAGATCGGCCGCGGACACCCCGAAGTAACGCATTGCGGCGGCCTCGACACCGTAGGCGCCGGCGCCGTAGTAGATGAGGTTGAGGTAGCCCTCGAGGATCTGTTTCTTGGAGAGCTTCTCCTCCAGAGCGATGGAGTACTTGGCCTCCTGCAGCTTGCGCACGATGCCGGGGATGCCGCCACGTGCCTGCGCGGCCTCCGCTGCCTGGTCGTCTTCTTCCTTCAGCGCCGTGTAGACCCGGGTTTGCTTGACGTACTGCTGCGTGATCGTCGAGGCGCCCTGCTTGTCACCCTGCAACGTCTGGAAGAGCGCTCGTGCGATGCCGCGGGCGTCGACCCCGCCGTGCTCGTAGAAGCGGTCATCCTCGATCGCGATCTGTGCGTCTTGCATGATCGGCGCGATCTTGTCGAGCGGGACGACCGTGCGGTTCTCTTCGTACAGCGTGGCCAGGACCGTGCCGTCCTTGGCCAGGATCTCGGACTGTTGGGCCATCGGGGAGGCGGTGAACTCCGCAGGCAGCGAATCGAACGTGCCGATGGCCTCCTTGGCGGTCAGGCCGGCAAGGCCCACGACCGGCACGAAGATGCCGGCCCCGAGGAGGCCGGCGACCATCGACAGTGCCACGAACGCACCAAGCAGACTGAAGGCGTTGCCCACGCTCGACTTGCCGCCGCGCGACCCTGCGGATCGGGAGGGCTTGCCACCCGCCGCGGTCGCACCGGAACGCCCGGTCGCCGACGACGGAGAACCGGGCGTGGTCGAGGACCCCGACGCTGGATGCGACGGGTCGCCTGGTACGGAGTTCATTGGCCCAGGGTAAACCGCCGCACTGACAACCAGCATCCCCTGTGCGGCGCGGTAGCCGCTTGTGACCGCATCGTTGACATTGCTCAGCAGTCGCGTCTGGCCTCGCACGTGCGGCGGGACCGGGCTTGCATGCAACCGATTGGCGCGCCATGGTCCGGGTCGACGACCGTTCGTGGCGTGCGGGCGTCCGCTCGGCGCACACCCGGGGTGGTCGAGAAAATGGGCAGTGGTTGGGGAGTGACCCGTCGGTGAATCTGTGCCATCATCGAGGTGTTGGGGCAAGATCGGGTTTACGCATCGCCGCGTTATGTTTGCTCAAGAACTTGCCGTGCCGGACTCGGAAGAACCCCGTGGGGGTTTAAGTTCGAACAAGGGGCCCACAGTGACGATCTCATCAGCGCCGATGCGGCGTCGTCAGTCCAGGCTTGTTGAAGACTGGGCACCGATGGCCGCCTGCAGCAAGGGCGAGCCCGACGCATTGTTTGTGCAAGGAGCTGCGCAGCAGCAGGCCAAGCAGATATGTCTGCGCTGCCCCGTGGTCCGCGAGTGCCTCGCCGACGCACTCGACAACCGCACCGAGTTCGGAGTCTGGGGTGGCATGACCGAGCGGGAGCGCCGCGCGATGCTCCGCCGGCACCCGTCCGTACCCTCCTGGAAGGCGCTGTTCGAGCGCGGCCTGGACTGCCAGGAATCTGCCTGAGCCCACGCGGCGCCCATCCGGTATTTCAGCGCAGCGCCCCTGGCGGCTATTTCAGCGCAGCGCCCCTCGCGGCGCAGTCAGCGCCTGATCAGGCCTCGACGTCCGAGGCGACTCCCGCCAGCGCGGCACCGATGGTGCGCAGTCCCGCCACGTCGTGCACATCGACCGCGGCCAGCGGCACCTCCACCAGCGGCACCCCCGGGTGGCGATCGGCGAACCGTCGTGCCGCTTCGCGGTGGCGCACGGCCGTGCGGGCCGCGTCCGCGTGCAGCGCCAGCAGTCCCGGCAGCAGCGAGCGCGCCTCGTCACCGGAGACGGCGTCTGCGGAGTCTCGCCCGGCATCTTCTCCGGCGTCGGCCAACTGCTCCGCCAGACGCTCGGCCAGCCGCTCGGCCTCTGCCGCCTCCAGCTGTGGCAGGGGCGTGACGACCATGCGATTGACTACGACCCCGGCCAGCGGCATCGCATCGGCCCGTAGCCGCTCGACGAAGTAGCCGGCCTCGCGCATCGCGTCCCGCTCCGGCGAGGCGACGACGACGAAGGCCGTTCCCGGCTGCTGCAGCAGCGCGTAGGTGTGCTCGGCCCGCTCCCGGAAGCCGCCGAACATCGTGTCGAGCGCCGAGACCAGCGTCTGCACGTCGTCGAGCAGCTGGGTGCCCAAGATGCGCGCCAGTGCCCCCCGCGCGACACCCATGCTCTTGGAGACGACCTTGAAGTAGGCGCGGCCACCGACCTTGGCCGGGGCGAGCAGCAACCGGATGAACCGCCCGTCGAGAAAGCTGCCGAGGCGTTCGGGGGCGTCGAGGAAGTCCAGGGCCGAGCGCGACGGCGGCGTGTCGACCACGATGAGGTCCCAGCGCGGGGCGCCGTCGGGGCCGCGTTCGGCGTGCAGCTGCCACAGCTTCTCCATCGCCATGTACTCCTGCGTGCCCGCGAACGAGCTGGAGAGCGCGATATAGAAGGGGTTGGCCAGGATCTGTTCGGCCTTCTCCGGCGTGGCGTGCGCCTGCACGACCTCGTCGAAGGTCCGCTTCATGTCCAGCATCATCGCGTCGAGGCTGCCGCCGTCGGAGCCGACGCCGACCACCGCCCGCGGGCTGTTGTCCAGCTCCTGCAGACCCAGCGATTGGGCCAGTCGACGCGCAGGATCGATCGTCATCACGGCCACCCGACGGCCGCGCTCGGCGGCGCGCAGCGCCAACGCCGCGGTGGAGGTCGTCTTGCCGACGCCGCCGGAGCCGCAGCACACGATGACCCTGGTGGCTCGGTCGTCGAGCAGGTCGTCGAACGCCAGCGTGGGGGCGCTGCTCGGGCGGGCCGCGCGGGAGCGCAGCTGGGCCGATCCGGTCGTCGCGCTCATCCCCACACCGCCTGATCCGCCAACTCCTGGGCCAACTCGCGCACGCTGCTGGCGCCCGTCGGGTCCAGCACGTGCGGCAGCATGTGGATCGGCACGTCGAGCTCCTCCAATTGCGTGAGCTGGGTGTCTTCCAACTCGATCCGCTCGACGTTGGCGCGGGCCTGCCTCAGCAACGCCTGCGCGGCCACGGTGCCCGGCGGCGCGCCGGCGGCGGCCGAGCCGTTGTCCATCCCACCCAGGCCGCCCAGGCCCACCTGCGCGAGCGCCGTCGCGACGGCCGTGGCCGGCACTGCGCCGTCGCGGATCCGCTCGCTCTGCTCCGGCTCGAAGTATGCCGACCGGGCCTGATTGACGATCACCGCGCCCACGCCGAAGCCCTCGGCGCGCAACTCCCCGACGGCGTCGATGGTCTCCTGCACCGGCATCTCCTCGAGCAGGGTCACGACGTGCACTTTGCACCTCGGCGAGCGCAGCAACCGCGAGATCGACTCGGCCTGCCGGCTGATCGGGCCGACCTTGGTCAGCTGCGCTACCTCTTGGTTGACGTTGAGGAAGGGCAGCACCCGGCCGGTCGGCGGGGCGTCGAGCACCACCGCGTCGTAGGCCCGGTCGCCCTGGCGCCCGGTGGCCTCGTACACCTTGCCGATGCTCAGCACATCGCGGACTCCGGGCGCGACCGTCGTGGCGAAGTCGATGGCGCCGAGGCGTTCGAGAATGCCGCCGGCCGAACCCAGGTGGTAGAAGATCGACAGGTACTCGATGAGCGCCGCTTTGGCCTCGACGGCCAGACCCCACACCTCGCCCCCGCCGGAGACGCGCATGATGCGCTCCTCGGTGGTCGCCAGGGGAGGCACGTCGAGCGCCTGGGAGACGCCCTGACGTCCCTCCACCTCGCACAACAACACCCGGGCACCGAGGCTGGCCAGCGTCAGCGCCAACGCGGCCGCGACCGTCGTCTTGCCCGCGCCGCCCTTGCCGGTCACGACGTGCAACCGGACCCGCGACCAGTCGGGGTGCCCCGGTGCGTCGGGAGCGATCTCCTGCGCCTGCTCGGGCGATGCGTGCGACATGGCCAGAAGTCTAGGAGCCGGGACGCGGGCGCGAGCCGCGCATCGCACCGAGGAGGCTGGCTAGAGTGACGCCCATGGCCAAGTGGGAATACGCAACGGCGCCGCTCATCGTGCACGCCACGCAACAGATCCTGAACAACTGGGGTGAGGACGGCTGGGAGCTCGTGCAGACCGTCGTCATGCCCGACGGCAATCTCGTTGCCTACTTCAAGCGACCGAAGGAGTAATTCATGGGACAGGTAGAAGAGCGGCTCGCCGGCATCGGGCTGAAGGTTCCGCAACTCGTGCCCCCGGTCGCGGCCTACGTGCCGGCCAAGCTCGACGGTCGGCGCATCTACGTCTCGGGGCAGGTGCCGATGGTCGACGGCAAGCCGCTGCAGACCGGCAAGGTCGGAGTGGGCGAAGGGCTGGTCTCGCCCGAGGACGCCAAGAAGCTCGCGGAGGTGTGTGCGCTCAACGCGCTCGCCGCGATCGCCTCGGTCACCGACCTCGACAAGGTCGTTTCGGTCGTCAAGGTCGGCGGCTTCGTCGCGGCCGACCCCTCCTTCACGGGCGTGCCGGGCGTCATCAACGGCGCCTCGGAGCTGTTCGCGCTCGCCTTCGGTGAGGGCGGCCAGCACGCCCGCAGCGCCGTCGGCGTCGCAGTGCTGCCGCTCGACGTGCCGGTCGAGGTCGACGTCATCGTCGCGCTCGCCGACGACTGAGGTCTGGGGTGACGCAGCCGCTGGAGTTCGCGCTGCCGGCCGGCCTGCGCGCCAAAGCGGCGGCGTGGCTCGGGCCGAATCCGCCGCAGGCGCCGCCGGTCAAACCCGCCGCCACCGTCCTGCTCGTCCGCGACGAGCAGGACGGTGCTGCGTCGGGGGAGGCAGCTGGAGGCGTGCAGGTATGGATGATGCGGCGGGCGGCGTCGATGGCGTTCGCCCCCGATGTCACCGTCTTTCCCGGCGGGGGAGTCGACCCGCGCGACGAAGACCCGGCGCTGCCGTGGCGGGGGCCCACGCCCGCGCAATGGGCGCGGCTGCTCGGCGTGCCCGAGCCCCTCGCGCGTCGCCTCGTCGTGGCCGCCGCCCGGGAGGTCTTCGAGGAGTGCGGGGTGCTGCTCGCCGGCGACGACCGCGGCGAGCCGCCCGCCCAGCTGCGCGGCCCGACCTGGCAGGGGCTGCGGGAGGCTCTGGTCACCCGCGAGGTGGCGTTCGCGCAGGTGCTGGACGACCACGGGCTCGCGCTACGGACCGAGCTCCTGGCTCCCCGGGCCCGCTGGGTCACCCCGCAGTTCGAGACCCGGCGCTACGACACTTTCTTTTTCGCGGCCCGGGTGCCCCACGGGCAAGAACCCGACGGACGAACCAGCGAGGCTGTGACCGCCGGCTGGGAGCGGCCGGCCGACCTGCTCGCGCAGTTCGACGACGGCGCGATCATCCTGCTGCCGCCCACGCAGGATCAGGTGCGCGCGCTGGCGACGATCCCGAACGTGCGCACCCTGCTCGCCGCGCCGCCGCCCGCGGTGCCGCTGCCGCGGATCGAGCCGCGGCTGGACCAGCGCGGCGACGACCTCGTGCTCGTCTGTGAGCCCGGGAGCGAGGAGGCCTCGTGACCTCGACACCACCACCCACCTCCGGCGGACCACCGGGGCTGCCGGGCTCGTGGGAGCGGCGCTGGGACGGTGGCGAGGTCGCCCCCGGCGTGCTCTGCGTGCTGGCGCCGAACGAGTCGGCGATGACCCATGAGGGCACCAACACGTGGCTGCTGCACGCCCCCGGCGCGGGCGAGGCCGTGGTCGTCGACCCCGGGCCGCAGCTGCCCGGGCACCTGGATGCCGTGATCGCCGCCGCGCGGGAGCGGGGGGTGCGGATCGCGGCGATTCTCGTGACCCACCACCATCTCGACCATCTCGAAGGCGTCGAGCGCTTCGCGCAGCTGACCGGGGCCCCGGTGCACTTTCCCGGCCGCGACCGGCCGGCCACCGCCGAAGAAACGGCCGAAGAAACGGCCGAAGGGACGGCGCCGACGTTCGACATCGAGGTCGAGGGGCTTCGGGTCGTGGCGGTCCCCACCCCGGGGCACACGATGGACTCCTACTGCTTCCACGTACCGCAGTTGGGGGCGCTGCTGACCGGCGACACGATTTTGGGCCGCGGCACGACGGTGGTCACCTGGCCCGACGGCGACCTCGGCGCTTACCTGGCGAGCCTGGCCCGACTGCGCGACTTGGCGACTGACCCGCAGCACCCGGTCGAGGTGATCCTGCCCGGCCACGCGGCTCCGTTCTCCGGAGCCGATGTCACCGGCGTCATCGACTACTACCTCGACCACCGGCGCGAGCGCCTCGACCAGGTGCGCGCCGTGCTGGCCGACCGTCCCGTCCCGCAGGCCGACGACGACCCCGAGGCGGGGGAGTTGGAGGCCTTGGTCGAGCACGTGGTGCGGACTGTGTATCAGGATGCGCCGCAGGAGGTGTGGCCGGCGGCACGGCAGAGCGTCCGCGCTCAACTGGAGTACCTGCGGAGCCACTGAGCGGCGCTCGACAGGCGGCCGACCACCGGCTCGGCGAGACCGGCTCAGCGGCGAGGTCGGCTCGGCGAGACCGGCTCAGCGGCGCGTTCGGCTCAGCGAGACCGGCGGGCGAGGCGCTCGGTGTCGTGCAGGACGACGGCGCGCGGCTCCAGGTGCAGCCAGCCGCGTCCGGCGAAGTCGGCGAGGGCCTTGTTGACCGTCTCGCGCGAGGCGCCGACGAGCTGGGCCAGCTCCTCCTGGGTGAGGTCGTGGGCGACCCGCACGCCGCCGTCGACAGGCTGACCGAAGCGGCGGGAGAGGTCGAGTAGGGCCTTGGCGACGCGGCCGGGCACGTCGGTGAAGACGAGGTCGGCCAGGGAGTCGTTGGTGCGGCGCAGCCGGCGGGCCAGGGCTCCCAGCAGCGACTGGGCGACGGCCGGCCGGTCGGAGAGGAACGCGTGGAAGGCGTCGTGCCCCAGGCTGATGAGGTCGCAGCGGGCAACGGCGGTGGCCGTCGCGCTGCGCGGGCCGGGGTCGAACATGCTCAGTTCGCCGAACATCTCGCCGGGGCCGATGATCGCCACGAGGTTCTCCCGGCCGTCCGAACTCGTGCGCCCCAGTTTGATCTTGCCGTTGTGCAGCACATACAGCCGGTCGCCGCGCTCACCCTCTCGAAACAAGACCTCGCCTCGGTCGAGTGTGACCGATGTCATCGACGTCTGGAGCGTGGCCGCGTCCTCGTCTGACAGCGAGCTGAACAGCGGTGCCTGCCTAACCACGTCGTAGTTCACGAAGCCCAGTGTGCCAGAGGCAGGCTCCGCTGACCCGGTGGCCAGCGGTTTCCCAGGTGTGTCTCCTACTGTCCACGGTGTGCCGCCTGCGTCCGCGACCCCTCCTGAGCCCTCCGCGACCACGTCTGCTCCGGCAGCAACGCCGGTCTCCGTGGAGAGTCCGCTGGCACGTACCCGGCGGGCGCGGCGGATGATTCGGGTGCTCACGCAGCGCTATCCCGACGCGCACTGCGAACTGGACTTCGCCGACCCGTTCCAGTTGCTCGTGGCGACCGTGCTCTCGGCCCAGACCACCGATGTGTCGGTCAACTCGGTGACCCCGGCGCTCTTCGCGCGGTATCCCGATGCGCTGGCCCTGGCTGAGGCCGACCGGGAGCAGGTGGAGCAGATCATCCGCCCCACGGGCATTTTCCGAGCCAAGGCGGAGTCGATCACCAAGCTGGCCGGCCAGCTCGTGCAGCGATTCGACGGGCAGGTGCCCGGGCGAATGAGAGACCTGGTCACGCTGCCGGGGGTGGGCCGCAAGACCGCCAACGTCGTGCTCGGCAACGCCTTCGGGGTGCCCGGCATCACTGTCGACACCCACGTGGGTCGCCTCGTGCGGCGCTTCGGCTGGACCGAGGAGACCGACCCCGTCAAGGTCGAGCACGCGATCGGTGAGTTGCTGGTGCGCCGCGACTGGACCCAGGCCAGCCACGTGCTGATCTTCCACGGCCGGCGCACCTGTCACGCCAAGCGCCCCGCGTGTGGCGCCTGCCCCGTGGCCAAGTGGTGCCCGTCGTTCGGCATCGGGGTCACCGATCCGGTCGCCGCCGCACGGCTCGTCAAAGGCCCGACCGTCGAGGAGCCGGCTGCCGAGGATGCGGTGCTCGAGTCCGAGCAGGTGGCTCGGTGAGGCACTCGGCGCGGCCGACGTGGGTCGACGCGCTGGCTGCCGCCGCCACCGACGTCGACCCCGCCGACCTTGGCCGGCTCAGCCCCCCTCGGGACGGAGGCCGGGCGTCGGCTGTGCTCATGCTGTTCTACCCGGATGCGGCGGGGGGCGATTCCGTCGTACTCACCCAGCGGTCGTCGCGGCTGCGGGCCCACGCGGGGCAGGTCTCCTTTCCCGGCGGCCGCATCGACCCGCAGGATGACGGGCCGGTCGCTGCGGCGCTGCGGGAAGCCCATGAGGAGGTCGGCCTGGCCGCCGCGGGGGTCGACGTGTTCGGCACCCTGCCGCCGGTGTACGTGCCGGTCAGCAACTCTGTCGTCACCGCGGTGCTGGGTTGGTCGGCGCTGGAGCCGGCCCTGAGCGTGCGTTCCCCGCAGGAGGTGGAGTCGGTGCGGCGCGTGCCGCTGGACCGCCTGCTGGACCCCGGGGTGCGCTTCGTCGCCACCCATCCCAACGGCTACCGCGGCCCGGCGTTCGAGCTGGACGACCTCTACATCTGGGGGTTCACGGCGGCGCTGCTGTCGGGGGCCTTCGACCTGGCGGGCCTGACGCGGGCGTGGGACAGCACCCGCACCCGGCCGCTACCGCAGCGGTACGGACGCCCCGTGACCAGCGACGACATCACCCGGCAGGTGGACTCGTCATGACGCCGATGATCTTCGACGCGCTGTTGGCGCTGGTGTTCGCCGCCTACGCGATGATCGGTTACCGCCGCGGGCTGGTGCTGACGGCGTTCTCGGCCGTGGGCTTCCTGGTTGGCGCCGGGCTGGCGTTGTGGCTGCTGCCCGGGCCCATCGCGAACTTCACCGCGCAGGCCCACTCCGGCCTGCTCGCGGCGCCGTGGGCCGGTCCGCTGCTGCTCGTCGTGGGCCTGTTCGTGCTCGGCACGATCGGGCAATCGCTGCTGACCCGCCTGGCCTGGCCCCTGCGTCGCGGGTTGCATCGCGGCGGTATCGGGCCGCTCGACGACGTGCTCGGCAGCGTGCTCACGGTGCTGGTGGTCATCACGATCGCGTGGTTCGGTGCGGGCCTGTTGCGCGGCGCCGCTCCGAACACGGTCGGCGCGACGATCTCGCAGTCGCAAGTGCTCTCGGCGATCGACCGCGCGATGCCCCCGCAGAGCGACCGTCTGCTGGGCCGGGTGTTGCTCACGCTGGACCGGTACGGGGTGCCGCGGGCCTTCGACGGCATCCGGGCCGAGCCGATCGTGCCGGTCGACCCGGCCGACGAGGCGGCCGCCAACACCCCGGCGATCCAGGGCGTGGTCGACTCGGTGTGGCAGGTCGACGCCCTGGCCCTGGCCTGCGGGCGCTCGCAGGAGGGCTCGGGCTGGGTCGCGGGGCCGGGGCTGGTGGTGACGAACGCACACGTCGTCGCCGGTGCCGAACAGGTGACGCTCGTGCACGGGGTGCGTCGCGTGAGCGCCGAGGTCGTCGCCTTCGATCCCGACCGCGACCTGGCGGTGCTCTCCGCCAACCTGCCCGCCTCGGCGCGGGTACTGCCATTGGGCGACGCGCTCTCGCACGGGGATTCGGCGGTTGTCGCCGGCTACCCCGGTGGCGGGCCGTACCGGGTGCAGGCGGCCCGGGTGCGCGGCGAGGTGAACGCGCGCGGTGACGACATTTACGGCCGCAGCGGGGTGACGCGGGAGCTGTACGCCCTGCGCGCCGGAGTGCGGCCGGGCAACTCCGGCGGGCCGCTGTTGCGCACCGACGGCAGCGTCGCCGGAGTCATCTTCGCCCGCTCGCTGGACGACCCGCAGACCGCCTACGCCCTGACCAACAACGAACTGGAGCCGGTGCTCGCCCAGGCGCGCGCGGCCTCCGCACCCGTGGGCACGGGCCGCTGCGCGGCCTGACGGTCAGCGGCTGGACTTCTCAGCGGCTCGACTTCTCAGCGGCTCGGCTGGTCGGCGCTCACCTGGTCGTCTGGGTCGCCGCCCAACCAGCGGGTCAGGATGGCAGTCGCGGCGGCGGGCGCCTCCTCCTGCACGAAGTGGCCGACGCCCGGCAGACGGTGCCACTCGTAGGTGCCGCGGACGTACCCGCTGGAGCGGGCGGCCAGAACCGCGGGCAGCAGCGGATCTTGCGCGCCGTGCACCTGCAACACCGGGACGTCGACCGTGCGCCCGATCGTGCGCAGCAGGCGCCGACCTGCCGGATGCAGGTGGGCGCCGGCGAGCCAGCGGTGCGCCTCGGTCGCCGAGCGGGACGTGAACGGCAGCGCGAGGGCTTGGCTGTAGCGGGCGACGACCTCGGTCGAGGGCCAGGCCCCGCCGGGCGCCGACCAGCGGTGCAGAGACTCTTCGAGGATCGCGGGATCGGCGAGGCGGCGGGAGGCCGGTCCGCCGATGACGCGGCGGACCGGGCGTTGCCACATAGGCCTGGCCAACCGCCACGGGAGGGTGCGGGGGCCCAGGAGCCGCGGATGCGGCATGGCGAGCACACCGACGGCGGAGACGACCTGCGGATGCAGGTGCGGCATCGCCCAGGCCAGCCAGCCGCCGAGGCCGTGGCCGATGACGACCGCCCGCGTGTGCCCGAGGCTGCGTACGAGCGCCGCGAGGTCGGCACACAAAGTGCCGGGGTCGTAGCCGCGGGGCGGCTTGTCCGAGGCCCCGTGCCCCCGCAGATCGACCGCGGCGGCGGTGAAGCCGGCGTCGGCGAGCGCGGGTAGCTGCGCGCGCCACGACCACCAGAACTGCGGGTATCCGTGCACGAGCAGCACGAGCGGGCCGGTGCCGGACTGCGCGACGTGCAGCCGGGTGCCGTTGGCGGGGACGAACCGGTGCTCCCAGGGCCCCGGCACCAGAACGGCACCGGTGTCGCCCGACACCGGTGCCGCTGCTGCGCCCGTGATTGCGCTGGAGGCCGCCAGGGCCCGCCCGAGCACCTACTTCTTGACGCCGGTCGCGCCGTGCGCGTGCGGGTCGGCCAGGCGCAGGGCGGCCGTGCGCTCGCCCGTCGCCGCGAGCTTGAGGTCGTCGACGGTCTTCTGGGCCTGGTTGATGGCCGCCTCCGGCTTGCCCTTGAAGCCCTTGAGGGCGCTCTTGCCGACGAGCCCGAGGATGCCTGCGACGAGGAAGAGGACGAGCGTGACGATGAGGTAGGCGAGCCAGGGTGCGAGCCCGACCGCGATGATGCCCATCGCGATGGTGTGCAGCAGGAACAGGAAGCCGAAGACCGCGATGAAGCCTGCCGCGGCGAACATGGCGCCGGCCTTGCCGGCCTTCTTCGCGTCGTTGGTCACCTCCGCCTTGGCCAGGGCGATCTCGCTGCGGAACAGCGTGGAGACGTCGACCAGGGCGTCGTTGACGAGCCTGCCGATCGTCGGGTCCGCGGTGCGGGGCGCCTGCGGCGCGGCCGACTCCGGGGTGTGCGTGGCCATTGTTACCTCCTCCAGCGGGCCGGGATGCGGCCCTGGGCGTCGGACGAACAAACCCTAGCGAGCGTGTGGCGGGCCAGCGACTCCGCCACCCCGGGACGGTCAGCCGTGCTCGGGCGACGCGGAGTCGGGTGCCGCGACCGCCGCGCCGATGCGCTCGGTGTGTTCGTGGGCCAGGCTGCCCAGCAGTTGGGCATCGCGGGCCACGTAGGCGGCCAGAATCTGCTCGTGGTCGACGCGCAGATGCTCGCGCTCGTCGCGGGTGAGCCGGACCATCGCTTTGCTGGGCTCGGTGACATTCCAGGCGACGCGCAGCATGTGCAGCAATCGCGGCATGCGGCAGGGCGCCAGCATCGCCTCGTGGAACGCCCGACTCAGGCGCCCGAAGGCGACCGGGTCGGCCACCACCGCCGTGTCGACCTGCCCGTGGATCTGGCGCAGATGCTCGTGGTCGGCCTCCGTGGCGTTTTCGACGGCCCGCGCCAGCCCGGCCGCCTCCAGCGCCCCGGCGACGAGGTAGAGCTCGCCCAGTTCGGCATCCGAGAGGCGCGCCACCGTGTAGCCCAGGCGCGGCTCATGGTCGAGCAGGCCCTCTCCGAGCAGCGTTTTCAGCGCCTCGCGCACCGGGATCCGGCTGACGCCGAAGAAGCCCGCCACATCGTCGAGGGGGATCGCCGTGCCCGGCGCCACCTCGCCGGAGGCGATGGCTCGGCGTAGCTCGGCGAGCACCTGCGGCCCTGACGTGTATCCGCTGGGCCGCGTCAGTACGGCCACCAGGCCGCCTGCGCCGGCTGAATCGTCTTGATCGGCCTGCGCGTCGGCCGGTCGTTGGTCCGCGTCACTCACGATGCGGCCTTCCTCTCGGCGGGTCCTCCCCTCCACCATGACACCACGGCAGGGATTATCGGCACAGGATGGCGCGGCCGGACGGCAGGAATCCAGCGCGGTTCGACATCGCCCGGGGCGGCATCCGGCAGATCGTCCGATTCGCTCCGCCAGCGCGGGGCTTTGCGCATATCTGGGGGCTGTGCTGACTATCGGGGTGTCCGGCACGACAGACTGGGACCGTGACGACCCAGCGGCTGGATCGGGAACAGGACAACACGACGAGCGAGCAGGCGCCCCAGGGGCCTGCGGGCAGCAGCGAGCGCGGTGGACCGCGCATCGGGGTGCTGACCAGCGGCGGTGACGCGCAGGGCATGAATGCGGCGGTGCGGGCCGTGGTCCGCGGCGCGATTCACCTCGGGGCGCGCCCGTTCGCCATCTACGAGGGCTATCAGGGTGCGGTCGACGGCGGCCCCGGCATACGCGAGATGACCTGGGACGACGTCGGCAACATCATGCATCGGGGCGGCACGATCATCGGCACGGCCCGCTGCGCGGCCTTCCGTGAGCGTGAGGGGCGGCGCACGGCGGCCAAGAACCTGCTCGAGCGCGGCATCGACCGGCTCGTCGTCATCGGCGGCGACGGCAGCCTCACCGGCACCGACCTGTTTCGCCGGGAGTGGCCCGACCTCCTGCGGGAGTTGCACGAACGGGGTGAGATTTCCGCCGAGACGATGGCGGCGCATCCGACCCTCATGGTCGCCGGCATCGTGGGCTCCATCGACAACGACCTCGTCGGTACCGACATGACGATCGGCACCGACTCCGCGCTGCACCGCATCATTGAGGCCCTCGACGCGATCTCCAGCACGGCGGCCAGCCATCAGCGCACGTTCATCGTGGAGGTCATGGGCCGGCACTGCGGGTATCTGCCGCTGTCGGCGGCGATCGCCGGCGGCGCGGATGCGGTGTTCGTGCCGGAGGATCCGCCGCGCGACGGCTGGGAGGAGCGGCTGTGCGACAAGCTCGCCGCGGCGCGGGCGGCGGGGCGGCGCGACAGCATCGTGCTCGTCGCCGAGGGCGCGCTGGATCGGCAGGGTGAGCGCATCGATGTCGACCGGCTGCACGACGTCATCGAGCGGGGGCTGGGGGAGGACGCGCGGATCACGATTCTCGGGCACGTGCAGCGCGGCGGCACGCCGAGCGCCTACGACCGGTGGATGAGCACGCTGCTGGGGATCGCGGCAGTGCAGGACGTGCTGGCGGCCACGGCGGACAGCCCGGCCCACATCATCGGGGTGCGTCGCAACCGGCTCGCGCGGCTGCCGCTGGTGCAGTCCATCGAGAACACCCGCGCGGTCGCCGGGTACATCAAGGAGGGCGAGTACGACAAAGCGATCGAGGCGCGCGGGGAGAGCTTCGGCAAGGCGATCGGGCTGTTCGGGGCGCTGACGCGGGCGGTGGGTTCGCCGGCGTCGGGCAGCAAACGGGTGGCGATTCTGCATTGCGGCGGTTTGGCCCCAGGGATGAACGCGGCGTCGTCGGCGGCGGTGCGTTTGGGGCTGCAGGCGGGGTTGACGCCGCTGGGAGTCAGCGGCGGATTTCCGGGGCTGCTCAAGGGCGCCGTCGGTGAGCTGGACTGGGCCGACGTCGAAGGCTGGATGGGTGAGGGCGGCGCGGAGCTGGGCACCCGGCGCCGGCTGCCGACGCAAGAAGAGTTGTACGGCGTGGCCCGCAGCATCGAGGCGCACAACATCGACGCGCTGCTGATCGTCGGCGGGTTCAACGCCTACCGCTCCGGCCACCTGCTGGCGACGGAGCGCACGCGCTATCCGGCGTTCAACATCCCCATCCTGTGCGTTCCGGCGAGCATCGACAACAACCTGCCGGGTTCGGAGTTGTCGATCGGCGCGGACACGGCGCTGAACAACGCGGTGTGGGCGCTGGACCGGGTCAAGCAGTCGGCGAGCGCGAGCCGCCGCTGCTTCGTCGCGGAGGTGATGGGCCGCCGCTGCGGGTTCTTGGCGTTCATGTCGGGCCTGGCCTCGGGTGCGGAGCGCGTCTACCTCAATGAGGAGGGGGTGACGTTGGCGTCGCTGGTCGATGAGATCGAGGAGATGAAGGCGGTCTTCGACGCGGGCCGGCGCCTCTACCTCGTGGTGCGCAACGAGGAGGCGAGCGAGCACTACACGACGAATGTGTTGGCGCGGCTGTTCGAGGAGGAGGGCGGCGACTCCTTCGACGTGCGGGAGGCTCACATCGGGCACTTGCAGCAGGGTGGGAGCCCGTCGCCGTTCGACCGGCTACTCGCGACGCGCCTCGTGTCGTTCGCGGTCGATCAGCTTGTCGAGCAGTTCGAACGCGGCCGCCGCGACGCGGCCTTCGTGGGCCTCGTCGAGGGTCGGATGTCGGTGGGTAACCTGGCGCACCTGCCGGAGGTAGCCGACCTGACCAAGCGGCGCCCCGTCGACCAGTGGTGGATGCAGTTCCGCCCCGCCATCGAGATGATGGCCCGCCCCGGCGACGGCCACGACCCCCGCCGCCTCCCGATGCTCGACGTGTAGGTGCCGGCCAGCGCCGATCGTGCCCCGCTCGAAGGGCACCGTGGCCTTAGACCGGGACCACCTCGATGAGGTGCTCGAGCCCCTCGAAGTCGTTTTCGTTCCGCGTGTAGAGGCTGGCGTCATGGGCGTGGGCAGTTGCGGCGATCAGTAGATCCAAGACTCGACGACGCGGCTGCCGGCCCGCATGGACGACGGCAGCCGCCAGTTGGCCGTAGCTGTCCGCCACTGCATCATCGACGGGGAGCGGGTCGAAGCGCCGCTGCAAGATGCTGAGCCGACGCAGGCGCTCGGCGCGGACCTCGGGGGTCTTGGCCACCAGAACGCCGAAATGAAGCTCGGCCAGTGTCGCGACGCTGATGGCTTGCACACCGGGGATCGGCGAGATGCCGGTGGCGAGGACGACACTCGTGTCGAGAAGCACGCGTGGCGGCGCCTGCGGCGGCTCGCTCACGCCTGATCCCAGGGATCGTGAAGCTCGTTGTCGAGCAGTTCGCGATCCTGCCCCCAGTCGCCGTCTGCCTGCCCTTTGAACAGCTCCGCGTAGTCGTTCCAAGCGCGCCACTGCCGCGGTCGGGCTGGGACCAATACTGCGCTGGGTCGACCAGACACCGTGATGGTGATCTCTTCCCCCGCCTCTACGCGACGGAGCAGCTCAGAGGCGTCTTGGCGCAGTTCGCGCAGGCCAACACTCTCCATCGGCCCAGGGTAGCACTTGTGCTATCAGGGCGGGATGGCGCTGCGGTGAGAGGGCTTCTACTGCTGCTCCAGGGGTCATTAGCCGTTCCGGCGACGGCCACGATCCCGCGGCCTCCCGATGCTCGACGTGTCGGGCCGCCCGCGGCTGGCCGCTAGGTGCGGCGCGCAACATGTTGCCCGTTCTGCCGAGCGCGCCAGCCGGTGGGCGTCCGGCGTTCGGGGGCGCTAGGTGCGGCGCGCAGTATGTTGCCCGTTTCGCCGAGCGCGGGTGGTCGTCGGGTGTCGGCCGAGACAGAAAGGTGGCCCGGGGCACGCGCCCCGGGCCACCGTCGTCTGCGTCGGCCGTTACTTCTTGGCCTGCAGGTTGTTCTTGATGAAGTCCATCACCGAGGAGTCGGTGAGGGTGGAGGTGTCGCCGACGTCGCGGTTCTCGGCGACATCCTTGAGCAGGCGGCGCATGATCTTGCCGGAGCGGGTCTTGGGCAGCTCGGAGACGATCATCACCGACTTCGGCTTTGCGATCGGGCCGATCTCGTTGCCGACGTGGCCGCGCAACTCCTGCACCAGCTTCTCCTGGTCCTCGTCGCTCGCGCCGCCCTCACGCAGGATGACGAACGCGACGACCGCCTGGCCGGTCATGTCGTCGGTGGCGCCCACGACGGCGGCCTCGGCGACCCGGTCGTGGCTGACCAGAGCCGACTCGATCTCCGCGGTCGACAGGCGGTGACCCGAGACGTTCATGACGTCGTCGACGCGGCCCAGCACCCAGATGTTGCCGTCCTCGTCGAACTTGGCGCCGTCGCCGGCGAAGTACAGGTTCTCGAACCGCGACCAGTACGTCTGCTTGTAGCGCTCGTTGTCACCGAAGATGCCGCGCAGCATCGAGGGCCACGGCTTGGTGACGACCAGCAGACCCGTCTGGCCGCGCTCGACGGGCTTGGCCTCGTCGTCGACGATCTCGACCGCGATGCCGGGCAGCGGCTTCTGCGCCGAGCCGGGCACCAGGTCGGTGACGCCGGGCAGCGGGCTGATCATGATCGCGCCGGTCTCGGTCTGCCACCACGTGTCGACGATCGGCGCCTCGTCGTGGCCGATGTGCTCGCGGTACCACTCCCACGCCTGCGGGTTGATCGGCTCGCCCACCGACCCCAGGATGCGGATCTTGGACAGGTCGAACTTGGCGGGGATGTCGTCGCCCCACTTCATGCACGCGCGGATCGCGGTCGGCGCGGTGTAGAAGACCGTGACGCCCTTGTTCTGCGCGATCTCCCACCAGCGGCCCTTGTGCGGCGAATCCGGGGTGCCTTCGTAGACGACCTGCGTGACGCCGTTGGCCAGCGGGCCGTAGACGATGTAGCTGTGCCCGGTGATCCAGCCGACGTCGGCCGTGCACCAGTAGACGTCTTCGCCGGGGTGCACGTCGTGCGCGACGCTGTTCGTGTACGCGGTCTGCACGAGGTAGCCACCGGACGTGTGCAGGATGCCCTTCGGCTTACCCGTCGTGCCCGAGGTGTAGAGGATGAACAGCGGGTGCTCGCTGTCGTGGTTCTCCGCGGTGTGCTCGGTGGAGGCGGAATCGACGACGTCGTGCCACCAGACGTCGCGGCCTTCCTTCATCTCAGGATCGGTGTCGCCCCGGTTGACGACCAACACCTTCTCCACGGAGCCGCCGTCGGCCTTCTCCAGCGCCTTGTCGACGGCCGGCTTCAGCGGCGAGGGGGTGCCGCGGCGGTAGCCGGCGTCGGCGGTGATGACGACCTTGGCCTTGCAGTCGTCGATGCGGCTGCGCAGCGCGTCGGAGGAGAACCCGCCGAAGACCACCGAGTGGGGGGCGCCCAGGCGGGCGCAGGCGAGCATGCCGATGATGGTCTCGGGGATCATCGGCATGTAGACGGCGACCGCGTCGCCCTTGCTGACGCCTAGCTCGGAGAGGGCGTTGGCGGCCTTGCAGACCTCGTCTTTGAGTTGGGCGTAGGTGATGTCGCGCTCGTCGCCGGGCTCCCCGACGAAGTGGATCGCGACCCGGTCGCCGTTGCCCTCCTCGACGTGGCGGTCGACGCAGTTGTAGGCGACGTTGAGTTCGCCGCCGACGAACCACTTCGCGAACGGGGCGTCGGACCAGTCGAGCACCTGGTCGAAGTCGGTGCCCCAGGTGACGTACTTGCGCGCCTGGTCGGCCCAGAAGCCTTCGAAGTCGGCGTCGGCCTGCTCGTACAGGTCGGCCTTGGCGTTCGCGTACTGCGTGGTCTGCTCGCTCGGTGGATAGGTGTGGGCTTCGGTGGTGGTCTCTTCGGCCACGGCTGCCTCCTGCTGCTGGGGACGTCATCGTCGTCAGTGCAATGCTCGACACGCGAAGCGGCCGCACGGCCGGAGTCGGCCGAACGGTCAGCGGTCTTCGCGACGTGGGTCCAAACCTAATGGCGGGCGCGCGGTTCTTCACCTCTTCCGGCCAAGCGTCGGGCGAGAGGCGCGAATGCGCGCCGAACGGGCTGGCGGGGGAGCCGTCGCCCCGGCGCTGGCCTTGCCCCCCGGGTCAGGGCCGCGGCCCCACGGCTACGGGCCAGCGCTACTCGTCGAGATCCGGAAAACGGTCGCGTTGCGGCCCTGAAAACGGTGGCGCAGGCGCCCCTCGAGGCCGCCGCCGCTGAGCACGAACACACAGTGCAACGGGCCACCCGTCGCGTCGTTGAGACCAAGGTCAGCTGGCCCGTTCAGTGGCGGACGGCCCCAGGTCGAGCATCTCGTGCACGCAACGCTTTGGCATGGGGATGGTCAAGAACCTCGGCGGCCTCTGGCTAACGCGCGGTTGGTGACTTCTACTGGTGCTGTTGTGCGCCGGTGGGGCGGCGGGACTGTGGGGGTCATCAGGGGAGTTCCATCGTGGCTCGCATCGTTGGACGTGGCGACGCCTCTGGTGGTGTCCCCTGCGTGCCCGGGTGCGCCTCTTCCCGCAGGGCGGTGGCTGCGGGGGCGTGCGGTCCCGTACACGCGTGATTACGGTTATGACGTGCACGGTCGCCTGCTCAGTGTCCGGGACCGGACCGCCCCGGTCACCGGGGATGACCCGGGAGTCTCGGTGTGCCGGGTCACCGGATATGCGTTTGATGCCAACGGGCGGCGGACCTCGCGGACGTCCGGGTCGTACGCCTCGAGCTGCGCCGGTGCCGGGACCGGGGTCGTGACGAGCAGCTACGCGTATGACAGCGCGGATCGGGCCACGACTGGTGCGTCGGGCAGCGGTAGCTACGTGTACGACCCGTTCGGTCGGGCCACGTCGGTCCCGGCGGCGGACGCCCCCGACCCGGGCCGTGGTGGGCTGAGCCTGGGGTATTTCGATGACGACCTGCCGGGCTCGATCACCCAGGACTCGGTGACGGGGTGGGCTCAACTCTGGCGGGTCGACTTTCAGTGTCGACGCAGGGGGTGGAAGTGTTGAACGAAGACGACGTCGCGACCGGACCTCACGGTGCTTCGTGGACAGAAGTTCATGTGATGGGTGAAAAATCGGGTGACTGGTGGCATCTGGATGGCCTGTCACCGACTCCAATCCTCATGGATGATATGTACCTGCAGCGTCTCTGTGTGGGGCATGTCGCTGGCTCAACGGTGCTCAACCTAACAGTCTCGACTCCGCGAATGCGTGGGAATATTCGATTCGAACGTGTCGTAGACTTTCGTGCCACCTGGCAGGGGGGCGTGACCCCGCCGGATGACGAGTGGGAGTGGGTCACATCTGCAGACCTGGACGCGAGAGGATTCTTCAGAATCTCAACCTACTTTATCGATTGGGAATGGCGGTCGAGTGGTCAATCTGCGCGGATTGAACTTCTGAGACCGACTGGTTTCTAGTAGCCTGCGCATTCGGTCATGACTATTTGCCGCAACAGTTCGCGACCGAACGGGCCGCGCCCCTGGGGTGCACGGGCCCGTTCGGTGTTGCCGGGTTCGGGGCGGGTCAGTTCCAGTCGCCGAACCAGCGGCGGACGGTGTCGGAGAGTTGCTGTTCGAAATCGTCGTCGTCGTGGTGGCCGCGCACCCAGTCGGTGAACGAGCCGCCGACGAGGCGGTCGAGCTGGGCCCGGGCCTCCTGCGGCGCGGTGACGGCCTCCATCAGCAGCTGCTCCGCCTGGGCGGGGGAGCTGTAGAAGAACGGGTACCCCTGCGGCACCAGCGCGTGCGCCCACGGCTCGTCGGGGAAGATCCCGATGACGCCGGCGAGCATCGCCTCCACGTACTCCAGCCCGTACGACTCCTCATTGGCCGTGGCCAAGAACGCCGTCGTGCCGGCGAGGGCATCCCAATAGTCCTCGCGGCTACGCAACGGACCGACCCACGCCCAACGGTGCCCCGACATCCGCATCGCAGGCGTGCGGGTCAGGTGCGTCTCGTGCAGGCGCATCTGCACCTGGATGGGCGTCCGCTTGGCGACCCTCTCGACGACCTCGATAAACGCCATCGGACGCTTGCGCTCGTCGACGTAGATGGCCGGGTAGAGCACGACGGGAGTCTTCGGCTCATGCCGCTCCTGCACCCGCTCCAGGCGCACCCCCAGGTTCGAGAAGGCGACCTTGGCCTGCTCGACGAACGGCTGCGTCGTCCACATGCGCATGATCTCGCGGATCTCACTGGCCGTCCGCTCGGAGTTGGCGAACGTCGGGAACAGCGCGAACGTCAACCCGAGCAGCGCCTTGTTGACCCGGTGGTGGTAGTGCTGTGAAGCCGACCACCACACGAAGTTCATGACCTTCGGCTCGGCTGCGTTGGCGTGCAGTTGCCCCCACACCTCCGTGGAGTCGATGACGTCGAGGTTGATGACGAGGGTGTTTTCAGCGTCCACCTCGTCGATCGGCAGCACCTCGAAGCCGTTGCCGGAACGTCGTTCGCGGCCGATGAGGATCGCCGGGGCGAAGAGGTTGAGCAACCGGCGGACGAGCACGGGGCCCGCCTCGAGGCCGACCACGTCGCCGTTCTCGTCCACCTCGATCCGGTTCTGGGTAGCGCTGGCTGCTGCGGGGGCCAGCCCGAGCTTGATCGCGATCTTCATGCCGATACCTCCTCACGAATGCGCATTGAGTAGAACGAGCGCCAGACGAAGACGCACGCGACGACGAAGAACACCACGCCGAAGCCCAGCGTCCACGCGGACAGTCCGCGCGCCGCCATGCTGACGGCCAACTCGACGGCGAGCAGACCGAACAGCGTCGTGAACTTGATGACCGGGTTGAGCGCCACCGACGAGGTGTCCTTGTACGGGTCACCCACCGTGTCGCCGACGATCGTCGCGTCGTGCAGCGGGGTGCCCTTGGCGTGCAGGTCGACCTCCACGATCTTCTTCGCGTTGTCCCACGCGCCGCCGGCATTAGCCATGAAGATCGCCTGGTACAGCCCGAAGATCGCGATGGAGATCAGATAGCCGATGAAGAAGTACGGCTCGGCGAAGGCGAAGCTCAGCGTCGCGAAGAAGATCGCGAGGAACATGTTGAGCATGCCGCGCTGGGCGTACTGGGTGCAGATCTCGACGACTCGGCGAGAATCTTCCGCCGACGCCTTCGTCACTCCGTCCAGGGTCATATTGCCCGCGATGAATTCGACCGCCCGATAGGCACCCGTCGTCACGGCCTGGATGGAGGCGCCGGTGAACCAGTAGATGACTGCGCCGCCGGTGATGAGGCCCAGCAGGAACGGCGGGTGCAGCAGTGACAGGTTGACGATTCCTTCGGTCAGGCCGTTGGTCAGGCCCATGATGATCGCGAAGATCATCGTCGTGGCCCCTACGACCGCGGTGCCGATGAGCACCGGTTTGGCCGTGGCTTTGAAGGTGTTGCCCGCGCCGTCGTTCTCTTCCAGCATCTGCTTGGCGCGGTCCCATTGCGGCTCGAAGCCGAACTCGTTCTGCAGCTGGGAGTCGATGTTCGGCTCCTCTTCGATGAGCGAGAGCTCATAGACCGACTGCGCGTTGTCGGTGACCGGGCCGTAGGAGTCGACCGCGATCGTCACCGGACCCATGCCGAGGAAGCCGAAGGCCACGAGACCGAAGGCGAACACCGAGGGCGCCAGCATCAGTTGATCCAGGCCCAATTCGCTGATCCCGTACGCGCCGCCCATGAGGCCGACGACGACGATGCCGAGCCAGAATCCGGAGATATTGCCGGCCACGAGGCCGGAGAGAATGTTCAGCGAGGCGCCACCCTGGCGGGAGGACTTGACGACCTCACGCACGTGGGCCGACTCGGTGGAGGTAAACACCTTGACGAGTTCGGGGATCAGCGCGCCGGCCAGGGTGCCGCACGTGATGATCGCCGACAACTTCCACCACAGGCCGTCGGGCTCGTGCGACAACAGCACGGCCGACGACGCGAAGGTGAAGATGATGCACAGCGCCGAGGTGAGCCACACGAGGTTCGTCAGCGGTGCCTCGAAGTTCATCTGATCGCGCGCGCCCCAGCGGCGGCGGGTGAACAGATCGTTGGCCTGATACGCCAATGCGGAAGCGATGAGCATCATCGCGCGGATGAGGAACATCCATACCAGCAGCGTGACCTGAACGTTCGGGTCGTGTACGCCGATGAGGATGAAGGTCACCAGGGCGACGCCGGTCACGCCGTAGGTCTCGAAACCGTCGGCCGACGGGCCCACCGAGTCGCCGGCGTTGTCACCGGTGCAGTCGGCGATGACGCCGGGGTTACGGGCGTCGTCTTCCTTGATCTTGAACGCGATCTTCATGAGGTCGGAGCCGATGTCGGCGATCTTCGTGAAGATACCGCCCGCGATGCGCAGCACCGAAGCGCCGAGCGACTCACCGATCGCGAAGCCGATGAAGCAGGCCCCGGCGACCTCGCCGGGCAGCAGCGTGAGGATGACGAGCATGAGGAACAGCTCGACGCTGATGAGCACCATGCCGACCGACATGCCGGACTGCATGGGGATCGAGTGCACCGGGTAGGGCTTGCCGCGCAGCGAGGCGAACGCCGTGCGCGAGTTGGCCAGCGTATTGACCCGGATGCCATACCACGCGACCCCGTACGAGCCGGCCATGCCGATGAGGCTGAACGCGATAACGATCGCCACCCGGCCCCAGTCGAAACCGACGAGGAAACGGTAATAGGCGACGATGACGATCGCGATGAAGACCCACAGCAGCAGCAGGAACTTGCCCTGCTGCATCAGGTACGCCTTGCACGTGGTGTAAATGAGTTCGGACACCTCGCGCATCGAGGCGTGCACCGGCATCGCGCGCAGCCGCGAATACGTGAACACACCGAAGCCGAGACCGAACGCGCAGATGATCATCGCGAACAGCAGCAAGGTGCGGCCGGGAATGCCCGCGAAGTCGACCATCGACAGGTCGGGCAGAACGAGGGTTGCCTCGCCCCCGACGTGATGGTCGCCCTCTTGCGCGGGGGCCGCGGCGCAGGCCGTGAGTGCCAATGCGCTGACGCCGAGAACGGCGAAGCGAGCCAGTTTTGAAAGGGGGGCCTGGGGGGCGGCGCCGGGGGCGTCGTCACCGGGTCTGGAAGGAGCCAGTAACACGACGAATCTCTCTGTCGTGAGCCCCGGCACCCTTGCCGGCGCTCGATGCCGACCACGCTACGCCCGGGGTTCATGCCCGCCATGGGCCCTTGGGCCCGAGGCAATCGGTTCGACTGAGTGGCTTCGGCTGAGTGGCTTCGGCTCAGTGGCTTCGGCTAAGTGACTTTGGCTCAGTGGCTTTTGACCCGGTGGCCTTTTGGCTCAGGGGCGGCCGACGGCCCGGGAGGCGTCCACCATGCCCTCACCGGCGAAGGAGTTACGGGCGGTCGTGCCCGTGCAGCGGCGGTCGCCGCGGGGGCACGGCACGTCGCGGGCCTGGCGCAGCAGCAGCGCCGACAACTGATTCGGGGAGGCCGTGGGGTTGCGGGCGGCCAGCAGCGCCAGCACGCCGGTGGTGAAGGGCGCCGCCATCGACGTGCCGGACATCTGGGCCCAACTGCGGCCCGGGACCGTCGAGACGATGTCGGAGCCGGGCGCGATGACGTCGATGACGTTGCGCCCGTAGTTGGAGTAGTCGGCCAGGCGCGCGCCCGGGTCGGCCGCCGAGACCGTCACGACACCGGGCAATTCGGCCGGCAGGTTCAGACAGGTGCTGTTGAGGGTGCGTGCGACCGGCGCGGAGTCGCCCGGACTCGCCACATCGCGGGTCTTGCGCGCCAGATCGAGGCCTTCGTTGCCGGCGGCTGCCACCGACAGAACGCCCCGCGAGTGCGCGTAAGCGAACGCCCGCCGCACCGCCTCCCGGCCCGCGGCCTGGCGCTTGTCGGTGCTGCACCAGAACTGCCACGGGTCGACGTAGTAGCTGTGATTGGCCAGCCGGATGCCTTTGTCGGCGACCGAGATGATGCCGCAGATCGCGTACTCGGGGTAGATGAAGCCGTCGTTGTTGACCACCTTGACCGACGCCAGCCGCACGCCGGGGGCCACGCCGGAGCCGCCGACGCCGTTGCGGGCCGCGGCGATGATGCCTGCGACGTGCGTGCCGTGGCCGCTCGTGGTGTTCAACCATCGGCTGGGGGTGCGGTCGGGGCGGCCCCCGTTCGTGCAGTCCACCGACGCGCTGGCGTCGATGCGGCCCCGCAGGTCGGGATGGGCGGCCTCGATGCCGCTGTCGACGACGGCGACCGTCACTCCGGCCAGGGTGCGCGCCGACATCGTCGCGGCCGCCGGGGTCGCGCCGACGGCGCGGACCGCCGCCAGACCCCACTGCTCCCGCTCTTTGGGGTCGGGGCTCCTGCGGGGTGCCGCGGGGCTCGCGAGCCCCGCGCGCGGCGGGTTGGCGCGCACCGAACGCAGCGACTCGGTGATGGGCACCGTGCGGGTCGGCCCCACCGAGGTGATCCCGGTCGCGGCGCCGGGACGCAGCCGGGTGGCGAAGTCGGCCCGGGTGCTGTGCACCACGAGGACGCCGATCTGCGGCCACTCCTGCACTACCCGGCCGCCGGCCTTGACGACGGCGGTGCGCACGACGTGCAGGCGGCCGTCGGCGATGCGCCCCCCGCTGCCGACGTTGACGACGAACGCGCTGGGGCGGGCGGCCTGGGAGGCGGCCCCCGCAGTCGGGGCCTGCCCGGCCGCCTGAGACTGCTGGGCCGCCTGAGCCTGCTGGGCTGTCGTGGCGGAGTCCAGGGCCTGCAGGGCGGCGTGGTGCACCTCGGGCGACCCGTTGGCCGGCCCCACGGCCAGACCCTGCAGCGGGGCGACGACGAGACCCAGGCCGAGGCACACGGCGAGCAGGCGGCGGTGCGAGGGGGCGTTCATGGCAACTCGATCCAGCAGAGAGGAGGTCAGGAGCGCCACGCTAGACCGCCGGCGTCTTGGACGCCCGACCCACACGTGTCTCTGCAGGTTCGCCGCAGCGAGCAGGGCCCCGCGGCTGGCCCCGCGACAGCGGCGGCACCCACCAGGCTCGGAGCGCACAAGCGGAGGCCGCCCCTCGCGGTTGCGGGGACGGCCTCCGGGTGTTCGACGGGCGGCCGGGCGCCGACGGTTGGGTGTCCGGCCGGCGCCTGGGCCCGACGTCTTAGTGGTCGAGCGCCTTGATGTTGGCGCCCGCACCCGTGAGGGAGCGGACCTCCATCTCGGCGTACTTGACCGCGTTGGTCTCGCTGCTTGTCACCGTGCCCAGCCAGCCGAGGAAGAACGCCAGCGGAATGGAGACGATGCCCGGGTTCTCCAGCGGGAACCAGGAGAAGTCGATGTTCGGGTTGGTGATCATCGACACGACCTGACCCTGCGCGTTGACCTTTCCGGAGACGACCGGGCTGAAGAGGATCAGACCCACGGCGGAGATGAGGCCGCCGTACATGCTCCACAGCGCACCGCGAGTGTTGAAGCGGCGCCAGAAGAGCGAGTAGATGATCGTCGGCAGGTTGGCGCTCGCCGCGACGGCGAAGGCCAGGGCCACGAGGAAGGCGATGTTCTGGCCGTAGGCCAGGATGCCGCCGACCACACCCACGACACCGAAGATCAACGCGGTCGTGCGGGCGACCTTGACCTCCTGCTCCGGGGTGGCCTTGCCGCGCTTGATGACCTCGTTGTACAGGTCGTGCGCGAACGTGGCGCTGGTGGTGATCGTCAGGCCGGCGACCACAGCGAGGATCGTGGCGAACGCGATACCGGAGATGATGCCCAGCAGCCACGAACCGCCGAGTGCGTAGGCCAACAACGGCGCTGCCGAGTTCGCCGCGCCTGGTGCCGCCATGATCTGGTCCGGGCCCACCATCGCCGCGGCGCCGTAGCCGATGACCAGGGTGAGCAGGTAGAAGCCACCGATGAGCCAGATGGCCCACTCCACGGACTTGCGAGCCTGCTTGCTGGTGGGGACCGTGTAGAAGCGGATGAGCACGTGCGGCAGACCCGCGGTGCCCAACACGATCGCCATCGACAGCGAGATGAAGTCGAGTTTCGAGGTGAGGTTCGCGCCGTATCTCAGGCCCGGTTCGAGCAGCTTCTCGCCGGCGGGGGAGGTGTTGACCGCGCCCTGCAGCAGCTGGGAGAGGTTGAAGCCGTACATGCCCAGCACCCAGATGGTGATGATGGCGGTACCGCTGACCAGCAGGATCGCCTTGATGATCTGCACCCAGGTGGTGCCCTTCATGCCGCCGATCATGACGTAGCCGATCATGACCGCGCCGACGATGGCGATGACGATGTTCTGCGCCCAGCGCCGGTCGAGGCCGAGCAGCAGCGAGACGAGACCACCGGCTCCGGCCATCTGCGCCAGCAGGTAGAAGAACGACACCGTCAGCGAGGAGGTGGCCGCCGCGATGCGCACCGGGCGCTGGCGCAACCGGAAGGAGACGACGTCGGCCAGGGTGAACCGGCCGGTGTTACGCATGAGCTCGGCCGTGAGCAGCAGCGCCACGAGCCAGGCGACGAGGTAACCGATGGAGAACAGGAAGCCGTCGAGGCCCTGGATCGCGACGGCGCCGGCGATACCCAGGAACGAGGCCGCCGACAGGTAGTCACCGGTGATGGCCCAGCCGTTCTGCCGACCGGTGAAGGCCGAACCGGCGGTGTAGTACTCGGCCGCGGTCTTCTTGCCGGCAGCGACCTTGATGACGACCGTCAGGGTGAAGACGACGAAGATGACGAAGATAGCGATGTTGAGCGTCGGGTTACCGACGCGCACGGCCTCAGCCGCGGGCAGCGCCGCCGGGAGGGTGAAGGCGAGGGTGCTCATTTCGAAGAATCTCCCTCAGCGAACTTGGCAGCGAGCGCGTCTGCACGGGGGTCGAAAACCTTGTCGGCCCAACGCACGTAGGCCATCGTGATCGCGAACGTCGTGACGAACTGCAGCAAGCCGAAGATGAGGCCGAGGTTGATGTTGCCGACGACCCGGATCGACATGAACTCCGGCAAGAAGGTGACGGTCAGCACGTAAAGGAAGTACCAGATCAAGAACCCCGCGGTCATCGGGAACACGAAAGCCCGGAATCTCTTACGTAAATCCTGGAATTCTTCGCTGGCCTGTATTTCCTGGTAGGCGGTCAAGCCGTCTGCTTGGGACGAGCCGCCGCTCTGGCTGCTGGACACCGGGTCACCTCCGTTGGTGGCGCTAGGGGAGCCGCGCCATGTCGGGACGGCTCGGCGAGACGGACGCGCCGTCGTCGTGGGGAACACCTTGCACGGTGCGCACCACCGCTGTCCCCCGATTGGCACGGTGCGTCACTGGAAGTGGCCGAATCGTTGCGCCGGTAGGAAACCGGACGCGATGAACGGTCGTTGCGCAGCGCCGAACGGTGATGGTTCGCGGTGGCCTCTAGAGGCCACAAGGGGCGTCAAGGGGTCTTGACGGGGCCTCAGCGGGTGCGGACGCCGCCTCAGAGACCGGAACGGCCCGGAAAGGCGCCCTCGGGCAGGTGCAAGCGCATCATGGTGGCCCTGGTGTTGGCGGGGACCCGACCGGGTGTGGCCAGGGAGACCAGGATCATCGTCAGGGTCGCCAGCGGCACGCTCCAGGCCGCGGGATTGGCCACGACCGTGTGCCAGGCACCCGGCGGCAGCACCCCGAAGACCGTCGCGGTCGCAGCACCCAGCGACGTCACGCCGCCGACGGCCAGGCCGGCGAGGGCGCCCGTGGACGACAGCCGTGGCCACCACACTCCGAGCACCAGCAGCGGGGCGAAGGTGGAGGCGGCGACGGCGAACGCCAGCGTCACGGTGGTGGCTAGGCCGATGTCGCCGACCGAGGGGAAGATCATCGCCGGCACGAGCATCGTCAGCAGCGCCGCAAGCCGGAAGCTGTGCACCCCCTCGGCGTCACCGCCGGTGATCCGCGCCAGTCCCGGCCGCACGACATCCTGGTCCAGCGCTCCGGTCACCGCGACCGCCAGGCCAGAGGCCGTCGACAAGAACGCCGCGAAGGCCCCGGCGGCGAGGACGGCCAGCAGCGTGCGCCCCAGCGGGCCATCGCTCATGACCTGCGGCAACTGCAGCACGATGGCGTCGGCCCGGCCGTCGAACGCAGGGGCCGTGCCGGTCGGGGGGCGGTACACGCGGCCCAAGATGGCATAGAGGGGCGGGAAGAGATAGAAGGCGCCGAGCAAGGCGATGACCGCGACCGTCGTGCGCCGCGCCGCGCGCCCGTTGGGGTTGGTGTAGAAGCGCACGAGCACGTGCGGCAGGCCCATCGTGCCCAGGCACAAGGCGACGAGGGTGCTGACCGTCACGTAGGCGCGGGTCGCGGTGGGGGCGGGGTCGAGCGCCAGCGCGAGGTCGAGCTGCGGGGCCGGCGCGCCCTGGGCCCACCACAACCCCAGCAGGATGAGCGCCGGGACCGCGATCGCGGCGAGCTTGAACCAGTACTGAACGGCCTGCACGAGGGTCACCGAGCGCATCCCCCCGGCGACGACGTTGAACGTCACGACGACACACACGAGCATCCCGCCCACCCACGCGGGAGCGCCGGTGAGGCTCTGCAGGGCCAGCCCGGCCCCGTGCAACTGCGGCAACAGGTACAGCCAGCCGATGAGGATCGCCAACAGGGTGCTCAGCCGGCGCACGCCGCGGCGTTCGAGCCGGGCCTGGGCGAAGTCGGAGGCGGTGTAGGCGCCGGAGCGGCGCAGCGGGGCCGCGACGAGCACGAGCAGCACGAGGTAGCCGAGCGTGTACCCGACGGGGAACCACAAGGTGTCGACGCCGCCGAGGTAGACGATGCCCGCGACGCCGAGAAAGGAAGCGGCGGACAGGTACTCGCCGCCGATGGCGGAGGCGTTGGTCCACGGGCCGACGGCGCGACCGGCGACGTAGAAGTCGGAGGTGGTGCGCGAGAGCCGCAGGCCGTACATGCCGCCCAGCACCGTCAGCGCGCACACGAGCGCGATCGGCAGCGCCAGCCACGGTTGCGCAGTCATGCAGGCCCGGTCACGTGCGGCTTCGGCGCACCAGCGCAATGAACTCGCGCTCGAGCCGCTCGGTGGCGCGCAGATAGGCCAGGGCGGCCAGCACCAGCAGCACGTAGGCGGCGCCGCCGAGCCACAGCCAGGTGAACGGCACCGGGCCGATCCGTGCCGCGTGCACGGCGGGCACCCCGAGGAAGGTCGCTACCGTCACGGCGACGAGCAGCAGCATCCCGCCCAGCAGCCGGACGGCCAGGCGCCGCTGCGCCGTGAGCAGCGCGTCGACATAGACCTGGCCCAACGCGGTCTGTTCGTCGAGCTCGGTGGTGATGGGGCGCGTCGGAGGTCGCCGCATGGCCTGGCGGCGCGGGGAGGTGATGCGGACCCGTTTGGGTGTCGGGCCGCGGCCCGACAAGCTCATCTGCCGCCCCGCCCGGGCAGGCGCATGAGTCGGTCGCGCAGCTCGCGCGTGTGCCGGCGGCTGACCTGCAACTCGATGTCACCCAGGCACACCACGCACCGCCCCCGCTCGACGCGCACCTGGTCGATCGCCGGCAGCGACACGAGGGTGGAGCGGTGGATACGCGCAAATCCCGCCTCGCCCCAACGCTCCTCCAGGTGGGTCAGCGACATCCGCACGAGGTGGCTGGCGTCCGCGGTGTGCAGGCGCGCGTAGTCGCCCTGCGCTTGCACGTAGAGGATGTCGGAGCGCTGCACGAAGGTCGTCACGCCGCCGAGCTCGACAGGGATCGTCTCGTCGACGGGCTGGGCCGCGGCCACGGTGGCCCCGCCGCTGTGGGTGCGCGCGGCCACCTTGCGCACCGCCTCACCCAGTCGCGCCTGGCGCACCGGCTTCATGACGTAGTCGACGGCCGCGACCTCGAAAGCGCCGAGCGCGTGGTCGCTGTAGGCGGTGACGAAAACGATCTGCGGCGGCTCGGCGAACCGGCCGAGCACCCGGGCCAACTCCATCCCGTCCAGGCCCGGCATGCGGATGTCGCAGAAGATGACGTCGGCCGCGGCGGCATCCAGAGCCCGCAGCGCATCGGCGCCGGAATGCACGGTGCGCACCGACGCGATGCGCTCGTCCTGCTCCAGCAGCCAGGCGAGCTCGGCCGCCGCTGGGGCCTCGTCGTCGACGATGAGGGCTTGCAGCCCACCGCCGGGGCGACCCGGCGCCCCGTGCGGTGCCGGGCCGTTCGCGTACGCGCCGGCGCTGGACGTCGTCATGCCCGCCAAGGGTAGCGGCGACTCACCCGTGGAGGTGGGGCGAAAATTTGGGGACCCGGAAGCTGACGCGGGTGCCGGCTCCGTGCGCGGTCTCCACGACCAGGCCGTAGGAGTCGCCGTAGGTGGTCCGCAGCCGGGCATCGACATTGGCCAGGCCCACGTGATCGCCGCCGGGCTCGCCGGACAGCACCGCGCGCACGGCCTCCGGACTGGCACCGACGCCGTCGTCCTCGACGACGATCTCGGCCTCGGCGCCCAGATCGGTGGCCGTGATCGAGATGTGCCCCGGCCCCTCCTTGGCCTCGATGCCGTGCCGCACCGCGTTCTCCACCAGCGGCTGGATCGCCAGCGACGGCACGTCGACGCCGAGCACCTCCGGGGCCACCAGCAGGCTCACCGAGAGCCGGTCGCCGAAACGGGCCTCCTCCAGCGCCAGGTAGCGCTCGATATTGGTCAGCTCGTCGGCCAGCGGCGTCACCTGCCCCGTGGAGCGGAACGAGTAGCGGGTGAAGTCGGCGAACTCCAGCAGCAACTCGCGGGCGCGGACGGGGTCGGTGCGCACGAACGAGGCGATGGCCGCCAGGGCGTTGTAGACGAAGTGCGGGCTGATCTGGGCGCGCAGGGCCCGCAGCTCGGCCTCCGTCGTGCGGGCGCGCTCGCGGTCGAGTTCGGCGAGTTCGACCTGGCTGGAGACCCAGTCGGCCACGGCCTGGGTGGCGCGCACGAGGTCGGCGGAGACGTGGGTGTCGAACGAGCCGAGCACCGCCACGACCCGGTCTTGGCACACCAGCGGGGCCAGGATCGCGTCGCGCACCCTGCAGTCGGGCTGCCCGCAGTCGAGCTTTCGGTGTTCCAGGCGCACCGTGCGGCCGGACCGCAGCACCTCTTGGGCCTGCTCGGGAAAGTCGACGGCGTGCTGCTCGCTGACTCCCTCCCAGGCCAGCAGCCCACCGGCGTCGCAGAAGGCCACGGCCTCCACGCCCAACAGCGGGCGCAGTTCGCTGGCGGCCCGCTCGGCGGCCTGCGGGGTGAGGCCGTGGCGCAGGTGGCGCGCGGCCAGCGAGGCGGTGTGCAGCGACTGGTACGTGGCGGCGGTGGCGGCGGAGGTCATCGCGGTGCGGCGGCGCGCGACGAAGGTGACCAGGGTCCAGCAGACGAGGGCCGCGGCCAGCGTGATGACGACGACCAGTGAGTCGGGTAGCCCGCCGTCGGGCAGCCCTGCCGCGGCACTGTGTGGGTGGCCGTACGGGTGGCCGAACGCGGCGCCATAGGCCGAGACGGGGGCGGACCCGACGGGCGCGGGAGCGGCCGAGCCGCCGGTCCAGAACACGGGCCAACTGTAGGCTGCGGCACGTGTCTGCCCCCGCCGATTCGCTGTTGCTCGTTGCCGCCTGGCCCCGCGTGGCTACGGCCTGCGCGGCCGCGCGCGAGGCCGGCACCCGGCTGCGCTTTCACGAGGGCCTGCGCCGCCGCATCCCGGAGGCGGCCGCCGAGTCGCGCGTGCGGGGCGCGTGGTCGAGTGCGGCTCTCGATGGGGCGCGGGTGCCCGTGGAGGTCGTGCGCAACCTTGTGACGGGCCGGTCCGCGTGGCCCCCGGGCGACGCCACGTGGGACCGGGTGCGCGGGGCCGTGCAGGTCACCGCCGAGGCGGAGCGGGTCGGACCGCTGCTG